>PKWY01000041.1 GCA_003132205.1 Acidimicrobiaceae bacterium
CGTAGAAGAGGTAGTTCTCCATTACCCGCAGTTGGCGACCATTAAGGCGGGCCGTCGATATCATCCGCCGAGCGCTGGGCAGGTCGTTAGCGAAGGGCTTTTGCAGGTTGACGTGCCACCCTTCATTAAGGCACTGCGTGACGCCCTGTTCGTGCACAGCAATTGGCAACAGAACTTCCACGGCGTCAACGCCCAGACCGCTCGCGGCCAGTTCGTTCACCGAGCCAAAAGCGCGGGCCTCCGGCCAGTCGACCTGTCGCTGGGCCCGTCGATCTTGGCTGGGGTCCACGATGGCCACCACCTGCACGTCATCATTGTCCAGGTAACCGCGCACGTTGAGGTCGTAGATCCGACCCAGACCCACGAAGGCGGCGCGCACCGGACGATCTATCGGGGTGAAACTCGTCGGGATCACGTTTTCACACATGCCCAGTAGTTATAGCCGCTGGCCCTGTATCGATGTCAGGACTCGAGCAAATGGCGACTGCCGAGGCCCCAACTACGGGTTTGACCGAACCTCGTGCCATTGCGCGTAGCGACCCCGCCCCTTCAATAGGTGCGTGCCGGGCATCCCCTCGTGCACGCCGGCGACAAGCGACGACGTGGATAGCCCCAGCGCGCCGAGCACCATCACCACCAGGGAGAGCACCTCAAGGGACGTGTATAGCGAGCCGCCACGAAGGCTCTCGCCGTAGAGCACGTAGCCGATAGCGATGGAGACGAATGGGTTCACCAGAATCAGCGACGACTGCGACGCGGTAAACGGCCCCACTTGGAAGGCACTCTGCATAATGAGAAACGAGCCCAGCCCGATGACGGCCAGCGCGTAGATCTGCCAGGAACTGAAGAGCGCACCCCACCCGGTGACCAGAAGGTTGGTCATTGACTTGGTCACCGCTGACAAGAGCGCGAAACCCACCGACGCCCCGGCGCCTCGGACCACGGCTCGCCACCACGCCGGCCCTCTCGAGCCGACGATGACAGACAGCGCCACGACGAGCACCACGACCACCCCCACCGCGAGCCAGAGCGAGTTGTCAGGGACCCTCGTCCCAGCGCTTGGAGCCGAGACGAACAAGAACACGCCGAGACCGAGTGCCGTCGAGAGCGCCGCCACCAGATCGCGCGGGCGCAGAGGCGTGGAGTACCACAGCCAGAGCACGAACACCAAGATGACCAGTTCGCTGACCATCAACGGCTGGACCACGTTGAGTCCGCCCAGGTGCAGCGCCACCGCCTGGGACGCGTAGCCCAGCGCCATGATCACGAAACCTATGATCCACACCGGGCGGCGGACCATGTGGCGCACGAGCCCCATCGAGGGGCCTTTGGTCGACGGCGCATCCTCAACCCCTAGCCGCTGGCACACACTGGCGACGGCGTTGGCGAAGGCGGCTAGAAGTGCCATGCAGATGACCACCGCCCGAGCCTACGGTCCTGACGGACGCCAACCGTGTCTCGGCGCCCGGCGAGCAACCTCTCGGGCGTCACGCCTGCACCCAACTGCGCCGACCTAGATTGAAGCCAACAGTCGAAGGAGGACCATGCCCTTTAACCTCGCTGAACTGATGGAGCAACGTCGCGGAGAGAACTTCACGCTCCACTCACAGTACCTAAATCCCCAGTTAGCCAAAGTGGTCAAGACGCTCGGCTTCGATCGCTTTTACGAGCGCGGCGAGGGCTGCTACCTCTACGACAACGAAGGCAAGCGCTACCTCGACATGCTGAGCGGCTTCGGCGTCTTCGCGCTCGGACGCAGCCACCCCGTCATCAAGGACGCGCTGCGCCAAGCGATCGACGCCGACTTGCCCAACATGGCCCAAATGGACTGCGCCCTGCTACCAGGACTGCTGGCCGAGCAACTGGTGACCCGCAGCCCCGAGGGGATCGAGCGGGCCTTCTTCTGCAATTCCGGATCCGAGGCGGTAGAGTCCGCCATCAAGTTCGCCCGGGCCAGTACCGGTCGCAACCGCATCTGTTATCACGCTCACGCGTTTCACGGACTCACCACCGGAGCGCTCGCACTCAACGGGTCCGCCGAGTTCAAGAGTGGCTTCGGCTCGCTGCTGCCGGGCGCGACGGAAATTCCCTTCGGTGATCTCGATGCGCTGACCAGGGAGCTTCGCCTCGGCGACGTCGCCGCCTTCATCGTCGAGCCCATCCAGGGCAAGGGTGTCTACGAGCTCGAAGGTGAACGCTGGCGAGCACTGGAAGTCGCGACGCGCGACGCTGGCGCACTTCTCATCTGCGACGAGGTCCAAACGGGCCTCGGACGCACAGGCAAGTTCTACGCCTTCGAGCACTACGGCCTCACCCCGGACATCATCACCGTCTCCAAGGCCCTCTCCGGGGGCTACGTGCCAGTCGCCGCAATGCTGGCCAGTGACAAGATCTTTCGAAGCGTCTACAGCTCGATGGACCGAGCCATGGTCCATTCGACCACCTTCAAGGGCAACCAACTGGCCATGGTCGCCGGGCTCGCCACGTTGTCGGTCTTCGACGACGAACGCATCGTCGAGCACGCCGAGGCCATGGGCAAGGTGTGGCGAGCGAAGCTCGAAGAACTGGCGACCCGCCACGAGTTTCTGCACGAGGTGCGCGGCCGGGGACAGATGATCGGCGTCGCCTTCGGCCCTCCAACCTCTCGCGCAGCGCGCCGACGCTGGCGCGCGATCGAGGCCACCCGCACCGCCATGTTCTCCCAAACCGTGGTCGTTCCCCTCTTCCACCGCTACTCAATCCTGACCCAGGTGGCGGCAGACAACGTCAACGTGATCAAACTGCTGCCGCCACTAATCGCGGGCGAGGCCGAGATTGACCTCTTCGTCGATGCCCTGGACGAACTACTTGGTGACGCTGAGAAGAGCAGCGGCTGGCTGATGGAGTTCGGCGTGACGATGGCCCGGGGGGCGCTCAAGCGGACCCGTTCGTCGTCGAGCGTACAGGTCCCATCGTGACCCAGTTGGACAGGGGCGACCGTGTTGTGGTCACCGGGGCGGCTGGGTTCATCGGCTCGGCCGTCACCCGAGCACTACTGGGCCGCGGCGCCGATGTCGTGGCACTGCTGGAGCCCGGCGCCACCCGGTCGAACCTCGACGGACTCGACGTGGAGTGTCGTGACGTCGACGTCACCATCGCGAAGCATTTGGAGGGTGTCTTCGACGGCGCACGCTTCTGCTTTCACCTGGCCGCCAAATTCGGCTTTTGGCCAAAGGACCCCGCGAGTTTCTACGCCGTCAACGTCAACGGCAGCCGAAACGTCATCGGCGCCGCAGTCCAGGCCGGCGTGGAGCGCATCGTCTACACATCGACGGTGGCCACCCTGGGCCTCTGGAAGACCAAGGCGGGACAGCCATCGAACGAAGATGACGTCGCCGACCTCTCGCATCTCCACGGTAACTACAAACAGACCAAGTACGTGGCCGAGCATGAAGTACTTCGTCTCGCCGCCCAGGGCGCTCCATTGGTCCTGGTGCTGCCCACGATGCCGCACGGTCCCTTTGACCATCGCCCTACGCCATCGGGCAGGGTCGTCCTCGACTATCTGAACGGCCGGATTCCCGGCTTCGTGGAGACCGCGATGAACGTGGCCCACGTCGACGACCTCGCCACGGGCCACTTGCTGGCGCTCGAGAAGGGCTCACAGGGTCGCAGTTACATATGCGGGGGCGAAAACATCTCCATGGCCCGACTCCTGAGCATCCTGTCGGAAGTAACCGGGCTTCCCCCGGCCGAGCGGCGTTTCCCGTCCGCCTTTCCCATGATCGCCGGACGGCTCTCCCAATTCATAGAGGGCGACCTCTTGCGCCGCGAACCACGGATTTCCTTGGAGGCCGCCCGGATGGCGTCGACCACCATGACCTTCAACGACTCGAGGGCGAGAGGCGAGCTCGGTTACCGATCTCGGCCGGCGGCGATGGCGCTTTACGAGTCCGCCCGATGGTTCGCCGACCACGGCTACGTCAACACGGAACGTGTCGCCCAACTGCACTGGAATCCGCCCGAGGAGTGCCAACCATTTTGAGAGGGTTCAAGCACCCTCTCTTGCCCATAGCAGTCCTTGCAATCACGAATCCCGAGGTCACGAACTACTCAAGGGAAGAAGTCAAGACTTCCATCCGTAGATCGAAGGAAAGGAGTGCGGTAATAAATGACAGGAGCGACTCAAAAAGGGCTTCAATCAGTGGACCTTAGCGGACAGCTTTCAAACCTTTTCGAGGGTCTCGATGAACTCATCGACGTTCCTTGACGCCACAACGTCGAACGCGGGACAGATCTCGACCTAATTACTAGGATTGCCGCTTTTCACCGTTACCCGGACGCTGAATGGTAGCGACAATGGACCCTCGGTGCACCTCCGGAGTCAATTTGCTCAACCTGTCGACAGCGCCGCCAGAATCGCCTGAACTGAGCGGTCGACGTCAGCTTCGGATGTTCGCCAATTCGACACCGAGATACGCATCGCCCGCACACCGTGCCACGACGTGGAGCCCATCCAACACTCGCCCGAATGCTGGATGGCCCGAATAACCCGTTCGGTCTCGTTGTCATTGCCAAAGCGGACTAGCACTTGGTTAAGAACGACGTCGTTCAGGATTGTCACACCTTCTATCAGCATCAATTGCTCGGCGAAGCGGCGGGCGAGCGCACAGCATCGTTCGATCAGCTCCGCGAGATCATGGCGACCCAGCTGGCGTAGCGCGGCCCAGGTGGCGAACCCGCGCGCCCGTCGCGAGGATTCGGGGACGAAGTCTCCGGGTGCTCGAAGGTCGCCTTCGCCCTGCCCCTTCACGTAAGCGGCAGAGTACGACAAGGCGGCGGCGTGGGCTGCGGGGTGAGCGCAAAAAGCGTAGCCACTGTCGTAGGGAACGTTCAGCCACTTGTGACCGTCGGTGGCCCAGGAATCAGCCAACTCCACTCCAGCAACTAAGTGGCGGGTGGGCGGATTAGCCGCGGCCCAGAGGCCAAATGCTCCGTCGACATGAACCCACGCGTCGTGACCGTGTGCCATCGCGATCGCCGTTGCAAGATCGTCGAAGGCGCCTGTGTTTACGTTGCCGGCCTGCAGACACACGATGGTTGGGCCTGGCGGCGAATTCTTCAAGATGAAGGCCAAGTCAGCGACATCGATCGCTCCCTGTGAATCGGTGGCGACAGGTTCTAGCGTGCCGGCGCCGAAACCTAGAAGGCGCAGCGCCATGTCGATGGTGGCGTGCCGCTCGCCAGTTGCCACTACTCGTACTCGCGGACTGCCGTTCAGCCCGTCACGTTCGACGTCCCATCCAACTTTTGCTAGTACGTGGTGGCGTGCCGCTGCGAGCGAGACAGTGTTAGCAGCCTGTCCGCCTGTCACGAATCCAAACGACGCGTCGCTCGGCAAACCGAGTAACTCTTTCAGCCAAGTGCCGGCTACGTCTTCAACTATCGCCGCGGCTGGTGACGTAATCGCATTGAACGCATTCTGGTCCCAGCCGGTGGTTAGTACGTCCGCTGCGGTCGCTGCATCCAGTGCACCACCGATCACAAATCCGAAGTAGCGAGGACCAGTCGATCCCACGAGCGCCGGCTCGATGATGCTTGCCAGGTCCTCGATGACGGCATCAGCTGAGGTCGGTCCATCACGCATTGAGCCGAGTGCTGCACGCAGAGCCGGGAAATCGAAAACGGAAAAGACGGGTCGTTCTGTAGTTGCTTCCCGGTAGTCGGCGACTCGCGACGCAGCAGCAATGAGTAGTTCACGAAGTTCGGACATTTCGTCATCATTGCAGATTGATTTAGCCGGTTGTCGAACTGCGAGGAGAACCCGATCGTGGGTGGACTTTCGTTACCACTTTCAATCCCGGTCTTGACGAAGTGCAATGTTGTGCTATTCACAACACCCGTGGACCTTAGCGGACAGCTTTCAAACCTTTCCGAGTCCCTCGACGAGTTCTTCGAAGAGTCTTGAGGTCTTAACCTCCGCTCCGACCGCTCCTCAACTATCTGCCGGGTCACTGCTTCCCAACGTTGCCGGGGGCGCTGAATGATCTCTGGAATGGCGTTCTCGCTCCGGTAAGCTCCATTCTTCGATACGGCGCCTTGCCCCCAAGATATCCGCAATGGGTTATCCAGTTGCGACGTTGTAGCACATACTGTGCTACACTTGCTCAATGACCCGGATCGGAATTCGAGAGTTACGGCAGCACGCCAGCCGCTACCTAGCGAAGGTGAAGGCCGGTGAAGTGGTCGAGGTGACCGAACGGGGGAAACTCATCGCTCTTCTCGTATCCCCCACCTCAACGGCCACCGAGCGAGATCGCCTCATCTCGACCGGTCGACTTGCGCCAGCGAAAACGTCATTCCAATTGCCGGAGCGCCGTCATTCGGCTGGTAGAGAAGGGACGGCATCGGAAGTCCTCTCCGGACTTCGCCAGGACCGTCTCGCATGATCTACCTCGATACCTCCGCTCTCGTCAAACTGGTGTTCGAAGAGGACGAAAGTTCGGCATTAGCCCAGTGGGTGGCCGAGAGGGTCGAGGTGCCCAAGATCAGTAGTGACGTGTCAATAGTCGAGCTTCTTCGAACCTGCCGACGAATTGATGAAGCTGCGGTCGGGACCGCCAATCTGCTTCTCGGAGGAATCGACCTCCTTCCGGTGGACCGTGCCGTCATTGAGCAGGCCGCATTCGTCACCCCGAACGACTTGCGGAGCCTGGACGCTATTCATCTAGCGAGTGCGCTGTCGATCAAGGCCCACTTAAGCGCATTTGTCGCCTACGACAGTCGGCTGTGCTCAGCCGCACTTCAGGCAGGCATGACGGTCGAATCGCCCCGGTGAACCTTTGGCGAACATGCCCCAGCCAGATTCACTAGTACCGGAAACCCTCATGAAAGGCGGTCTCGTTGGCTTCATATCTCATAATTCAGATCTCCGACGTTCACCTAACATACGCCGGGACCTTCTCTCCTGGCGTTCACCCACGAGACAATCTCTTCCGCGGCCTCAGGTTGCTTGAGGCCTCCAACATCCGGCCGGATGTCTTTCT
>PKWY01000022.1 GCA_003132205.1 Acidimicrobiaceae bacterium
ACGGGTGAGGTCGATCGGGTTGGAGGTCGTGAACTCCGCGTAGACGCGAGGACTGGTCTTGCCGAAGTGAAGCGCGTTGTAGCCACCATTGTTCTCGGGCTGCTTCTGCTTGATGATGTCGGCCTCGATGGTGACGCCCAGGTGGTTCGCCTGGCCCGTGAGATCCGCGCTCACGTGGTAGTCCGCCTCGGCGGTCTTGAAGGCGTCGTTTCGCAGGTACGTCCAGAGCACCGTGAACATGCCGACTCGGTGGGCCTCGGCGAAGGCCCGGGAGACCTCTTCAATCTGACGAATTGAGCCTTCGGAACCGAAGTAGATCGTCGCTCCGACACCAACAGCGCCGAGGTCGGCCGCCTGCTGGACCGACGCGAACATCCGCTGGTCGAAGGTGTTGGGGTAGCGAAGGAGGTCATTGTGGTTGATCTTCACGATGAACGGGATGCGGTGCACGTAGCGCCGTGACACCGCTCCGAGCGTTCCGAGCGTGCTGGCAATGGCGTTGCAGTCCGCGGCGATCGCGAGGTCGCAGAGCCGAGCCGGGTCGAAATACTCGGGATTCGGCGAGAAGCTGGCGGCGCCCGAGTGCTCGATGCCTTGGTCCACCGGCAGGATCGACAGGTACCCCGTCCCCGCGAGGCGGCCGTGGTTGTAGATGGCGCCGAGATTACGCAGCACCGTCGGAGTCCGGTCGGTCAGCGTGACGACGTCCTGCAGGTAGTCCGGACCGGGCAGGGTCAGCAACTCCTTCGGGAACGCGGTGGCCTTGTGGTCTAGAAGGGACGACGCATCGTCGCCCAAGAGTGCGGCAGTATCCATGGGCGAATCCTACAAGAGAATGCCCGATCGATCTTGGCGAACTCCCGCCCGGTTGGCGGTGGCGAGAGACGCCCAACGTCACTCCTCGCGATAGGTCAAACTGGGCCGATGGACGTTCACTACCGATCTTCGCTTCTCCGGCGCCTGCAAGCCATGCACTCGCTCTACTACGAGGCGTGCTCCACGATGACCCTCGAGCAGGTCAACACAGTCACTTTCGAAGGCGCCTTGCCGATCGCCTTCTCCCTGGTCCATCAGGTGCTCATCGAGGACGGGAGTCTGCTCTTCGCCGGCGGGCCCACCGCCCAGTTCGATGATTCGTGGAGCGAGCAGTTGGGCTCGGCCATCGACGACCACGGAAAGGCGAAGACCGTAAACGAGATGATGGAGCAACGCATCGGCGACTACGGGGCCTTCCTCGAGTTCCAACGCTTGGTCTTTGACGCCACCGAGGACTTCGTGGCGTCCATCGAGCCGGCGACCTTCACGGATATCGTGGTTCCCTATCCCTACGGGCCCGGCATCAATCGCACGTTCTCGGCCCGGGTCGGCGGCGAGAGCGGCATCACGCGAAGCGACGCCCTCGAGTGCTGGGTCTACCAGCATGGCCTTCGCCACATGGGCGAGATAGAACACGCGCGGGCCCTGGTGAGCTTAGGGGGCATGACCTCCTGAGCGCCGACGTCAGGTTCGACGAAAGCTTCTGGGACCGCGTCAAGAGTCGGAGGGTAACTACGGATGAGTATGCCCACCTCAGCTTCGGCAAACTCTGTTGGTGATGGGGCGCGGTCAATGTGACACCTGGTGACGATACTGATCGGATGACCACCGCCGTTATCGAACGCACGTCGACCTCGACGAAAAGCACTGTCACCCGGGCCTACGCTTATGCGATCGACCCCACTCCTGAGCAGGCCAAACTCCTGCGCAGCCACGTCGGCGGGTCACGCTTCGCCTACAACGCGTTGCTCGGTCTGGTGAAGGACAACTGGGACGAAAACCGTGCGAAGAAGGAGTCGGGCGTTGAGGTCGTCGAGGACGACTGGGTTGACACCGGGCACTTTGGCCTCAACAATCTCTGGTCCGAGCATCGTGACGAGCTGGCGCCCTGGTGGTCGGAGAACGGAGCCAGCACCTACAACGACGCCGCCCAGCGGCTCTCCAAAGCCTTCGCCAACTGGCGCAAGGGCCGGGCGAAGTTCCCCACGTTCAAGAAGCGGGGCCAGGGTGGCTCGGTTCGATTCACGAATCAGGCGGTGCGCCTCTTCGACTCGCACCACGTGCGCATCGCGCGTATCGGCGAAGTCAAGACCTACGAGTCGACCCGCAAGCTCTTTCGTCACCTCGAGCGTGGCACCGGCAAGATTGTGGCCGCCACCGTGTCCGAGCGCGCAGGCAAGTGGCAGATGTCCTTCACCGTCGAGGTCACTCGTCAAGTTCCCGTCACGCGAGCCCCCGAGAGGATCATCGGCGTGGACGTGGGCATCACGAGCCTCTACACCGGGGCCACCGCGGACGGCGAGCACGTTCTCGACGTCGCCAACCCACGCCACTTCGTGAAGGCGGAGAAGAGGTTGGTCCACGCCCAGCGCATCGCTTCGCGACGGCAGGGGCCGAAACCCGGTGCTGCGCCGTCGAATCGGTGGCTAAAGGCCAACGGCCGGGTCCAGAAAATCCACACTGCTACTCGCAACGCCCGCAAGAACCTCATCCACGAGACCACGACTCGTCTGGCGAAGAACTACGACGTGATCGTGATCGAGGACCTGCACGTGGCGGACATGGTGAAGAATCGCTCCCTCGCCAAACACATTTCCGACGCCGCCTGGGCCGAGTTCGCCCGCCAGCTCGAGTACAAGACGAAGTGGTACGGATCGTCGGTCGTGAAAGTCGACCAGTTCTACCCATCATCGAAAACCTGCAGTCAATGCGGGACAGTCAAAGCCACGCTGTCCCTCGACGAACGGACGTATCACTGTGGGACCTGTGGTCTCACGCTCGGCCGCGATCACAACGCGGCCATCAACCTGGCCCGACAAGGCCTGCCGGGGACAGACTCCGGTACTGGACGTGGAGGGGAGGTAAGTCCCGCGCAGCAAAGTCTTGCTGCAACGGCGCACCCGACGAAGCGTCAACCGAACCGTCATCAGAAGTCGACGGTGTAGGAGATGCTTCGGTTTAGAACTCGGTCTGGTACGCATTCACCGCGCCCCATCACCAACAGAGTTTGCCGAAGGAGGCCTACCTGATGGAGATTCCTCAAGTGAGCTTGGAGAACGGCAACGCCACAGCCCTCGACGCGGCGCTGGCCTCGCTTACCTAGTCGACCTTCTTCTTCGAGACTGAGGTCGTGCGGCGTTTGCGGTTCTTTCGCGGCACGGTCGAACCGAGCTCGGCGAGGCGGGCCTGCGCGTCGTAGGCGTCGGGCTCGGCAATGACGACACGGGCGAACAGTTCGCGCGCTGATACTGCGTCGCCCGAACGGTCAAAGATGTCGGCGAGCGCGTACCAGAGCCGAACGTGGCGGAACGACGGGTTGCGTAGTTGCTTGGTCGCTCCGGCCTTCGTCAACAGTTCAATGGCCTCGGTGTACTTCTGCTGATCCGCCAGGGCCGACGCCATGACGATGCGACCCTCCGCGAGGACCTCGGCGGTCGGTTCGCTCTCCTCGAGCTCGGCGAAGGCCTTGTCGACGGCGCGGTAACGATGGTTCGCCCGGTCGCAGTCCATGACCAGCGGCAGGTGCTCGGGGTCGCCGGTGATGGTGAAGTGGGCGCGCAGGTGGATCTTCGCCATGCTCCAGCGCTCCGCACGATAGGCAGCCAGTCCGGTCAGTTCGCGGACCGGTGCCACACCGGGAGTCGCGTCACAGACGATCCGGCCAAGTCGAAGCGCCTCTTCGTAGCGCTTGCGGTCGTAGGCCTCCGCGGCGCGCGTGAGCGTGATGACCATCTTTTCGCGCATGTACGCGGACCCGATGAACGCCTTGCGGACGTCGGCGGCGACGTCACCAGGGAGTGCGTACTTGACTCTTGGCTTGGCCTTCGCCTCAGGTGCTTGCTTCGTTGGGCGCACCTCTTCGACCCACTGCGAAAGCGGGTCGGGTGTGCGTCCGGCACTCGCAGTGGTTTCCATTGCTTGGCCGGTGGACTTGATGTTGGCACCACCCTTGCGAGCGACGCCACCCCAGCCCTTGTCGCGACCGAAGGCGTCGGCCTTCTTACGTTCGATCTCTTCGGGGGTTAACTCGCGTTCACGGTGGGCGGGCCGAGCTCCAGGACGACGAGATGATGCAGCGTCACGCTTTGAGACATAACGGTCACGAGGCGGCAGGCTGGGTCGACGGTCCACATACTCGCCCTCGACGCGCTCACCCTGGCGTGGAGGGCGGCTCGTGCGAGCGTCGCCACCGCGACTTGGGTAGGGACGCTCGTCGCGCGCGCCCGGGCGAACGGACGGGCGCCCGTTTCTCCCGGCACTCGCCGGGCGCGGACGGCGCTCTGATCGATCGTCACGGCCAAAACGTTCACTAGAACGGCTGCTGTACGGCGGGCGTCCGTCCGACGGCGCGTCGTCGCGGTCCCTGCGAGGCCCGCGCGGAGCGGCAGACCTTGAGTCTCCTGCGTTTCCACGATCTATCCGGCGTTCCGCGCCATCCCTCGGAGGTCGTCCGCCGTAGCCAGCGCGGGAATCCCCAGCGCGTGGGGGTCGGCCGTACGAACTGCCTTGGCCTCCCCCGCGAGCCCCTCCACTGCGCCCACCGGCTGGCGGACGGTCCGCGCTCGAGGCGCGACGAGGTGAAGGTTTTGGAGAAGGCATCCTTCAATCCTACTAACGAACATGGAGGGGCGCGAACGGTGCTGCTAATCCAGTGCATACCCCGGCCATGCGGCGGTGAATCCCCGCGGTAGCTCGGCCAAGGCCAGCCAGTGGGTCCAGCCGGTCGATTATGAGGATGGACACGCGCGATGATGCTCTGAGCCCAGCAATGACATAACTCGTCACCCTGGGCCAGCTACTCGGCCTTGATCTCCCTCACCCAGTGCCCGACGGGCAGTAGTTCGGTGTGAAAGCGGTCTCGAAAGGCACCCCAGAGGCCCCTGGGCTGCCAAAGGGCAATGGCCACCGCGAACGTGCCGAAGATGATCAGGTACCAAACGCCCTGTTGCTGGAGGGTCTGCTGGAGGACGAAGAAGATTATCGATCCGATAATTGGACCTTCAATGGTCCCGAGCCCGCCGATCATCGAGACGAAGAGCATCTCCGCAGCCCACTGCATGTTGAATTCATTCGTGGGTTGAATGAAGGGCTGGCTGATGGCCAGCACGGCGCCGGCGGCGCCGCATCCCGCCGCGGCCACTACGAATACAATCCGTCGCGCCGACCTCACGTTCGCTCCCGCGCTTCGCGCAGCGACCTCGTTGTCACGTATCGAAGCCAGCACGAGGCCCAATCGACTTCGCAGCAGGTAGTACGTGCCGACCACGACGACGAGGGCGACTATCCACGTGGCCAGGTATGAGTAATGGGCGGTCTCGGACGGGCTCAGGTTCTGCAGTCCCGGCATCAGGCGGCCGGTCCCACCGCCCAGCATGGCGATCGTCCCGATGATCAACATGGCGGTATCGGCGATGACCCAGGTGGCGATGGAGAAGTAGCCGCCGCGCAGCCGGAACACCAGGTAGGTCACCGGCACGGCTATCACGGCGCAGGCGAGGGCCGAGAGTGGAATCGTGACGAAAGGATTCACGCCTTTCAGGGCGAAGTAGAGCGTGGCGTAGGCGCCCAGGCCCACGAACGCCTGCTGGCCGATTGAGATCATCCCCGCGTAGCCAGCGAGAAGGTTCCACATCGTCGCCATGATGACCAAGATGAAGAAGTTCATCAACGTCGTGGCGATTTCGGCCGGCACTATCCATGGTGCGGCGGTCAGCAGGACCACCAAGATCAGCGCGCCTACCAGCGTGAAGATCGGCGAGTGCGTCGAACGCCGAACCGCGATGAGTCCGTTTTGCTCGAGCCCGGCGTTGTTGGTGGTGCTCATAACAGTGCCGTCCTCTTGCCAAACAGACCCTGCGGGCGAATGGCCAGCACGACGAGGAAGAGCAGATTGCCCGCCAGGACCTGGTACTGCGGGTTCAGGTGCGCGCCGAACTGCTGGGCCACACCCAGCGCGATGCCACCAACCAGCGTTCCCCACAGTGAGCCAATCCCCCCGATGACGACGGCTTCGAAGGCGAACAGCAGATTGACACCACCCGATGTCGGCGCGAACTGGGTCATCATCCCGAAGGCGATTCCCGCCATGGCGACGGTGGCGAACGCGATCGCGGCGGCGATGCCGAAGATATGGCGGTAGTTCGCGCCGCTCAACTGAGCCGCCTCTCGATCGTCGGCGACCGCTCGAACGAGTCGGCCGGTCCCCGTGTAGGAGAGGAAGAGCTGCAAGAGGGCCAGCACGAGGACCGCGGCGGCCAGGACCGCGAGCGAGACGTAGGAGATATAGATGATCGAGGCCGGGTGCCACGACTTGGTGATCAGGGCGCCAATGTTCACCGTCTGTCCGTTGGCCGTGTAGACCTCCAGCAAGAGGTTCTCAATGACCACTGAGAGACCGAACGTGACCAGGAGCGTCGTGAACGGATCACGGTCGATGCTCTTCTGAATCAACGTCCTTTGCACTACGTAACCGATCAGGCCAAAGATCGGCACGACGATGAGAAACGACCAGACTTCGGGAATGTGGAGGTGAGGCGTGAGGAACACCGCGACGTACGCCGCCACCACGGCCATGTCGCCGTGGGCCAGGTTGATGACCTTCAGTACGCCGAACATCAGAGAAAGTCCGCACGCGAAGAGCGCGTAGAAGCCCCCGAGAAGCACGCCCTGGATGATGACGTTCAGCCAAATCATTCGCCCACCTCCGAGCGAGGCGCCATCTTGGCCAAGTCGGCACCGAAGTACGCGTGGTCGATCTGCTCCGAGGTGAGATCCGCGGGCACGCCGGTCAACGACGTCCGGCCTTCGAGCAGGCAGTGGACCCGGTCCGCCACCGTCACGCCTTGGGCCACGTCTTGCTCAACGATCAAAACGCTGACGCCGGTCGCTACGACTTCTGGAACCAGGGCGTAGATGCGTTCAACAATGATGGGTGCGAGCCCTAACGAGAGTTCGTCGAGCAACAGCACCTTGGGATTCGCAACCAACGCCCGGCCGATCGCGACCGCCTGCTGCTCTCCCCCGGAGAGTTGCCACACGTGTTGTTTGCGACGCTGAGGCATCCAGTCGAAGAGTTCGTACACACGGTCAATGGTGAAGGCGCCCTTCCTGGCGCGATATCCACCGACCTGGAGATTCTCCTCGAGCGTCATCGAAGAAAAGAGACGGCGCCCTTCGGGCACGAGCGAAATGCCCAGGTTGACACGTCGATGCGGCCGCATCTTCACAATGTCCACGCCGTTGAATTCAATGGATCCGCTGGTTGGTTGGTGCAGGCCGGCGATCGTGCGCAGCAGCGTCGACTTCCCGGCGCCGTTGGCGCCGATCATGGTGAGCACTTCGCCCTCGACCAGACTGAAACTCACGTCGTCAATCGCGCACAGTTGCCCGTGGTGGACCGTCAGTCCTCGAACGTCGAGAAGGGCATCGCTCACTGGGGCAAGACCTCATTGATGATCTTTCCGCCAAGGTATACCGCTCGCACTTCATCGGACGCCAAGACCGTCTGCGGTTCACCATCGGCGACCACCACGCCCCCAGCCAGGCAGAGCAGGCGGTCGACGGTGGAGAGCAGGGCTCGCACCACGTGCTCGATCCAAAGGACTGCGATACCCTCGTCTCGAAGTCCGCGGATGATCGTGGTCAGTTCGTTGACTTCCATGTCGGTGAGACCACCCGCGATCTCGTCAAGGAGCAGCACCCGCGGTCCGGTCGCTAACGCGCGGGCCATCTCCAGCCGTTTGCGATGGAGCAAGGTCAACGACCCGGCCGGCCGGTTGGCGAAGTCCACCAATCCCGTTCTCTCGAGCGCCCCATAGGCCAGTTCGTAGCTCTTCTGTCCCCGGGCCCTCGCGCCCTGCTGCGCCGCGAGCAGCGCATTCTCAAAGACCGTCATATGCTCAAAAGGGCGCGGCACCTGATAGGTGCGTCCAATCCCCGCCCGAGCCCTCTTGGCTGGGCTCAGCCGGGCAAGATTCTGCCCCTCAAAATCAATGTGGCCCGAATCAGGTCGGATGTCGCCTGAGATCATGCCGAACAGCGATGTCTTTCCAGCTCCGTTGGGCCCAACGATTCCTAGCGCGTCGCCCCGCTCCAACTGGAAGGAAATCTCCTTGGCAACCACAACTTGACCAAACTTCTTGGAGATGCCTTCCAGTTGAAGCAGCGACACGAACGTACCTCTTAGGCGTTAGTGGGCTCAAGCGTGCCATTCAATGGAATGCGCTTGTTCAGGGAGTTGTCGACGACCCACTGCGACCACTTGTACTTACGATGGCCGACCAACTCGGTTGATCCAGGCTTCCACTGGACACCCACCGGCATGATCATGCCAATACCCTTGGCGGGGCTGGCGAGCAGCGGGTTGCTGCTCTTGAGGTTCATGTTGATGGGCCCGCACATACCCGTGTAGTTCACGGTCTGCAGAGCTCGCGCGAGTGCCAAACGGTTGTGAGGATTGGTCACTCTCTTGAGGCCTTCGATGGCCACTTCGAACAACGAGTACGTCGAACCCATCGACTGAACCCACTGGCCGTGTCCCTTCGCCTGGTACAGAGCGGCGAAGGCGTTGGCGCTTTGGCCGGTCAACGATGAATGGTAAGGCGAGTACGGCGTGAACCACGCGTCCGTCGCGATGTTGTTCGACAGGTCCCCGAGCGCGTACGCGTCGGTGGGGAACAACATCACCTTGGCGACGGTTGCCAGTTTCGGGTTGTAGTTCTGCTGGGAAGCCTGGGTCCAGAATGACTGGAAGTCAGGAGGCAAAGGACAGTTGATGAACAGGTCGCATGCCGCGCCGTTCTTGCCGCCCGTCTTGAAGGTCTGAATCATCGACGAGTAGTCCGATGCAAGATCCGTGTACGCCCCGCCGTCTACGAAGTTGTAGCCCCCGCTCGGGAACATTGCGCCAACCGTTGGGCCGAATGCTGCACGGAAAGCGTTGCCGTCAGCGTCGTTGGGGAACATCTCCGCCACGTTGCTGTTGCACTTCGTGGACTTCTGCACACGCTCCCACATCGGAACGAAGCAGCCGGCGAACTGCGGGACGCCGAAGAAGAACATCGAGTTGTACTTAGGGCCGGTGCCGACCGCGGCTCCTTGTGGAGAGATCGACCCTCCCGTGAATCCACCCCAGTAGGCCTCCCACGGAACAACCGTTGAAACGCAGGGCACCTTGTACTGCTCACAGGTCGTCGCGACCGGGATAGTCGTCTCCGGTGCGGAGCTCACCAGAATCAAGTCAACGCCGGAGTTGATGAGCTCCTGCGTCACCTGCACGGCGACGTTGCCGAGCGACTGGGTGTCCTTCTCGGTGATCTCGATTTTGTACTTGGTCTTTCCAATGGTGATGCCCTTGGAGAAGTAGCTCGAAGCTCGAATCTGACTCAAGACAAACGAGTCAGGCCCGGCGAAGTCAGCCAAGGCGCCGGTACGCGGCGACACAAAGCCAATCTTGATTGTGTGTGACTTCGACGCTGCGTGAGCCGCGGACACATCGGTCAGAGTGGCGAGCGCACCTGACGCCGCCATTACCGCCGCTGCTTGAAGTCCGAGACGACGCCCGAACTCGAAGCCACCCCATCCGGGAATGCCGTCTGGACTCGTAGGAACATTTTCTTCATTCATTTATTGACCCCCCTCAATAATGTTTAGACAGTTTTAACACACTATTACGTTCATAACGTATCTAATCTTGAAACTTTGTCAAGTAAAGCCACGCGGGCACGGCTCTACTTGCGTGCCACCGCGTCCTTCATTGCGACGAGCGCCCGACGAGCGGCGAGTCCTCCCCGATCAATCTTGATGCTCACTTCATTGACCTCGGCCGTGCCACTGGCTCGAACTTGCAGGATATTCAACGCGTCAACGTCTTCTTGCACGACAGCCGCCTGCATCTTCTCGAGGAACCGGTCAATCTCATCGTCGCCCACGCAGAAGTCCCGCGCCAACGCCCAAAAGTCGTAGACCTTGCCTTCGCTTGACGGTGTGAGTCCATAGAAGATCTTCATATGGAAGGCGTGGTCGTCCGTGCCATCGGGCAGCGGCGGCTGGTCGACTGGAGCTATGCGCGCGTGCAGCAGATAGAAGCCCGGCGCGAAGTACTCGATATCCTGCCAGCGGTCGATCTTTCCCTTAAGGCCAGTTGTTCGCGAGTAGAACGGCGGGCAGTCGACGGACTTCATGTGGCGGTACACCCTAACGACGTTCGCCTCTTCGTCAACTTCCACCTCTATCGGGGTCGTGGCAACCTCC
Organism: Acidimicrobiaceae bacterium; assembly: GCA_003132205.1. Taxonomy (GTDB): domain Bacteria; phylum Actinomycetota; class Acidimicrobiia; order Acidimicrobiales; family RAAP-2; genus RAAP-2. The sequence continues at coordinate 10,288 of PKWY01000022.1, forward strand.
GGAGTCCCGATCGAACCGTTGTGGAGAAACGTCTCATGCGACAGGTCGAGCAAGTTATCGACGAGGAACTCAAAGGCCGCGTCGATCTTGGCGACTCCTCCGACCGATGACCAGTTCTGCGTGTCAACGAGCCATGGTGTCGCCGGAAGCTTCGAAAGGTCTGCTTCGCCCCGTCCCATCCAGATCCAGACCCAAAGACCCTGCTCCACCAAGGGGTACTTCCTTACGTCCGCACGACTCGGTATGCGGTCCTGACCAGGCACCGCGACGCACGTGCCCGAACAATCGAAGGTGAATCCGTGATAGCCGCACACCAGCTGGTCCCCCACGACCGTGCCGAGCGACAGCGGGTAGCCACGGTGGGGGCACTGGTCGGCGAGCGCGACCACTTCGCCTGATTCGCTTCGAAAGATGGCCACGTGCTCGCCCAGGATCTGGCGAGACAGCGGCTTCGATTCGAGCTCCGAACTGAGTGCAGCCACATACCAGTGGTCACGTAAGTACATGCGTCCCCTCTTCCAGAAACTATTGATTGCGATCATCCTCCGAAGGGGAACGACCACAAGTGGATTGAGCGCAACATAACAAATCTGTGGTAAGCAATCAAGCAACTTTGTACTAGGGGGTTAAGAATGTCCTTTCTCGATGGAGCACCGTGGCAAGCCAATATTTTGATGGGTGGATGGCGTCCAGGAGGCGCCGGAGACGCTCCGGTCATTGAACCCGCAACCGGCGAGCACCTCGCCAAGACCGGCCGAGCGAGTGTCGACGACGTTGCCAAGGCTGCCGAACTTGCGGCGTCCGCCCAGCGAGACTGGGCGGCCCTCCCCTTCAGCCAGCGGGCCGCAATCATGCGCAAGGCCGGCCAGCTCTTCTTGGAGAACGCGGATGAGCTCTCGGACTGGATCGTTCGAGAGTCCGGGGGCATTGGTCCCAAGGCCGGACTCGAAATCCACGTCGCGTCAGAGGAGTGCTTCGAGGCCGCCGCGCTCGCATCGCACCCAACCGGCGAGATCCTTCGAAGCGAGCTGCCGCGGCTGAGTTTTTCGCGCCGCGTGCCAGCGGGAGTCGTGGGCGTAATCGCGCCCTTCAACTTCCCCCTTATCCTCTCGATTCGCTCCGTTGCCCCCGCGCTCGCGCTGGGAAACTCCGTAATCCTGAAGCCCGACCCCCGCACCGCTGTCTGCGGCGGGGTCGTGCTGGCCCGTGTCTTCGAAGAGGCTGGCGTGCCGGAGGGCGTCTTCAGCATGCTCCCCGGAGGAGCCGACGTTGGCGAGGCCCTCGTCACCGACCCCAGGGTTCGCGTGATCGCTTTCACTGGCTCGACCGCGGCCGGACGAATCGTCGGATCGCTTGGCGCTCAGCACCTGAAGAGGGTCCACCTCGAACTCGGCGGCAACTCGGCTTTGATCGTGATGGACGACGTCGACCTCGAAAAGGCCGTCTCGGTAGGGGCCTTTGGCTCGTTCATGCACCAGGGTCAGATCTGTATGACGACCGGTCGCCACATCGTCGACGCGAAGATCGCGGGCGACTACGCGTCGCTGCTGGCTGAGCACGCGAACCACCTGCCGGTCGGTGACCCGAAGACTGGGCAAGTCGCCATGGGGCCACTCATCGACGCGAAGCAGCGCGATCGGGTGCATTCAATGGTGAGCGACACGGTGAAGGCCGGCGCGACGTTGTTGGCCGGCGGCACCTTTGAGGAACTCTTCTACCGGCCCACGGTGCTCACGAATGTGCCCACCACGGCGCCTGCCTACTGCGAGGAGGTCTTCGGGCCGGTCGCCCCAGTGGTCTCGTACTCGTCACTCGATGAGGCCGTGGCGATGGCGTCGGCGAGTCCGTACGGCCTCTCGCTCGGCATCCTCTCGAATGACGGACTGCGAGCGCTCGAGCTGGCGAGCCGAATTCCGACGGGAGCCATTCACATCAACGATCAGACGGTCGGCGATGAAGCGGTGATTCCTTTCGGCGGCACGGGCAATTCGGGCAACGGCTCGCGCATGGGAGGACTGGCGAACCTGGACGCGTACACCGAGACCCAGTGGGTTACGGCGCAAAGCGAACTACCCGTCTACCCCTTCTAGAGGCTGTTCAGGTCAACGTAGTTTCGAGCCAGCACGGTCGACGCTTCCCTTGAGTCGACGACTTGGCGAAGCCGGGCCATCTGCACGCCATTCTCGAAGTCATCCTCGTAGCTGGGATGCAGCATCTGGGTCATGTAGGTAGAGAACTCCTCGGCTCGCCACACCCGCTCAAGGCAGGTCGCGGAGTACGAGTCAAGCAGCCTGGCGTCGTTGCTCTTCAGTTGAGCGATGAGTGCCTGGAACAGGACACGAACATCGGCAAGGGCGAGATTCATCCCCTTGGCGCCGGTGGGCGGCACGATGTGCGCCGCGTCGCCGGCGAGCAGCAGGCGGTCGTAGCGCATTGGTTCGACGACAATGCTGCGCATCGCGGTGATACCACGCTCGATGATGGGGCCCTGGTTGATCTCGGGCACCTCCTCGGTGGCGAGACGGAGATTGAGCTCGTCCCAAATCCGGTCGTCCGACCACTGTTCGAGCGTCTCGTCCGGCCGTACCCCGAGATACAAGCGGCTCACCGTGGGTGAGCGCAACGAGTAGAGAGCGAAGCCGTTCTCGTGGCGACAGTAGATGAGCTCCTCGGTAGCGGGGGCCGCCTCGGCCAGTATTCCCAGCCACGAGAACGGATACGTCCGCTCGTAGCGGCGGAGCACCGAGGTCGGAATCGTCCGGTTCGCGACGCCGAAGGTTCCGTCGCATCCCGCCACGTAGTCGCAAGAGATGCGTACCTTCCCATCCACACCGTCGACTTCGACGTAAGGCGCGTCGGTGGTGATTCCCTCGATGGCGGTGGCTTCGGTCTCGAAGAGCAGCAACGCCCCAACGCCGAGACGCAGGGCCACAAGGTCCTTCACCACTTCTTGCTGGCCGTACACCATGATCGACTTCCCGCCGGCGAGATCGCTCAACGGAATACGGTGCGAGGCGTTGTCGTAGCGCAACTCGATCCCGTGGTGCACGAGGCCTTCGCGCTTCATGCGCTCGCCCGCGCCGGCGTCGCTGATGAGTTCAGCGATCCCGTGTTCGATTACGCCTGCTCGAACGCGCTTCTCGATGTACTCGCGGCTGCGCTGTTCAACGACGACGTTGTCTATGCCCTCGCTTTGGAGCAGCTGGCCCAAAAGCAACCCGGCCGGACCCGCACCAACGATGACAACCTGCGTACGAAGTTCCTTCACGCGATCCCCCTAATAACTAGTGATGCAACTAGAAAGTACAGCCACAAAAGACTCCGGTTGAAGCCAGGATTTCGTGTACTGTTCAGTTAATTAGACCATAATGCATTGAGACAACGGCGAAGCGATACCAAGAGCTCCGCCGTGAACTTCCTGGAGGGATTCATGGCTGTAGTTGTCCGCAACACGAAACGGACCGATCTGGAACTGGTCGACGCCCTCGGTGAATTCGGTGTGGCGACGATCCACGAGGCCCAGGGACGCACCGGACTTCTCGCCGCTCGCCTCCGGCCCATCTACCGCCCGCTTCGTATCGCGGGCAACGCGCTGACCTGTGAAGTGGCGCCCGGCGACAACTGGTCGATACACGTCGCGGTCGAGCAGGCGAAACCAGGTGACATCCTGATCGTCACCCCGACGAGTCCCTGCGATGACGGATACTTCGGAGAGTTGCTCGCGACGAGCCTGATCGCCCGCGGAGTTCGAGGGCTCGTGATCGACGCCGGCGTTCGCGACGTCGCCGAGCTCACGGCGATGGGCTTTCCGGTGTGGTCCAAAGTCATCAACGCGCAAGGGACCGTCAAGGAGACCCCCGGGAATGTGCAGACGCCGGTCGTGTGCGCGGGCGCCTACATCCAGCCCGGCGACGTCATCGTCGCCGACGACGACGGAGTGGTCGTCGTGAGGCGAAAGGACGCCGAGAAGGTTCGCGCCGCGAGCCAAGTCCGCGAGGATAACGAGCAGGAGAAACGACGGCGTCTGGCGTCGGGTGAGCTCGGCCTCGATATGTATCGGATGCGCGAGAAGCTCGAGCAGCGGGGCCTACGCTACGTGGACGGTTTCGACGAATGAGTTCCCAGAGGGCAATCCGTTGTTCGGTGATCCGCGGCGGCACCTCGAAGGGCCTGTACTTTCGCGACGAGGACCTTCCCTCTGAGATCTCGATGCGCGCCGCGGTCCTGCTCGCCGCCATGGGTTCGCCCGACGTACGACAGATCGATGGCATGGGCGGCGCGCATCCGCTGACGTCGAAGGTCGCCGTCGTGCGCAGATCGTCACGTCCCGATGCCGACGTCGACTACCTCTTCCTCCAAGTCTGGCCCGACCGGGCGGAGGTGTCCGACAACCAGAACTGCGGCAACCTNNCGAATCTGGATGGAGAACACCCAGAGCCTCGCTGTTGCGCGGATCCAGACCCCGGGGGGTCAGGTTCGTTACGACGGTGACGCACGTATCGACGGCGTTCCCGGTACCAGCGCGCCGATTCCCATCGAGTTCCTTGACGTCGCCGGCTCCACCTGCGGAAGCCTTCTTCCGACCGGAAACGTCGTCGACGTCGTCGAAGGCGTCCGGGTGACCTGCATCGACAACGGAATGCCGGTCGTGTGCATCAAGGCCGCCGATCTCGGGTTGACCGGGTACGAGGAGCCCTTCGAAATCGAGGCGAATTCCCCTGTCTGCGAGAAGGTGGAGCGTATCCGTCTCGCCGTGGGACCCCTCATGAACCTGGGCGACGTCACGAGCAAGAGCGTTCCGAAGATGAGCCTTCTCGCCGCCGCCCAGAATGGCGGCGCGGTCGCCACTCGAACCTTCATCCCCAAGCGGGTGCACGAGGCGATCGGCGTCTTCGGCGCCGTTTCGGTCGCGACCGCGTGCCTGCTTCCCGGCTCGGTGGCCAATGAATTGGCTGGCGCCGTTGGCACAGGCACCATGACGACGCTCGACGTCGAACACCCCACCGGGTACTTCAGCGTCACGATGGACGTGTCGCACGAGGATGGTTCGGTCACCGTCAACTTCTCCGCTCTGCTACGCACCGCGCGACTGCTCATGCGGGGTGACGTCTTCGTCCCCTCATCAATCTGGGAGTTCTCATGATCATCGACTGCCACGGTCACTACACGACCGCGCCCGAGCGGCACAATCTCTGGCGAAAGTCCCAGGTGGCGGCCTTCAACGCCGGTGAGCCGTGGCCGAGCTATCCCGTCATCTCCGACGACGAGATTATCGACACCATCGAGGCGAACCAGCTTCGGCTTCTGAGGGAGCGCGGAGCCGACATGACGATCTTCTCGCCGCGCGCCTCGGCCATGGAGCATCACGTGGGTGACGAGGCCGTGAGCACCGCCTGGTCGCGGGCGTGCAACGACCTCATCGGCCGCGTCGTCTCGCTCTTCCCCGAGACCTTCATCGGGGTCTGTCAGCTTCCCCAGTCCCCCGGCGTCCCGGTCGAGAAATCGATCCCCGAGCTCGAGCGCTGCGTATTGGAGCTGGGTTTCGTGGGTCTCAACCTGAACCCCGACCCGAGCGGCGGCCTCTGGAACGGGCTACCGCTCACCGACCCGTCGTGGTATCCGATCTACGAAAAGATGGTCGAGCTCGACGTGCCGGCGATGATCCACGTGTCGGGGAGTTGCAACCCGAACTTCCACGCGACCGGCGCGCACTACATCAACGCCGACACCACGGCGTTCATGCAGCTGCTCCAGGGCGATCTCTTCACCGACTTCCCCGAACTGAGATTCATCATCCCCCACGGCGGTGGCGCGGTGCCCTACCACTGGGGCCGCTACCGGGGACTCGCCGACATGCTCGACAAACCCAACCTCGCAGAGCACCTGATGAGGAATGTCTTCTTCGACACCTGCGTCTACCACCAACCGGGGATCGATCTCCTATTCGAGGTCATCGATCTCGGCAACATCCTCTTCGGTTCGGAGATGGTCGGCGCCGTTCGCGGCATCGACCCCGAAACGGGGCACTATTTCGACGACACCAAGCGCTACGTCGACGCGGCGGATCTCTCGCCTCACCAGCGCGACCAGGTCTACTCCGCAAACGCGAGGCGGGTCTACCCGCGCTTGGACGCCGCCCTGAAGGCGCAGGGGAAATAGGAATGGGAACATTCACCATGGACGCTGACTGGCTCTCCTACTGCGCGAACCCATCGAAGCCGGAGTTTGTGCTCCCGCCGGGGTCGGTCGACGCGCACTGCCACGTCTTTGGCCCGGGCGACCAGTTCCCGTACGCGCCCGAGCGCAAGTACACCCCCTGCGATGCGGGAAGGGACGAGCTCTTCGCCTTGCGCGACCTACTCGGATTCGACAAGAACGTCGTCGTCCAGGCCACGTGCCACGGCTCGGACAACTCGGCGATGCTCGACGTACTGCGTTCGTCCGGTGATCGCGCCCGCGGCGTCGCCTCCATCCGCCCCGATTTCAGTTCGGACCAGCTCGACGAGATGCACGAGGCGGGAGTTCGCGCGGTTCGCTTCAACTACGTGCGGCGCCTCGTCGACCCGAAGCCCGACGCCTACTACCACCAGATAGTCGAGAGGATCGCTCCGCTGGGGTGGCACGTCGTCCTCTACTTCGAGGCAGCGGACCTCGCCGAACGGTGGAATTTCTTCACGTCGCTCGACTCGCTCGTCGTGATCGACCATATGGGGCGTCCAGACGTCACCAAGCCCGTCGACGGGCCCGACTTCGAGCTGTTCCTGCGGCTCCTTCGCGAGCACGAGAACTTCTGGTCGAAGGTGACGTGCCCCGAACGGCTCACCGTGACGGGCCCGCCGGGCTACGACGACGTCGTCCCCTTCGCCCGCAAGGTCATCGAGGAGTTTCCCGACCGGGTTCTCTGGGGCACCGACTGGCCCCACCCCAACCTGAAGAGCCACATGCCCGACGACGGCAAGCTCGTCGACTTCATACCGCGGATCGCGACCACCGAGGCCCTCCAACACCAGCTCCTCGTCGACAATCCAACTCGTCTCTATTGGAAGGAAAGCTAGATAATGGTTGATAACTCAGAGTTCGACGATATCCCGGGCACGACCGTGTTCACCGCCGAGCGGTCGCACCAAGGCTTTCATCTCAACCAGTTCTGCATGAGCTTGATGAAGCCGGAGAACCGGAAGCGTTTCAAAGCCAACGAGCGCGCCTGTCTCGATGAATGGCCCATGACCGAGGCGCAGAAGCAGGCCGTGCTGGACCGTGACTACAACGCCATGATGGCCAACGGAGGAAACGTCTACTTCCTCGCGAAGATCTTCGCCACCGACGGCATCAGTTTCCAAACGGCCGCGGCGTCGATGACGGGAATGACGGAGCAAGAGTACGCGGCGATGATGCTCGCCGGCGGCCGGTCGCCCGAAGGTGTTCGCTCGATCAAGGAAGGACGTTAGTCATGGCGCGTATCACCGCTGGCCTCACCACCAGTCACGTCCCCGCGATCGGGGTGGCGATCGACCAGGGCAAGGAGCAGTCCGACTACTGGGCCCCGGTGTTCGCGGGTTACGAGTGGACCAAGAAGTGGATCGGTGAGGAGCGTCCCGACGTCATCATCCTCGTCTACAACGACCACGCCTCAGCGTTCTCCCTGGAGATGATCCCAACCTTTGCCATAGGTTGCGCCGACCAGTACCCGATCGCCGACGAAGGATTCGGCCCGCGACCTGTGCCCACCGTCGTGGGGCACCCGGGGCTCGCGTGCCACCTCGCACAGTCGCTCATCCTGGACGAGTTCGACATGACCGTCATCAACAAGATGGACGTCGATCACGGACTCACCGTGCCGCTATCGCTGGTCTACGGCAAGCCCGCAGCATGGCCGGTGCGGGTCATCCCCCTCGCGGTCAACGTTGTCCAGTACCCGCCGCCCACCGGCGAGCGCTGCTACAAACTCGGCCAGGCGATCCGGCGCGCGGTTGAAAGCTACGAAGAGGACCTCAACGTCCAGGTCTGGGGCACCGGTGGGATGAGCCATCAGCTCCAGGGGCCCCGGGCCGGCCTGATCAATCAGGAGTTCGACAACGAGTTCCTCGACAACATGATCGACAACACGGCACAGCTGCGACGCATCTCGCACCTCGAGTACCTGCGCGAATCAGGCTCGGAGGGCATTGAGCTGGTCATGTGGCTCATCATGCGCGGCGCCATGGGCGAGAACGTGCGCGAACTTCACCGTTTCTACCATGTACCCGCGTCCAACACGGCGGTCGGGCATCTGGTCGTAGAACCGACTTAGAGAGAACAGTAGGAGACAATCATGCGAATCGCTCTCGCCGGCGCGGGCGCCTTTGGAATCAAGCACCTGGAGGCCCTCGCGCGCATTGATGGCGTGCAGGTCGTTTCGGTGGTCAGCCGAACCCTCGAACAGGCCCAGCAGGTCGCGAAGAAGTACGGGGCCGCGCAAGCGAGCGTGGACCTGCAGGACGCCCTCGACTCGGCGGACGTCGACGCGGTCATCCTGTGCACGCCGACCCAACTGCACGCCGCGCAGTCGATTGCCGCCCTGAGGGCGGGCAAGCACGTCCAGGTCGAGATTCCGCTCGCGGACAACTGGGCCGACGCCCAAGAAGTGGCCCGAGTGGCCCGCGAGACCGGCCTCACGTGCATGGTCGGCCATACGCGGCGATTCAATCCGTCACACCAGTGGGTGCACAACCGCATCGTCGCCGGCGAGATGTCGATCCAGCAGATGGACGTGCAGACCTATTTCTTTCGACGCTCGAACATGAATGCCCTGGGCCAACCCCGCAGTTGGGTCGATAATCTCCTCTGGCACCACGCCGCCCACACCATCGATCTCTTCTCATACCAGTGCGGTGAGCCGATTGAGCAGGCGAACGTGCTGGCGGGGCCACTCCACTCGGAACTGGGAATACCCATGGACATGTCCATCCAGTTGCGAAGCCAGTCGGGGAAACTCTGCACACTCTCATTGAGCTTCAACAACGATGGTCCGCTCGGAACTTTCTTCCGCTACATCTGCGACAACGGCACCTACATCGCCCGCTACGACGACCTCTTCACCGGTCGTGACGAGCCAGTTGATGTCTCGAGGGTCGCGGTCTCGATGGACGGCATCGAACTGCAGGACCGCGAGTTCGTGGCGGCCATTCGCGAAGGTCGCGAGCCGAACTCGTCGATTTCGTCAGTGCTCGGCTGCTACGAAGTGCTCGGCAAACTGCAGCGCCAGCTCGACTCCTAGGACCCGAGGAAGGGAATCCCCTCAGGTCGGAGAACTCGTCAGGTACTCGACGACGACGTCACCGATCATCTGTCGGTAGATGGAACGCCGGCCCGCCTCGACCGGGTCGCGACCGAAGTTCGCCGCGAACGTGTATCGGTTGTTGATGCGAAAGAAGCAGAAGGAACTGATCAGCATGTGGACGTCCAGAGCGTCTATGTCTCGATGGAAGACGCCGTCGGCGCGCCCGTGCTCCAGCACCTGTTCGAGCATCTTGATGATTGGACGCTCGAGGCCGGGAAATCCGCTCGCGGCCGTCACGAATTGGGCGTTCTGCATGTTCTCGTGGCTCACCAGACGACTGAACGTGGGATTCGCCTCGTGGCGATCGAAGGTGAATTCGGCGAGGAGTCGGATTGCCGTCACGGGATCGAGATTCTCCACGTCAACGTTCTGCTCCGTGACGCGGATATCCTCGTAGGACTTCTCCAGCGTTGCGACGTAGAGGCGCTCTTTCGAGCCGAAGTAGTAGTAGATCATCCGCTTGGTCGTGCGGGTCTTCGCCGCTATCTCGTCGACCCGCGCACCGGCGAACCCCCGATTCGCGAACTCCTGCGTGGCGACGGCGAGGATCTCGAACTTCGTGCGCTCGGGATCGCGCAAGCGCTGCTCATCTCTGGTGGTCTTCGCCTCCTCAATGGTCATTGAACTCCTCTTGGCTGTTCAGATCCGATGCACTAATAACGAAACCGCCGATCACCATCTGATCAGGGCGGCGGCCCGCGTAATCAGAACCAGTAACCAACGGCTCGTCACTTCACCGTGAATCCGCACCTTCACAAATATAATTAAACAACTAGTGAAATAAAATAGCCGCAATGAACACTCGCAACGCGCTTGTCGCTCAGAAGTTCAACTTGTTGCTAAATGCGAAAACCCCCCACCGTGAGGTGGGGGGTTTTCAAGAAATCCCGGCGGCGA
>PKWY01000003.1 GCA_003132205.1 Acidimicrobiaceae bacterium
TGGCCTTTCGAGGCAACTACGTCACGTCAGGGACGTCAAGTTACCCACACCAACCCGAGGAGTCCCTAAAATGAGGCCTGTCCCGGCTTGTTGATTCGATTACAACCAGTTCGAAAACCTTGAAGACGCAAACTGTTTGAGAGCCACCAGTGAATCGTTGGGCGGTAGCCTCAAATTATGAAGCCAGAAATGCAAACCGACCACTTGTTCGGGCGCCGTGATTCGGTGCCGCGTTGATTTCGTGGCGTCACTGTCTGCCACCGACCGTCGTTGGTTCCAGAACCTGTGCGGAATCGATTTGGCAAGGAGCGGTTCTTGAGTGGAGAAAGCTGGGTGCCTTCGAAGCGATCCAGTGCCTGGACGTCTGACTCGTTATTGCAACTGGGACTCGACAGGCTCGTGGTGTCGTGCGGCGACTGCCGCGATCGCTGCCAGTCCCACAAGGACGCCGCCGACCTGAACCGCGGTCAGGGGCTGGCCAAGGATGACTCTCGCGGCAACGGCTGCAACGAGCGGACTCAGGCAGCTGATTGCGGAAGAGACCGACGCCTCAACGTAACGATGGGCCCAATTCATTACCAAGTGTGCTCCTCCCGGTACGATCGCCAGCAGGAAAATCCATAGCCAGTCGCTGGCCTCCACTCGACCGAGAGACGGCCCCGACAACAAAACGATCGGTGTTATCGTCACCGCCGCCGTGATCGTCACGCCCGCCGTGTACTCCATAGCGTCATGCATTTGTCGCGCGTGCTTGGCGACGAGCCAATAGGCGGACCAGCACAGTAGGGAACCGACCGCCAGCAGGTCTCCCGTCATTTGATGATGGTCCGTCACTCCGGGGCCCAGGACCGCGACAGAGACACCGATCGTTGCGAGCAGGATCCAAAAGACGTCCCATCTCCCCATCCGTTCACCGAACAGACGACGCGCAGCGATGAGTACGAGCACGGGCTGAAAAGCACCTATCACCGTCGCATCTACGATGGTGGTGAATTTCACCGCGCTGAAGAACAAGGCCATATCGCCGGCCAGAAAAACGCCACCGAGCCATGACGCGCGCACCGTGGCCCAGGTCAATTTGCGACCCGAGGCGTAGGTGACAACTAAGAGCAGCGCGGCGCCTAGCCAGAGCCGGTAAAAAGTCAGCACCAACCCTGGAGCGGAGATCAGTACAGCGAAAATCCCTCCGAATCCCCACAAGATGGCAGCGAGAGCCGAGGCACCAAGGCCGATCGGTTGGCGTTTGGAGTCAGTGAACCGGGTAAGCAGACCGGAGGCATTCATTTCAAGTGAGCCTACGACGTACGGGAACCGCGTTCGGAGGCGACCAGCACGTGGCCCGTTTACAGGAGTCAACGCCGGATAAAGGGTGTCCCTGGACGTCTGTTCGGGAAAGTCACTGGTGAAGGCTCACCGATTTCTGCCGCGAGCGTCAACTGTCCACCGCTCAACTTCCTCACCATCTCCATCGAGAACCACAAACTCATCGGTGAGATTTGATACTGGACATACATGGTTAGGAATGACGGCGACGCGTTCGCCGATGCCGGGCACCTTACCCTCCGTGGAGGTCACCACAGCGTGGTGATCGTATAGTCGATCAACTCGCGAATTCGGGTAAGCAGGCAAGGCCCCAAATCCGTCAAGGGTCTTCGGTAGATCCTTGGTGAAAACCTTTGCGCCAGCATCAAGTACGAACTGCTGGCCCGAAACCTGCACCACCGTGGCTGCGACAAAGAGGGCCACTGCCGCAGCGGGATGGGCGCCGAGAGCCACTTGCTGGCGGTCACCGAAAACGAACGTTCCTGGACGTTCCTCGGTCACTCCCTCTACCGAACTCAGGAGCGCGGTTGGGGTCGAACCGGCGCTGAGGGTCTCCACCTCGTAGCCAGAGGCTCGAAGCGCAGCAGCGGCGGCCAGTAGAACGCGCGCCTCATCGGCGGCGGCACCTTCAACGGTGTTGGCTCCCGCGTACGAGTGGCCACCGTGGGTAAAGACACCTTTGACAATCAGGCCGGCGGCAGCAGCGGCATTGGCCACCGCTACTGCCATGTCAGGATCGGTCACACCGGTGCGCAACTCCCCACTGTCTATCTCGATCAGAACGTTCAAATTCGCGCCACCAATCTTGGATCCGAGGTTCTGCGCCCCCTCGACCGAACTGACGCCCACCGTTACTTGAGCGCGATCGAACAACGCTCTCAGGCGAGCCGCCTTCGCATCGGTGACCCAGAGGGGGTATGCGATCAGGATGTCCTCGACCCCTCCATTGACGAACACCTCCGCCTCACCGATTGTCGCGGTCGTGAGTCCCACTGCACCAGCCGCCAACTGCTTTCGAGCAATGACCAGGCTCTTATGGCTCTTCACGTGAGGTCGGAACGCCACCCCTTTTGCCTGTAGGCCAGAGGCCATACGCTGTATGTTTTGTTCCATCAACGCGCGATCAATACAGACCGCGGGAGTTTCAACTGTCGACGGAATCCTAAAGGTAGGAAAACTCTCCATTATTTAATCGCCTTTCTCAATTTCAACTCGATCAGCGTCATGACACTCGGACTGGATTGCTCAACGTTCGATTTCAACGGATCCTTGTTTTGGTGTTTGGTATCAAAGTTAGCCAGCAACGGTAGTCCTGAGCCATTTCTCAATGAATTGATCGGCCGCGAGTAATGCACCAACTACGACGGCACCACTGCCCATCGCAGTTGCTAGGACTTGGGGAGGGTACGCGAGCACGCTGAGCGCCTCTTGGAGTGGCTGGTCGAACAGGTCGAAGCTACCGCTAAACCCTCCGCCGAGGACCATGTACTCGGGATCAAAAATGGTGGCCAGATGAAGAAAGACACCAGCGAGTTCCGTCCCAGCTCTTCCGACGACCTCGCTGGCCACCGGATCACCCGTCCGGGCCAACTCACAGAGACCCATCCCGTCAACCGGTGAGTGATCCCCGCCACTCGCTCGGTACGCAGCCAACAGGGCGTCGATAGGCAGCACGTCGCCGAGCGTGACGCCGGGAACCGTTGACGGCCAGTGCACGATGCGTCCCGCTTGACCATGGGCCCCATTGATCACTACGTTGTCGGTCACTACGCCGACGCCGATGCCCCGGCCATAATTGACCACCACAAGCGTCTTGGCATCAGGCACCGTGCCCTGATCACTGACTTCGGCGATGACCGAGAGATGGTCATCCTTCTCCACCACCACTGAGCACAGCAGTCGATCCTCGAGAAGTGCTTGGATCGGTAGACCGACCAACTCCTGATGGAGGAAGGCTCGCCTCACGACACCGGTTGACGGATTCAAAGAGCCCGGAATACCGACTCCGACACCCACGAGCGGTCCGGCCTCGCTTATCACCGACGACATCAGGGAATCGATGATGGAGCCAATTTGGGTGGGTAGATCCCGGACAACCTGTGCCGTAGGCAATGACTCGTAGGCGATGATCGTTCCATCCGCAGCGGCGATTGCGATGCGAGTTGTTTCGGCGCCAACGTCCACCCCCGCAACTGACACCACTGAACGATTGAAGTGGTACGAACTCGCCGGTCGACCCACCCCACTCGCCGTCCTCGATGTAGAGTCCTCGACGACCAACCGGCGTTGAACCAGTGTCGCCAGCAATCGGTGTACCGTCGGAGAGGCCAAGCCCGTCAACTGGGACAGGTCGCTACAGGTCAAGTTGCCGCCATGACGCAGTTCATACAAGAGAGCAAGCAGGTTCTCGTTACGTCCTAACGTGGCCACAACCCGCTGAGGGGCTGAATTGAAGCGACGAACTATGACCCGCTCGCCGAGTTCCAGATCCTTGTTCGCCCGGAATTCAGAAGTGTTAACCGTCTGTTCACTCATCGGATGGTGTAACCGCCGTCTAGGACCAAGCAACTCCCCACTGCGAACGAACTCTCGTCAGAGGCGAGGAACAGCGCTCCGTAGGCAATCTCACGAGGATCGGCGATCCGCATGATGGGGGCCCACTCTGCTTGTTCCCGGGCGGTCCGCTCAGGGTCCAAGCTCAAATCCACCTCGGCTTGGAGCAAGGGAGTCTTGGTGATGCCCGGGCACAGGGAGTTCACTCGGATGTTGTAACGAATCAAGTCGATGGCGATCGAGCGGGTGAAACTAATGACTCCACCCTTGCTGGCACCATAGGCCGGAGACTCGGGCACGGCCACGATTCCCAGTTCAGAACCCATCGTGACTATGGTGCCACCGCCCTGGCTGCGCATCTGCGGTACGGCATGCTTCACCATCGTGAACATACCCTTGAGGTTCGCATTGATGACGGCGTCCCACTCCTCCTCTTTGACTTCGGAAATCGGCATCACGCTGGCGATTCCGGCGCAACAGAACAAGACGTCAAGGCGCCCAAAACCGTCGACGGCGGTTTGAACCATGCTGGCCGCGTCCGTCATCGAACCAACGTCTCCGGCGACACTCATGACTTCTCCGCCGAGCGCGCGCAAATCGGCCGACGCTTGATCGAGCACCTCAACGTTTCGGTCGCAGATGGTGACTTTCGCTCCCTCTTCGAGGAACAGCTTGGCCGTTGCCTTGCCTATTCCCGACGCGCCTCCAGTAATGAGGGCACTGCGCCCCTCGAGCCTGCCTTGCCTATCCGACATGACGATCCTTCCTGCGTAGCGAGTGATATCCGCATCATGGTTGCCACGATGACTAGGGAAGTTACCAACACCCCTACCGACGATTATAACACTGAGAGAATTTATTCTCTCTGATAGAGAATAAATCCTCGAACCGTGGAACCGAATTTGCCGGACAGTGAAAGTCACATTGTGGACTGGGTCGGCAACCTCTTTTGATTGCATGCCGCCAGGACTTGAATTGGGTCCGCCGCGGCTGGCGTACATCCCCTGCCAACTCCTTATCCACAACTAACTGGGCATGGAAACTAAGTCACTTCGATAACTCGTTCTCGAGCCACTCCGCGTCGCGACTAATGAACTCGCTCGCTGCTGGAGAGTGGTGGCGCACCACTGTTGTACAACCATCGGTGCCGCCGAGAGCGGTCTCGACTTCTCGAGCACTGCGCACCGGGTACTGAGAGTCAATTTCTCTGGTCACGGAAATGATTGTCGCAATCGTGATCCACTTCACCTCGTGGATCTTCGGACGCCGCTTCCGTAAAGGGGGACCACCTCGCTCGATGGGCCGCGTCGCAATCTCGGTCGACAACGCGATGATGGAGTCATTCCGGTCCACCATGCAATCGATTTACTCGAACGACAGCGTTGGGCCACGCGAAATGAGATCTCTTGAGCGATCGATCGAATGGATCAAGGTGTTTTGCCACCGCATCCGGTGTCGCACCTCGATCGGCTTCAATTGCCGGTCGAGTTCGGGGCCCTGAACATCATCGTCAGTGCTGCACAACGGCAACGAAGAAGAGCAGCAAATTGAACCAGTCAAGAAAAGTGGTTCAGCCTCCAGCCTCAAGAGTTCTCGTCATTGTGGAGTCCGGTTCAGTGCGCATTCCGGCGTATTCGG
>PKWY01000009.1 GCA_003132205.1 Acidimicrobiaceae bacterium
GGCATCTGCTCGGGTAAATAACCCAGTCCATCTACTGCCGGCCAAGTCTCACCCGTCGTCGAGTCCTCGAGCGATGGGGGCCCGCGGAGCGGGAGTGTCGCATCCAAGGATCCTTCACGCGATCGGCCCCCTGGGCAACTCCGCTTCGTTCGACGCGTGGCAAGGACGTACAGGGTAACCGTCGAGAGCGGCGACCACCGTCAGCAATGGATTGTTTTGAAGTGAATCTTTTCCGATGGGTTACTCGCACGCGAAGAACGCGCTGCAATTCGGAGATACAAACCCCGAAGTTTGACGAGCACTCGGCGAACCGCTACATAACGCCGTCCGAGGCGCCATCCACAAGAATGATTGGCCCGCCGGCCTTCAACCCTAGCGACGAGAGTTCTGAGGTCATTCACAAGTGCAGGAATCAGTTCGCTGCAGGCGACCCCGTGACGCCTTATCAAAGGGCCTTAAGAGCCCTTGTCCGAAGCGGCACTTTTCGGGTATTCCACCGACTAGCTGGCGGTATCGATCCAATGAGGAAGTGTCATACGGCCCATGCTGGTCTGCTAACTCCAGTTCCAGGAGACGAGAGTCTGGCCTTCGCCACACTGGCCAACTGCCAGATTGCACTGCGAGGTGAGGAGCAAACCTCCACCAGAGGGATAATCATCGAAGATGACTACGGCCGTAAGAAGGGGCGAATTTTGGCACGATTGCTGGGCCTGAGTGACGGCAGACGACAGGGAGGCAGAGGTCAGAGAGCTCAAGCAGGCGTACAACGTGACGGTCCGAGTGGTCGCCTGAGAAAGGTTAATCACGGTGTTGCACCAAACAGCAACGGTGTAGGTGTCAATAGTGAGTTGGGAAGCGGGGGAATTGGCTGCCGGTGTCCAGCAGTTTCCCAGCCCAGTTGGTTGCCCTGCGCCACCGTTGACACCATATTGACTCGAGGTTGGCGTCGACGGCAGTGGGGCATAGCGAATGCTCTGAATTGCGGTGGTGGTTACACTGCTGACCGCGTAGCTAAGTTCGCTTGCGGCGTTGAACTTCGTGGTGTTGTTAAGGTCATTCATGGCCCAGTCCGCCAGAGCGCCGACGATCAAACCCACCGCGACAATGTAGGCGAGAGCCAAAAGCAGGACAGCTCCGCTTTCATTGCGCGAACTTCCCCTACGTTCGCTTGCTGCGACCCCGCTTCCCCCGATGAAGCCGGACGAAGAACGGCCCGTTCGACGCGAGACTCGCTCGGTTGTTGCTTTCTTCGACACTTTTCGTACCCCAGGTCTCACAATCTCACAAGTAGAAACCAACTTAGCGACGACCCTTGACCCGCAAGAGTTCACAGGATTCATCATAGTTCCTCCGAACGTCAAAACGCTGCCCCCCATGAACCGCATTGGCGTTATTCACAATCACCCCTCCTCGCGTTGCCCGACTGAAGGCAAGAGCCAACGAGGAATACCAATTGCGCTCTTAGTTCCACTTTCATCTTCCTTGACTCCATCGCTCGTTGAGATGAAAGCGTCAGCACCCTCAGCCACTCGAGGCGCGATCAACAACATCAGAGGGTCAAACTTCCAGCGCCGACCGTGTGAAGGGGCGCTTCCTCGCTATCAACTCCCCCCCCGATGCGCCTTTACTCCAAGGGTTCTTCATCCGCGTAGGCCAATTGCCCAATCTGTCAGTGACGTCCCTTCCAAGTGCCCCTTGTCGAAGAGTCAAAATATCCTCAGGAAACTGGACGGCACCTCCGGGCCAAGTGACGTCGGTCTGGGCCGCCGCGCCCGCGTTAGTGGGAGGCACTACGTCGAAGTTCTCTATCTCGCCTGCACAGTTTCCGTAACATCCGGGGAACGAGTAGATGCCGTTTGACGGGCTGGCGGTGCAGCCCGACAGTGTTTCACCTTGTCCGCCACCGTTCACCGTCAAACCGTAACCGCGGCCGTCGTCACCACGTTGGCGAACGCGTCTTCGACCTTGACCGCGCGCTGGCCCCTGAACACGGCGGACGGGCTGGAACTGGCGACGCCGGTGGGCTGAGTAGTGAACGCGAGTTGGGCGGGGGCACCGAAACCGAGGACCGCGTAACTCTGGCTCTGCGCCGGAACGGCGGCATCCGTCGGCGCCGTGGTGTTGGTGGTCGCCGTCATGGTGCACAGCGGCCGTCGCGGGCGGGTAGCCGGAGCCATTGTAAGAGCATCCTCCCGCGAAGTCGCACTGCGGCGGCAGGATCGCGCGCCCATTTGTCACCACCACGTTGTCGCTCGTGGCCGTCGGGAAGAACATGCGATAAATCGGTGAATCTCTGCGCGCAACTGGCGTGCGAGCCCCTGACACTTGCGCACGCCGCTACACATTGGCGAAGAGTTTCCAACGGGTTCGAACCCACTCAATGACAACGCGAGGATTGAGAATTCTTGCGTGTTCAGATGCCGGTCGCCCCGGTCGCCCCAGTCGCCCCAGTCGCGACGCCAGCGGCCTCACCACTCGAGGTCGCCATCGTCGAGATGTGGATGCCGGCAGGTTCAATACTCAAGGAGGATCGTGACCGATGTGCCCTGACCTGAATTTCCGGAAGCCGTTATCCCCGGGACCGGCGCGGCGCTGGTGAGGTACTGGTCTGCAGCGAGCGTGGAGGCGTAAGGGATATCCCCCACAAAAGTGCGCTGAACGGTCGGACTGGTGGCCGACAACGAAGCCCCGTTGTAGTCTCCGTAGACGGTCACCAGCGTGTCCGCAGCGGTCGACGGTGTCAGCACGCTGCTGGTCATCGTGGTGTTCCAGCTGCTTTGGTCAACCAACGGTGTCGTGCCATCGGAGTTGACGTAGGCGAGCATCACCGCGGTGACATTGTTGAAGTTCCCTGAGTTGAATATGTAACTGGCTGGTTCGCTCGCGGTCGCGACGTGATAGGCGGTCAGGATAGCGCCGAGGGGTTCCGCCGCCGGGCTCGTCGCGTTAGGAAGCAGGGTCCAGCCGGTGGGCATCACCACGGTGGTCGGGTCGCCTCCGGAACCTGTGGGGTCGCCTGTATAGAGAACCGCGATGAGCAGGTCGCCCGCCGAGATGCCTGTCGGTACCGGCAGCGTGAGGTTATTGCCAGAAGGAGTTCCCCCGCCCGCCGTCGAACTGCTGACGAACTGGGGCGCCGAAGTCAAGGTAATGGTGAGGGTGAAGGTCGTGGGGCCGCTGTCGAGGTAGTTGGTCGTGGTGGCGGCGTCGGCGGTGACCGTGCAGGTGCCCGCCGTGACGAAGGTGATCAGGCCGCTGCTCGAGTTCACGGTGCAGACACCCGTCGAGGTACCGGCGAAGGTTATGGTGCCGCCGCCACTGCCCTGGGCGTAGGTCTGGTAGGTGGAGCCACTGGCGTTGAAGGTCGCCGAGCCACTGGCAGTAGTCGTGCCGTAGCTGCCGTTGGTGTAGAACGCGACGCTCTGAACGATCTTGTTGATGGTGAGGGTGAAGGTCGTGGTGCCGCTGTCGAGGTAGTTGGTCGTGGTGGCGGCGTCGGCGGTGACCGTGCACGTGCCCGCCGTGACGAAGGTGATCAGGCCGCTGCTCGAGTTCACGGTGCAGACGCCCGTCGAGGTACCGGCGAAGGTGATGGTGCCGCCGCCACTGCCCTTGGCGTAGGTCTGGTAGGTGCCCGAGGGGCTGTACGTCGCTGAGCCACTGGCGGTCGTCGTGCCGTAGCCGCCGTTGGTGTAGAACGCGACGCTCTGGGTGGCCCTGTTGAACGTGACCGTGGTCGCAGCGGACGAGACGACGAGGTAGTTGGTGTCGGTCGCCTTGGTGGCGGTGACCGTGCACGTGCCCGAGGAGGCGGCGGTGAGTGTCGAGCCCGAGATGGCGCAGGTCGAAGCCGTTCCGCTCGTGGTGGTGAAGGTGACTGCGCCGGTGCCCGAACCGCCTGACGTCGTCAGAGCGAGCGAGTAGGCGCTTCCGTTGTAGGTAGCGCTGGTCGAAGTGATCGTCAACGATCCCTGGGCGGCTGTAGCAGTTGTCAGGGTGAAGGTCGTGGGGCCGCTGTCGAGGTAGCTGGTCGTGGTGGCGGCGTCGGCGGTGACCGTGCAGGTGCCCGCCGTGACGAAGGTGATCAGGCCGCTGCTCGAGTTCACGGTGCAGACACCCGTCGAGGTACCGGCGAAGGTGATGGTCCCGCCGCCACTGCCCTGGGCGTAGGTCTGGTATGTGCCCGAGGGGCTGTACGTCGCCGAACCGCTGGCGGTAGTCGTGCCGTAGCCGCCGTTGGTGTAGAACGCGACGCTCTGGGTGACTTTGTTGATGGTGACGTAACTGGTTGCGCCGGTCGTCAAGGCGTAGTTGCCAAGCGCGGGCGCCGTCGGTGTGATGGCGCAGGTTCCCGCCGTCAACATGGTGACTGTGGTGCCGCTCACGGTGCAGACGCTCGTGGTCGAACTCGCAAAGGTCACCGTCGAGCCCGAGGTGTCAGAGCCCGCGGCGAGCGAGAAGGTCCCCGTGCCTCCGACAACCCAGGTCTTGGTTCCCGGAGCGGCCCACGTGATGGTCTGAGGAATCGGAAGGATCGTGACGGTGAGCGAGTTCGAGTTGAGGGAATCGGCGTTGGCGCCGATCGTGACCGGTCCTATGTTGGCGCCGGTGATCGTAATGCTGGCCGCGCCACCCGAGGCTCTCACGCCCGAGAGACCGGTGACCGTTCCGCTTCCGGAAAGTTGGGAGAAGGTGATGATACTCGAGTTATCCACGGTCTCGACGTTGGCGTTAGCGTCCTCAATCGTCGCCGTGGCCGTACAGGTGGTGAGCGAGACGATGTTCGACGAGCATCCGCCAAGCACAACTTGACTGGTTACACCGGGGCCCGTGGGCGAGAAACTGCTGCTCGGCAGTGAAGTGACTGATCCAGACATTGCCGTCAAGGTGTAGGGCTGGCCGATCACACCCGCGAAAGTGCAGTTCGATACGTTCACGACGCCCGCGGCCGCCGTCAAACCCGTACAGGACGAGAGGGTGCCGCCGGTAGGGCTCAGGATGATCGAAGCCGTTGATGAGGTAACCACGTTGCCAGCGGAGTCCTCCACTTTCACGACGGGCTGGACCGTGAAAGCAGCCCCAGACGCCCCCGCTATGGGCTGGGTGGTGAAGACCAGCTGACTGGCCAGACCGGGGGCCGTGGGCGAGAAACTGCTGCTCGGCAATGACGTCAGAGTGCTCGTTCTCGCAGTCAAGGTGTAGGGCGTACCCACCAGGCCCGCGAAAGTGCAGTTCGCCACGTAGTAGTAGCCAAGGTTCGGCGCCAAGCCGGTGCACGATGCCAATGTGCCACTCAAGGGCGAGGCCTGGAAGGCAATCGTCGCCGTGGTCGATGTCACCACTCGGCCAGAGATGTCCTTTACGACCAGCACGGGCTGGACGACAAAGGTCGACCCCGAGGCCCCGGCGGTTGGCGAGGTGGTGAACGACAAACTGTACGGCACGTTCGTTATGTTGAACGGGTTACTCGTCTGCGACGTAAGGCCGGAACTCGACGCCGTGAGGGTGAGATTGGTGGCGTAGACGTTTCCGTAACATCCGGAGAACGAGTAGATGCCGTTTGACGGGCTGGCGGTGCAACCCGACAGTGTCTCACCTTGTCCGCCGCTGTTCACCGCCAAACTGACCGAAACCGCGGCCGACGTCACCACGTTGCCGAACGCGTCTTCGACCGCGACCGCGGGCTGGCCCGTGAACACGGCGGACTGACTCGCACTCGCGACGCCGGTGGGCTGGGTGATGAACGCGAGTTGGGCGGCGTTACCGGAACCGGTGACCGCGAAAGTCTGACTCTGCGACGGAACGGCGGCATCCGTTGGTGCCGTGGGGTTGGCGGTCGCCGTCATGGTGTACTGCGTGGCCGTCGTGGGCGGGTTTCTCGCGGCGTTGTAGAAATATCCTCCCGAGAAGTCGCATTGCGCCGGAATCGGCAGTGTCGCGGCCCCGTTGGTCACCTGCAAGGTGTCGCTCGTGGCCGTCGAACCCGGACAGTTGGATAGCGCACCTCCCGACAACGTCAACGTAATCGTCCCGCTCCAGGCCGTGTCGACGCTGTTTTGCGCGTTTTCCACCGACACCACGGGCTGGGTCGTAAAGGTCGATCCCGAGATTCCCGCCACCGGCTGAGTGGTGAACACGAGGTGGTAGGTGGAGGGGGCGACGGTGAAGGTATTGCTCGTCGCCGGAGTAAGGTTCCCGTCCTGGGCCGTGATCTGGTAACTCCCACCCGGGTTGATCGTGCAGCCCGAGAACGTGACGACGCCCAGAATCTCGTTACCCGTGCAGCCCGACAACGTCGCGCCTCCGGAAGTGATTGACAAGATCACTGGTGAAAGATCGGTGGTGACCGGGCTGTTGGGTGCGTTGGTTTCGATCTCGACAATTGGCTGCGTGGAGAATGGGCTGCCGGCGTAGTTCCCCACCACCGTGTTGAGAAAGACGAGTCGCTGGGCCGTGGCCGAGCCGCTGATGCTGCCCGAGCTCCCCACCGGATAGTTGACCACGAAACTGTTGGTGTAAGGGGTGCCCGTAATGCCGATGGTGATCAACTGAGGTTCATTGTCATAGCAAGGAGTCGGCTGAAACGCTGTACCGTTCCAGTACTGCACCGGGTTCGTAGTGACGTACTGAACGTTGTACACCCCCGCGTACGGAGCCGGGAGGAGGAAACCAGCGGAGCCGTAGCCGGGGTACGAGGTGATCGGGGTGGTGCAGGCGTTTTGGAACAGCGTCGACTGGCTCTGGATCGCCGCAATGGCTTCTTGCGATGCGGTCGCGAGCACGGTGTCGTACGTGGCGAGTTTGCGGTGCTCCGCCGAGGCGGCAATTGACGTGGAAAAGGCAATGAGAAGAGCGATCGAGGCCATCCCCAGCACGATGAGGGCGAGGAGCACCTCGACGAGGGTGTCACCCGCTTCAGAGCGGCGCCGCGAGCGTTCGGGAACGGTGGTGCGGGCCGTACCCTGAACCACTGAACGCGAGGCGCGCCTCATGCGTTGGTGATCCTTATCGTCGCTCTCGTTGAACGATTGAGGGTAGCTGATTGGCGATCGAACCCCGTTGAGCAGAGGGCGGCCGACGCGAACGGATCCATGGCTCCCCTCATGACAGCAGCAGTCCGAACGCCATGGCCTCCAGGCCACCCCCGACCAGTGTCGTAGTGAATGTCTTTGGGGTCGCTGCCCAGACCATGGCCGTGCCAGTTTTGAGTCCGACACTGACGGTGCTCGGCACCGCACAGGTCACCGTCAAATTATTGTTGTATTCCGTCAAGCCGGATCCACCACCGGATCCGCCATCACAAGCGTTACCGACTGGATCCGTCAGCGAATCATACGATTGGCCGTTGTTGATGATGGTCAAAGCGGTATTGGCGGTCCACGAGATCGACTCACCCTGGTCCGTTGATTCGGCGTCCGCGCCAACGGCCTCCCAGCCAGTCGCGGGAATTCCCTGGGCGTTGAGAACAGTAATGCCGCTGATGGTGATTGTCGTGCTCCCCGAGCCTGTCTGATAGAGCGCCGGGTCGCCTGGAATGCCAGTGTAAAAGGGCGTGCCGGTAGCGCACGACGTCGAGCCGGCACAACTGTTACCCAAGAAGGCATTCTGCCAAGTGGGCAAGGGGGAAGGCGACACCGCAACTCCCGTGACGCCGATGCAGAAGTACAAGGTGGACCCCCCCGGCAGGGGCACAGATGTCTCCAGGCACCCTTGCTCGGCCGCAAGCAGGTTATTGCCGATTAAGGAGGAGAAATCCACGAGGCAGAGCGTTGAAGCGTACGTACCCGTCCCCGGACTGGCGAAGCCGCAACCGGTCGTCGTGGCGGGGGTGATCGCCGCACCGGTTGGAATAACCTGAGCGCTATCTGCGGGAACTGCCGCCAGCGTGTACGAGAAACTGCCATTGGTCTCGGTGCTGTTGGGCTCTGAAATCTGAAGACGGACGTCCGTGACCTGCTGCGTGGAAGTCCACCCGGTCGATGCGGCCGTGCTGCTACTGCCGGGAAGAATTGTGGGGGGACTTTGGCAGTTCGTGGTTATGGTGGCCGAGCAGGCGACCGGCATGTTGTACGAGATAATCGTGGAACTTGTCGGGGTTACCGAAAAACCGCCCGAGCAGTACTGGCGTACCAGAGAGTAGGTCGATCCCACTCGCACTTCGGCGTACGAGACAATGGTCTGGTATCCACCTCCAGAGCCGAACGGATTCCACTCCAACCCCATCAGCTGAACCTGTGTGTTCGGTCCACATTGGTCACTGCCGCTGTACCCGAAGTTGGAGACGGTGGTGATCTGCGCCGCACTTTGCACGTCATTTTCGAAGTTGGATGAGACGACCTGGGAGTCACCGGTGTCAGCGAGTCGATTCGAGACGCTCGACTGCAGGGAGAAGACCGCCAGAAGGCCGACCGAGAGGCCGCCGACCACCAGGGGAAGAATCGCCGTCACAATAACCAGTTCGATAAGGGTGAATCCAGCCTCTCCACTGTCTTTCGTTTGCATCGCGCGTCGGCTACGAAACCAAGCGCGACCGCGTCCTCGCGAGAGCGGGTTTACCCCTCGGCTTTGGATCATTCTCACCCGACATGAACCTGGTTGTAGATGCCGTACATGGCGGAGATGAGCGCCACGGCGACGAAGCCAACAACGACGCCCATGAAGATGATGATCGCCGGCTCGAAAAGGGCGGTCGCCCGCTCCAGTTTCGTCTCCAGTTCACGGTTGTAGTACTCCGCCGCCACGGCGAGCTGCTGGTCGAGCGTTCCCGTCTCTTCGCCGACGCGAAACATCTGGCGCGCCGCACCAGGGAAAAGACCAGTGCGAGCAATGGGACCCGCGAGTCCTTGCCCCTCCATCATCGCCTCGCGAACGCCTTCGAGCGCCTTGTGGTAGACGGCGTTGTTCGCCGAGTCCGCCGTCACGGCCATGGAGCGTGGAAGATCGACGCCGGCCTTCAGCATCGAAGAGAGTATCCTGCACACCCGCTCGAGGATGGCGGTCTGGGTGAGTTCGCCGACAACCGGCAGTTTCAAAATCAGACTATCGAGTTGGGCCCGCCCCCTGTCCGATCTTCGCATCGCGGTGTAGCCGACCACGATGATTATGACGGCCGCCAACTCCGCGTACCACCAGTGGAGTATGAAACCCGACGCGTCCATCATCATGAGGGTCATGAATGGCAACTTCGCGTGCAGCGACTTGAAAAACACCGTGAATCGTGGCAGTACGAACACGGTGAGCACGAGAACCGTGACGACCGACATGCAGGCCACAACGGCCGGATAGATCAGCGCCGCCGTGATCTTGCTTCGCGCCTTCTGGTCACGTTCAATATATTCAGCCAACTGGTTCAGAACTTGGTCGAGGTTGCCCGTCAGTTCAGCTGACTCGAGAATTCCCACGTAGAAGTTGGGGAACGCCTCGGGGTGTGATGCGGCCGCGGTGGCGAAGGTGTCACCAGCTCGGAGGCTGTCAATGAGTTCCTTAATGACATTCCTCAAGAGCTTGTTCTGCGTCTCTTCGACAATGACTTCAAGGGCTTCCATGATGGGAATGCCCGCCTTCATGAAGACCGCCAACTGGCGGGTGAAGTTCATGACGTCCTGTCGAGGCACCATCTTCTTGGTGATCTCAAACTTGAGAATGCTGTTCTTGGCGCTGACCTCCAAGGGTTGGAGCCCTCGCTCAATCAAAGCCAGGTGCGCGGCGCCTGTCGATTGCGCCGCTTCGGTCCCCGAGACCTTCTTGCCGGTCTCGTCGAGTGCGCTGTAACGGTACGAAACCAATGTCTTATCGCGGCTCATAGCGCGTACACGCTTCGGATAACTTCGGCCACCGTGGTGACGTCCTGGGCGACCAGGTTGATCGCGTCCTGACGCAGAGTGCGCATCCCTTGCTTCATCGCCATATTGTGCAGTTCCTCCTGGGTAGCCCATCCAACAATGAGTCGCTTGATCTCGGGAGTCATCACGAGCAGTTCGTAGACGCCGATCCGTTCCTTGTATCCGGTGTCGCTGCAGAAGTTGCATCCCGACCCGTAATAGAAGACTTCCTTTTGGGGTCCACCGCTCTCTTCGTAGAACTCCCGCTCGTCGTCGCTCAACGTGTAGGTCGTCTTACAGGAAGGGCAAATTCGTCGAAGGAGTCGCTGTCCGACGACCGCGAGCACCGACGACGCCACGAGGAACGACTCAATTCCCATGTCGAGGAGACGGTGCAGGGCCGAAACCGAGTCAGTCGCGTGCATGGAAGAGATCACGAAGTGACCCGTCAACGCCGATTGCACGGCGACGCGGGTCGTCTCGACGTCTCGAATCTCACCGACGAGAATGACGTCGGGGTCTTGGCGCAGGATTGACTTCAGTCCCGTGGCGAAACTGAGACCTGCTTGCTCGTTGGTCTGGATCTGGTTGATGGTCGGAAAAACGTATTCCACCGGGTCTTCGATCGTCATGACGTTAAGCGTCGGATTGCTGACCTCGCTGAGGGTGGCGTAGAGGGTGGTCGTCTTGCCGCTGCCGGTCGGTCCCGCGCAGAGCACCATGCCGAAGGGCGAGCGAACGAGTTTGGCGTAGGTCGCGTGGGTGTCAACGGGCATGCCCAGGTCATTCAGATGAAAGACCGAACGGGTCTTGTCGAGTATTCGCATGACGCAGTTCTCGCCCATGATCGTCGAAACCGTGGCGACTCGAACGTCGACTTCCTTGCCGTCGATGTTGATGGTGAGCTGACCATCCTGGGGGCGACGTCGTTCGACAATGTTCATGTTCGCCATGATCTTGATGCGACTCACGAGCCCTGGACCTATCGCCGTCGGCAGTTGGAGGATCTCCTTCAGCGCTCCATCGATGCGAAAGCGGATCCGCACGTAGTCCTCGGATGGTTCGATGTGCACATCCGAGGCACGGTCGCGCATGGCCTGGGTGAGGATACGGTCGACCACTTGGACGACCGGAGCGTCGTCAATGGGAATCTCGGCTTCACTCGTACCGGCTGCACGCCGTCTCGCTCCCTCCACGGCCTCGAACGCCTGGACCAACTTCTCAACGTTGCCGATGGCTTGGTAGTTGCTGTCAATCGCCCACGTGATGTCGCTGAGCGGCGCGATCATCAGATTGACGGGATGACCGGTTGTCCTCGCAAGAAGAGCGCGCAGATCATCGGTTGGTTCGGCGACCGCGACATAAAGTCCGTCATCTTCCAAGCGCACCGGAACAGCCAGTTGTTCGCGAGCGACGTTCTCGGGCACGAGAGCGATGACCGCAGGGTCGACATTCTCGCGGCGCAGGTTGATGACGACCAAGCCGAAGAAACTGGCCAGCGCGTCCGCCAGCGCCTGTGGCGCGAGGACTCCCATGGCGACGAGTATCTCGCCGAGCTTCCCGCCCGTCACTGCCTGCCCAGCGAGCGCTTGCTCCAACTGGGTTTGGGTGACGAGATCCTTCTCGAGCAGCAGATCCCCGAGACGACCTTGGTACACGGGAGAGGCCATCAATGAAGCGGTCACCGTGCGACCGCCGACTGGAGACGCTGACGCATCAGCCGGGGTTGGCGTGGCCTCGCCCTTGTGTCGCTTCGAGGCGGGGGTGTTCGAATCCATGACGACAACGGACCCGTTAGTACCCGTGGCATTATCGGCGCCGTCTGACCCTCGGTCTAGACGAGGAACTTTTTCACTCTTCCTCTTGAACGCCACCATTACCTCACAGATTTCCGACCAAACTGATGTGTACTAAATATAGTGGTGCCAATTGAAATTTTCTGATTCAAAATTCTGCATTTCAAATTTCTTTTTGATTCTCGAAATTAAAAAAAATATTTCACAACATTTAGATTTTCAATCTCTCCTCTGCGCCGAAGTGGCGAATCATGATCGGCGATTCCCGTAATCGAGAACTCCTCGCATTTGGAATCAAACCCCTGCACCAAGTCGAGGGCCGAAGGTGATTGGTAGGCGCTGTGACACCCGCAGGAAACGAAAACCCTTGGGGATAAAGGAATTTGTCGACCGGTAGTCCATCGCAGGTCGCGACGGCATATTCGGTCGCGACGGTGTACACCGTTACACTGATGTAATTAGATTCTTCGACGTGCTTGAGCCAGGCCCTGGTCAATCTCGGGTTCACCGACTTGCGAATAGTGAATCTTCGCCTTTATCAAATCCGCAACAACAAAAAAGTTGCGGGGCGCGGCAAAATAAAAAAACATCGTGGCCCATCGTCCTCGAGCGACTGACCTGCTTTGTCCCCGCGAATCTTTGGCGCTGGAGAAACCAACTAGCTCCTGGACACGTCTTGTCGCTCAGTGGCCGTGTACCCGAGCGAGCATCATCGCGATCTCGCCGTCAGGCACCGCGGGTGAAAAGAAGAATCCTTGGCCGAGTTCGCAGCCGAGTAGCCGCAACCGCTCGAGCTGCGCCTTCGTCTCGATTCCTTCGGCAAGCATCGTCATGTTGAGCTTCTCTCCCAACGAGATGATCGTCTCGAGCAGCGTGTCGTTGTGGATGCTCTCGTTCTTCGGTCGCACGAACGACTGGTCGATCTTGATGAACCTGGGGTGCAGGAGGACGAGGTACGAGAGCGAGGAGAACCCGGTGCCGAAGTCATCGAGTGCGATACCCACGCCTAGCCGGTCGAGATGATCTATCACGGCCATGGTCTCGGTGACGTCCATGAGCGCCGATCCTTCGGTGATCTCGATCACCAGTCGCTCCGCGGCGAATCCGCTCTCCTTGAGGACCTCCTCGATCATGGCCATCAATCCGGGGTTGTGGAACTGACTCGCGGAGAAGTTGACCGTGACGAACGGAGCCACCGACCGGGCGCCAGTTGGCGTCCAGGAACTCGCGGCGGTGATCGCTCGGCGTAACGCGAACGATCCGAGTTCCAGAATCAAATCACTCATCTCAGCGAGTGGAATGAACACGCTTGGTGGCACCCATCCCCGCACGTGGTGGTGCCAGCGCATCAGCGCCT
>PKWY01000034.1 GCA_003132205.1 Acidimicrobiaceae bacterium
CGCCGCACTCGACCGATGGATCAGTTGGGCGCAACGCTGTCGCATCGCTCAGTTCGTTCGACTGGCCCGACGCATACGTGAATACCGCTCCGCGATCCTCGCCACCATCGAGCACGGTCTCACCAACGCACTCGTCGAGTCGTTCAACACCAAGATCCGTCTCATCACTCGACGAGCCTTCGGGTTCCACAACGTGAACGCCCTCATCTCTCTGGCCCGACTCACGCTCAGTGGTCAGCGCCCGGAACTACCCACATGAACGGCAGGAGAGCCCAAGAGTACAACCTTGCACTGGCGGTTGGAGCACGGCGTAGACCACTTGTAAGTGGCCAGCGTCAGCATGGACCTAACTTTGTTTGGGAATTGGTCCGTGCTGAATCGAAGTCACGCCCAGGTGGAAATTCGCCCAACAGAAATTGATGTTCACCGCGGTGGTGAACGGAACTGAGTATGGGTGCGGCCGCACTGGAAGCCACGCAGTGGCGCTCTGTGTCATGCAAGGACCGGCGTTGGGGTCTCCCTGGTTGGACGCGTCGGTGTAGTTGAGCCCGAAGGAGGCCGTGGCGCCAGGCTCGATCACGACCAATCGCGGCGGCACGGTAACGAATATCTCGCCCCAGCCATTGTCGGTGACTTTGGTCGACTTTCCTTTGTACGAGGAGGGGTTCAGTTGCAACTTTGGATAGCCCTCAAGACTGCAAGCTCTCTTGCTGATGTTGACGATGAGGAAGGCAACACCATGGTTGCCGGCGGCGGAGAAAGCACCTGAACTGTATTCGGCCACCGTGAGCTGGCTGGAAGAGCAGGTGGAGATCGCAGTCGAGGCCAACGCGTTGGTCGACTCAGTAAACGTCAGCATTCCAGCGAAGCCAAGAAGTGGCAAAACCCCGATCAAGACTCGAAACAGGGCGCCTCTGTAATTCCGAATGATGCTCATGGGCAGACCATACACATCGTCGTTAGAGATGAACGATGGAT
Organism: Acidimicrobiaceae bacterium; assembly: GCA_003132205.1. Taxonomy (GTDB): domain Bacteria; phylum Actinomycetota; class Acidimicrobiia; order Acidimicrobiales; family RAAP-2; genus RAAP-2. The sequence goes on from PKWY01000034.1 coordinate 979, forward strand.
GCCTGAAGAGTGCTGACGACCATCGGCGACCAAGCGCGATCTTCGCTCAGGTGTCGGTGGGCCGACCGCAACAATCCGAGTGGCGACTCGAACACTGGGTCTGGGTCTCGGCCTGGTGTCGGCCTTGCGCACCGAACTCGACATAAGTCCTTGACCAATAGATCGCTTATCGATATAGTGAGGTGATGACCAGTTCAGAAAACCCTCTGGCGGGGCTTGGGCGAAACGCCGGTGCCGCCGTACTTGTGCTCTCCAGTCTCGCGGGTGGCGACAAACACGGCTACGCACTCGTAAAGGACGTCGAGGGCTTCTCGGGCGTCCACTTGCCCCCCGGCACGCTGTATCAAGTCCTGGCTCGACTCGTGAGCCGAGGACTCATTGTCGCTCTCGAAGCAGATAGTCGTCGTCGTCCCTACCGTCTGACCGCTCAGGGGGCCACGGTGCTCGCCGACTACATCACCGCACAGCAGCGAATACTCAAGACTGGACAGGCTCGTCTGAAGCGATCATGGACACTCGCGTGAGAAGCAAACTTGATGGGACACGCCGCGCAGTCCGACTTCTTCGCTGGTACCCGATCGCGTGGCGCGAGCAATACGGCGATGAGTTCGTGGACCACCTGGAGCAGGAGTTCGTGGATCGACCCGTCGATCTGGGACGAACCGTAAACGTCGTCTACAAGGGGTTCGCAGCTCGAATCGCTGACGTCGGACTCTCGAACGGCGACGGACTGGCGAAGGGCCGGACTCGTGCGGCAGTCGGCACCAGCTTTGTGCTGACCGCACTGATGGCGATGCTCGCGCTCAACTTCTGGTCGGTGGCCATGGGATTATGGGGTGGACGCCGCTATCACCCCGCGCCGGACACAGTGGTAACTGGAGTCCTCTCAGTGGCCATTGGATTCTTGCTGGTGATTCTCATAGCCATGGTCGTGACCGTCGCGGTATGCGTCCTGCGTCAAATCATGCGAGGACGCGCGCGACCACTCGTAGTGCCTTCGCTTTTCGCCTTGGGCGCTGGTGGCCTTCTTCTCTACGACGTGCGCTGGCTACCGAGGATGTTGGTCCAGTATGCGCACGGAACTGAGCCCCTTCGTCCAAATCCCACTTTGTCTCAACCCCTTCGCGTGATCGACGAGTTAGCACGCATCACGTGGATGCTGACACAACGGTGGGTCACCCCTTGGAGCCAGAACGCATCCAATACACCAGCCGTCCAAACGGTAGTGAACTACCTGGTGCCGCTCGCTGTGCTGATCCTTGGCATCTCGATCGCATTACTGGTGCGCCGGATCGAACTCCCACACTTTGGTGAGCGACTTGGCCGGGCGACCGTGGCGCTACAGGGCGCGCTCGCAGCTTCGTTCTTCGTCGCCTACGCCTTATGGTTCGTGGTCGGTGGACCATCGGGAGACACCCCCTTCTGGATGGGTCCACAGGCCGGTGGCGCGTATCTTGCGATTCTGGCGCTCTTCGCCGTGCTCATCGGTCGATTAGGAATTCTCGCAAGGCGAGTTCGCGCGTAACTGACAACCGGGCGCGCTTCTTGATGCTCCTATGAACTGTCAAGTCGCTGGGCCGACGTCCACAATCTCCGACTGGCGGCTCGATGCATGGCGCCAATGAGCTAAAGCCAAGACGTATTGTCTATTCGGTGATCTGGGACCAACCGTATTGCCGTGGCCTCTTGGAGTTCAGTAACGACTCCGTGAACTCTGTGCGAGCCGAATCTGAAATATATGGACTATGGGGCGGCACGACTTCATGTCAGTCAATTCTCGAGGAATCCGCAACCCGACTTGATCATGAAGTCCCGAAAGTGAACCCCGCCTCGAACACGGCAAGGCAACTCTTAACGACGTCGGCATCGAAGAGCGTCCCTGCACCGGCGGTCACCTCGGCAAGAGCAATATCGATTCCGAGACCCGGTCGGTAGGGGCGATGTTGGGTCATGGCCTCGACCACGTCGGCCACCGCGATAATCCGCGCAGGCAGGATGATATCGCCGCCGAGAAGACCGTTGGGGTAACCCGACCCATCCATGCGCTCGTGGTGCTGAAGGGCAACCTCCGCAATCGGCCAAGGCAGCGAGGCCTGAGACAGGATGTCATAACCGACCAGGGTGTGCCGCTTGACCAACTCGAACTCGAGAGAACTAAGCCTTCCTGGTCGACTGAGGATCTCGGCCGGAACGGCAATCTTGCCGATGTCGTGCACCTCCCCACTTTGTCGAACGAGCTCGATCATCTTTGCGTCCAGTCCATGTTGCGTGGCGATGGCCGCACCGAGAGAAGAACCGAGAGAGCCGACGCGGAGCTGGTGGCCCGCCGTGTAGGGGTCTCGGGTCTCGGTCATGCGAGCCAGGGCGGCGATGGTCCCGTCGAGCGCCGCTTCCAGCCGTTTCGTCGAGAGCACGTGAGCGATGCCGAACTCGGCCTCTCTGGCAATCTCTTCGAGTCCTTGCACCGTCGTCTCGTCGAATGCGAAGATGTGCCGGTCGTAGATGGCCAGTACCGCCCTCCGCGCTCCGGGGGCGAAGGGAATCGCGACGCACGACGTGAGCCCAAACTGCGATGCCCGCTCTCGCCAGGGCCCGAACAGAGATTCATTGGTCAGGTCGTTGAGCACCTGGGTGATCCCGGTACGCAGCGCGGTCCCCACGGGACCCGACCCGGTCTCCTTCGAGCCCGACCACGAAACCATCCCGTCGTAGGGGTAGTCGGTGACCCCCGCCGCGCAGGCAATGTTAATTTCACCCTCCTGGACGTTGGAGGCAACACCGATCCACGCGAGTGCATAATGGCCTTGCTCGACAAGGGTAGTGCACAGACTTTGGAGGGGGTCGGACTCATGTGAAGCGGACATCACGACCCGGTTCACCCCGGTGAGCAATCTCAGCAAATGTTCTTTCTGCACCCGATTAGAGACGTCGACCAATGAGGAAAGTACACCCGACGCGCTTCCGTCGAATGTGACCGGGTAGGTACTGTTTGACAGCCACCGTCGTGCCATTCCCGGATTGTCGATCCCCACGATCACGTCAGAGCAGGGCTCGCCCGACTCCATCGTCACCATCGTCGGTCGCTCGTCGGCGGGATACTGCGTGCCGTCCTCGTGGACGGCACCCCAGCGAGGGTCGGATACTGCGAGACCCGCTAACTGATCGCGCGTGATACCAAGCAGGTCGAGACCGGCTCTGTTGCAGTCGAGGAGATTGCCATCGTTGCCGAAGAGCAAGAGGCCGGTGGCCAGACTATCTAGCAATTCTCTCCGAGCAAACAGGGATTCGAGTTGACTCTCGTGATCGGCTCCTGAGCGAACGTCAAACATTAAATCCCCACTTCAATAGCCCCACAGGGAACCCGTTGACTGATTTTACGGGCCTCGAGCGCGTCTTTCGCGGATACCAACGAGTTTGGCGAACTTGTGCGTGGACGCCATCCATATTGGGTGCAACTACAAGAGACGGTCGAGATGTCGAAAGGATTAGGGCGAACGCGTCATGTGTGGTGCAGCACCGCAGACTGCAGAAAAAGCTAGGACGAGTCAGTCGACTCAATCACGGATGGCAACCTGCCCAGTGTCGGAGGCCCGACGTAACAGGAATGCAGCCTTCCACTGGCGGCTTGACGTAATTGCGTTCTGATTGGTATCGGAGGCCCGACGCAACAGGAATGCAACCTTCCATTGGCGACTTAATCTGACGGAGGTCTAGTTGGTGTGAGAGCCTCGAAGTGACAGTTCTGGCAACAAGCACTGCTGATCGGCAAATGCAGGGCGGAGGCTATCCGGTGCAAGCGGCACCTTCACTCGATGCAACGAGCGGGCGCTTCCAGCAGTGAGTCTCAACCGTCGGCAGTCACCACTTCCCATTGTCCTTCCAGGGCACATATGCAAGACTCTCCGAACAAGGGACGTGGGGGGACTTGACAACAATCGAAGAATTGCAGAATGTGCGCGAACTGATTCAGCTCTATATAGAAGGATCAGATGGCGATGCAACAAAGCTTCAGCGTGCATTTCATCCTGATGCGCGAATGGTTGGACGCATTGGGGACGAAGACGGAAACTCTCCGATAGGCGGGTTCATTGCCTGGGTGGCTGAGAATCCCGGCCTTGCCGGCCCCGACTACCAGGCCCTGATTCGTTCGATCGATTTAACGGGAGACGCTGGCGTGGTCATATTGGTGGAGAAGGATTATTTTGGCTGCGACTTTGTCGACTACTTCTCGGTGGCGCGCACTAAGGGTGTGTGGCAAATCGTCAACAAGACGTATCAGGTCACAGGCGGAGCACCGCCTACCCATTGAACCTCTTCTTCGGTCCTGGTGTCGGAGGGCCGTCCACAATCTCCGACTGGCGGATTAGGGAGTGGGTTGCCTCCGTCGGATCGGAATACGTTGGAGCGGCAGAACTAACTACCCACCGCCGTGAAATGAGTAGCCGAAAGGACATCCCGTGACCGGTGCTTGTTGATCACTCGCGAACGCCCACCAGTGTCCGGTCAGATGTCGTGAGCACTCGTCAGAGAACCAGTTTTCAGACGCGCCGCTGACGTACGCGTAGCCCTGGCTCAGATCTGGGGTGGCGAACTCGACTCTCGAGCTTCTCGGAATGATTTCGGTACAGATCTTGTACGGAGATTGGAGCAGACCGACGGAACCCTGCTTCACCAATCGGCATCCCTGCGCTGCCTGGGCAACTTCATGTCGAGCGACGTTTGCGCTTGCCGAGTCGAAGCCCACGCTGGCTGGCAGCACGCCGAAGTACGTCCACAGCAGGCTTGCGGCACCAAGTCCAAGAAAGATGGAGGAGATTCCAATTCGACCAAACCGGGTGCCTCGGAGTGCCGACACCAAACGGCACAACGCTCCAAAGAACGAAAAGATGATCAAGTCCACCGCCATTGGCCATAGCAAGGAGTCACCCGGCTTCACAATCAGCCAACTGCAAGCGCCGGCAATGAGACACACGCCGATCGTCGCGACGATGGGCAGAATCTGCCGCAGAGTCTGTCGCTTTACTTGTCGAGTCCTCTGTTCCTCAAGGATCGGTGAATCGACACTCATAACCGTCAATACTCGCACAACCGAGGAGTACAAAGCAGCGCGAGATTGTGCCTTTGGTCTTAATCACCCGCTCGACAATGTCGAGTTCATGGGTCGACTAATGCTCGCTTCGTAGGGCCGACGTCAACAATCTCCGACTGGAGAATTGAATCTTGGTGAACTCAGAAGAAGCCAGGAACAGGTGTAGCGTCCTATTGAGAGCGGCATTGCGGAACGCGATGCTCACCTACCAAGGTTCTGGTTGCAGATATCTGAGAGTTGAGCGTGCGAAGTGTTCTTCATCCTTATTTTCCTTGCTCTGATTTGCCTCGGAGTGTCTGTGTGGGCATTGGCTGACATCGCGTCCAAACCGGAATCCGCATTTGTTGGCGCTGGCATGTCGAAAATTATGTGGGTGGTGCTCATCGCGGCATTCATCGTGCTCTTTGCTCCGGTTGCCCTCGTACTGTCCATCGTGTATTTGTCTTCGGTTCGACCGAAGTTAATCAAAGTGGCCTGAGTCTTCCCAGTCTTGACATTGGCAGTATCCCTAAATCTGAGCACGTGGTTCTGCGGAGGGAGTTGCACGTTCTCCGACTGGCGGCTTGAACGGTGGGGCGATTGAGTGTCGGCGGCCCGACGTAAGTCTGCAACCTAATGGCGGCTCAACCAACAAGAAGCCTTCCTGGACGACCTCGGCTCAACAGTCAATCTCGACGAGTAAGTGGGGCTCCTTGTTCGGGCCGACCTGGATCCACCCAGGGGCCGTTACCTTCTGAATCATGCTGCCAAACACTTATGGCGTTGTGGCCCATTGGATTCTGATGGTGGTACTTAACACCTGCCAAGACGCCCGCGGCATAATCGTCAAGCAGCTGCGCATCCGTCTTCTTCCATCCATTGGCCAATGCCCAGCGGCGCACCAAGAAGGGCGGGAAATCGTAACCACCATGCCTCAGGAGCTTGAAGGCAGCAATGGCATAGTCACGCGAATGGCCATCCAACATGTTGTAGTAGCGACGAAATTGATCCTGGAGCCGTGGACCACGGCGGTGGTAAACGCGCTCAGTTAGCGATTTCAACGCCTCGACGACAACAGGGTCTAGAGTTCGCGTCTCGGAAGCGTCGCTCTCAGCCATTCATCAACTATGCCGCAATTACGAGACAACCGGTCGCCACATGAGAAGTCGACCTCTACGGCTCGGCGTTGACGAACCCTGACTCGAGTCGGTGGGACGTCAACAATCTCCGACTGGAGAATTCGCAAATGGAGCCTATAAATGGGACAAGGCGGCATCACGTTCTAGTCGTTCGATGGCTAGACGAACTCATTCATTGTTCAAATTGAGGAATCCTTCACAACGGCATCCGGCTCGTCTGGTTGATCGAGCACCTTGTAGTAGCCGAGGTAGTAGATCTCTTTACCATTCTCCATTTGTTCAGCGATCTTGTTCCTCCAAGCTTCGTACTTCGAACCGAAGGGGATCTGCGTTTGTGTCATCATGAAGAAATATTCAAAGAAGTAAGGAGCGTCTGCAGCTGGCTGAAGCGTCCATAACAATCGGGCGCTTGCGGGTACTCCATCGATTGCAAAACGGCTGGCCCTACTCAGGACTAGTCCGGCCAAGGGCTGGGGATCAACATTGTCCTGAATCCGTCCCCACGTGAGAAAATAACGGTTCTCACCGCTTGCGAGTCTTACCTCGACGGCAACAATGTGTTCCATCGCTTCAGATTAGAACTACGAATCAACGGATCGAGCACGATCAGCAGCCGAGAGTGCATCTCCAACGAACCAAGCGTCGAGTTGAACGATGACCCAGTTGCCTTCGACACTCGAAGCGTTCTCAACGCACGATCCAATAAGAGCAAGGGTGGCTGCCTGATTTCGCATTTCATTTTGTTCCAACGACTCAGGATTTGGCAACTCGCCTGTGTCCTCGCGTTGCCAAGCAACCAGCGCTTGATCGGCAAGGTCCATCGGAAGTCGAACAGTGACCGGATATCGCTCTTGACTCAGTAAGCGCCCGATCTCCTGTAAGACAGATGCGTCACGTGCCCACACGTCATAGTTGTCTTCGCTATGTGGTCTGACCATGTCCCATGTTCGCACAGATTTGCCGATCATCATCTGGACGATGCGGTTAGATATGGTCACAACTTCAAAGGAAGTCAGATGATGTCGGAGGCCCGACGTGAACCCGCACGCCCAACTAGTTGAATCTACTGACACCTAACCCCTGGGTCGAAAATGATCCGGAATCATCGAACCAATTGCTTCAACATTGCTGACAGACTTGAAATTTGAGGAGCATGACTCTTCTCGAACACACTTCGAGCAGACAACCTCATTTGGTCGCGTATCTCTTCCGCCGGTGCCACGCAAGTGGCGAAGAGCTTGCCCAGGCGTACTCCGTCATTGGACATGACTTGAGTGCCGAGTCAGCACGCTGAGCCACTGCATCTGCGTACCCGAAGAATCCCTCGAGTGATGTGACGTTGACTCCGCCACGCTGCACGCACGCCGACCAGCCGACCAGTGCACTCTGGAAAGCCGGACTGTGATCAATCCCAGGAACGATTCTGTTTTCCCACGCACCGGTGAGTGAATTGGCTTGGTTCAGCAGTTTCGTGAAGGGGACGAATGACGCCTCGCCACATTGCGATCTCGCGGATCGGTAAGCGGCGGCTGCAGAACCGGTGGGTTGTGCGCCAGTGTTCTTCACGATGTACGAAGGCTCGCGAGTTGCCGGACCGGTCAAAATGAACCCGCGCGATGAGAGTTCACCGATGTTGGGGAACTCGATGTTGTCACCGACTGCGCTACCGCCGCTCGAATACGTGATGACCGAGCTGTAACCAGCTTTGCTCAGACACACGGCCTTGGACTGCGCCCGCGTCCCGTTCATCAGGACTGCGAACTTGTTTCCACTCGTGAAGTCTGCGCCGCTCGTGGGAAAGAGGTAAGCGAGCATTTCACTTCGCACCACCGAGAACGGTCCAGCGATCGCAGGATTCGGCGTGGCGTTCGACAAGGAAACCTTTCCGTGACCCGAGCCACCGGAGTCAAATCCCACCACGGCGGCCGCAATCAGCCCACCGAGGACCAAGACCGTAACCAGCCACGCGATGAGGCGTCGGCGACGGTGTCGACGAGCTTCTTCGATAAGTACCTGAATGGAATCGTCAGAAATAGCCCTTGAATCTGGTCTTACTGGGGTAATCGTCACTAGGCTCTCCTATCCAGATAGTGCTACTGTACATAGCACCATGTTGAATGTCAAGGTTGACCGCGCAGAACAACTGGCGCTCCACGATCAGGTGGCCGCCGAAATACGCCGAGCCATCGCCGAGGGTGAAGTAATGCCCGGTGAACGACTTCCGCCCGCGGTTGACCTGGCGGCGGTCTTAGGAGTGAACCGCAACACTGTACTGAGGGCCTTGCGAATCCTCCGCGACGAGGGCACCGTTGATTTCACGCGAGGACGAGGAGTGCGCGTAACGGGTACCCCGGAGAAGAGCGCACTTCTGCTCAAAGTAAATGAACTGGTTGACTTCGCCCGCCGACAGGGCTGTCGACGCGACGAATTGATTTCTCTCATCGAGCAGCTCCCGTAAACAAACAGGACGAAACGTTTTCTCTTGCAACTCGCTTCGGTAGGGCCGGTGGGGATCGAACCGACGACCGAGGGATTATGAGGTGGATGCAATCGGTCGGAATGGTCCGGTGGCGTCGGTTCGGTCCGGATTTGATTGAAATCTTGTCCGGTGGCGTCGGTTCGGTATGTGGGATGAAACGTGGGATTTCTTTCTCGATATCGCAAGAGACCCCACCTGTGAATAACACCAATGACCTCCAGCGATTACGACGTGAGAAGATGCAGCGATGGATCCAGAAAACTCGATTGAAGTACCTGGAGCAACTCTCTATTACAAGCTGAGAGGATCGGGTCCAGTAGTCCTTATTATTCAGGGCGGTGCGGCTGATGCCGATGGGTCCGACGCCCTCGCATCTCACTTGGAAAACGACTTTACGATCGTGAGCTATGACCGAAGAGGTCTCTCGCGTAGTGTTCTCAAGCCAGGTGCGACCCCCGTGGACATCAGTGGACACGGAGAGGATGCGTCAAAGGTTCTGGCAAGAATTACCTCGGAACCGGCATTCGTCTTTGGTGTGAGTATCGGTGCACTCATTGGACTTGATCTGGCCACAACCCATTCCAATCAAATACGTATGCTCGTAGCTCATGAGCCTCCGCTAAAACAGTTACTCCCACCGGACGAATACGAAAAGGCGCTTTACGAACAGGAGGAGGTTGAGGTCGTCTTTCGGAACGAAGGTGCGAGAGCCGCAATGATGAAGTTCCTTCAACTCTCGGGCGTCGACTTTGATGATCGAGAAGCAGATGCTCCGGCGCCCCAACTCTCGCCCTACATGACCGACAACCTGCAATTCTTCTTGACGAACGATGCTCCAGCAGTGCGGCAGTATCAAATCGACCTGTCGCTACTAGAAGAGGTGACCTCTAGAATAATTCCCGCCGCAGGAGAAACCTCATCTGCCAACTGGCCTAACCACTGTGCTGCAAGGTTGGCAGAGCAACTGTGCGTCGACTTAGTGCTTTTCCCTGGTGGACATAATGCTTACGGAAGTCGACCACGTGGTGTGGCGGAGAAATTACGCGAATTACTCCGAACTGACTAATTCAGCTACAAACCCATTCCAGAATCAGCGCATTCCACAGTTCCAAAATGGCACGGGTGGGTGTCAACAATTTCGGTAAATCGTCGCTAGTAGGGCCGGTGGGGATCGAACCCACGACCGAGGTATTATGAGGTGGCTGCAATCAGTCGGAATGGTCCGGTAGCGTCGGAATGATCCGAGATTGAAAGAGTTTCTGTCCGGTGGTGTCTGAGTGGTCCGGTGGTGTCGGATTGGTACGTGGGATGAAACGTGGGATTTTCCGAGGAGCAACGTACAAAATGCGAATTCGGATCGACGGGCCACTCGGGGATCCGTCACTTTGTTCGCCTGCCGATGGATCGAGGACAGTCCCTTCTTCAATTCGAATGACCTTGATATTCGTTTAGGAATCGCCGTTCAATATGGTACGATAAATGGTACAACTAATGATCGGTAAAGGAGTCATGATGGCCATCACTGCAAGCGAAGCTCGCAAGAACCTATTCCCTCTTATTGAACAGGTGAATGAAAATCGCGAACCAATCGAAATCACCTCAAAACGCGGCGACGCAGTACTCATGTCACGAGCCGATTACGACGCACTCAATGAAACTGCGCTCCTACTACGCTCACCTGCAAACGCTCGTCGACTCCTCAAGAGCCTGGCCCAGGCAAACGCTGGTGAACGCACTACTCACGAACTTTCTTAATGCGTCTGGTCTTCACTCCCTTGGGCTGGGAGGACTATTGCCATTGGCAATCCCTCGATAAGGCTACGCTCAAACGCCTCAATCGTCTTCTCGAAGAGACTATACGTGACCCATTCGACGGAATCGGCAAACCTGAGCCTCTTCGACATGTTCTTGCGGGGTGTTGGTCTCGTAGAATTGATGAAGAACATCGACTCGTCTATTTAGTCGACGGCGGCGATGTCGTGGTGCTCCAGGCGCGATACCACTACGGAAACTGATGATTGGTAGGGCCGGTGGGGATCGAACCCACGACCGAGGGATTATGAGGTGGCTGCATTCGGTCGGACTGGTCCGGTGGTGTCGGATTCATCCGGAATTGAAAGAAATCCTGTCCGGTGGTGTCGGTTTGGTATGTGGGATGAAACGTGGGATTTTCATCCAACCTACGCTCGTAATTGGAACATCGTTGGGGACTCCCACGTAGCCACGGACATTACACTCCTCTATAGGACGTCTAGACCACGTCCTTCTCGCCTGTCCGTTGGTCAGGTTGTCAAGAAGAGCGTGCGAAGTGGGTAGTCCCGGAATCGTGATCAACTGCATCGCAGCGGTGACGTGCTAAAGAAGGCTGCGGCGGTCCTCGTCGGGCTGTTGGGTGTGGCAGCCATAGTGCTCCTCATCGTTGACTTCGACGTCATTCGCCACTGGACTGCCATTCATATCGGATCGATCAATGAGTCCGGTCCCTTCTATGGGTTTTGGTCCGGATTCGGATCCGATATCAGTGAATTCGCAATTGCCGTGGGTATCTACACCGGCGTTCGCAAGGTCAACTGCCACTCGAGAAGGTGTTGGCGAATCGGACACCACCCCCTGGATGGGACTCCGTATCACCTGTGCAAGCTGCACCATCCGGATGTGCCAAAAGGCGGCGCCAGAATAGAAGACATTCTCGCTCAATACAAGAAATACCAGGACACCCAAGGATCCGCCGTAAGCAGTGCTCCCACCGCGAAGAAGGCCACTGCCGCAAGAAAGGCCCCCGCGAAAAAATGAGCGAGAGATCAGACTCCCGCGATGCGATTTATTGGTAGGGCCGTGGGGATCGAACCCACGACCGAGGGATTATGAGGCGGCTGCAATCGGTCGGAATGGTCCGGTGGGGTCGGATTCATCGAATTTGAAAGAAATCTCGTCCGGTGGTTTCGGATTGGTCCGGTGGCGTCAGTTTGGTAACGGGATGAAAAGTAGGATCTTTGATCGCAATCGTCCAGCATGCGGGTTCGAGTCCGTGGCCCGACACGCCAGATCCGCTAATGGAACTAACTTGAGTTCTTGCTAGTTCGCACCGTCGAGCCTCATCACCCGGCCCATCCAATCAGCCGGGAGGGCCGGATTCAGACAGTTAGGCCGCGCGCCGTTCGCGTTTGGCATGGTACATCGCTTCGTCGGCTCGTCGAAAGAGGTCCGCGGCTGTCTCGACCCCGTCCCAAGTGGCTACACCGATCGAGCATGAGACTCCGCTGGGCGATATCTCATGGAGCCGTTTGACAATGCGTCGGATGCCTATGTCGTCTGAATTAGGTGCCAGCAGTCCAAATTCGTCGCCGCCGAGCCGCGCCATGAAGTCGCCACTCCCACGGATTATGCCTCCCCATCCGTCGGCGAGCTTGCGGAGGAGAAGATCTCCGGCTTGGTGCCCGTCGCGGTCGTTCACCGTTTTGAAGTTGTCAATATCGATGACGGCAAGCGACAGCGGTGTCCTATTCCGTCGGGCCCTCTCCAGTTCCTCGTCGGCGCGCTCATCCCAAGTCCGCCGGTTTGGAAGCAGGGTAAGCGGGTCCTCGCGACTTGTTCTGCGGAGCACGCTCACGAGGCCGAACACGACGAGGGCCGACACGACCGCCGTTCCGAAAATCGCGCACCACGCGACGACCGGTTTATTGACGTTTGAGCCGACGGCAAGCACGACCACATACGCCGCTCCGGCGGCGCCGATATGGAGGACTGCGGGGAGCGGCCGGAAGTAGAGCGCGGCGTACAACGCGACCCAGATATAGAGCACTGCGAGATTGGCGTGCACATTCGGTCCGACCGCGGCGGCCACACTGATGAGCACCGTTGCGACCCCCAAAACGACGTTGAGGGTCCAGATGGGAAGCCGGTCACCGATTGCAAACACTATGCACGCCGCAATCACGGCAAAACAAACGTCACCGAGCAGGATGGCAGCGGGGCGGTGCAAGTTGTGCGAGCCAAGGAGTACCGAAAGCCCCGCCACAGCACCCCCGGCAAAGAAGATAACAGCGGCGCTATTTGGGTGGACGATGAGTGATTCAAGTCGAACGCGGAGGTCAATTCCCATTGCCTTCGACCCTTTAGGGAGGTTCTCCGTATTCAAGTTCACCAAGAATCCGCAGGTAGAGCATCTCGAGAGGCAGGCAGGGCCACCAATCTGTCAGTTCCTACATCCTTTGCAGTGAACACCCCCATGATCACCAACCTTACGCTGATGCGTGAGCTCCTTATCGGGCCGACTGGCGTCAAGTTGCTCCCAATCAGGGCTGACCCCGATTGCACCCTCAACGTCGAGGAGCGCCCCCCCGGGGCCAGAGTATCGAGAAATCCGCCCTGAATGCGAGCGAGTTCAGTCATCGACGAGGGTCGTTCTCCGGTTGAAGTGAATCCATGAAGAACCCGTCCAAGATCGACCCAAAGGCTAGCAATTTGTAATCATGCCAGTTCTTCGGCGCGTTTACTCGGATATCCCGAAGACACAGAAGTGCACACCCGTAACACAACAGCCGCAAACTGCAACCACAATGGGCCGCGATATTACTGTTGGGGGTTTACGGAAATTTCAGAAGCCTTGTTGCCACTGAGGACTCCAAAGATTTGCGGCGAGCCACCACAACATCGCTTTGAAGTTTTCACAGCCGAGGATCGAATCGGTGGTGTGTTCTTCCGCGTCCGACACGGCAAAACGTATACCTTGTGCCGTGCACGACACGACACGACACGACACGACACGACACGACACGACAATACGTATGCCCTGTCCGTGCTTTCTCCGTAAGCCAGCGTGAGCTATTTCAGTAAGTCCTCTTGGTAGGACCGGTGGGGATCGAACCCACGACCGAGGGATTATGAGGTGGCTGCATTCCGTCGGAATGGTCCGGTGGCGTCGATTTCATCCGGATTCCAAAGAAATCTTGTCCGGCGATGTCGGATTCGTCTGATGGCGTCGGTTTGGTATGTGGGATGAAACGTGGGATTGCGATGTAGAAATCTGCGCCAGCATGATCCCGTAGTGGCTCGACATCGACCATCACAACTTGGAACATTGAATCTTGCTAATGACTCCTCAACTTGAATTACGACGATTTGGCTCGACCAGGTCTTGCAAGATGAAAGGAGATTGGGCTTAGGTTTCAACTAGCGTATTTTCAAGGTGAAAATGTGCTGCGGACATGAGAATCCGAAGATTGAATCAATGGAGCGTGACTAGGTGATTCCAGATGAATTCGCCTAATGATATTGACAGTCCGCACTTGGGAGGACCGAAATCCTGGCTTGAGCGCCCAATTGCGCAATGGCAGTGTGTCATTGGTTGGTTGATCGCCACTGCAGTCTTCGTTGGACTTTGCACCTTGCTCGGGGGCCCGACGCAAGCGGACGCTGAAGTGAGCATCTATTCAACTTGGGCGATAGCTCACGGGCACCTGTCATGTGCCTACCCACCGTCAAGTTCCTTCAATTTTCCACTTACGGCTCCCCTCTACCCTTTGCTCTCTGGGGGATTGTCAGCCTTGTTCCGGATTGGCCACAGCGTTCCATTTCCCAATCACACTCAACTCGGTGCTCACTGCCAAACTGCATTTGACGCAATATCCCAATGGTCCACCAGATCGAATGCCATTGCTTCCACTCTCCGAATCGGGTACTTGGGCTGGCTTGCCCTGATGGGCGGAGTTGTTTCACTATTGCGAACTTGTGGCCGAGGACGTTGCGTTTGGGAACCGACGGTTCTCCTGTTCACTGCTGTCGCGCCACCCGTCTTCATGTGCATTCAAGGTTTCTTCCATCCACAAGACTTGTTAGCTATGGGATTGGCCCTGGGCGGCATGGCCTGCGCGCGATTGAATCGGTGGGCCTGGTCAGGTTCACTACTAGGACTCGCGTTTATCTCTCAGCAGTTTGCGGTTCTAGTCTTGGTGCCTTTAGCCGCCATGGCTCTTTGGAGCCGAAGATTCAGATTCATAACAGCTGCGCTTGTCTCCGCGGCAGTCATCATCGCCCCCCTAGTTGTGGTGACATCTGGACGCGCAATGAAGTCCGCCGTGATCGGTTCAGGACAGACGCAAGCGGACCAAGGAACCGTGATGTGGGAACTGCACCTCCATGGTCCGGTGGAGATGGCAATTTCCCGAGGCGTTCCAATCGCCTTGGCGATTTTCCTAGCGATGTGGGTTCTAAAACGAACCGTATCTACAGCCTTGGAACCAGCAGTCCTGATATCGCTCGTAGCAACCGCACTCTCATTCAGGCTCGTTTTCGAAGAGAACCTCTGGGGCTACTACTGCATGGCCACTGCCGTAACAGTCATCGTTCTCGAGGCTACAGCGGGCCGCATCCGACCATATCTGTGCTTATGGTTAGCACTAGTGATGTTGGCATTTGACCCTTTACGGTGGGGCCACGATCCTCTGTGGCACGCGGTTCCATATTGGTTTTGGCAAGCACTGCTCGTTCCATCGATTGTCGCATTGGCCTCTGGTCCACTCTTGGCGTTACGACGAAATGGTCATCCACAAATTCCTGCAATGATCAGTTGAGCCCATTTTCTTCCACGACATCCGGTGCCAATGGCCAAACCAGGTGCTTGGCACCTTAGGGCATTAGTAACGAAGCGACCTGCTGAGCGCAGACCCAATTCAGTTGCAGGAACCCCACCAGATTTCCGGGGAACCGCAATCGAAAAAGTGGGAAAGGTAGGGCCGGTCGGGATCGAACCCACGACCGAGGGATTATGAGGTGGCTGTAAACGGTCGGAACGGTCTTGTGGTGTCGGAATCATCCGAATTTCACAAGGAATCCCGTCCTGTGGTGTCGGTCTGTCTCGTGAGGTTGGAATGGTGTGTGGGATTTCCCGTGGGATTTTTCGTCACCGAATCCAACAAAGGGCTCGTTTGATTGGAGGAAGCATCGTCAGCACTTCTGAGCTGTGCCAGCAATCCCGGTCGCCAGCCGACGCGCATTGTGGCGGGCATAAAGACACGCGCAATCGCCCAAGAACACTACGTTGGAGGGGCGATGCTGATGACCCCGATGATTACAGCTGTTCTTAACACCCCGCTGCATGCGTTTCATACTCACGAATTGGGGGCCCGCTAATTATTCCTGGCGCGAATAGTCCCGAGGCGAAGGACCGTCGCTTCTTGCCGCCGCGCTGGACTTGGAAACTCACTCTCCTCGCCGTCCTCGCTCCCGTCCTCATCGCTGTGATCGGAATCAAGATTTTCCCGACACCTTCCGCTTCCTACTGCACCACTGAGACGAACATCGTGGCTCATAACGACGCTTTCTACAGTGTCACCAACCGCAGCCAGTTCACGCAGTACCTCATCAAGAGTGCTTCGCTCCTGGATGCTCTCGCGTCAGCCGAACCCCCCTCGAATGCTCGTGCCAATCGAATCGTCGCCCGGGACTACCTTGCTCTGGACAAGGACGAGATGTACTACGAATTCGTGGCGCGAAACAGTTCTAGTGCCCTTACAAGACTGGTGAACGATCCTGCCTACGAGAAGTATCTCCGCGACGACAACAGCACGAAGATCACTGCCGGACTCCCCACTCGCAAAACCACCTGCATGTAGCGGCGACTTTCAGAGCTCTCGGCGACGGTTCCTACGATTACTGGCGTGCCAGCGTCTTGCCACACCACAAATCCACCGGCGCGAAACCCTCGTAAGCAGTGTCGACTCATTTCAGTAAGTACTCCTGGTAGGGCCGGTGGGGATCNNAACCACTGAGCTACGGCCCTTTGAATTGCAGAAATCATGGCAGTCCAGTTGAACCGACGTTCAACGTACACAAGGTAGCAGGAGCCACAGAATCGTTCCTCACCATTGGAGCTGTGCGGCTGCGGCTGAACTCAACACTCCGAAGACTTTGCCTCTCATTTGCGAAGTGGCGGGCTCCTTGCAACAATCCCTGGCATTTCCTCTGTGCCAATTTCAGCGTTCGAGAGGGAACACCCAATCGCTTTGTCGACGTATGCGTCGTCCTATCCGAGACTTACGCCTTGGCAAATGCCGCCAAGTCTCGTGCGGTATCGTGACTGATCTCGGGACAGACGATAGGGATCAGCTCAGTCGCGTGCATGGTGCCCAGCACCTGACGCCCCCGCACCGCAACTCCGGCGGAGAGAAGAAGTCGATAGAAGGCGATGCCCTCGTCACGAAGCGGGTCGCATTCGTTAACGCTGATGACAGTTGGCGGCAGTCCCGCCACATCCTCTTTCGTGGCGAATCCGGGCCAAGCCAGTGGATCGCGGGCCTTGTAGGCCTCAATTCCGTAGCCCACCGCCCCGCGATTCCCCTTCACGTCGATGAAGATTCCGTTATTCTCCACCGACGATGGATACCTGTCGTCAGGCCACATCCCGTTGATGTACGGGCACATCGCGTAGAGGCCCTTCAGAAGGCCCAACTCTCCGTCGAACTTCAGTTTGAGACCCGTGGCCAACGTGAGGTTGCCCCCGCCGCTCTCACCGGCAACGATGATCCGCTCCGGATCGATTCCGAAGGCAGCGGCATTGGCGTGCGTCCACTTGAAGCCCGAGATGCAGTCGTTGAGACCCGCCGGGTACGGCGCGACTTCGGGCACACCCGTGGCGAGGATCGAGTTGCGGAACTCCACCATGACAACGGCCACCCCGTTTGCGGCGAGGATCCTCGCCCACGCCCGGTAGTTGCCGTAGAAGCTCGAGAGCGTGGCCATGCCACCGCCGTGGATGTAATAGACGCAGGCCACAGTCTCGTCGTTGTCAGGTCGAACAATCTGCAACTTGATGGTGTTACCGTCGGGCGAGGAGATGACGTCCTTGGTCTCGAAGCGCAGGCCGCGCGACGGAGCGACCTCTTCGCTATCGCACATGTCGGTGAATCCGACCGTGACGGCCAGCGCCGCTGTCGCTTCGGGCGTTGTGACTTCGGCCAGCATCTCATCTCGGCTCTCCACGTCGGTGCTTTCCGAGAGAGGCATGAGAGCAAGCAGCTCTTTGATGCGCGGATCGAGCCGAGTATCGGCTTGCGAGTCGTGGGACACGACGCCTCCTTCAGAGACAATGCCGTCACAGTAGCCGTCTCGGGCCCGGTGCGCTCGATCAACACCTCCCGGACTTGCATGGCGAAGGTCGACCATCCTCCTGAGCTTCATCGCGGTTTCGAACTTCGACCGATCCTGGTTGCGACCTCAATTCCACCTCGAGGGGTTGCGCCGATTTCGTGCGGCTGGAACAACTTTTGGACAATATTTCCACAACAATTGACACCCTGATCCACTCCCTAGGAGGTAAGAAAGGACCGTGAAGAGAACGGCTACGGTGATTCTCGGTCTGGCGGCTGTCGCAACGGGACTCTGGGTGGTTTCCGCGGTCCACGTACTGAATTCGGCCTGCAGTATTAACGCCGAAACCTTCGGCGGTGGTACCTGCGTAAGTGGGGTGCCCTACTACATCATTGGATTTTCTATCACGGCAATTGGGGTCGTGAGCATAGTGCTGACGCTGTTCGCAATGCTTCGGCGCGGGCGCCCCGAGTCAGCGCTCGTGAAGCAATCGCCAATTTCCACTCTGCGCCATCACGAATCCGAGATACTGCGCGATGCCGCCTGACGCAGATTGCTCGGTGAGCGCCTGGTCGATCGAGCAACGATAGCCGATTGAATAGTCGATAGATTGGGTCTG
Organism: Acidimicrobiaceae bacterium; assembly: GCA_003132205.1. GTDB lineage: Bacteria > Actinomycetota > Acidimicrobiia > Acidimicrobiales > RAAP-2 > RAAP-2. Next base: position 19,371 of record PKWY01000034.1, read on the forward strand.
GCGTGAGTGGAGCAATTCGATCCTCCAATCTGAAGATTCCCTGTTCACGGTTGCTGGATACCATTAGGCATTGCCCTCTCGCCTGATCGTCGGCTTCGAGTAATTGGTTGCGTGGTCTGATCTGGTCTGCACACCTTTGCGTTTAGCAAATCGACCTGCCGCCTGACGAGTCACCGGTTTCGGTGTCCGCTCTCACCGTCAAGTGCCAGGGCTCGAACCTGCAGACTTGCGATTCGCGGTCGCTTGCTTCTTCGGCCTCTGGTGCTCACCCACTTCTTGCGGCGCGGACGTGAGTCAACTCACTCGCAGGGCATGACCACGCCTTCTTCCACTGATTTCACAAGTAGTGGAGCAACTCGTCGCAGACACTTCACGGAAGAACTTCGATGGAAAGTCATCTTCCGCAGTACCGCAGGGTGGCGATTAGAAGGCTCACGCTCTTACTGAGTCTGGCTGTCGCGTGGCTGCCGGATTCTGGTTAAGTACCAGAGTCGGTCCGATGAACGCCCCATGCAACGCAAATAGCTCCGCACGCCTGGGAATCGCGTGGACGCCAAATGCACGGACATCGTGGCTTCGTACTTCATGGGGTTCGCTCTCTCAGTTGGCGGTCTGGTGGTAGTGCTGCTGGCCCTGATTGCGATGAGGAGCCAGCCACTCAAATTCTTGGGAAAAGAACGGCCGCCGAAAGCCAAACTGACTGATCACGAGATAAGGTCGATGTCGCGAGAACACGATGGTGAGTGAAGCAATTTGCTGGCTCCCAGAGCAGGACTCGAACCTGCAACCTAGCGATTAACAGTCGCTTGCTCTGCCAATTGAGCTATCTGGGAATGCACCCGAGGGCAAGGCAACATTAGCACCCTGCGCCAACCTTACTGTTGGCGGAACCACTCTTGAAGGCTCGCCGCTTCTGGGCTCTCACGCACCGCTCGACGGCATCGTTCGATCCGCTTCGTCATTCCCTGACGGGAGATGCCATGCTCACGAGCTATCTCCTCTATCGACATGGTCCGAAACGTGTACTGCCAGAAGGAATCGAAGTCGTCACCGCACAGTCGACGCAACTCGTCAATGACCCACGAAGGCGCGTCGCCCTTGTCGGTCGATTGCTTAACGTCGGCAACTTCATTAAAATCGGTGGGCTCGAATCGTCGCGACGAGAGGTCACGGTTCATCTGGATGACCTCAGTGGCCTTGGCTTGGGACACGCCAAGCGCCGCGGCCACGTCCTTCTTCGTCAGTCGCTTGGAAGGATTGACCCGCTCGAGCTTCTGAAGTCGCAGGATGAGACGCATCTCGCTATCGGTGAGGCCGGCCTGCTGCTGGATGGCCTGGTTGACGAGTTTCATTATCCAGTAGTTCGCGTAGGTCGAGAACCTCGTGCCCTGCTCCGGATCGAATCGGCGAAGCGCGTTGACGAGCCCTTCGATGCCCGCGGCTTCCAGATCCTCGTTGCCGAACCGGTAGCCTCGCTCGAGCACCCTCGTTCGCACCAGCCCGCACGTCGCGCGAAGCAGCAGCGATTCAGCCTCCTGGCCCGCTTGACGCTGACGAAGGAGTCGGCGGCGCGTAACGGGGTCTAGTTCCGCATCGTAGGCCAGCGCCAGAGTTGCTTCGCGGCCGCGTTGAATCACGGGATGAAGGCGACGCTCCTCTTCCACGCTGAGTGGCGCCAGCATCTTCAGCCCGCCGATGATCCCGTAGGGCGATCGGTTCACGGCGTCGAGACGCTTCGCGTCAGCAACCAGCTTCGCAGATCCTTCTCGGCGACCTCGCCGTGCGGGGTCTCGAGCAGGAACACCCGCTCCTTCACGTCGCGGATCGTCGCCATCGCCACATCCGGACTTATCGTTCCGTCTCTGAGTTCGCGTTCGACGTTCCTGAGTCCTTCGCCCACCGCGCTGCGCAGCAACTGCGAGACCACCGCCGTCACGTCCTCGGAGGTGTACTCGCGATCGAGTTCGTCGACGACCAGTTGGCTGAGCACGCTCGCGGCCTCTTCTTCACCGCTGCGCTCGAGCGCATCGATCACCTCTGATACCGGTGAGCCGGTGGCGAGGCCCTCGAAGATCTCGCGCTGGATTTCGTTGACGAAGTACTGGGCAATGAATCGCTCGCGGGCCTCGCGGGGAAAGTGCAGGTAGAGGCGGAGGGCTTCGAGCCCCGGACGCGGCATCGGACCGCTCGTGATCCTTCGACGAGTCGACGCTTCCTCTTGGGGCGGCTTGTTGGGGATCTCCCGCCTCACCGGATTGCGGGCGAAGTCAGCAACACGAGGTCGCAGAGCCGACGGCTCAAGGCGCAACCGGTCAGCGACCTGCATGAGGTACTGGTCACGGACGAGCTCGCTCGGGTGCTCGGCGAGCACCTGCATCGCGGCTTCCGCGGTCCGGACCCGGCCCTCGGGCGTCGACAGATTCGCCGCGTCAAGCACGCGATCCAGACGAAACTGAAGAAACGGCACCGCGGTCGCGATTGATTGGCGGAGTCCTTCGGGATCCTTTTGCGCGAGTTCCGCGGGATCGCTCCCCTTCGGAAGCCGTGCCACGAGAACGTCAACTTCGTGCTGGCGCTCCCACTGGTACACCGACGCCGCGGCGCTCTGGCCCGCCTTGTCGGCGTCGTAGGCGAGGACAATACGCGTGGCGAAGTTCCTCATTGTCTTGAAATGGTCCTCGCCGAGCGCCGTCCCGCACGTGGCGACCGCCCGGGGCATCCCGGCGCCAAAGAACGCAATAACGTCTGTGTAGCCCTCGCAGACGATGATCTCGCCCGACTTGATGATGTCGTCCTTCGCCCAGTTGAGCGCGTAGAGGGACTTGCGCTTCGAGTAGATGGTGGTTTCCGGGCTGTTCTTGTACTTCGCCTCCACCCGGCCATCCTCGCGGGCAGGCTTGTGGGGATCCGGAGGCAGGATTCGTCCGCCCACCGCGATCGCCCGGCCCGCGGAGTCGAAGATCGGGAAGATGAGGCGTGCGCGCAGGGCGTCCTGACGACGATCTCGCTTGTTGACGAAGCCAAGACCAGTCCCCGTGAGGATCTTCTCGTTCATCTTGAGCGTGTTGCTCAACGCATCCCACTCGTCGGGCGCCCAGCCCAGCTTGAACTGGCGGGCCGTCTCTCCGCTGATGCCGCGAGAGCGCAGGTAGTCGCGGGCTGGTCGGGCGTCGGGCGAGTTGAGCAGGCGCTCGTGATACCACTCGACGGCTTTCTCCATCGCGGCCAGAAGTTCTTGGCGCTCCTTTCGCGCCGGACCGGCATTGGCATCCTCGTGGAGCTCGATGCCGGCGCGGTCGGCGAGCAGACGAACCGCTTCAACGAAGTCCAGATGCTGCATTTCGCGTACGAAGGTGATTTGATCCCCGGACGCGCGGCACCCGAAGCAGTAGTAGCGACCCTCTTCGGCATTCACCGAGAAAGAGGGCGTCTTCTCGCCGTGGAACGGACAGAGTCCGGTCCAACGCCGGCCCGTTTTCTTCAAGGCGACGTACTCACTAATCAGAGCCACAATGTCAGTCGCCGCACGGACCTGTGCGATCTCACTGTCCGAAATAGCCATAATTAGAAGGTACCCGCTCGATGCGTCAGGGGATTCAGTATGTCGGGGTTCTCTCTAAACTGCGCGTTATGTCCGATTTCGCCGTTGAGGCACTGAATATTGTCCGCACCTTCAAAGACGGCGAGGTCCGCGCACTCGACGACGTGACGCTGCACGTCCCGCGGAGCGAGGTCTTCGGGCTGCTGGGACCGAACGGATCGGGCAAGACCACCATGATCCGCATCCTTTCCACCATCATGGCCCCATCCTCGGGCACCGCCACCGTCAACGGCTTTGACGTTGTCAAGCACCCCGACGAGGTGCGCCGCAGCATCGGCCTCGCCGGCCAGTACGCCACGGTCGATGAGAATCTCACGGGCTACGAGAACCTGCGGATGATCGGAAGCCTCAACCACCTCGAGAAGAAGTTCGTGATCAGCCGTGCCCGCGAGCTGCTCGAGCAGTTCGGACTCACCGACGCGGCCAACCGGACGTGCAAGACCTATTCCGGAGGAATGCGCCGGCGCCTCGACCTGGCGGCGGCCCTGGTTGCCAATCCACCCCTTTTGTTCCTGGACGAGCCGACAACCGGTCTGGACCCTCAGAGCCGTCAGGACCTCTGGGCCATCATCGAAACGCTGGTCGAAGGAGGCACGTCCGTGCTGCTCACCACCCAGTACCTTGAGGAGGCCGACCGTCTCTGCAAGCAACTCGTCGTGCTCGACCACGGCAAGATCATCGCCGAAGGCACCAGCCAGCAACTTAAGACCAGTCTCGGCAACACCGTCCTCTCGCTGAGCTTCACCAGCACCGCCGACGCCACTCGAGGCGCCGCACTGCTCGAAGGAATTTCCTCAAAGCCCGCCAATGTTGACGGCACGGTCGTCGAGCTCACCGTCGAACAGGGGCCCTCATCCGCCGCCGACGCGCTGCGCCGGATTGACATCGCCGAGATCACGCTCGCCGGACTCACTCTTCGAGAGCCCAGCCTCGACGACGTGTTCTTGAGCCTCACTGGCCACAAGGCCGAAGAGGCACTCCTGCTTTCCACTGATGACGCGTCCAAGGGCGGTCGCACGCGAAAGGCCCGTTCATGAGTCTCACTTCCCACCAGACCGCACTTCCAACACAGACCCAGAAGAGCAACCTGCGCTGGGCGATCAGCGACGTCCTGACGATCGCGCGGCGCAACCTGCTCGCCCTGGTGCGGATCCCGTCTTCCCTCGTCTTCGCGCTCATTCAGCCGGTGATGTTCGTGCTGTTGTTCCGCTACGTGTTCGGCGGCGCCATCCCGATTCCCGAGAGTCAGTACGTGAACTACCTCATTCCAGGGATTCTGGTGCAGACCACCATCTTCGGGGCGGTGGGCACCGCTATTGGCCTCGCCGAGGACCTCCAACGTGGACTCATTGAGCGGTTTCGAGCGTTGCCGATGGCGCGCATGGCCGTGCTGGCCGGTCGAACCGTCTCCGACTTCGCACGCAACGTGTTGGTTCTCATCATCATCACGGTGGTGGGCATGGCAGTGGGATTTCGCCCCCACGGCAGCATCGTCGCCTACATCCAAGCCTGCCTCTTGGCGCTGCTTTTCGCCTACTGCCTGTCGTGGGGCTTCGCCTTCATTGGCCTTGCGGCGCCCAACTCTGAAACCGCCCAGGCCATGACGTTCCCTCTGATCTTTCCCATGACGTTCGCTTCGTCAATCTTCGTCTTGGTCAGCACCATGCCGGGCTGGTTACGAGGATTCGCAACTTACCAGCCCGTGAGCGAGACAGCTGATGCCGTGCGCGGTCTCATGAGCGGCACGCCGCACGGTAACTCGACGTGGATCTCACTGGCCTGGGCGGCGGGGGCGATCCTGGTTCTCGGACCTCTCGCGACGGCGCGATACCGCAGAGCAGCATAGATATTGTGACCGTGCTCAATGCCGAAGAGCTTCAAGAGATCCTGTCGACATCCTTTCCCGAGGCCGAGGTGGCGCGAGTCGAGCAAGTGGATGGCGACACGGTCCTCTTGTGCCAGCCGGTGACCGACCGTCATGGTCGACCCGGCGGGACGCTCTCAGGCCCGACCATGATGGTGCTCGCCGATACCGCGGCCTGGATGGCCATCCTCGCGCAGATCGGTCCGGTGCTCTTGGCGGTGACGACGAGTCTGCACATCGACTTCCTTCGCAAACCCGGCATCACCGACCTGATGGCGCGCGCCACCGTCTTGAAACTTGGCCGCAAGCTGGCCGTCGTCGACGTCGCACTGTTCTCACGCGGCCACGACGCGCTCGTGGCGAAGGCCCAGGTGACGTACTCGATTCCCTCCACCCACGCGTAGCCGGAGCACGAGGACAGCACTTGCCCACACGAACCATCTCGCGATCGCTGACCTTCATCATGGCGGCCGCGATCGGCGTCATCGTCGCCAACCTCTACTACCTCCAGCCACTGCTGCACCACGTGAAAAGGGACTTCCACACCAGCACGCTGGCGGCAACGGCGCTCATCACCTTGATGCAGGTCGGGTACGCCGCGGGTCTCGCGTTCGTCGTGCCCCTTGGCGACCTGATCCCACGCCGCCGCCTGGTCGTAGTGATCTTCTCCCTGGCCGCCGCCGCCATGCTGCTCGGAAGCTTGATCCATTCGTTCGTCCTCTTCGCGATACTGACGATATTCATCGGACTCACTTCCGTTGGCGGCCAGACAATAATTCCCTTCGCCGCCGACCTCGCCGACGAGGACCAGCGCGGGCGGGTCATTGCCCGCTTGATGACCGGGCTGTTGAGCGGGGTCTTGCTCTCGCGGACGCTTTCGGGCGCGGTCTCCGAGGCCGTGGGTTGGCGGGGCGTCTACGTCAGCGCCGCGGCCCTCCTGCTTGTGATGGCCGTCGTGCTGCGACTGGTGCTGCCTACCGAAGCACGACGAGAGCACGTTCCCTACCATCGCCTGGTCTCGAGCTCGTTCGCCCTGTTGGGAAAGTTCCCGGAACTGAGGCGGCGGGCGTGGTTCGGGGCCACCGTGTTCGCCGCCAACAGCATCATGTGGACGACCCTCGCCTTTCACCTCTCGGGCGCCCCGTTCCATTTCTCGAACGGGGTCATCGGCCTCTTCGGGCTTCTCGGCGTCGCCGGCGTTCTCGCGGCGAACGCCGCGGGTCATCAGGCCGACCGCAACCGGAACGAACGCTCCACGTTCGTGGCCGCTGCGCTGGTGGCCGGCTCATTCCTCGTGCTTCTGCTCGGGCACGCCACGGTGTGGATCCTCGGGCTGGGCATCGTCCTGCTCGACGCCGGCGTCCAGGGAATGAACATCACCAACCAGTCGATCATCTACACCCTCGCGCCCGACATGCGCAGCCGCATCAACAGCATCTACATGGTGTGCTTCTTCACGGGAGCCTCGTTGGGCTCCCTCGGCGCTGGCTTCACCTACTCCCACGACGGTTGGACGGGAACCTGCATTCTTGGCCTGGGCATCGGTGCCGCCGCGATGGTGCCCGCCCTGCGGTGGCGAACACCGCCGACTTCAGCGCACTGATCGCGTCGCGACCGTCCCTCGAAGGGTCATCGGGACGTCGACGACGCTACCAACGGCGATCCCTTCAACCCGCCGTCGTAGCTCCTCTTGCATGGCGAGCCGATCCTCGTCGCTCTTCACCAGAGCGCCCGAGTACGTTCCAAAGACCGAGATCAACTGATCCGCGGTGCGGGGCCAGACCCAGTGAAGCTCGATCTCGCGGGCATCGACGAACTCGCCGTCGTCGAGAAACGTGGCTTTCCAGCCACGCGCACGGGCGTTCACGTCATTGGGATTCTCGCGAAGCTCCGTCAGCCTCTCCAGCCACGCAACGTCACGGCTGAAGCCGTTCCAGAGCACGTAGAGCTTCCCGTTATCACCCAGGACCCGGGCCATCTCACGGGTCGCCCTCGGTTGTTCGAACCAGTGCCAGGCCGACGAGACGACCACCGCGTCAAAGGACGAATCCGCCACCGGGAGCATCTCCGCGGTGCCCGAGAGGGCGCGAACACCGGGGCTGCGTCGCTCCAGCACGGCGCGCATCTCGTCGTCGGGCTCGACGATCGTGACCGAAGCGCCGAGTTGGAGAAGGAATCTCGTCCACAGACCGGTTCCCGCCGCCACCTCCAAGAGCTCCACGCCGTGCAGGTCAGCGAAGATGCTCGCGGCCTCGGGCGGTGGGGAAGGTCGGAACCGGTCGTACTGCTCGGCGACCGAGCCGAACTTCAACCCCCGTCCGTCGTAGGCCACGTCTAGATCTGGCCCGTCCGCGAGTGGAGTTCGCGAAGGAGATCGTCGATCTTCACGCGGGTCTGCTCGGTCGTGTCGCGGTCGCGCACGGTCACGCTGTGGTCCTCGAGGGTGTCGAAGTCGACCGTTATGCAGAACGGGGTTCCGACCTCGTCCTGGCGGCGGTAGCGCCGGCCGATCGACTGGGTGACGTCGTAGTCACACATGAAGTTCGGCTGGAGCTTCGCGAGCACCTCCTTCGAGACGCCTTCGAGCTCGGGCTTCTTCGACAGCGGCAGCACCGCGATCTGATACGGCGCGAGGCGCCAGTCGAGGCGCAGGACCGTCCGGACCTCGCCATCGACCTCATCCTCGTGGTACGCCGCGAGTAGGAACGCCATCATGGCGCGCGTCGCACCCGCCGCCGGCTCGATCACGTAGGGGGTGTAGCGCTCGCTCGTGGCCTGATCGAAGTACTCGAGCTTCACGCCCGACGCGTTCGAGTGCTGGGTCAGGTCGTAGTCGCCGCGGTTGGCGATGCCCTCGAGCTCGTCCCAGCCCCAGGGGTAGGCGAACTCGACGTCGGTCGTGCCTCGCGAGTAGTGCGAGAGGTCTTCCTTCGCGTGTTCGTGCAGGCGGAGCAGCTCGCGGGGAATGCCGAAATCCAGGTACCAGTCGTAGCGGGCCTGGACCCAGTACTGGTACCACTCGTCGGCCTCGGCGGGTGGGACGAAGAACTCCATCTCCATCTGCTCGAACTCGCGGGTGCGAAAGACGAAGTTCTGCGGGGTGATCTCGTTACGGAACGACTTGCCGATCTGGGCGATGCCGAAGGGCGGCTTCTTTCGCACCGTCGCCAGGACATTCGCGAAGTTGGTGAACATGCCTTGGGCCGTCTCGGGGCGCAGGTACGCGGTCGCGCCTTCGCCCTCGACGGGGCCGGCCTGGGTCTTGAACATCAGGTTGAAAGCCCGGGGCTCGGTGAACTCGGTCGATCCGCAGTTCGGACAGACGCCGTCGATCTTGTCCTCTCGCCAGCGCTCCTTGCACTTTCGACAGTCGACCAGCGGGTCGGTGAATGTCTCGAGATGACCCGACGCGGCCCAGACCGCGGGCGGGCCGAGGATGGCGGCGTCGAGGCCGACGATGTCGCTGCGCATCTGGACCATGGTGCGCCACCACGCCTGCTTCACGTTGCGCAGCATGTTGACGCCCAAGGGGCCGTAGTCGTAGGTCGAGCGGAATCCGCCGTAGATCTCCGCCGACGGAAAGATGAAACCGCGCCGTTTGGCGAGATTGGTGACCTTATCGAGCAGGTTGGGGTCCGTAACGGGTGTTGATTCCATTCGACAAGGCTACCGGACTAACTCCCGCTCCTTAGACGGACAATCACTTGATTCGCGAGCAGACGACCTTCCGGGGCGAGCGTCACCCGGCCATCCCTGACGCGCACGAGATGGGCGATCTCGTCGAGGGAGTCGAAGGCCTCGATCGCGACCCCGCGGCGCGTGCGAAGAGCGAGCGAGTCGCGCTCGAACTGCTGGGTGTTCTCGTCGAGGACCTCCTCGCCGCCGAGGGGTCGCTCGCCGTTGCGCACCATCGCGATGTAGCGGTCGGGCGTTCGAACGTTCCAGTACCTGCGGCCGTGCTGGTGCGAGTGAGCGGCCGATCCGAATCCCACGTAGTCGTCGTGGTCCCAGTACACGTGGTTGTGGCGGCACTCGTGCCCGGGCTTGGCCCAGTTGGAGATCTCCTCCCACTCGTAGCCATGTTCCTCGAGCGTCAGCCCCACCAGGTCGTAGGCGTCGGCGGTCTCGTCCTCGTCGGGGTGGCGCGAGGGGTCCTTACCGAGTGGCGTCGCCGGCTCGGGCGTCAGGGCGTAGCAGCTGATGTGGGGCGGTGCGAACTCGAGCCCCAGGAGGTCGTGCAGCGTGGCGCGCACGTCATCGAGCGTCTCGGCGCGTGACCCGACGATCAGGTCCATGTTCCACGTCGAGAAGCCCGCGCGGTGCACCGCCTGGGAGACCTCGACGTGGGCCATCGTTCCGTGCCGGCGTCCGAGGTCGGCGAGGACCGCCGGCTGGGTCGACTGGACTCCGAAACTCATCCGGTTGACCCCGCCCTCGCGGTAGGCGGTCAGCCGCTCGATGCTCGCGTCCTCGGGGTTGCATTCGACGGTCACCTCGCAGTCCTGCGTTCGAGGTATCGCGTGCAGGATTCTCAACAACTGCTCCGCGTCGAGACGCGACGGGGTCCCGCCGCCGAAGAACACCGACGTTGCCGGGGCCAGGCCCTCTTCTTTCGCCCACTCGATCTCTCTGATGACGCAGTCCACGTACTCATCCATGAGATGGTCGCGATCGGAATACGTCGCAAAGGCGCAGTAGTCGCATCGATGCGCGCAGAACGGCACGTGCACGTACACGCCAAAGGGTCGGCTCACGAGCGAACCTTAGCGAGTTCGCGCGCCTCGGAGAATCGGGTGAGCGTCTCGTTGCGTCGCGCGCTCGTGTCGACGATGAACGTTGGAGCCACCTGCTCGTGCGAGCGTGACGCCGCCCGCAAGAGGGCGGAATTATGGGCGAGACGCAGCTTGCGTCGCAACCAGGAGATGGCGGGGGTGTTTGACACGGTTCCTCGAAGTAGTCGTTGGCACCTTAATGGTCGGCGGGCAACGGCGAGAGCGGGGCCGTCGAGCGAACTGCCCGCAGGCGCCGCCCAAAGTGCTGTTCGATGGAGTCGTGGGCGAGCGTCATCACTTCGCCCGCGCCCGCTGGCTCGCTCTCCTTCAAGACGCCGGCCAATTCCCCGCCGAGGATGCGGCGAACGAGAGCCAACGCCTCGGGAGAGATCGAGGAGCCCGAACGGCACTCGGCGCAGAGCGTGCCCCCGACCGCCGCGTCAAAGGCGACGAGCGGTCCTTCGCGCCCGCAGTTGACGCAGCTGTCCACGACGGGCTCGGATCCGTCGTGGGCCAGCAGCTTGAAGAAGAAGGCAGCGGGCACCAACGCGGGCTCGAAGCTCTCGTTGTCGAGGGTGAGCAGCACCCGGGTCAGGAGGTCGAAGATCCCCTCGTCGGCGACGTCGTCGGAGGGAATCGCGTCGACGACCTCGACGATGGCGTAGCCGGCGTTGATTCTCGCGTACGAGGATCGAAGGGTGGTGAGGCGCTCTCGGTGCTGGACCTGGCGGACGATGTACAGGTCCCCGCGCGACTTCACCAAGTTGATGTTCACGTACGCGAGCGGCTCGAGGTTTCCCCCGAGCCTGCTGGTGGTCTTGCGGATGCCCTTCGCGAGGACGCGAACCTTCCCATGGCTGCGCGTCCAGAGCACCGCAATCCGATCGGACTCCCCGGACTTGTACGTCCGCAACACGACGGCGTCGTCCTGGAGTTCCTTCACCGATGTGACTCGTCGTCGCGGTCTTTGAAGTGCTGGCTGCGCGGCGTGATGCCCATGAATCTGTTGAGGGCTACCCCTGCGGCCACGAGGACCGCGAGGACGACCGGAATGAGCAACGGCGCCACCAGGCTCGTCACGCCGTTGGCGGCGAGCACCCACAGGAACACGTAGAAGAGAGCCCCGAGCACCGCCGCCGCGCGGGTAAACCTCACTGGTCGACACCTCCGAAGCGGCGCTCGCGGCGCTGGAACACCTCAATCGCTTCGAACAGGTCCTCGCGTCGAAAATCGGGCCAGAGCACCTCGGTGAAGACCAGCTCCGAATAGGCCATCTCCCACAGCAGGAAGTTCGAGATGCGGTACTCGCCCGATGTCCGGATGACGAGGTCGGGGTCGGGCAGCTCGGGGTGGTACAGCCTCGAACGGATCGCCTTCTCGTCGATCTTGTTCGCCGGCACGTTGTCGCGCACGAGCTGCTGGACGGCGTCGACGATCTCGGCGCGTCCCCCGTAGTTGAAGGCGATGTTCAGGGTCATTCTCTTGTTGCGCTTCGTGAGCTCGGCGGCCTCGTCCATGTTCCTCGTCACGCGCCTCGGAACGCGCCAGTCGCGCCTGCCCGAGAAGGTGATGCGCACGCCCTCGTCGTGCAACTCGTGCTGGCGTCGCTGCAGGAGGCCTTGGTTGAAGTCCATGAGGTAGCGCACCTCATCGATGGGCCGGCGCCAGTTTTCGGTGGAAAAGGCGTAGACCGTGAGGGCCTTCACGCCCACCGCGAGGGCGCCGTACGTAACGTCGACGAGGGCCACTTCGCCCGCACCGTGGCCCTCGGTCCTCGGGAGCCCCTGGCGCTGGGCCCAGCGGCCGTTGCCGTCCATCACCACCGCGACGTGGCGCGGGACATTGTCCTGCTCCAACGAGTCGGGGATGGGCGTGGGGCGTGGATCGGACACAATCAAAACTTAGTTCAGCGGTTCTGAAGGGTCATTGAGAAGAACATCTAAGGTCGTCAGGTGGAATCTTTCGACCCCGACGAGCACGCGCCCTACGTGGAGCCCGATGAAGCCGGCGGCATACAACTCGACGACGACATCGTCTCGATCGACGTCGAGCGCGCCCTCGCGCTGCTCGAGACGATCACCAACGATCTTCCGGGCGGCGGCGAGGTCCGCGAAGGCCAGCGCAAGATGGTGCGCAGCGTCGCCGAGGCGTTTTCGCGTCGCCGCCACACCATCATCGAAGCTGGCACCGGCGTGGGCAAGTCCCTCGCCTACCTCGTGCCGGCCGCGATGGCCGGCCAGCGCGTCGTCATCGCCACCGCGACCAAGAACCTCCAGGACCAGCTCGCGAAGAAGGACGCCCCCACCGTCAGCGCCCATGCGCCGCGCGTGAAGGTCGCGGTGCTGAAGGGCAAGAACAACTACCTCTGTCGCAACCGCGCCCACTCGGTGAGCGGGGGCCAGTTGAGTTTCGACGACGGCACCGAGGTCCCCAAGGGCGTCGCCGAGCAGATGCGCCGGGTCCTCAAGTGGTCGAACGAGACGACCACCGGCGACCGCGACGAACTGCCCTTCGAGATCGACCAGCGCGCGTGGCGCGGCCTGTCGGTCACCCCCCAGGAGTGCCTGGGCCGCGTCCAGTGCCCCCAGGGCCAGGCCTGCTTCGCCGAACTCGCCAAGGACCGCGCCGCCGAGAGTTCGCTCCTCATCGTCAACACCCACTTGTACGCGGCCCACCTGGCGTCGGGGTCGATGCTGCTGCCCGCCCACGAATTCGTGGTGTTCGACGAAGCGCACGAGGTGCTCGACATCTTCGCGTCGCTGCTCGGAACGTCGCTCAACGCCTCGCGGCTGCGCGCGTTCTCGGGAATCGCGCGAACGCTGCTCGCCACCGAGCTCGCCGAGCAGTGCCTCGAGCTCGTGAACTGCGCCGACCGCTTGGCGGCGACGCTACAGATCCAGTACGACCGCAATGAACTCACGGGGCTCGACGAGGACTGCGGGCGCGAACTCGGGCGCGCCACCGAACTCGTGACCCGCATCGTCGAGGCGCTTCGCACGCTCGAAGCGAAGGACCCCGACAGCGACGCGCGCAAGATCCGGACCCTGGGCCCGGGCGTGCACCTCATGAACGACCTCGAGCGCGTGAACAGGGTTCGAGACGGCGAGCTGCTCTTCCTCGCCAAGCGCGACCGCGAGGTCGACATCGAGGTCTCGCTCGTCGACGTCGGCCCGCGACTGCGCGAGGACCTCTGGAGGGCGGTGACCGCGGTGCTCACGAGCGCCACCATCCCCGACAACCTGGCGAAGAACCTCGGCCTCGACGGCGACTGCGTGGTCGAGCATTTCGACAGCCCCTTCGACTACCAGAACCACTCGCTGCTCTACGTACCCGACAAGTTCCCCTCGCGCAACGCCGACGGCGCGGAGCAGGCGATCGTCGAGGAGCTCGTCGAGTTGATCACGGCCGCCGGCGGGCGAACCCTGGCGCTCTTCACCAACCGGTCGGTGATGAACCGGGTCGCCGAGGCGGTGGCCCCGCGCATCGACACCGAGGTCCTGGTCCAGGGCACCCTCTCGCGCCAGCGCATCATCGAAGAGTTCCGCGACAACGCCGAGGCGAGCCTCTTCGCGGTGACCAGCTTCTGGCAGGGCATCGACGTCCCCGGACACTCACTCAGCCTCGTGACCATCGACCGGCTGCCCTTCGCCGTGCCGAACGATCCCCTCGCCGAAGCCCGCCGCAGCCGCTCGGACCGGCCCTTTTACGAGGTGGACCTGCCCCGCGCCGCCATGTTGCTCGCCCAGGGCGTCGGCCGGCTGATCAGGACCAACACCGACCGCGGAGTCGTCGCGGTGCTCGACACGCGGCTCGCGGAGGCGAGCTACAAATCGGCCCTCTTCCGCAAGCTTCCACCGATGAGGAGAACCCGCGACAAGGCGCTGGTCCACGCCTTTTTGAAGGAACTTCAGCGATAAAGGTCGAACGAACCGGTTCCAGCGGCCGTTTCACTATTAAACTAGTATTTCACTAGGAATACTCGTTAAGGATGACCACCCATGAACTTTGATCTGCCTCTCGTCTTGGGCAGCGCCGTCGTTGGCTTCCTGGTTGGGCTCACGGGCATGGGCGGCGGCGCTCTCATGACGCCGATGCTGGTGCTGCTCTTCGGCGTGACGCCGTCGGCCGCCATATCGTCGGACCTCGTCGCGGCCTTCTTCATGAAGCCGCTCGGCGTCGCCATCCACTGGCGGCGCGGCACCGTCCAGGGCAAGATCGTGAAGTACCTGTGCCTCGGTTCGGTCCCGGCGGCGTTCCTCGGAACGTTCGCCATGCACCTGGGAGGCCAGAGCGTCACCGCCGAGAAGCGGCTCCAGTTGCTGCTCGGTGTCGCCCTCATTCTCGGCGCCGGCTCCATGATCGCCCGGTTCGTTCTGCCGAGCCGCAAGCAAGGCTCGACTTCGGAGATAGTGATTCGACGACTGCCCATCGTCGCCATCGGCGTCTTTGGCGGCTTCATGGTGGGCCTCACCTCGGTGGGTGCGGGCTCGCTGATCCTCGTGCTGCTGCTCTTCCTCTACCCCAATCTTCGCAGCGACCAACTGGTGGGTACGGACCTCGCCCAGTCGATTCCGCTGACCCTCGCCGCCACGATCGGGAGCCTGATCTTCGGCCACGTCCAGTTCGCCCTCACTGGCTCGATCATCCTCGGCAGTGTGCCCGCCGTGGTCGTGGGGGCACTACTGTCGTCTCGCGACATGAGCAGGCTGATCCGCCCCTTCATCGCCGGCGTGGCGCTGCTCAGCGGGCTGAAGTACGTGGGCCTGCCGATCCCGGCGCTCGGCGCATCGGCGGTCGTGATCCTCGCCGTCGTCGTCGTCGCCACCGCTCGCACTCGCCACATCGAGAAGCTCGAGGGGGCCGAGGACCTGGACGTCGAGCTGGCGCCGGCGGGCGGTTGATTCAGTAACCGAGGCGGTCGAGGATGTCGTCGCGCTTCTGCCAGCCCGGCTCGACCGACACCTTCAACTCCAGGAAGCATCCTTCGGGAAGCTGGCGTCGCGCGGCGATGCCCACGTCCTTCAAGAGCTGACCTCCCTTGCCGATCACCATCCCCTTCTGGCTCTCGCGCTCCACGAGGATCTCGACGAGGATGTGGGGCCATTCGAACTCGGTGACCCGGCAGTGGATCGAGTGCGGGAGCTCCTGCTTGGTCTTTCGAACCAGTTGCTCGCGCACCAACTCCGCGACCCACATCGCCTCGGGCACGTCCGAGACCTCGTCCTCGCCGAAGAGGTACGGCGACTCGGGCATTGCCTGCTTCACGTACTTGACGAGGTCCTCGGTCCCCTCGCCGGTCTTCGCCGAGACCGGGAAGTACTCGACTCGCGCGGCGGCGCTTTCGAGGCCCCGGTCCGCCGCTATCTCGAGCACCGCCTCGTGGGCCGCCATCAACTGCGCCGCTATCGCGTCGCGCGACGTGCGGTCCATCTTGTTGACGACGACGATGGGGCGCGGGCCGTTCGCGCGCTTGGAGTTCTCGAGCAGGGTGCCGATGACGTTGCGGTCGCCGGGTCCGATCGCCTTGCCGGCTTCGATCACGGCCATGATCACGTCGACGCCGTCCGCGGCGGCGCGGGCGGTCTGGTTGAGGCGCCCGCCGAGGCTCGTCTTCGGGCGATGGATGCCCGGCGTGTCGACGAAGATGATCTGGATCCCGTCCTCGGTCAGTATGCCGCGGATGGCCTGGCGCGTGGTGTTGGGACTTGCCGACGTGATCGAGACCTTGGTCCCGATGACTTGATTGAGCAGCGTCGACTTGCCGACGTTGGGCCGGCCAATGATTGCGGCAAAGCCTGAGTAGGTCACGATGACTCCCGTACTGGTTCGACAAGAACCTCTTCGATGCGCCGGCCGTCCATGCGGATGACCGTCAGGTGGTAGTGCTTGGTGGTGAACATGTCGCCCTCCTCGGGGACGCCCCCGGCGAGATCGAGCACGAGGCCGCCGACCGTGTCCCAGCCGTCCTTGGGCAGCGCGAGACCGTAATCCTCGTTGGCGTCGTCGATGTTGAGCCGGCCACTGAGCGAGAGCCCCGCCTCGATGGTCTGCTCCTCGCTGTTGATCACCGTCGGGTCCGACTCGTCGGTGATCTCGCCAACGAGCTCTTCGAGCACGTCCTCGAGGGTCACGAGACCGGCCGTCCCGCCGTACTCGTCGACGACCACGAAGAGGTGGCTCTGCGCCCGGCGAATCTCGGTGAGCAGCGACGCGACCCTCTTGGTTTCGGGGACGAAACGCACCTCGCCCATGTGCCGGGCGACCGGGGCCTCACCGCGGCCGTCCGCCACGAGCCCGGCGAGGATCCGCAGGTTCACGATGCCGACAACGTCATCGACGCTCTCGCCGAGCACCGGGATGCGCGAGCGGCCTGACGCGATCGCGAGGTCGAGGGCTTCGCGGACGCTCGCGGTGTTCGCGATGTCGACCATGTCGATTCGCGGGACCATGACCTCACGGACGATGGTGTCGCCGAACTCGATCACCGATCGGATGAAGTTGCGCTCCTCCGAGGCGATGGCCTCGTCCTCGTGCGCCACGTCGGCCATGGCGAGGACCTCGGATTCGGTCATCCGCTGGGTCTGGCCCGTCGTGCCGAAGAGCCCGATCACCACTTGGGCAATGGAGAGCAGCAACGTCGAGACCCACTTGATGGGCCAGAACTTCAGCAGCGCGCCGACGACCGGAGCCGTCGCGAGCGCGGCGTTGTCGGGGTACTGGACGGCGAAGTTCTTCGGAATGGCCTCGAAGATGACGAAGATGACGATCACTTCGCCGACCGTGGCGATGAAGACGCCCGCGGCGCCGAATAACCGCTCGGCGAGGACGCCGACCATGGTCGCGGACACCAGTTGGCAGATCAGCACCAGCAAAAGCAGCGGATTGAGGAACTTCTCCGGCGCCTCGGCGAGCGCCACCAGCGCCTTCGACCCGCGCCGGCCCTGGTCGCGCAGGGACCGGGCGCGCGACTTGTTCATTCGAACGAGCGACGTTTCGGCGAGCGCGAAGAAGCCCGACAGCACCAGCAGCACCAGCACGCTGACCGCCAGGTAGGTGTCGCTCGAGGACCATACGGCCCCGATCATGAGCCGCTCGACTGGTAGTGGCGCGCCAGAAGCTCGCGCTCGCGCGCTTCCATCCTCTCGGCCTCCTCGTCAACCATGTGGTCCCAACCGAGCAGGTGCAGCACGCCGTGGACCACCAACAGCGCGATCTCGTCGTCGAACGAGCACTCGTGGTCGACGGCGTTTCGCGCGGCGATCGCCGGGCAGATGACGATGTCGCCGATCAGCTGGGGGATCTCTGGCGGCGGCGGCTCGCCCGGGCCGGTGCCGCCGGCGTCGGGGACCCGTCCCGTGGGATCGGGCTCGCCGTCGATGGGGAAGCTCAACACGTCGGTCGGGCCCTCTTTACCCATGAACTGCTGGTTGAGCGCCGACATGGTGACCTCGTCGGAGAAGATCAGCGACACCTCGGCGAGGCCGCGTATGCCCTCGTCGACGAGTGCGCCGTTCGCGAGCGCGACCCAGCGTTCGAGGTCGATGGGGTGGTCGCGCTGCTCGTCGGCAGCGTAGATATCGATCGTCATGGCTGTGATTGCTCGTAGGCGGCGACGATGTCGGCGACGATGCGGTGGCGCACCACGTCCTTCGAGGTGAGGTGCACGAAGCTGATGTCATCGACGTTCCAGAGGATCTTCTCGATGTGCAAGAGCCCGCTGTGCTTGCCGTTGAGGTCGACCTGGGTGACGTCGCCGGTGACGACGGCCTTCGAGTTGAAGCCAATGCGCGTGAGGAACATCTTCATCTGCTCGGGCGTCGTGTTCTGCGCCTCGTCCAGGATGATGAACGCGTCGTTCAACGTGCGCCCGCGCATGAACGCGAGCGGCGCCACCTCGATGGTGCCGTTCGCGATGAGGCGCTGGGCCCCGTCGGGTCCCACCATGTCGTAGAGCGCGTCGTAGAGCGGGCGCAGGTAGGGATCGACCTTGGCCATCAAGTCGCCGGGCAGGAAGCCCAAGTGCTCTCCCGCCTCGACGGCCGGACGGGTGAGCACGATGCGCTGGACCTGGCGCCGGTGCAGCGCCTGCACGGCGGCCGCTACCGCCAGGTAGCTCTTGCCCGTTCCCGCCGGTCCGATGCCGAAGGTGATGATCGAGTTGTCGATGGCGTCGGTGTAGCGCTTCTGTCCGGCGGTCGAGGGCCGGATGACCTTGCCCTTGGCGCCGCGCACCACCTCGTGCTTCAGCACCTCGCTGGGGCGCAGGTCGTCGTCCACCATGTCGATGGTCCGAGAGATCTTGGCGGGGTCGAGCGCCTGGCCGCTCTCGAGCACGAGGACGAGCTCGTCGAAGAGGCGCAGCACCTTGGCGGCGTCGGGTCCCGCGACCGAGATCTCGTTGCCCTGGACCCGGATCTTCGAGCGAGGGAACGACCGCTCGACGACGCGCAGATGCTCGTCGCGCGGACCGAGCAGGCCCGACATCAAATGCGTGTTGGTAATCAAGGTGGTCGCCGTCAGGGCCTCAGGGGCCGAGGCATCAAATGTCATCCGGGGGGCCACTCCAGTCGCCTTCCGCCAAGGACGTGAAGGTGAAGATGGGGAACGCTCATCTGGGCGTCGGCGCCCACGTTCATGACCAGCCGGTAGCCGCTCTCGCGTACGCCCTCGATCTCGCTGACGCGCTGGGCGAGCAGGACCAGGTCGTCCACCACTCCCCCGTGGGCGTCCGCGATGTGGTCCGCGCTCGTGATGTGCTTCTTGGGCACGACCAGCACGTGGACGGGGGCCTGGGGCTCGATGTCGTAGAAGGCGTAGGCGGTGTCGCTCTCAGCGACCTTCTTCGACGGAATCTCTCCCGCGACTATTTTGCAAAAAAGGCATTCACTCATCTGTTGCTCTCATCATTACTCATTGCGCTCATGGTTGAGGGTAAATCCCCACTCACCAGCGCCGAAGGCCAGCAGCGACGCCGCGACCACTCCCGCAGTTTCGGCCCGCAGCACCGTCGGGCCGAGTCCCACGCGATGCCGGTCCGGCGCCCATTCGTCGGCACTCCAGCCGCCCTCGGGGCCGATCGCCACCGCGCGCACCCCGCTCCAATCGGGGCTCCCCGAAAAATCCGCGACCGCGACCTGCGCGGGGACGTCATCCACGTTCACCGGCTGATCGACCACGATCTCGTAGGTGCGTCGGCACTGGCCGGACGCCTCGCGCGCGATGCGGCGCCAACGCGCGACGATCTTGTCGCGGGTCTCGCCCCTGAACTTCACGACGAGATGACGGCTCACCAGCGGAACGATCCGGCTCACCCCAAGCTCAGTCGCCTTCGCGACCGCCCACTCGCTTCGGTCGCCCTTCAATGGCGCCAGGTACAGCACCGTCTCGGGCGTCACCGGGTCGACGTGCACGGGCGTGACCCTCGTGAGCCCGCGGTCACTCACCTCGCAGAGCGACCACGCACCGCGGCCGTCGGTCACGACGACCTCCTCGCCGCTTCGCGCGCGAAGCACGGTGCGAAGATGATGCTCATCGTCGGGTTCGAGCGCGGGACGTTCCGGGTCCTCGACCATGAACTGGCCAAGCGCCGCCACCCGGCGGGGCCACTCGTGGTAGCTCACTTCTTCGAGCCTCGACGGCGCGAGAAGAGTCCGCCCGCGTGCTCCTTCACCGCTTCGCCACGGTGCTCGGCGAGCTGGCGAAGAAGGTCCCTCGAGGTGTCGTCAAGCTCGGTCGGCACGTCGACGACGAGGTGCACGAACAGGTCACCGCGACCGCGTCCGTGAAGGTGCTCGATGCCCTCGTGGCGGATGCGGTGGACGGTTCCGTTGGCGCTGCCGGGCTCGACCTCGATGCTCGACGCCCCTCGAAGCGTCGGAACCTCGATCTCGGCCCCGAGCGCCGCCTGGCTGAACGCAATGTGGGCTTCGTGGTGCAGGTCGTTGCCGTGGCGTTCGAAGCGCTCGTCGGGAGCCACCCGGAGGTGCACGAAGAGCCGACCGTTGGGTCCCCCGCGAACTCCGGCGGGTCCGCGGTCGCCCAGGCGCATCGTGGAGCCGTCCTCGACCCCGGCGGGAATCTGGATGGTCAGCGTGCTCGTCTCGTTCTTTCGTCCCTCGCCTCGACAGTCGCTGCACGGCGACTCGATGCGCGTTCCCATGCCGTTGCAGCGCGTGCACGGCATGGCGGTGACCATCTGGCCGAGAATCGAGTTTCGAACCCGGCGGACCTCTCCGAGTCCGGCGCACTCGACGCACGTGGTGGGCGTCGTCCCCTCGGCGCATCCAGATCCGGCGCAGGTCGAGCAGCGCTGGGGAAGCGTGACGGTGATCTCGTGGCTGGCGCCGAAGGCCGCGTCGTCCAGTGTGATGTCCACCGAGATCTCGGCGTCGGGCCCGGGCTGGGGGCCACGGCGATGCTGGGGCCTTCCACCCATTCCCCCGAAGAACATGTCGAAGATGTCCTGCACCGAGCCCCCACCGAAGGGACTGCCCGCGCCGCCAACGTCGGAGCCGAACCGGTCGTAGTTCGCGCGGCGCTCGGGGTCCGAAAGGATCTCGTAGGCCTGGGACACTTCCTTGAAGTGCGCCTCGGCGGCGGCGTCACCGGGGTTCGCGTCGGGGTGATACTGGCGCGCGAGGCGGCGATAGGCCTTCTTCAGATCCTCGGGCGCGACGTTGCGGTCCACCTCGAGCACGGCGTAGAGATCGGTATTAGGCAAGGTCGTCCTCTCCGCCAAAGTGGCGGGCTAGATGCTGAGAAACCATTCCAGCGGCGGCTAACGCTTCGCGGTACTTCATGCGGGTGGGACCGAGCAGGCCCACCGCTCCTGCGGGGGCACCGTCGATCGTCACCGGGGCGACGATCACCGCGCACGCCGAGAGCGGCTCGTAGCCGTGCTCGGAGCCGATGGCGACCGAGAGTCCCTGGTTCAAGATGTCCTGGACGAGGGTCACAACCAGGAGCTCCTGCTCGAGGATGCTGAGGACCTTGCGCACAGTCTCGACGCCGGCGAAGACCTCGGCGACCTTCGAGGATCCTCCGATGAAGACCTGCTCGCCGTCGGTCGTCGGCTGCTCGGCGTGCAGCACGCTGACCGATTCCCTGATGAGTGTCGCGACGCCGTCCGAGCGCGAGGGCACTTGCACGCGGTGCTCGAGCGTCGTGCCGATGAGCAGGGCGTTCAACTGCCTCGAGGCTTCGGACACGTCGACGAAGTTCGCGTCGAACGTGGTATTCACGCTGTGCTTCACGACCGATCCGTCCGAGAAGACGGTCACGAGCAACTGGTGGCGGGCGTCGAGGCTCACGAGCTGCACGCTGAGGATCGAGGCGTGCGAGTGGCCCGCGCTGACGACGACCGAGGTGTAGCTCGTCAGTTCGCTGAGCAGCGTCGAGGTCTTTTCGAGCACGTCCTCGACCTCGCCGCGCACGTTGGTGAAGAAGTCGCGCACCTGGTACTGCTGGGCGGAACTCAGGACCCCCGACTTCAGGTGGTCAACGAAGTAGCGGTAGCCCTTGTCGGTGGGTACGCGGCCCGCTGACGTGTGGGGCTGGGCGAGGTAACCCTCGCGTTCGAGCGCCACCATCTCGGACCTGACCGTCGCGGGAGAGACATCAACGTCAGCGCTGTGCGCCACGGACGAGGAACCGACGGGCTGGGCGGTGTCGATGTGCTCGGCGACGACGGCTTCCAGGATGGTGGCCTTGCGCGCGTCGAGGTCACTCGGTGACGGTGATGTTTTCGCGGCGCGACGGGCCATGCTTCCTCCTTGTTAGCAGTCAATTCTACCGAGTGCCAACGCGCGAGCGTACTTCGCACTTCCTTCGCTCATAAGGTGAATCGGTGAGCGAGGAACCCTTTGACGCGGCCGCTGCCTATCGCTGGTCGCTCTCCGCAGAGGACCGAGCCCGCCTGCCCTACTACGACGGGCTCGTCAACGCCCTCTCGAAGGCCGAAATCGGCCGGACCCTGCTCGAAGAAGCGCGCCCCGAGCAGCGAAATCCGATGCTGGTGCTCGCGGCGCTGCACTACGGCGCTCTCTGCGCCGACCCGGTCCTCGCGCCGCTCTACGACGCGATTGACGAGCTCGCGCCCGAGGAGTTCGCCTCGCGGGTCGTTTCGAGGCTCGAGGAACGGCCGGACCTCGTTCGACGCCAGCTCCACCGCGTGACCCAGACCAACGAGCCCGGGCGCAGCGCGGTGCTGGCCGCGGTCCTGGGCGAGTTGAAGGCGCGCGGCGTTGACGATATCCATCTGATCGATATCGGCACTTCCATGGGCCTCAACCTTTATCCCGACCACTACCGGGTGAACGTGCAAGACCCGTCGGACCCGAGCGTGCTCGTGATGCACGATCTCAACGGAAATGTCCGAAGCGGGGCTCTGCCGATCGTCCATCAACGGATCGGCATCGACCTCAACCCCCTCGACCCAGAGCAACCGGACGACGTGCGGTGGCTCGAAGCGTGCCTGTGGCCCGAGGAGCCCCATCGAAACGCGCGCTTCCGCTCCATCCTCGAGCAGATGAAGCAGTGGCCACCCGCGACCCGCCTGAAGGGTCCGGCAGTCGAACTGATCGACGAAGCGGTCTCCTCGTGCTCGTCAAACGCGACACCCGTCATCTTCCATTCGTGGGTGGCGGCGTACTTCACCCTGGCCGAGCAACGCGAATTCCGTGGACGGGTGATGCGCCACGCCGCGGCGGGGGCGATCTGGATCTACTTCGAGCACCCCTCGAGCGTGCCTGGGCTCGACCCGCCGCCGAGCGTCACCGCTCCGCCACGAAAGGGCGGCTCGCAGATTGTCGTGAGTGAGGCCGGCGCGGAGCCCGCCTCGTGGGGCTGGGCCCATCCGCACGGCCGGTGGATCGCGCTCACGGCGCCGCCAGATTGAGATCCTTCGCGTTCGAGAGTTCGCCTATGGCTCGTGTGTATCCCTCTCGAAGCAGCCCCGTTTCAGTCGGGGCCCGAGCAGGTCCAACTGAGTTCGTGGCTCGACTTCTACCGCGACACCTTGGCCTTGAAGTGCGCTGGACTATCGATCGAACAGCTCGCTCTGCCATCGGTCCCGCCCTCAACGCTCACGTTGCGGGGCCTGCTTCGCCACACGACGTTTGTCGAGCAGCACTGGTTCCAGCTCACGCTCGCGGGCTTAGACGCCGAACCGCTCTACGAGAAGGAGAACGACCCCGACGGCGACGTCAACGATCGTGCCAGCGCGTCACTCGAGGACGTCGAGAGGCACTTCCGGAAATCGTGCGAACGCTCGCGTGAGCTCTGCCAGGGACTTGACCTCGACACGATGGCGCGTGCCCCGCGACCCGGGCGCGAGGTCCACTTGCGATGGATCTACATCCACATGGTCGAGGAGTACGCGCGACACTGCGGCCACGCCGACCTGCTACGTGAATGCATCGACGGCGTAACGGGCTACTGAGTCAGTCCTCGAGTTTCAAGGCGGCGACGAATGCTTCCTGGGGGACTTCGACTCGTCCGAGATTCTTCATGCGCTTCTTGCCCTCCTTCTGCTTCTCGAGGAGCTTGCGCTTTCGAGTGATGTCGCCGCCGTAACACTTGGCCAGGACGTCCTTGCGCCGGGCCTTCACGGTCTCTCTCGCGATGACCCGTCCACCGACGGCCGCTTGGATCGGCACGTCGAACATCTGGCGGGGAATGAGCTCCTTCAGGCGCTCAGCCATCTTCCTTCCGTAGTAGTCGGCGTTCGACCGGTGCACGATCGTGGAGAACGCGTCGACGGGTTCGTGGTTGATCAGCAGGTCCACGCGCACGAGGTTCGACGTGATGTAGCCGCTCTGCTCGTAGTCGAGGCTCGCGTAGCCCTTGGTCCGGCTCTTCAGCGCGTCGAAGAAGTCGATGACCACCTCGGCGAGCGGAATGGAGTAGCGGATCTCGACGCGCTCGGTCGAGAGGTAGTCCATCTTGATCATCTCGGCGCGGCGCGACTGGCAGAGGTCCATGACGGTGCCGAGGTACTCCGCCGGGGTGAGGATCGAGATGTTGAGCATCGGCTCGTCGATGTGGTCGAGGCGGCTGGGGTCGGGCAGGTCCGTCGGGTTGTCGATCTTCACTTCGCTGCCGTCGGTCAGGTACGCGCGGTACACCACCGACGGGGCCGTCGCGATGAGGTCGAGGTTGAACTCGCGCTCCAGGCGCTCGCGCACGATCTCCATGTGCAAGAGCCCGAGGAAACCGCACCGGAAACCGAAACCCAGGGCGTGGCTCGATTCGGGCTCGTAGGTGATCGAGGCGTCGTTGAGCTTGAGCTTGTCGAGTGCGTCGCGAAGGTCGGGAAGGTCGTCACCGTCAATGGGGTAGATGCCGCAAAAGACCATGGGCTTGGGGTCGCTGTAGCCGTGGAGGGGTTCGGCCGCGGGCCGCCCCGCTTGGGTGATGGTCTCGCCCGAGCGGGCCCCGGCGACGTCCTTGATGCCCGCGACGATGAAGCCGACTTCGCCGGGGCCGAGCTGGCCGACGCTGATCATGTCGGGGGTGCGGATGCCGATCTCCTCGATCTCGTGGTTCTCGCCCGCCTGCATCATGCGGATCTTCACGTTGTCGCGAAGGGTGCCGTCGATGATCCGGATCGAGCTGATGACGCCGCGGTACTGGTCGTAGTACGAATCGAAGATGAGCGCGCGAAGCGGAGCGTCGGGGTCGCCTTTCGGGGCGGGTATCCGCTCGATCACCGCGTGCAGCAGCTCGGGAATCCCCTCGCCGGTCTTCGCGGAGATCGAGAGGATCTCGTCGGCGGGAAGTCCGAGCACGCGCTCGATCTCCTCCTTGCAGCGCTCCGGGTCGGCCGCCGGCAGGTCGATCTTGTTGAGCACCGCCACGATCTCCAGGTTGTTCTCGAGCGCCTGGTAGCAGTTCGCGAGCGTCTGGGCCTGGATTCCCTGGCTCGCGTCCACGAGCAGGACTGCGCCTTCGCACGCCGCGAGCGAGCGCGAGACCTCGTAGCCGAAGTCGACGTGACCGGGCGTGTCGATCAGCTGAAGGATGTGCCCGTCGTACTTGACCCGCACGTTCTGGGCCTTGATGGTGATGCCTCGCTCTCGCTCGATGTCCATCGAGTCGAGGTACTGGGCGCGCATGAGGCGAGGGTCCACGGCACCGGTTATCTCCAGAATTCGGTCCGAGAGCGTCGACTTTCCGTGATCGACGTGCGAAATGATGGAAAAATTCCGAATTTTGCTGAAATCGACAGTCGTTGAAGGAGTTGCCACGGTGTAGAAAGGCTACCCGTCCGCGCAGCGCCCCGGTCGAAGTAGAGAGGGTCCCGGCACTCCTGCTAGCCTTATGCAGCCCGCCGGACAGTTTCGGCGTACTGATAACGAGGTTTTCGTGGCAAATATCAAGAGCCAGATTAAGCGCAACAAGCAGAACATCGTCGACCGCGACCGCAACAAGGCCGTCAAGTCCGAGCTGCGTACCCGCACCAAGACCGCCATCACTTCTGTCGGCACCGAGAACGAAGAGACCGCCCTGCGCGCCGCCGTCAAGCGCATCGACATGGCCGCCTCCAAGGGCGTCATCCACAAGAACCAGGCCGCCAACAAGAAGAGCGGCCTGATGAAGCGGATCGCTTCACTTCGCAACAACGCCTAGATCCAGGGTTCCATCCATCGGAGAGTCGCTCTTCGAAGCCGCAGTCCACAGTTCTCCTGGATTCCCCCATTTCTCGAACCCGCACCTACCCGCCGTCGAGCACCTGGGAGATCCCCCGCGGCCACGCGCGAATCACTCTTCTGCTGTCCAACGACCGTCGACTGCTCGAGGTCGTCGCGCTGACCCGGACGGTCCAATCGCGCCGGGGCACCCTCGATGAGTGATGAAACCCGTGCCTGCGCACGGGCCTAGGACAACTCCATCCCCCGGCTTTCGGGCAGACGCGTCAAGAGCAGCAGCGTTGGCAGCAGGGGCAAGAAGGTGACCATCGCCGGAAGGCGCAGCCCGGTCTGGCTTGACGTGTGCACGACGTCGCCCACCCAGCCGAACAGGCCGAGGCCGCAGACCGCTCCGACGACGCCGGCGACCGTGATCCAGCCGGCGCTCGTCGCGCGAAAGTTGTGCGCGAATATCTCGGTGCTGATCGCGGTCATCGCCGGCGACAACAGACCCCCGGCCCCGACGCTCAGCACGTAACCGATCACGAAACCGACGCGCCCGCCGCTGTAGGCGTACGTCGACACCACCGCCGTCGACACGACGCCGAACGCCACGGTCCATCGCCGGCCCATGGTGCGGGCCAGGCGACGGCTGGCGAACAGGCCCGCCAAACCGGCGACCCCGCTCACGACCACCACCGTCGCCACGATTGAAGGCTTCATCTTCAATATGCCCTCGCTGTAGACGAACGTGAATCCGCCCGAGGGCCCGGTGATCACTCCGATGGTGAAGGCCACCGTGGCGACGATGGCGAGCCGACCGCGAGAGTCCGCGGGCACCGCGCCCAGACGGGCCAGCGGGAGCGCGTCGGTCCGCTGTACCGGCTCGGGAATGACTTTGAGCACCGGCACGATCAGGAGCACCGGCACGAGGGCCAGCGCGAACAGCCAGCGAAACGAGTCCGACCCGCGCACGAGCCCGTGCAGCACCGCCGAGACGCCGGATCCGATCCCGACCCCCGCGGCCATGATCGCCAGGCGCTGGATCCGAAGCGGCGTGCTCGCCAGTTCCACGGTGATGATCTGCACCAAGGTCGTCGCGACCGTCAGGAGCGGGCGCGCCAAGGCGAAGCAGAGGACGAACACCCAGTACCCGGGGCTCAACGACGCCGCCGCCGTGATGAGCAGTCCCAGCACGAGCGTCCGGCGCAGGACCCTCGTGCGGCCCCAGCGGTCCGCGAGCGACGAAAGCGGCAAGGCCCCGAGTGAGGCGACACGCAGCGCCGCGAGCCCGAGTCCCAATGCCGAGCCCGAGAGCCCGACCGCGCTGCGCAACGAACCACTCTGGGAGAGGTGACCGAAGTGGCTCGCCACGTCGTTCAACGCCGTCGTGGCGCCGAACTCCGCAAACCCCGCCGCGAGCGCCGCGAGGAAGAGAATCACCGTGACCCGATCGGTCATTCGCGAAAGCGGGCCCGAGATGGCGCGATCAGGCACGGTGGCGCCTGCCTCGAACTCGCACCGTCCGATGTTGTCGCGTCCTCGTGCGTTGAGCGCGGCGCATCGGCCTAGAGGTCTTCTACGGCTCGATACAACGCTTCGGTCACGTCCGCGTAGTTCATCTGGGGACCGAAGTACATTGGCTGGCCGATCCGCACGGTCACGCGACTGCGCCGTTTCGGCCACTTTGCGTGCAGCGGCACGGTGCCGGCGAGGCCGATGGTCTTGACGGGGATCACGGGCACGCCGAGGCTGACGGCGAGCAGTCCGATGCCCGACTTGAAGGGCTGCAGCCGCCCGGTGGTGCTCAGTCGGCCCTCGGGAGAGATCAGCACGTTCCAGCCCCGGTCGACCATCTCGCCCACGTACTCGAGGCTCGGCAGGTACGGCTCGCTGCGCGCGAAGCTGAAGCCCGCGAAGCAGACCCGCGCCAGCAGCGCCAGCATCTTGTGGTCGCGAAGCACGTCGTCGGCGGTCGCCACGGCGAGGCGCGTGCGGATCGTTCGGGGCAGGGCGTGATAGACGACCGGTCCGTCGAAGTCATCGCTGTGGTTGAAGATGAACAGCGCGGGGCCCTTGAAGTCCGCCAGCCCCTCGCCGCCCTCGACACTCGTCCTGACCCAGATTCTGACAATGCCCCGCAGCACCGTTTCGCGAAGGCCGTTTCCGACGAACCTCACCCATCGCCAGTAGGGCCAGTGCGGAGCGCGGACCGACGCTTCCACGGGACTCCCCTCGCCCGCCAGTTGGCGCAGTTCCTCGACGGTGGTCTCGGGGGTGACGGCGTCATCGGAGATGGAGACTCCAAGCTGCTCCTCGAGCATGGAGATGGCGGTGAGCCGTCGCAGCGAGTCGAGGCCGAGGTCGGCCAGGCGGTCCGAGTCGTTGATCACCGCGCCCGGGTCGTCCAGGCTCAGGCGGATGACGTGGACCAAGGGGTCCTCGCCGGCCTCGAAGCGACCTGGCTTCGCCGGCGCCACGGCTTCGCCGGCGTTGGCCCACTCCTCGACCTGGCGCCGGTCGATCTTGAGCAGTCGCGTGCGGGGAAAATCGCTCTCCGGCCAGCGCCGCCAGCCATCGATGTGTTGAAAGGGCTCGAGCTGGGCGTTGATGCGCGCGATGGCGTCATTGACGACTTGATCCGGCCCGTCGGCGACCAGCACCGCCAGGACCGACTCCCCCTTTTGGTCCTTGAGCCCGACGATGCAGATTTCGCGTATGAGCGGCTCCTTCTCGGCGACCACTTCGACGTCCTCGGGAAAGACCTTCAGGCCGCTGCTGCGCACGACGGCGAACTTGAGCCGACCTTGAATGAACAGCCAGCCATCCTCGAGCCGCCCGACGTCGCCCGTGCGGAACCAGCCGTCCTCGGTGAACGCGGCGCGGGTCGCTGATTCGTCGTGCCAGTACCCGTGAAAGACGCTGGGGCCCTCCGCTTGGATCTCGCCGTCTTCGCCTATTCGCAACTGCACGTTGTCGAGCGCCCTGCCCGCCGAGTCGAGACGTCGCTCGCTCAGGCCGTTGCCGCTGAGGATCGGCGACGTCTCGGTGAGGCCGTAACCCTGCACCATGAGAACGCCCATGCGCTCCCACGTCGTCGCGACGTCGATGGGAATGGGCGCGCCACCGGTGACCACGATGCGCAGGCATCCGCCCAGCTGTGAGTGGACGCTGTGGAAGAGGATCCTTCGCAGTGCGAACGGCAGATGGCCCGCGATCCTCAACGTCGTCTGGAACAGCTTGGCTTGCCCTCGTTCTTGGGCGGTCTGTTGGATCCTCTCGAGCATGAGCGAGAGAAGCTGCGGGATGGCGAGCATCACGTTGATCTGGTAGTCCCCCAGGCTCTGCACAATTGCCTGGGGGGTGACTCGAGGCATGTAGAAGATGCTGGCGCCGCGCGCCAGGACCGACAGGCTGCCGGACATCTCGTACATGTGGGAAAGCGGCAGGACCGACAGAAGACGCCAGTCCTGTCCGACATCGATTCTCGCGAGAATGCCCGCGATGTTGGCGAGGATGTTCTCCTGGGTGAGCACCACGCCCTTGGGGTCAGCCGTTGTTCCCGAGGTGAACACGATGACGGCCGGCCACTCCGGTTCCACGGCGACGGCGGGGGCGCTGCGCGGGGAGTCGGCGACGAGCGCGCCGAGCTCGTCCAGGAAATGCGTGGCGAAGTCCGAACCGCCGTCCAGATGAAGGTTTCTGCCCGCGAACACGATCTTCGGGGACGTCTCTCGGGCGAAGCGCATCGTCACCTCGGCCGAGCTGCTCGCGTCAACGGGGACGAGCACCCCCCCGATGAGCAGGGTCCCAAGAAGCAGCTCCACCCATTCGGGCGAATTGGTCGCGACGACCATGACCCGGTCGCCCCGCTGCACGCCTGATGCGATCAGGTAGTGCGCCGTCTGGTACGAGCGCAGCCGCAGTTCGTGGTGAGTGACCCTCTCGATCTTCAGGAAGGACCTGCTGGTCAGGGCCAGATTCCCGGCGAACTGGTCCAGGTCAGCGACGTAGTCGCTGAAGGTGCGCTGGTTCATTTCTCTAACCGCATCGCCAGGGCGACGACGTACTCTGCCGTGCGCGAGAGCGAGACCGCGAAACGTTGGCCCTCGAAGCTGGCGTGGGGCGAACCCGAGGCGTCCAAGGTAATCATGACGTTGGTCAGCGATTGGCTGGGCGCCTCGGCGGCCTTGTAGACCGCCTCCTTCGCCGCCCACATGCCCGCCAACTGATCCACGTCCCGGTGCTGCACCGCTGCCTCACCGAAGGCCCTCTTCACGAGATTGGCGCCACCGATTTCCAGTTGCCGACGGAACTCGGGGATGCTCACCAGGTCGATTCCGATCATGCTCCACGCCTCTAATCAAAGCGAGCGTCACCGACGAATCGGAACCGCTCACCCCTTCTACGGGCCAGGCACCCTGGCGAGTTCAATCGAATCCTATGACGCACCGCGTCGCCGGACACGGAGTGGGCCCGCCGGCATCGCTCAGGCCCAGCACCGACAAGAGCCGGGACTCTCCTAGCGGCGCCTCGCGCTCTGGGTCATCTTCGCGAGCCGGGCGACCAACACCTCAATGACGGTCAGTTCGGTGACGTCGAGGTCGGTATTCAGGTCCCGGCCGCCGTAACTCACGCCGCCCTTCAGGTCGACGTCGGCGTTGGCGATCATGTGCACCGCCGCGCTGATGCGCTCGGCCCCGATGCGCTGGGACACGCGAAGGGCCTTGCCGGCGGGATACCGGTTGATCCCGAGCAGCGCTGCGGCTTCGTCGTCGCCTCGCACGCCACTTCCCTCGAGTCGGGCCATCCGCAGGTAGTGGCGCTGCAGCATGTTGACGATCTGGAGGCCAGCCCGGCCCTTCGAGTCGAGCATCCTTCGCGCCACCACGATCGCCTTGGTAGCGTCGCCGTTGTCGATGGCGTCGGTGAGGTCCCATTCGGGCACGTCGCCGGCGTCGCCCAGATAGGGCTCCACGTGGGTGAAGTTGAGCGGTGCGGATCCGTAGATCGACTGGAGCGACCGGGCCAGTGAATCAACGCGGGCGATGTCGTCGCCCACCTTGTCAGAGATCCGCTGCGCGGTCGCGCGATCGATCGTGACTCGGTACTCGGCCAACTTCGCCTCGACGAACGCGACCCGGTCCTGGGACCGGGTCCCGACATTGACTTCGACGACTTCGCCAGCCGCCTTCACGAGCTTGTTGGCCTTCGTTCCAACGACGCCGATCACCAGCACCGTGTCCGGGGCGGGGTCGTTCATCCACTGCAGGATCTGCGCGACCTCTTCGGCGACGAGCGACTGGGCGTCTCGCACGACCACCACCCTGCGCTCTACGAGAAAGGGCGGCGTGTTGAGGGCCTCCATTACCTGGGAGGCGACCGATACCGCCCCCGACGACGTGACGTCCTTCGCGGTGAAGTCCTGTAGTGCGAATGAGGGATCGAGGTCCCCCAGGGCGCTCGCGACGACGTTGTGCAGCGCGTCGTAGACCATCGTGGCGTCGGTGCCCACCACCACGAAGGAACTAGACACTAGGCAGCCTCCAGGATCCGGGCCAAGGCGTCTCGCACCCGAACTGTTCCCGCCACGTCATGGACACGAACGATACGGGACCCGCCCGCAATCCCGAGCGCGGTCGCGCCGAGCGAGGCCTCGCGGCGTTCGTTCACCGCCAGATCGAACATGACGCCGAGAAAGGTCTTGTTCGACGCCGAGAGCAGCAGCGGCGAACCGAGTCCGGCGAGACTCGACGAATCGCGCAGGAGCTGCAGCGACTGCCCGGCGGTCTTTCCCAGGTCGAGCCCGGCGTCGACGATGATCCGGTCGCTCGTGACTCCGGCGTCGAGCGCCCACTGGCGCCGCTCGAGCAGGAACTGACGCACGGTCGAAGTGACGTCGTCGTAGTGCGGGTTCGGGTCCGCCACGCGCGGGCGGAGCCGAATATGCGTCGCGACAACGGTCGCCTTCGCGTCCGCGGCGACGCAGAGATAGTCCGGGTCGGCGAAGCCGCTGATGTCGTTTCCCACGCAGGCACCCTCTTGGAAACAGGCCTTCGCCACCGCGGCCCGCCACGTGTCGATGCTAATGGGCACGTCGAAGCGCTTCTTCAGCTGCGCGACCACCGGCACTACGCGCTCGAGCTCCTCGGCTTCGGTGACCTCGTCACCGGGTCCGGCCTTCACCCCACCCACGTCCAAGAGGTCCGCCCCGTCACGTACCAACTGGTCAGCGCGGGTGAAGAACGCGTCCAGATCGAACGTCGCCGCGGGCTCGTAGAAGGAGTCCTTGGTCCGGTTGAGGATGCCCATCACGAGAGCGCGCGTCGTGACGTCAAAGGTCCTGTCCCCCATCGTGAGGCGGAGTTGCTCGCCCGGGTGGTATGCCTTCATCGGGCGCGACGTCGGGTGTTGAGGTCGGCAATAGACGGATCGCCTGAACAGTTTCTCGCTGTGGACTTGCGCAGAAGGGTGCTATTTGCGTTGCTCACGCCGTTCAGCCTAACGGCGCCGATGGTGAGCGGGGAGGGTGCCCCACCACTGTTAGCCTCGGCGATTATGGACAATGAGAGTGTTGGAATCAGTCATGCGAACGTCACCGCGTGGATGCAAGAGCACGTGGGCGCCGTCGCCCCGCTCTCGTTCGAACTGATCGCGGGGGGCCGCTCGAATCTGACCTACCGAGTGACCGACACCCTCGGACATTCCTTCGCGCTTCGCCGCCCTCCGACCAGCCACGTCCTTCCGACCGCCCACGACATGGTGCGCGAGCACACGATCATCTCCGCGCTGTACCCCCTAGGTATCCCCGTCGCGAAGCCCCTCGGAATCTGCATCGACGAGACGGTGAACGAGCGGCCCTTCTACGTCATGGAGTTCGTCGAGGGCGCCATACTGCGCAACCGAAGCCAGGCTGAGGCCGCCTTTGACCTCGCGACCCGGCGAACAATCGGCGACAACCTCGCGGCGACCTTGGCCCAACTGCACGACGTCGACATTGAAGAGGCCGGGCTTTCGGATTTGTCCCGTCACGACGGCTACATTGAACGCCAGCTTCGGCGCTGGCGCACGCAGTACGAGCAGATGAGCGTTCAAGGCGTCGACCACAACGGGATCGTCGAGTCCGTGGGCGACAAGCTCGCGGCTTCCATTCCCGTCCAGCAGCGGGTGTCGATCGTGCACGGCGACTACCGGCTCGACAACACGGTGCTCGATGAGCAAGGCCGGGTGAAGGCGATCCTCGACTGGGAGATCTGCACGTTGGGCGACCCGATGGCCGACCTCGGCCTGCTGCTCTGCTACTGGGCCGAGCCATCCGACACGAGCGAGGTGCTGCTCGGGGTGTCGCCGACGACGGCCCCCGGGTTCTGCACCCGTGACCAGGTGCTCGCCGCGTACACCAGCCACACGACTCTCGATGTCAGCCACGTCGCCTACTATCAAGCATTCGGATACTGGAAGCTGGCCTGCATCCTGCAAGGTGTCTACGCGCGCTACAGCGCCGGGGCCACCGCGGGTGACCAGGGCAGCGTCGCTGACTATCCGAAACATATTGCAATGCTGGCCGAAACCGCCCGGCAAACCTTGGAGCAACACTGATGGACGACGAGATCTACGACCGCATAATCTTCCTGGCCGACCCCGAACTCAACGAACCCATCCTGGTTGTCTGTCTCGAGGGCTGGATCGACGCAGGGCTTGGCGCGAGCACGGCCATCTCGGCGATGCTCAACTCCATCCACACCGAAGTCCTCGCCACCTTCGACACCGAGTACTTCATCGACCAGCGGGCCCGGCGTCCGATCGCGCGCATCGTCGACGGCGTCACGACGGAGCTCACGTGGCCCGAGATCCAACTGCGCTACGGGCGCGACGGCGACGGCGCGGACATCATCTTCCTCGTCGGACCCGAGCCGGACTTCCACTGGAGCGACTTCGTCGACGTCGTCACCGACGCCGCCGGACGTTTCGACGTCCGACTGGTCGTTGGCCTCGGGGCCTTCCCCGCCCCTACGCCCCACACGCGCCCCGTGCGCGTCATCGCGACCGCGCCCGAGTCGAGCGCGCACCTGCTGCCGCTCGTCGGCACGGTGTCGGGCGAACTCGAGTTGCCCGCCGGCATCAGCGCCGCCCTCGAACTCGGCTTCGCCGAGGTGGACATGGACA
Source organism: Acidimicrobiaceae bacterium (assembly GCA_003132205.1). GTDB lineage: Bacteria > Actinomycetota > Acidimicrobiia > Acidimicrobiales > RAAP-2 > RAAP-2. The sequence continues at coordinate 53,400 of PKWY01000034.1, forward strand.
TTCTCACGCTCTGGGCGCGCGTGCCCCACTACGTCGCGTCGATGCCGTATCCCCAGGCCGCGGCGGCTTTGATCGACGGGCTGGCCCGCATCGCCGGCCTCACCTTGGACGCGAGCCACCTTCGCGCGTCGGCCGAAGAGACCCGCCAGCGCGTTGACGATCTTGTGACCAATAACCCTGATCACAGCTCCATGGTCGAGCAGCTCGAAGAGGCGGCCGACGAGGTGGAGGGAACGTCCCTTGGCGAGGAGCTGCCGAGTGGCGACGAGTTGGCCGCCGAACTTGAGCGCTTCCTGCGCGGAGAGGCGAGCTGAAACGGTGCCCGACGCGCCGACGGTGAAGAAGAACGTCTTGATTACCGGCGCTGGCTCGGGATTCGGCAAACTGGCTGCCCTCGCCCTCGCCGAGCGCGGCCACCACGTCATCGCCACCACCGAGACCGACGGCCAGGCGGCCTCGTTGCGTGACGAGGCACCTCAACTCGAGGTCCATCGCCTCGACATCACGACGCGCGACGTCGACAAGACCCTCGACTGGCAGATCGACGTTCTCATCAACAACGCGGGGGTCGGCGAAACCGGTCCCATCGCGGATATCCCCATGGATCGACTGAAACATCTCTTCGAAGTGAACGTCTTTGGCACGCTCAACGTGACCCAGGCGGTACTGAAGTCCATGGTCGCCAGCAAGAGCGGACGGATCATCATCATGTCGTCCATCGCGGGGGTCCTCGCCGCACCGGCCTTCGGTCCCTACGCCATGACCAAGCACGCCCTCGAGGCGATGGGCAAGGCCATGCGCGCGGAACTGGCCCCGCTGGGCATTGACGTCACGTTGATCAACCCCGGACCCTACCTGACCGGCTTCAACGACCGCATGGCCAGCTCGATGTGGGAGTGGTTTGACGACAAGTCGCTGAACGGATCCGAAGCCGAGCTGTTTCGCGTCATTGGCGATTTTGTCACGACCGGCCAGCGAGACCCCGCGGAGGTGGCGTCGAAGTTGGTCGAACTCACCGAGGCCTCGACGACGAGCGAGAACAACTTCGTCCCTCCCGACATAAAGGCCCAACTAGGACTCGAGTAGTCGAGGAATCACCTAGGACGCCGTATCGACGTCGCCGACTTCGATCCGCAGTCCGAGTCCCAGGGCGTAGCCATCGAGGAACAGGCCGCACTCATCCTGGCGCGGGTGGCGATTGGCGATCTCGTAGAAGGCCGTCGAGTGGTCGGCCTCTTGAAGGTGCGCGAGCTCGTGCACGAGCACCGCGTCGATGACCCAGTCGGGGCACTGGCGCAGTCGGCTCGACACGCGAATCTCGCGCGACGCCGGCGAGCACGACGCCCACCTGGCGCGCTGGTTGCTGACCCAACGCACCGAGCTCGCCATGACCCCGTCGTTGTAGAGCTCGGCGAGCACGTTGGCGCGCTCTTCGAGCGATGCGTCCCCGGCCGCGTTTTGCGGCCGCTGCGTGAGCAGCCTCTCGACGAGATTGTCGACGAAGACCGTGCGCTCACGCCCGCGAAGCCGCGCGGGGATCTGCACGACGATGCGGCTCCCCGACCAATGGGCGGTGCCGGTCTTCTTTCGCCGAGACGACGCCCGCACCTCCACTTCGGGGCGGTCGAAGCGCGGTGCTTCAACGTGGATCGAAGTCTGGTGCGTGGACGGAGGGCGATGCGCCATCAGACGATGATGTTGACCAGCCGCGGCGGTCGTGCCACCACTCGCTTCACGGAAGCTCCGCCCAACGCCTCGACGATGGTCCGATCGCTCAGGGCCAGAGCCTCCGCTTCGGCTTCGCTGGTGTTGAGAGCGATCTCGATCCGCGAGCGGACCTTGCCGTTTATCTGGACGACCATGGTGACGGTGTCTTGCATCACGAGTTCCGGGTCCGCAATGGGCCAGGGTTGCTGATGCACCGAGGGCTCATCGGGAAGGCGCCTCTCCCAGATCTCGGCCGTGACGTGGGGCGCCATGGGAGCGAGAAGCTTTACCATCGTGTCGATCGCCTCATCGAGCGTCGCGCGCTCGATTCCGTGGTCCGCTCGCGCGGCCTTCGAGACGGTGTTGAAGAGCTGCATTAAATCGGCGACGGCGATGTTGTAGCCCCAACGCTCGAAACAGTCGGTCACGGTGGCGATTGCCCGGTGCACGGCCTTACGAATTTCCAGGTCACCGTCGTCCGAGGTCTCGTGGAAATTCACCTCGTCGTAGTCGCTCAACCGGTAGACACGGTCAAGGAACCGGGCGCAACCATCGATGATCTCCTCGGTCTGATCGGTCCAGTCAACGTCGTCAGCCGGCGGACCGGCGAACAGATGGAACAACCGTAGGCTGTCGGCACCGACGGTTTCGTAGTACTTCTCGGGGGCGATCTGGTTGCCCTTGGACTTCGACATCTTGGTGCCGTCGAGTCGGATCATGCCCTGGGTGAAGAGGCGACGGAACGGCTCGCGCGGAAGCCCCGGCGCCATGCCGATATCGACCAACGCCTTCAGATAGAAGCGCGCGTAGAGCAGGTGCAGTATCGCGTGCTCGATGCCACCAATGTATTGATCGACCGGCATCCACTTCGCCGCCTGCACGGGGTCAAACGCCACGCCCGGCGTGAAGGGGTCAGCGAAACGCAAGTAGTACCACGACGAGTCGGTGAAGGTGTCCATGGTGTCGGCTTCACGGCGCGCAGGCCCGCCGCAGACCGGACACGTGGTGTTGCGGAATCCCTCGTGGGTGGCGAGCGGTGACTGGCCGCTCTTGACCATGGTCACGTCGTCGGGCGCCACGATCGGCAACTGATCCTCGGGCACCGGGACAATACCGTGGGTGTCGCAGTAGACGATCGGGATCGGACAGCCCCAGAAGCGCTGGCGCGAGACGAGCCAGTCGCGCAGGCGGTAATTGACCTTGGTGACACCGTTGGCGTGCCCGGCGAGGTACTCGGCGGCCTTCGCCTTGGCCGTCGGCACGTCGAGCCCGTCCAGGAAGCCGGAATTTATGTGGACGCCATCTCCCGAGTACGCGCCGCCTTCGAAGCCGTCGGGCGGCTCGATCGTGCGAACGATCGGAAGCCCGTAGGCGGTCGCGAAAGCAAAGTCGCGCTCGTCCTCGGCGGGAACGGCCATGATGGCCCCGGTGCCGTAGGTGCCGAGCACGTAGTCGGCGACGTAGACCGGCACCTGGTCCTTCGTGAACGGGTTGATGACGAAGCTACCGGTGAATGCGCCTCGCTTCTCGAGTCCGATGCCCGCGTCCGACGAGGCGGTGCGCTCGAGTTCGCTCGCGGACTTGGCCCGAGTCACGAGCTCATTCACCTGCTCTCGTTCCTCGTCGGTCGTCAGTTCTTCCAGCAACGGGTGCTCGGGAGCGATCACCGCGTAGGTGACGCCAAAACCGGTGTCCGGACGGGTCGTGAACACGCGCAGCGCTCGCCGAGTGTCGAACGCCAACGGCAGGTCGAACTCCACGCCCTCGGAACGACCGATCCAGTTACGCTGCATGGTCTTCACGCGCTCGGGCCAGTCGAGGGCGTCGAGGTCGTTGAGCAGCTCTTCGGCGTAGTCGGTGATCCGGAAGAACCACTGCTCCAGGTTCTTTCGGATCACGAGGTCACCCGAACGGTCGCACGTCCCGTCAGGGTGGACCTGCTCGTTGGCGAGCACCGTCGCGCAGCCCGGGCACCAGTTCACGGGCGCCTCCGCGCGGTACGCGAGGCCCGCCTTCCAGAACGCCAGGAAGATCGCCTGGGACCACTTCATGTACGCCGGGTCGTGGCTGAAGACCTCGCGACGATGGTCGTAGACCGCGCCGAGGCGGCTCAGCGACGAGCTCAGTTCCTTCATTCGCTCATCGGTGAAGGGGCGAGGGTGACTGCCGGCCTTGATGGCGGCGTTCTCGGCGGGCAGGCCGAACGAGTCGAAGCCAATGGGCGACAGCACCGCTTTTCCGCGCATGGTCTGATAGCGAACCACGAGATCCCCGAAGGTGTAGTTGCGTACGTGGCCCATGTGGGCGGCCCCCGACGGGTACGGATACATGCACAGCGCGAAGAATCGCTCACGGGGATCGTCGTTGTCGACCTCGTAGGTGCCCTCGTCGAACCACCGCGTTTGCCACTTGGCTTCTACTGCTGTCACGTCAAAAGGGCGGGCCATCATGACATTCTAGGGAAACGGCAACCCCCCTTCGGCGAACTCGGACCTAGTGGCGTACGGTAAATACGCACTCGGACTGAGTTCTGAACCGAAGTATCTCCTACGCGCCTGATTCTGGTGGCGTGTCGGTTGACGCTTCATCGGGGTGAGCCGGGTCAGTGGATGCCACCGGTCTTACCTCCCCTCCACGTCCAGTACCGGAGCTTGTCCCCGGCAGGCCTAATCTGGCCAGGTTGATGGCCGCGTTCACATCGCGGTCGATTGCAAGACCACAGGTCTCACAGTGATACGTCCGTTCGTCAAGGGACAGTGTGGCTCTTACTGTCCCACATTGACTGCAGGTCTTTGAAGAGG
>PKWY01000037.1 GCA_003132205.1 Acidimicrobiaceae bacterium
CCGGGATGACTCGACTCATTTCCAAATGGTGGGCCGTACAGTGGTGGGCCGTACAGTGGTGGGCCGTACAGGACTTGAACCTGTGACCCCTTGCGTGTCATGCAAGTGCGCTACCAGACTGCGCCAACGGCCCCTAAGGGCTAAACCTTACCACTCAGCCAACTTCACGAATGCCCCAAAACGCTGCGGCTATCGCGTCTCAATGGCCTGGCGGGATTCTTCGGTCGGAGCCGCTAGATCTAAGGTCGGCTGTCCGGCATTGTTGCGGACCACCTGCTCGATGAAGACCTCGACCGTGGCCCTGGCGTCACCAAGAGCCTCGTGCCCCCCGGGTTTCACTCCGTAGAACCGGCAGAGATGTTCGAGCCCGCGTCGGGGGCGATCCTCGCGCCCCGGTTCAATAGCCAGATCATGCTCGATGACGTCGATGATCTGCAGCATGGAAAGGTCGAACGATTCGTCGTTGAGCGACCTACCGACGACCGAGTGGTAACTGCGCCGGAGCATCTCGATATCGAAACGCACCACGTTGGCGCCCACGATGTAAGCCCCCTGGTCCTGGTATCGCCTGAGAATGTCCACCGCGTGGGCCAGGCCTCCCTCGACATTGAAGACCAGCTCGGTCCCCCGTTTGGCCTCGATATCTTCAATCGAAAGCCCGTGGACACGCTGCGCCGCGGGGGCGATGGGAAGGTCCGGAACAACGAAGAACTGCTCGCTCCACACCGGTCGACCGTACCGGTAGGCGCAGAATCCGTACGAGATCGCCCTCTCCGAGCCGACGTCGAGACCCGTGGTTTCGGTGTCAAAGCCCAGGATGAGCTCGGGCACTCGTAGAAACTTTTTCGCCACGTATCAACCTTTGCAGCCAGGTGTCACACGGCAACTGGTCGAAAACAAAATACCGCATAACCACGAGTCCGAGGACGCAGGGACGATCTGCGCCCAAGCCATCGGGACTCTTCCGCGCTCGACCATTCGGTCGAGGCACGCTTCGAATCTTCATAAGAAGTTCATACGAGCCCGGCTCTTTGGACAGATCCGGTCCCATGAAACAGTAAGATCTATTGATGAAATTCAACCAACGTGCGCTTCTTCTCTGTTCGTTGGCTAGTTCAATGGTCATCGCGACACAGCTGATCTCGACACAAGCCCAAGCCCTCGGGGTCCGCGCTGCTGCCGGAACCGCCAGCCATGAAGGGGCTCGTCGCATGCCCATGGCATCATCGGCGAGTCGGGTCGACAAGGTTCCCTATTCGTTCAGGCTGGAAGACCAGTTCCTCGCGAATCTTCGTTACCTTCCGTTGTCCTTCCAACCAGCACACTCTGGGTCAACGACGACAACGACTTCGACAACGACAACTTCAACCACCACCACGACGGACCCAACGACAACTTCAACAACGTCGACTACAACCACCACCGCGCTGACGACTTCATCGACGACCACCACGACCCACTCTGCGGTGCGCCATTCGACGTCCCCGATTCTCAAGATCGTTTCCGGAAGGTTCGTTTGGCGCTTCGCGTCGCTCCCGGGCGCGCTCAAGTCGCAGTGGAAGGTCGGCACGAATAACGTGCTCATCCAGGGCGCCTTGATGCGCTTCCAGGCTGACCACAACCTTCCAGTCACCGGCAACATCGACACCGCGACGTGGCACGCCATCGTGACGGCGGCCATCGAACAGCGACGTGACCCTCTGCCCTACACCAACGTCTACGTCGATCAAGCGGTTCCCGAGACGATGAGGCTCTACATCAACGGCCACGTCTTCTTCTCGGCTCTCGTGAACACTGGAATCTCGGTCGCGCCAACGCAGAACGGCACGTACCCCGTGTACGTGCGCTACACGACCACGACGATGTCTGGCACGCTGCCTAATGGCCAGCCATATCACGACTCCGGGATTCCCTGGGTCTCCTACTTCCACGGCGGCGACGCGCTGCACGGCTTCCTGCGCTCGCAGTACGGCTACCCCCAGAGTCTGGGCTGCGTCGAGATGACCTACGCTCACGCCGCCATCGTGTGGCCCCACACACCGATCGGAACCCTCGTTTCGGTCCAATAGGTCGGATCGCCGCCAAATTGAGTCGTAGGGCCGGCTCATTGGCATCCACGCCCGCCACGCCAATCAATGGTCCACGGTGGCATCGCGGAACCGTAAAGACAATATGGTGGACCCATGGACCTTCACAACCTTGGCCGTACCGGAATAAGAGTAAGTCCCCTTTGTCTGGGAGCGATGATGTTCGGCGCGTGGGGAAACCCCGACCACGACGAGTCGATCCGCATCATCCATCGGGCCCTCGACGCGGGCATCAACTTCATCGACACCGCGGACGTCTATTCACAAGGCGAATCCGAGGTCATTGTCGGAAAGGCACTCGCGTCCGTTGACCGCTCGAAGGTGGTGCTCGCGACCAAGGTGCACGCCCAGATGGGCGACGACCCAAACTCCCAGGGCAACTCACGACGCTGGATCATCGCCGAGTGCGAGCACAGCCTGCGCCGATTGGGCGTTGACTACATTGACCTCTACCAGATCCACCGTCCCGACGAGGGCGTCGACATCGATGAGACCCTCGGGGCGCTCAGTGACCTCGTCCACGCTGGAAAGATCCGTAACTTCGGGAGCTCGACCTTCCCCGCCGAGCAGATCGTCGAGGCCCAGTGGGTGGCCGAGAAGAGGGGCCGCGAAAGGTTTCGCACCGAGCAGCCTCCGTATTCGATCCTCGTGCGCGGCATCGAGCGCGACGTGCTCCCGACCGCCCAGGCCTACGGCATGGGCGTCATTCCGTGGAGCCCGCTCGCCGGCGGGTGGCTCTCGGGACGCTTCGGGAAGGGCAAGGAGAACGTGAGCGCCCGCGCGCAACGCATCCCCGTGCGCTACGACCTCAGCCTGGCGGGCAACCAGCGCAAACTCGAGGTTGTCACCGAGCTCGCCCAGGTCGCTGAAGAAGCCGGTCTGTCCCTGATCGAGATGTCGCTGGCGTTCGTGCTTGAGCACCCTGCCATCAGCGCCGCCATCATCGGACCTCGCACGATGGAGCAGTTGGAGTCGCAGCTCTCGGCTCCGGATGTCAAGCTCGAGGAATCGGTACTTGACCGGATTGACGAAATAGTCCCGCCGGGTACGAACCTCAATGCGTTAGACGCCGGATGGTCGCCGTCGGTGCTGGCCAATCCTCGCAAGCGTCGACGTCACTACCGATAGTTCGGTAGTGACGCTCTATCGACTGTTCAACTGACACGGCCTCTACTTGATCTTCACGACCTTCGTGGATGAGGGCTTGCCCTGCCCTATCTCATTGCTCGCGCGAAGCTTGATCCGATACGTCCTTCCCGACGTGAGATGACTCAGCCGGATGGTTCGAGAGTTGCCGGACGGTGAATTCTTCCAACCGCCACCGTTGATCGAATACTGGTAGTCCGTAATCGGACTCCCCCCGTTCGGAGTCGTCCCGGTGACCGACAACGTCACCACGCCCTTCGAGGTGGACTTCGCTCGTACGCTCGGTGAGCCCGGAACGAAGATATCGGCGGCGGCGCTCACGAAGAAACCTTGCGGGTTGTTTGATGCGTCGGTATACGTCCCGCCGGCGCTACAGCTACCGTCCATGCTGCACGAGACCCAGCCCAATGTCGCACCTTGGCCGGCGTTGAGAGCACCTAGTCCCGGGATCTCAACCGCGGTGCCCCACGTGCCGTCGGTCTCGTTGACGACGAAGCCTTGGCCGTTGCCGAGCGCATCGGCGTAGTCGCCACCCGCGCTGCAGTTGCCGAACGAACCACACGAAAGCGTGAGCACGTCGGCGCTCCCGCCGACGTTCAACGCCGCGAGGCCCGGCACCTCGACGGCCGTACCCCACGTGCCGTTGGTCTCATCGACGAGGAATCCCTGCGTGTTGTTGGAGGCGTCGGCGTAGGTGCCGCCGGCGCTGCAGCTGCCAGCGGCCCTGCACTGGATTGCGTAGACGCTCGCTCCGTTCCCGGCGTTCAGTTGACTGGTGCCCGGTACCTCTATTGCGCCTCCCCACGTGCCGTTGATCTCGTTCGCCACGTACGCCTGGGAGTTGTTCAAGCTGTCCGCGTACCCGCCAGCGACGCCGCAATTTCCCGCGGAACTGCACGAGATCTGAATGGGCACCGTGTAGCCGCCGGCGTTGAGGGCCGCGAGGCCCGGTGCGGCGGCGGCACTTCCCCACGTGCCGCCGGTCTCACTGACGACGTAGCCCTGGATCAGTGATGACGAGTCGGCGTAGACCCCAGCGCCGCTGCAGTTTCCGTTCGAGCTGCAGTCCATCGACGTGAGGATCCCGGTGCCGCCCACGTTAAGTGCGGCACTGCCAGGAACCTCTTGAGCGGCTCCCCACATGCCATTGGTCTCACTGACGACGAACGATTGCACCTTCGACGAGGAGTCCTTGTACGCGCCGCCGGCGCTGCAGTTTCCCGCGGAGCTGCACGAGAGCGCGAAGAGCTGACCGCTGGTTCCTCCTCCGGTATTCAACGCCGCGAAACCGGGCACCTCGATTGCGCTTCCCCACGTGCCGTTGGTCTCGTTAACGACGAACACCTGAGTATTCTTGGACACGTCGGTGTACGTTCCTCCGGCTGAGCAGTTGCCCGTCGAGGTGCACGAGATCACCAGGATGATCCCGACGGCGCCGCCGAAGTTGAGCGTCGCGATGCCGGGAACGGGAATCGCGACGCCCCACGTGCCGCTGGTCTCGTTCGACACGAAGGCCTGGACGGCGTTGGACGCATCCGTGTACGCGCCGATCGCCCCGCAGTTGCCGTCGGAACTGCAGGAAACGGTGTTGACAGCGACCCCCGCGCCGGTGCTGATCGATGCGAAGCCGGGCACCTCGATGGCGGTGCCCCAGGTGCCATTGGCTTGGGCTGACGAAACGAAGAAGACGCTCGCCACGGCGCTTGAGACGGCGATCGTCAAGAAAGCGCGTGGCAGCCGGAATTGCCTCGATCGGTTGGAATCTGCCCTTCCAAGTAGCTGAGGCGCCTTGAAGAATCGCATGATGTTCATTGGAACGTTTTAACACGGAAGCACCGCGCGCTACGAGACCAAGTTCGACCAACTATGTCCGAGTCCATCCCTCGACTGAAGAGCCAGATGGCTAAGGCGCCTCTTCCAGCTCCCCTGCGAGCACGTCAACCGACGCAACAACTCGCGAGGGCTTGAACGGATACTGGAGCGCCGCGTCGGCGTCGGAGACGCCCGAGAGCACGAGGACAGTGTGGAGGCCCGCTTCGAGGCCGGCGACGATGTCGGTATCCATCCGGTCGCCCACCATCGCGGTGGTTTCGGAGTGCGCGTTCAGTTCGCGAAGCGCCGAGCGGATCATCAAGGGGTTGGGCTTGCCGACGAAGTACGGCTCCTTGCCGGTGGCTTTGCTGATGAGTGCCGCGACCGCTCCGGTCGCGGGCAGCGGTCCTTCGACGCTCGGGCCCGTGGGGTCGGGATTGGTGGCGATGAACCGCCTTCCTTCGGCCACGAGCCGGATGGCCTTCGTGATGCCCTCGAAGCTGTAGTTGCGGGTTTCGCCAATGACCACGTAGTCGGGGTCGTTCTCCGAAAGGGTGTAGCCCACCTCGTGGAGCGCCGTCGTGAGGCCGACCTCGCCAATGACGAACGCCGAACCATTGGGGCGCTGGGCATCGAGGAAGACCGCTGTGGCGAGCGCCGAGGTCCAGATGTGATCCTCGGGAACGTCGATGCCGCTCCACTTCAGGCGAGCGCTGAGGTCGCGTCGCGTGAACATTGAGTTGTTGGTCAGGACGAGAAAAGGCGTATCGGTGCTGCGCAGCAGTTCGAGGAACCGGTTCGCGCCTTCGATGGGGTGGTTCTCGCGGACCAGGACACCGTCCATGTCGATGAGCCAGGAGTCAATTTCGCGGGCATTGGTGACCTTCGGCCACGAATGGGCGCCTCTTGCGGCGGTCATCTGCTCTTCTACTCCTCTAAAGACTCAGTCTCTCCTTGACGACCTTACTTGAGGGCCGTCGTCGTGGCCGGACCGGTGCCAGCAGCGTTGCACGCCCTCGGGTCGTAGGGCTCGAGTGCTTGATTGACCAGGCTGGGCGCGCTAAAGGAGTTGTTCGACTTCACTCCGGGTGGGTCGTAGACCGTCGTCGACGTCGACGTCGACGACTTCTTGTGCTTCGACGTCGACGTGGTCGACGTCCGGGACGCGGCCTTCATGGTGAGTCCGGTGCCGGTCTGGACAGTGACGGAAGCACCCGGCGTCACTTCAGCGGGGTTGTAGCCGAGGATCGCCGGACCCTGCAGCTGCGCGAGCACGGCTTGCGCGGCGGCCAGACTCGGGCTCGCCCAGTTGCCGTTGAGCGGCGGACGAGGCCCGCCGTACCAGACGACCGTTTCGCCGACCTTGCCGACGGGCGCCATGTCGCCGGTCGAGCTGACCCTGAATCCCTTGGCGGCGAGCTCTCTCGAGACGATGGCGGCTTGATTGGCGATCCCCGTGGCGTTCTTGATCGAGATGGTGAAGCTCGACGGCGAAGGCAGCGCCGCTCCGGTGAAGGCGTTGGTCGACGGCGAGATCCCGAGAATCTGGTCGATCGTCTGCGTGCCGTTTGGCTGCACCGGGAACTCCACGTCGCCGTAGTAGTAGCCCTTGTACAGATAAGAGCCGGTCTCGACCGTCACGATGGGATAGGTCAACTGCAGGACGTTGGCGATGTTGGTATGGGCGAAGCTCTTCGCGAGGTTGACCATCGTCGACTCGCTGAACCCGTTGTCGACGGTGAGGTCGGGCAGCACCGAGGTCGCGATGCTCTGGTCGGTGAGCGGGTCGCCGATGCCACGAGCCGAGACCTTCGCCGACAGCACCCGAAGGAATTCGTGGGTCCTTCGAATCCTCGCGAGGTCCGAGAGTCCCTCTTTGGGCCACGTGGAGGGCTGATGATTCGAAGCGTCGGGCTGGATCTGCAGGTGGCGCGAGCGCACGACCTCGAGGGCGCGCACCCCGTTCAAGAGGTAGCAGCCGGGTCGCTCGATGTTGAGACCCGACTCCTGATCGTAGATGGGCACGGGAAAGTCCATGCTCACGCCGCCCAGTGCGTCCACGACGTTGGCGAAGGTGTCGAAGTTGAGTTCCACGTAGTGATTGATCGGGATGGCGAAGTCTTCCTCGATCGCCGCGACCAGTTGGCTCGGACCTTGATAGAGGGCGGCGTCGATCTTGTTGGCGCCGATGATCCGGGCGTTGGGCACGAACAGGTCACGGGGTACCGAAAGCAGCGACACCGATCCCGTGGCGGGATCCAGATGCAGGATCATGTCGATGTCGCTGTTCACGCCGGTGACGCCCTGCGAGCAGAGTCCGTAGGCCTTGTTTTGAACCTTGAGACCGCACCTGGTCGTCGAGCCGATGAGCAGGATGTTCTCGGCGGAGCCACCTGATTGAAGGTTCCCGATCTTCTGGCGGTTGACGAGGGACCCGAGGTAGTAGTAGTCGGCGATGACGCCGCCAACCACGAGCACGAGGACCAGGCCAACGGCGATCACGCCGCGGCGAATCCAGGTCCGCCGGCTGTGACTGGCCGGGCGCGAACCGCCTCCGGTGTGGCGCTTGACCGCCTCACCGAGGCGCTCTAACCGGTCCTGATTGGCGATCTGGCGGTGAGCTTCCCGTCGGCCACCGCGATAACCTCCAATAGACACTGTTCAATTCTAAACGCCCCGTTGTCCAACTGGGCCGCACCGCGCGAACCTATGCGGGCGAACCCCGATGTTGGCCAGCTTGTTAGCGCAGCGCCTGCCATCCCGCAGCTACGGCGAGAAGTACGAGGACCACGCTCGTGACGATGCGAAGTGTGGCGACGTTGACGAACCTCAGAATTCCCTGGCCCCCGAGCACCGCCAACGCTGCAACCGCCCAGAGCGCCAGGATGGCACCCACACCCACCGAGAGCGGCGAATGGTAGTGGGCGGCGAGGTTCGCCGTGAGCAGTTGGGTTATGTCGCCCCACTCGGCGAGGAAGATCACGATGAACGCGCTGGTGACGACTCTCCGACCCGACGCCGCTTCCTCTCGCACGAGAGACTCCTCGGCGCGCGCCCGCTGCGCCTCGCGCATCGCGAGGAACGCTCCCACGAGGAACATCACTGCCACGATGGCGTCGAGGACGCGGCGCGGAAGAACGTGGAATAGGGTCACTCCGACCGTGACGGCGATGGTGGCGTGAACGACAAAAGCACCCGCCGCCCCAAGCCACACGGCGAAGGGCCTCCCCCGTGTCGACATGACCAGCGAGGCGAACATGGTCTTGTCGGGTAACTCCCCGAAGAAGATGACCGGAAAGACGGTCGCAACGATGACGAACGACACGACAACCTTTCTCGAAGGGCCGCACGACCACTCGACCAGCCACGTGATCGAGGCTACGACACCGCCCCGGCCCCAAGCCCGCCTCCGATCCCCGGTTAGGGCGCAAATCGCCATGCCCTTTGGTCCGAATAAGGATTCCCGAAGGCCTGTGCATCTCCGCCCACTTCCTTAGGTATTCATGAGCTCGACACGGGGAGCCCGGCAGACCACCGGTCAACGCGTCGTCTCGGACGACACCTGGTATCTGGTCTTCGCTGGAACGAAATCAGTCCGCGACACCCCCTTCGCCCTCAAGAGTTCGGGTCAGCAACTTCGCGGTCGTCGACAACCACGACGGGCGCCGGCCGTGGCTCGTATGGTTACTGAGAACGCCAACTCGACAGGACGAAGTGCTTGAGTTGGCGTTCGCGGCGGATTCATCGGGTCGAAAGGGGGCGTGGTCATGCGTTTTGGAGGACATCGCGCAGTTCCGACCGAGTTGGCGACGTGACCCAGCTTCGCCACCATTCGGCCGAGCGCGCTGACGAGGAAGGACTACGCGGCGCGTTCCTTTCCCACGGGGCCGAAATGTTGGGCTTCGCTCGACGTTCGCTCCACTCTCCCGGCCACGCGCAAGACGCCGTGCAGGAGACGTTCGCGCGCGCGTGGCGGTCTCGCACGCGCTTCGATCCGTCGCTTGGATCGCTTCGGACGTGGTTGTTCACCATCGAACGACAGGCAATCCTCGATGTGGCGACGCGCCTGGCCACGACCCGGACAGTTTCGATGGCCGAAGCACAAGAACCGGCGCCGGAAGACCGCCTCGAAGCGGCGATGCTCGGGTGGCAGATGGAGTCCGCTCTCCAGCGACTGAAGCCTGAGCATCGGATGATCATCACCGAGCTCTACGTCAATGGCCGAAGCGGACGCGACGTCGCCCAGCTTTTCGCGATTCTTGAAGGAACAGTGCGCAGCCGTGCCTTCCAAACCCTTCGAGTGCTACGCATCTCTGTCGAGGAGGCGGGATGGGTCCGATGATCAACATGAACTGCGAGCAGTGGCAGGGGGTCATCGCCATGCGGGTCTTCGGCCCGCTCGACCCGATGGAGGAGAGCGGCCTCAAGGCGCATCTGGAGGGATGCTCGGAGTGCCGCGCGGTAGCGAAAGAGATGAAGGAGACCTACGAGCTCTTGGGCTACGTCGACCCGAGGGCCGTCGTGCCAACGGCTTCGTTGCCCGCGGAACTGACCAAGAAGGTGTTGGAGGACCTGCGCCAGGGCGACCTGCAGCTACGTCGCAGGCGGCGTACACGAAACGCGGCGCTGACCGCAATCGGGTTCGTGGCGGCGACGATCGTCCTGGTATCGCTGCTCGCCGTGCGGACGAGTCCACCGACGACGTCCCAGCACACGCTTGCGTTGTGGGGTGCCTCGTCGGTGAGCGCCAAGGCGGTGCTCACGGGGCGAGCATGGGGGACGACGATCACCTTGCACGAAGAGGGCCTTCCGGGCGGGAAGGTCTACACCGTCTCCATGCGCACGGCCAAAGGAATGTGGCGGGTTGCGGGCACGTATCGCCCGGTGTCGGGACACTCCGTCGACGTCACCATGGCGTGCGCCGTTCCACTCGGACAGATCACGGGCGTGCGGGTCAGCGATTCGTCCGGACGCCAGGTCTTGGTCAGCCACCAAGAGTGATGTCGACGCGGCCGACACCGCTGAGATGCGGAGGATGCGTCGGGCTGTTACCCTTCGAGACCGCCAGGCACCGGCGCGCGCTGCGCACCCCCCGTGGTGTAGGCAACACCAAGGTAGGCAATTGCGATTCCGACGACGACCACGTTGCCGACGACGGACTTGCGCAGCGCGATGAGCGAGACCGCGATCAAGGCGAGGGCAACTCCCGAGATCGCCCAACCCTGCCAAGTCAGTGGACGCACCCCGAAGCCCATAGGGCGTCTGACGAACCACTCGGGCCTCACCATCACCTCGCGCCTGAACGATGGGTGCCTGAGTGCACCACGGCTCGATGCTACCCGGGCTTGAGATCTCAAAGAATGAAGCGAGGACACCCCGTACGACGACTCGTTGACAAGTCGCAGAATCGGTCAATCGCTCAATCGGGCGACTCCGAGCCCGATTTGAAGACCACCGATGATCGTTCCGGATGGTCGAGGTCTAGGCGAATAGTGAACAGCTCGTGCTCGTGAGGTTCCGAGTTCCCCTCAACCACGATGACGATCTCATCGTCTTGTCGACCGTATATCGCCTGGGCCATGCCAATCATGGCCTGTCCGAGCATCTGGCCTGGCGCGGATCGGACGACACGGCTCGCCAACGTGGTGACTGGGACATCGGTCCCGGATGCGCGGACATCGTCGGTCGCCTTCAGCCATTCAAGCCACCGCTCGTCGGTCCACTCTTCGGGGTCGAATGGTGGGACTTCGAAAGACAGCGGCTCAATAGGATCCATCACTGCTCACAGTAGCGGCACCCGTCTCAAGAGGGACCCGTAGGACGCCGCAGAGCCAACCGATCGGCGAAGGTGCCTTACTCCGAGGAACCGGCGATTGGCCGCTGTCTCCAGGACTGGCCGCCTGTAGTGCCACGGTTCTCGAGACGATAAGTCGAGCCATCCGCCAACTGGAGGCGGCGTTGCGATTCGAACCCACGCACGGGGCCTTGCAGATCCCGTGCCGGCGTAACTCAGCGTGTCCGCATGGGGACGTCACATCCCATATCGCCGCAATGGGTTCCCCATCTGGCAATGCAACAACGTTTCCAGGCGTCGGCGTCGAGTCCGGTAAAGCTGCTTTGACTGCCAACTGACTACCGGGCTCTGGGTGACCCTCCGTTCTGACTGCGAGGGATGGATTCTCGGATCCAAGTGACTTGCGCGAGGCTTAGACCGTTGCCCCCGTGAATTGGCTGTTGTAGAGCGAGTAGTACACGCCCTTTGACCTCATGAGCTCCTCATGACTGCCTTGCTCAACGATTCGGCCCAGGTCCATCACGATAATCGTGTCGGCGTCTCGAATAGTGGAGAGTCGGTGCGCAATCACAAAACTCGTCCGACCTTGTCGAAGTCGCGACATTGCTTCTTGAATGAGGACCTCGGTGCGGGTGTCGACGTTGCTCGTGGCTTCGTCAAGAATCAGGATGCTCTGGTCGGCCAAGAACGCGCGGGCAATGGTGAGTAGTTGCTTCTGGCCCGACGACAGGTTCGACGCGTCTTCGTCGAGGATCGTGGCGTACCCGTCAGGCAGCGTGCGCACAAAGCTGTCAACGTGCGCGGCTTCGGCGGCCGCGACAACTTCTTCATCGGTGGCGTCGGGCCTGCCGTAGCGAATATTGTCGCGAATGGATCCAGAGAACATCCACGTGTCCTGCAGCACCATGCCGAAGGCACTGCGAACTTGGTCGCGCTTGAGGTCCCGGTAGTCAACGCCGTCGAGCAAAATACGCCCAGAGTCAATCTCGTAAAAACGAACCAACAGATTGACGATGGTAGTCTTGCCCGCTCCCGTTGGTCCAACAATGGCGACGGTTTCTCCGGGCGCGACGACGAGGCTGAAGTCCTCAATGAGCGGCTCGTCGGGTTCATAGCGGAAATGTACGTTCTCCAACTTCACGCTGCCGGCTCCCCCGTCGGGAACGAAGATCGACGCTAGCGACTCGACGTCGGGCTCTTCCTCGCCGGCGTCAAGGAATTCAAATACCCGTTCAGCGGACGCAACTCCGGACTGCAGCATGTTCATCTGACTCGCGATCTGAGTAATAGGCATCGTGAACTGACGCGAGTACTGAATGAACGCGGTGACGGCGCCCAGTGAAAGCAGGCCCGACGCGACACGGTATCCACCGAGTACGGCGATCGTTACGTAGTTGATGTTGGAGATGAACTGCATCGAAGGCTGAATGATGCCCGATAGGAACTGAGCCTTGAAGCTCGCGACGTAGAGAGACTTGTTCTGGCGGCTGAACTCTGCGACGGTTGCCTCGCTGCGCCCGAAGACCTGCACTAACTCATGGCCAGTGTGGGTCTCCTCGACCAGTCCATTGAGAGCACCCGTCTTCCTCCACTGCGAAGCAAAATGGGTCTGCGAGCGCTTGGCGATCAACATCGTGACCACGAGCGCGAGGGGAATCGTGATGATACTCACGAGCGCGAGCAGGGGCGAAATCCAGAACATCATCCCCAGGACACCGACAATTGTCAGTATCGAGGTGATGAGTTGGCTGAGCCCCTGTTGAATCGTCGTCGTGAGGTTGTCAATGTCGTTCGTGACTCGGCTCAACACGTCGCCGTGGGGGTGGCTGTCGAAGTAGCGAAGCGGTAGGCGACTCATCTTCGACTCGACGTCTCGACGCATCTGGAACATGACGCGCTGGGTGAGACCAGCCATCGTGAAACCCTGCAAATAGTTGAACGCCGCTCCACCGATGTAGACGAGAGCCGCGAGTCCGAGGATCCTGCCCATTTCGGCAATGTCGACGCCGACGCCGGGGACCACGTTCATGCCCGAAATCATCGACGCGAGTTGGTTATGTCCGTGCAACTTCAGCAGTTGAATCGCTTGGGCCTTCGTCGCTCCTGCGGGCAATTCCTTGCCAACGATTCCGTCGAACAGCACGTTCGTGGCGTTACCAAGGATCTGGGGTCCCGATACCATGAGCACGACCGACGCCACGCCAAGAAAGAGCGCGAGGCCCAACTTGTATCGCTCGGGCCCGAGTCGACCAAAGAGCCGACGGGTGGTTCCGCGAAGATTCTTGCTCTTCTGGACCGGAACTCCGGCGCCGCGCATTGGACCCATTCCCATACTCATCGCGCGGCGTCCTCGCCCAGTTGGGATACCACGATCTCGCAGTATGGCTCGCAACGCGTGAGGAGCTCCGCGTGGGTGCCCATGCCAACGATTCCCCCATTGTCAAGCACGATGATCTGGTCGGCGTGCATGATCGTGCTCACTCGTTGGGCGACAATCACGACCGACGCGTTGCCAGTCCCGGTCTTCAGCGCCGCACGAAGTCGTGCGTCGGTGGCCGCGTCGAGGGCGGAGAAACAGTCGTCGAAGAGGTACACGCTCGGGTGCTTTACGAGCGAACGCGCGATTGAGAGGCGCTGACGCTGTCCGCCGGAAACGTTGGTACCCCCCTGGTCAATGCGTGCGTCCAGCCCACCGGGCATGGCCAACACGAAGTCGCTCGCCTGGGCGATTTCGAGTGCTCGCCACAGTTCCTCGTCGGTGGCGTCGGCTCGTCCAAAGCGGAGATTGGAGGCGACGGTGCCGTTGAAGAGGTACGC
The DNA here is from genome assembly GCA_003132205.1 of Acidimicrobiaceae bacterium. Taxonomy (GTDB): domain Bacteria; phylum Actinomycetota; class Acidimicrobiia; order Acidimicrobiales; family RAAP-2; genus RAAP-2. The sequence goes on from PKWY01000037.1 coordinate 13,657, forward strand.
CGTCTGGGGAACAATACCGAGAGAACTCCAGAGCACTTCGCGGGCTTGGTCACGAACGTCGACGTTGTTCACGAACACGTGACCCTCGGTCGCATCAAAGAAGCGCGGAATGAGGTTGAGTAGCGTTGTCTTGCCGCTACCGGTTCCTCCGATGATGGCGCTCGTAGCCCCAGGTTCCAAGGTGAACGTGAGGCCCTCGACGATCGCGCGCTCGCTGCCGGGATACTCGAACGACACATCTTCAAATCGAACCTGTCCACTGAGTTCACTCGGTGCGACTGGACTCAGCACATCACTAATGACCGGCGTGGTGTCGAGCACCTCCATCACGCGCTCTGCGCTCGCGGCGGCTCGAGGCAGCAGAATCGCCACCATGACGGCCATCATGACCGACAGCAGTATCTGCAAAATGTAGGTCAGGAACGCGGTGAGGTTGCCGATCGGCATCGAACCCTCGCTCACCAGACGACCGCCGAACCAGACGACAGCGACCGACGAAAGATTGAGGATCGCCATCATCGTTGGCAACATGAGCGCGAAGACCCGGTTCACGCTTAGTGAGGTGTCGGTCAGATCACTATTGGCGGCTGCGAATCGTTCAGCTTCGAACTCGTTACGCACGAACGCTCGAATGACGCGAACACCAGTGATTTGCTCTCGGAGCACTTCGTTAATTCGGTCAATCTTGGTCTGCATGGAACGGAACTGGGGGACGACTTTCACCATGACGATGCCAATGAAAATCGCCATGACGGGAACGGCGACGAGGAGCAGCGTCGATAGCTGGGCCCCTTCGTGCAGGGCCATCACGATGCCACCGAAGCACATGATGGGTGCGATCACCATCATCGTGAGGGCCATCTGCAAGAACAGCTGAATCTGCTGAATGTCGTTGGTGTTACGGGTAATGAGCGACGCAGTTCCGAAAGTGTTCATGTCCCTCGCGGAAAAGCCCTGCACCCGGGTAAAGACCGCTTCTCGGATGTCGGCACCCGCTCCCATGGCGACCCGCGAGGCCCAGTAAATAGCAACCACCGCGCAGAGTCCAATGAGCAGCGTCAGGACGATCATCCATTCGCCGGTGTGCAAGATGTAGTGGAGGTTCCCGACCACGACGCCGTTGTTGATGATGTCGGCATTCAAGTTCGGCAGATACAGGTTGCCCACCGTCTGGGCGACGAGCAACACCACGAGGATGGCAATTTGGTGGGCATAGGGGCGCAAGTACTTTTGAAGCAGTCGTACGAGAACCATTTACTTCTCCCCCGACCTTGCCGTGGACGTGTGAGTAGTCTTGCGAACACCTTTCGCTTGCTTGGGGGCGGGTTGAACGAGGCCATTGCCCACTTGTTCAAATGCGGAAGCGAAGAGGTCATCGAAGTCGAGTTTCTCGCCACCGCTTCGCCACGTGCTGATCACTGCCCGAAAAGTTCCGGTCGCAACGGCGGTGACGAGGGCTGGGTAGAGATCAGTTGCGGGATCAGTGTGCGTCCGCTCCGCGATGGCTTCGATCATGGCACGCTCGAAGATTGCGAATGCTGCAAACATCCGGGGTAAGAGGCTGGGGTTTGTCTCGATCACTCGCATGCGAAGTGGCCACTGTTCACTCGACTCGACATGCAGTTCATGAAGCACGAACTGCAGGGAATCCAGGGGCGCTTCGTCAATGGGACGATCAAGGAGCACGAGGCGCAGATGTTCGACACGCGAAGCGTCAAAGCCCACAATCGCGTCCTCCTTCGATGGAAAGTGGGCGTAGAAGGTGCGAAGCGAAACGTCCGCGGCCTCCGCGATGTCCTCCACGGTGACCCTCTGAAGCCCTCGCTCGCCACTCAAGCGCAACGCCGCGGACCGCAGGGCCTCGTGGGTCTGCAATTTCTTGCGCTCTCGACGTCCGGTTTCGCTCGTCACCATACGCCAGTATTTCATCAAGACTGCACGTTATGCAATCTTGCAGACCCTGCCTTTTAGGGGACAAGGTCACTTCGTGCTTCGCGTGAACGCGACGCCACCTTGTTCGAGAGGCTGGCGCAATGACCGCGGCAAGAGTCGTCTCTCGCCGCAACCCTTCCCGTCATCTGCTAGAGGCGGCGTTGGGATTCGAACCCAAGTACGGGGCTTTGCAGGCCCCTGCCTAACCACTCGGCCACGCCGCCAGAAGTGACCATCCTACTCGGCAGGCAGTCAGGCCTTGCGAAACAGCCGGTACGCCACGTAGCCAATCACCGCAAGCACCACGAGTTCGAAGATCAGGTGGACGGCGGAAAACACGAAGCCGACAACGGAGAAGATCAAGCCCACCACGACGAAGGCCAAGATCACAATCACGATCGTCTTCAGAGTGCTCATGGCACCTCTCTTCCTCTTCTCACAGCGTAGGCATACTTTGTTCAAACGCGCGGGTGATTAAGGTGGTGACGTGAAGAAGTGGCTTAATAGCCTCAGCGCCCTCGCCACGGGTATGGTCGTTTGCGCGCTGCTGCCCGCCGCGGGCGCGGATGCCGCGACGCCCATCAAGGTGTCGAGCAACGTCCCGTCCACGCTGTCGGCGGCGATGCCGATCGTCCGACTCAACTTCAACGCCACCATCCGCGCCTCGAAACTACCCAGGCTCGTCGTAAAGCCGGCGCTTTCGACCAAGTGGCAGCAGATTGGCCCTCGCGAGGTGCAGGCGGTCGCCACCAGCAGGTTGCTCCCGCTCGTGAGCTACACCGTCATGACACCCGCGACGATGAGTTGCGAGGCACGCTGCACGTTCACCACGTTGCGATCGCTCACGACCAACGTGTCGACCAACGTCACGTGGGAGGAGCAGTTGCTCGCCGAGACGAACTACCTGCCACTCAGCTTCACTCCGGCGACGTCCCAATCGGACCCTTCGCAACAGACAGCGGGAACGTTCACGTGGCTCTATCCGAACCTTCCCACGTCCCTCAGCTCGATGTGGCGAGTGGGCGTGCCCAACGTTCTGGTCACTGGCGCCCTGATGTCGTTCCAGGTCGTCAACAACCTGCCGACGACCGGGGTCGCCGACCCGACCACATGGAACGACCTGATCGACGCCGCCCAGAGTGGCAAGGTCGACCCCAACCCCTACGACTACGTCACCGTCAGTGAAAGCCTGCCCGAAACCGTCACGCTCTACGTAGGCGGCGTCGCGAAGTTCCACACCCTGGCGAACACGGGCATCTCGGTCGCGCCCACGTCGCTCGGAACGTACCCGGTGTACCTTCGCTACGCCACCCAGACCATGTCGGGCACGAACCCCGACGGCAGCCACTACAGCGATTCGGGCATCCCGTGGATCTCGTACTTCAACGGAGGCGAGGCGCTGCACGGCTTCATCCGGAACACCTACGGCTGGCCCCAGAGCCTCGGCTGCGTGGAGATGCCCTTCGCGTCCGCTCAGACCATCTGGCCGCACACCCCCATCGGGACGCTCGTCACCGTCTTGGCGTAGTTCAGTCCCGGGCCTCGGGTCCGAAGGCGTGGCGACCGCGCTGGGTCGCTATCTCCACGCCGTGCTCGCTGAGTTCCGACGCGGTGCCGAGCGCGGCCCTGCCAAAGCGCTGGCGCACTTCGTCGACGGCGTCGCGCAGGGCCTCGTGGCTGATCTGTCGCTCCCGCGAAACGATTGCCGCCCGCTCTCGCGCGTTGTCCGACGACGCCTCGATGGCGAAAGTGAGTTGCATCTGGTTGTTCTCGCGCTCGAGGAACGACGACGCGTGGATTCCGAGCAGACGCACCGCGTGGTGCAGGTCAACCGACTGCAGCAGTGCCTCGGCGATGGCGGCGATCGCCACCTCGTCGTCGACCCCGAAGGACAACGTCTGGGACCTCGAGACACTGGTGAGGTCGTCGAAGCGCACGACGACGGTGATCGTTCGAGCCACCCTCCCTTGGGAGCGCAGCGCCCTGGCCACCACGGCGGCGTGGCCCTTCGCCGTCTGGGTGAGCTGATCGATCCCTTCGAGCGATCGCGCGAACGTCTGGTCGTGACCCACCGACTTCATCTCACGGTCGACAATCACTTCACGGCGATCCTCGCCCACTGCGTAGGCGGCGAGCGACGCCGCCATCGAGGCGCCCACGTGCGCGGCGAGCGTCAACTCGTCAACGCGCGCCAGGTCGCGCACCCAGTGCAGCCCAAGCTTCTCCAATTTCGCCGCGGTCGCCGGGCCCACCCCCCAGAGGGCACTCACGGGAAGCTCCCGCAACCACTCCTGTTCGATGTCGGGACTCACCCAGACGACGCCCGGGCCCTCGACGAGCCGACCGTCGACGACGTGAGGCTTCGACTTCTTGGAGGCGAGTTTGGCGAAGAGCTTGTTTCGCCCGAGGCCGACGCCGCAAAGCAGCCCGAGTTCGTCGGCGATTCGAGAGCGCAGTCCCGCGGCCGCCTCGATCGGGCGCACGTTGAGGCGGCGGAGGCTTCGAAGGTCGCAGAACACCTCGTCGAGACCGAGGGACTCGAAGTCCGGCGTGAGGTCGCGCACCACGTCGTGAAACTGGCGCGAGTAGACCTCGTAGCGGTCGAACCTTCCCGGAAGCACGATCAGGTCGGGGCAGAGACGACGCGCGACGACGCTCGCCATGGCGCTTCGAACGCCGAAGCGGCGCGCCTCGTAGCTGGCGCTCGCGATGACCCCGCGTTCGCCGACGCCGCCGACGCAGACGGGCTTTCCCTTCAAGGAGGGGTCGTCGAGTATCTCTACCGAGGCGAAGAACGCGTCGAGGTCGATGTGAAGAAGCGGCGCCTCATCAACCGAAGGTCCCTCAGAAGGCGAGATCAACACTGCGAAATGCTTCGCCGAAGGTGATTCCCACTGGGTGCCCCGCTTGTTCAGCCCTGCCGTAGACCACGTCGCGAATGCCGTCGGGGTCCCCGGCCATCTGCGAGGCGTGCGCGAGCACCGCCTTCACCTTGGTGTCGATCGTCCGCGACACGTCAACGACGACGTCAGGCTCGTGCGTGCCGCTTAGGAGAAGCTGGCGCACCTGGTGCGCCTCGCCCTTCTCGGGAAAGTACAGGGGCATCGCGGCGGCGGGGGCGACCGAGTCGAGCATCGCCCAGCCGGTCTCGCGATGGTCGCGGTGGTTCACGTAGACGCCACCGAAGAAAGTCGCCGTAGGATCCGGGCCGACGACCACCTCGGGCTTGAACTTGCGGATGAGGCCCACCAACGTGGAGCGCAGCTCCTCGTCGTTGGTCACGCCGCCGTCGACGTGGTCGAGACACTCCACCGTCGTCGCCCCGAGCAGGTCAGCCGCGAGCTGTAGTTCCTCGCGGCGCACCTCACGCAGCGACCTCGCGTCGACCTGGGGCACGTGCGATCCCTTGGCTCCATCGCAGATGACGACCAGATGCACCGGGCAGCCCTCGCTCGCCCACTGCGCCAGCAGACCGCCGGCGGCCACGTCAGCGTCGTCGGGATGGGCGTAGATAGCCATGGCGGAAGTGGGATGCAGTCGAAGAAGGCGCACGGGTCAGTTGCGCAGTTTGGGGGCGGTGGTCTTGACGAGCATGCCAATCTCACGCGCGAAATCCTCGGTGTCCTCGAAACCCTTGTACACCGACGCGAAGCGGACGTAGGCAACGTCGTCGACGTCACGAAGCGCCTCGAGGGTCGCCATGCCGACTTCTTCGCTCGTGACGTCGCGGTTCAGCAGACGCATGGACTCCTCGATCGAAAGCACGATGGACTCGAGCAGTTCTTCATTGACCGGCCGGTTCTTGCATGCCGACCGCGCCCCGCTCAAGATCTTCGCGCGATCGAATGGTTCGCGCTCACCGGAACGCTTCACGACGAAGAGCGTCGCCTCTTCGACCCGCTCGAAGGTGGTATAGCGCTGGTTGCACGCCGAGCACTCGCGGCGCCGACGAATCGCGACTCCGTCCTCGGCGAGCCGTGAGTCGACAACGCGGTCATCATCAGCCGCACAGTAGGGACAGCGCACGTAACTCACGATACACCTAAATCCCTTTAAAATTAGGGAATTAGAACGTGCTCGCCGGGCACGACCACACTTGAGCCCAATTCACCCACGAGATCGGTCCGAGCCAGCGAAGGGTCGACCGGATTGATCATGCGCGCGATCGAGCCGACGCTGTCACCGGGCTGCACCGCGTACTCCATGCCCGAAGCCAGCACCGAACTGTTCGCGAGGTCCGTAGGCAACCCCGCGCTCGTGGTTCCGCCGAAGGCATGACCCGGCCACGAGAGTATTACGAGGCCACCGACGAGCATGAGTGCGACCAGGGTGCGTCGACGACGCTGCAGCATTCGAGCCCGCGACTGGCGTCGCTGAGCCAGATTCGGCCCGGTACGGAGTGGGCGAGGGCGATTCTCCGAGGAAACCAGGCGCAGATAGGGGGCTGGGCCGACCTGGGGGAACTCTTGTTCTTGGATTACCTCGACTGCTGCCATTTGCGACTCCTGACTTTCCACGAACACCTGTTCGTATAGTTTAAAGCGAACAGGTGTTCGATGCAAGTCTTTTTTTCCGTTCTAAGTGCCCAGTTGAGCCCTGATTTCCAGCAGCTTGCATCCCACCCTGCCAAAGTCAGATGCTACGAAGGGCCTGTGACGCCCCAGGGCGCGCCCCGCCTGATTCAGATCTCGCACCAAGGAAACACGGTGCTTTCGCACCAACAGCGCACACTCCGCCGACAGATCTTCACTCGGATGGTCGTTCGAGTCGGTGACCTGGCCGTCGGTGACCCAGACGATCGGCTCGATGCCCCTAGAGCGCGATATCGCCCAACGAAGAACCGGTCCGTCGACACCATTTCCCACGTTTCCGGCCGGACATGACGTCGCTACGGCTCCGCGCTCGGCGAGCACCCAGGCGTTCGCCGTGTCACCACGGTCGCCGGGCCGGTGGCTGTATCCGACAACGAGGGCGTTGGGTGCTCGGACCAAGAGCCCTTCGAGGTCGCTGATCGAGATGTCCATCGATCCCGACTGGTCGATCACGACGACTCCCCCGTGCGACGGGGTCTTCGAGGCGAACGCCCGGCGGAGATCGTCGGTGAGCAACCGGCCCGGATACCTCATCACCGTGCCGCTCGCCGACGGGCGCTGCCGGCGGATGCCCGGATCGCGAATCCGGTGCTCGCTCGAGAGCGAAGCGTCGAAGATCAGCGCCGCGAAGCGTCCCGACGGGGCCCGACGACCGCCGGGCTCGAGCGACCTTCGGAACTGGCGAAGTTCGTCGGGACCTATCGGAGCGCGCGCTTGAGCGGCGGCGTCGACGATCCGAGCGATCGCGACGGTGACGTTGGCGTAACCGCACGCCACCCCCGCTTCGTTGAGCACCGTATCGCCAAGATCGTCGGTGGTCGTCTCCGAAAGCACCCGAAGGACGCGCCTGCGAACCGCGCGTAGCCCCGCCATCCACGTCGGTTCCCCCGCTCGCACGCCGGCGAGGAAGTCACGCTCCGAACCCGTCCCCAGCACCGCCAGCAAGAAGCACAACGCCTCAGTCCAGTCCCCCGCTTGCGCGACCCTCTTACCGCCTTCCTTCTCCGAGCCGTCCTTCAAGAGAACCGTCGCGAAGCCGACCCGCTCGAGCAACGTGTTGACCCGAAGCTCCTCGGCGCATTCGAGCGCTCGTGGCGAGACGTCGCCATGCGCGAGCGACCATGCGCCGGTGAAGGGGCTGATGCGCACGTGCATGAGCTCGTGAGCTCGAACCACCCGAGACGTGGCGTCGCGGCCGAACGGGACCTCGAGCACCCGGTCGCTCAGATTGCAACTGGCGCCGCCCCTGCTCGTTGATCCCCTGCGAACCTCCCAGGGACCTTGGACGAATCCGTCGTTCCTTCCGGTCACCAGTTCTGGAAAGGCCTGCGCGCTCAACGCAGAGCGCCGATCGAGAAGGCATCGAGGACGCCCTGGGCGTTCGACTCTCCAAAGACCAGTCGAGCCGCACTCTCCGGCCCGACGGCGGAGCGAAGTTGATCGTAGGCGTAGAAACTGCGCAGGGAAATCCGGCGCGCGGGATCGCCGAGCGAGCCCGAGAGGGCGCAGGATCGCAGGTCGGAACTCAACGTCTGCACCGACGCCGGGTGGGGCCGGTCGATGCGAATGGCGACGGGGAACCGGTCGCGAAGGGCGGCGGGAATGTCATCGAGCTCCTCGAGGTTCGTCGTCATGACGACGGAGAACTGGGGCCCAGGGCTCAGCCACTTCGACGTCTCGGGGTTCCTCCAACGAGCCGAGTCCGGCGAGTCGGTGACGGCGAGCAAGGTGCTCAGGGCATCACCCGATGCGCGGTCGACTTCGTCGACGACCAGTCGGCCCCCTTGTCCGGCATTCTCTCTCCACGCGCGAATCGCGGGACCCACACGCCACTCCCAGCGACCCTCTCCCGCGGGCATCCACGTGCCGGTGATCTCGCCCGTCGTGAGGTCCTCGGTGCACACCAGTCGCTCCGCCGCGGCGTCACTCACTCCGAAGCGGAGTGCCGCGTAGGTCTTACCCGTGCCCGGAGGTCCGTACAACAATACCCGCGAGATCCCTGCGGCCATCACATCGGCCAGGTCCCGCCAACACTGGCCTGCCCCATCTGACTCTTCAAATTCCATCCGTTCTCCTTCGTTGGCAACGCAACGGTCGTAGGACGCAGGGCGACGAGCCGAACTTGCGAAGGAACCTGCAGTGCAGCCGCATGGGCGACAATCAATGTTCGCAGCTCGTCCCAAGCCGTCGCGAGCACCGCATCAAGAGTGCGACGAGGCGCACACGTCCAATCGAAGTGGCAAAGTGATTCGTCGATGAAGAACCGCTGCCCATTTCGCCATCCGATATGCGACACGTCTCAGCCGAAGGCCGTGAAGACGGCCGTGGCCATCGAGATATCAAATCGGCGAAACGGTCCCCCGACGTCCCGTGCGATCAGTGAATCGGCGACCCGCTTTGCGCTCGGGTGCCGGTTGGACACCCACTCTAAGGGTGCTTACGCGCCCTCGACCGATTCGCCGAGGTACACCGCGCGGACCCTTTCGTCGTGCAGGAGGTTCTGCGCGGTATCAGTGAAGACGATGCGGCCGTTCTCCATCACGTATCCTCGGTCTGCCAGGCGCAGCGCCTGGGCAGCGTTCTGCTCGACCAGGAACACCGTCGTACCGCTATCACGGATTTCGCCGATAATCCGGAAGATCGTCTCCACGATCATCGGAGCGAGACCCATCGACGGCTCGTCGAGGAGAAGGAGTCGGGGCTCGGCCATCAGGGCCCGAGCGATCGCCAACATCTGCTGCTCTCCGCCGGAGAGGTTGGCCCCCAGTTGCTTGCGCCGATCCTTCAGGATCGGAAAGATCGAGTACATCTTCGCCATGTCGTCCGCGTAACTACCACTTCGAACGAAGGCACCCATTTCAAGGTTCTCTTCCACCGTCATCTGGGGGAAGATCCGGCGACCCTCGGGCACGTGGCTGATGCCGAGCGAACTGAACTGGTGCGCCTTCGTCTGAGTGACATCCTGGTCCTCGAAAAGAATCTGCCCGCTCACTGGCGCGTGCAGACCCGACATCATCCGTAGCGTCGTCGTCTTGCCGGCGCCGTTCGCACCCAGCAAGGTGACAATCTCTCCCTGCTGCACTTCGAATGAAACACCGTGGAGGGCGGTAATAGCGCCGTAGCGAACGACAGCGTCCTTGACTTGCAGCATCACTTCAATTCCTCCGCATCACTCGTCGTCGAGCCGAGGTACGCCTCGACGACCGCGGCGTTCGCCCGAATCTCATCGGGAGTCCCCTCGGCGATTACGCTGCCGAAGTTCAACACGTAGAGCCTCTCGGCGAGCGCCATCACAAGCTTCATGTCGTGCTCGATGAGCAAGATCGAAACGCCCATCTCGTCACGAACCTTGCGAATAAGTTGAGTGAGCTGGATCTTCTCCGCGGGGTTGGTTCCGGCGGCCGGTTCGTCGAGCAACAACACCTGAGGATTGGTGGCGAGGCCACGGGCGATCTCCAAACGACGTCGGTCGCCGTAGGAGAGCGACGCCGAAATCGTGTTGGCCTTGTCACGAAGACCTACGAAATCGAGCAGTTCGATTGTTCGAGCGTCCGACATCTTCTCTCCGCGACGTGTCGCAGGTCCCTTGACCATGGCGCCCAGCACGCCGATACCGCGATGCGACTCGGCACCGATCTTGACGTTTTCGAACGTGGTCAGGGCGCTGAACATTCGTGAGGCCTGGAAGGTTCGAGCGACTCCGGCCGTACTCACACGGTGCGCCTTCTTCCCGATGATCGAAATCGGCTTGGCATTCCTCCCGAAGAACGTGATGGAGCCTTCCTGGGGCTGATAGACGCCGGTCAATGAGTTGAACAGCGACGTCTTGCCCGCACCGTTAGGACCGATCACCGCGAGGATCTCACCTCGCTTGTGGTTGAGGCTCACATCGCTGAGTGAGATGACGCCACCGAAACGAAGGGTCACGTTCTGAACATCGAAGATGAGATCGCTGGTCACGGCGTATCTCCCGTCAGGACCTCGTCCATGTGGCCCTCGCCGGACTCCGAGAGCCTGATCTCTCTCTTTCGACGACGAGAAGGCACCAACCCCGCTGGGCGGAAGATCATCATGATCACGAGCAGCGCGCCCAAATACATGTAGAGGTCTGCCGGCTGATAGCCCTGGGGCGGCGAGTGTAAGAGGAAGCTGTAGGCGGTCTGGATGATCAGGGCGCCGATGACCACTCCGGCGATCGAGCCCATGCCGCCGAAGATGACCAGCACGAGGATGTTGATCGAGAACTGGAGCGTGAAACTCGAGGGGAAGATCTGATTGGACTGGCTAGCGGTCACGACTCCGGCGAAGCCGGCAGTCGAAGCGCCAATGGCGAACGCCATGACCTTGTACTTCAGAGGATTGATTCCCACAGACTCGGCGGCAACCTCGTCTTCTCGGATCGCGGTCCACGCCCGGCCCACGCGGGAGTGCTCAAGCAGCGAGAACGCAACGAGGAAGATCACCACGAACGTCAACGTCAGGTAGTAGTACGGAACCGGTTTGAGTCCCCACACGTAATGGATCGGTCCCAGATGCAGCGAGGGGTGCGGAATCGGGTTCGAGCCCTGTGAGCCGCCAGTAATCCCGTAGAGGTTGTTGGCAAAGATCGTGATGATCTCTCCAAACCCCAACGTGACGATGGCCAGGTAGTCGCCCCGCAGTCGCAGGGTCGGCGCGCCCAGAATGATGCCGGCCAGCATCGCGATGCCGATGGCCATGGGAATGGCGAAGAAGGGATTGAAGTGGATGTGGAACGGAGGCGGCGTCGGGAGCGCACCGGTCACCCAGGCGGTGGTGTAAGCGCCAATTGCGTAGAACGCAACGAATCCGAGGTCCAGCAGACCAGCGAACCCGACGACCACGTTGAGTCCGATCGCCAAGAGTACGTAGACGGCGATCTGCTCAACCATTGCGGCCTGCCAGAAGGGATCAGTCTCGATGTGGGGCATCATGAACGCGAGCACCAGCAGTGCCAATCCAACACCCCATCGAACGGGACGGCGCTGGGAGGCCGCGCGTGGGGCCGCTAGCACCGAAGAGATGCCAGACCTTATCCGCGACCCCTTCCAGAGCAGCAACGTCCAGATTGCGAACATCAGGATCGCAACGAAGAAGAATACGACCCACCGAGCCGTCCTAAAGAGTCCGAAGAACGACGACGCTTCAAGAAACGATTCGCGGATGCCTGCTGTGGGTGCCTCAGAATTTCCGGGGGGGCCGGTCATCAGTTCGAGAACCGCTATCGCTACGATGCTTATGCCAAGACGGCGGGCGTGAGGATTGCGCCAGAAAGACGCGATCATGCCGCCCTCCCCAGACGCTCGCCCAAGATACCCGTGGGTCGGAAAAGCAAGACCGCGACCAAGATCCCAAACGCGACGACGTCGATGTACGCGGCCTGCACGAAGACCACCGAGAGGCTCTCCGCTACTCCGAGCAGCAGGCCACCGATCATCGCGCCTCGAAGGTTCCCGATGCCCCCGAGCACCGCGGCAGTGAACGCCTTCAGGGCGGGCACGAAGCCCATCGTGTAGACCACGCCCGTGCCGAGTCCGAAAAGAAAGCCCGCCGCGCCTCCCAAGGCGCCGCCCACAATGAACGTGAGCGCGATGGTCCGGTCAATGTTCACGCCCATGAGCGACGCCGTCTCCGCATCCTGAGCAACGGCACGAATGCTGCGACCCAGCTTGGTGGTCGCCACCACTCGGTCGAGCGAGAACAGCATCACCACGCCCGCGATAAAGATCACGATGTAGTACAACTGCACGGTCGCGCCGAAGATCGTAAACACCGGGTGGTTGATGTACGGCTGGGGCATCGACAACGAGTAACGGCCGAACTCCTTACCAGCGAGATTGAACAAGAAGTAGGAGGCCCCGATGGCGCTGATGAGATAGGCGAGCTTCGGCGCGTTTCGCCTTCGAAGCGGACGGTAGGCGACGCGCTCGAGCAAGGTTGCGACGAGCGCTCCCACCGTCCCGCCGACGACAATACCGAGGACGATGAGACCGACGGTCGCCATACCGCTCGGTACTGACGATCCAATTAGTGCCTTCATCACGAAGTAGCCACCGAAGCCGCCCGACATGAAAATCTCGGAGTGGGCGAAGTTGATGAGACGAAGCACGCCGTACACCAGGGTGTAACCAACCGCAATCATCCCGTAGAGGAAACCGTTGGCAACCCCTCCGACGAAAAGGCTCCAGAACTCCAGACGCAGGGTCGCGAGGTGACCCGTCAAATAGTGGCCGAAGGCGCCCAATTCATCCCCTTTACGTTTGGGAAAGAGTGTAACCAAAAACAAGGAGCCGGAGGCTAAACGCCCCCGGCTCCTTGCGAATACTTTTTGAAGTGCTTACTCGAGGCCCAGCTGAACGATACTGCCGCTCTTGACCTGGTTCACGAAAATCGCCGAACCAGCGATGTTGCCATCACTCTGGAACTTGATCTTCTTCGTCATGCCCACATAGGTCAACTTGTGCAGCGCAGCAACAATACCGGGACGGGTCACCTTCTTGAGTGACTTAATGGCATTGATGATTGCGTTGGCAGCGTCGTACGACTCGGGCGCGTACGTGGCGTTCGCCGCACTGAAGTGCGAAAGCAACTTGTACGCACTGTTGAACTTCGCGTTGCTCGAGCTAGCGCAAGCGCAGGTGAGCAGTACACCATTGGCCGCTGAAGCAGGCGTGGTGCCCTGGATCAGAGCCGGCGAGAGCGCACCGTCACCCGACATCACGCTGCCGGTGTAACCAGCGGAGCTAAGCGCTCCGAGGAACAGACCGAGGTCGCAGTAGTAACCACCGTAGAACAACGCGGTGGCCTTGCTGGCAACAGCCTGCGTGGCAGCGGCCGAGTACTCGGTCGCCGATGCGGTGCCATTCTGGCACTGCGAAGTTCCTGGGACAGTTGCCGAGACCACCGTGGCACCATCGGACTTCGCCTGCAGTGCAACGGCCTGAGCCAGACCCGAACCGTAGGACGTGCCGTCGTCCACGACGTAGACCGACTTCAGACCTTTGGACTTTACGAGGTAGTCAGCGTCAGCGGGACCCTGGACGCCGTCGTCGGCAACTACGCGGAAGAAGTTGTTCCAGCCGCTAGTTGCGAGCGAGACTCGCGTCGCCGAAGGGCTCACCGTCGCGATGTGCGCGGCGTGGTAGAACGGCTCAGCAGCAGCCGTGGCACCCGAGAACGCAGGTCCAACGATTGCCACGAGGTGCTTGTTCGCCACGGCGGCCTGAGCCTGCGTAGGCGAAATGGTGGGGTCACCCTGGTCGTCGTAGGTTGCAAGCTTCAACTTGAACGGCAACTTGCGGTTCGCGTTGGCCTGATTCACTGCCAACTGAACGGCAAAAACCATGTTCAGACCAAGCTGCTGGTTACCACCAGAAAGCGGGCCTTCATATCCAATGGTGTACGTCGGCTTTGCCTTTGTCGCGGCACCTGACGCTGATGCGATACCGACAACCGGCACCGCCATCAACAGCAGGGCACTCGACGCGACTGCAGCCACTGTCTTGTTCAAACGAAGCTTCATCAGCTCGTCCTCCTAAACTGTATTTTTCGAATCCCCTGCGATCTCCTCGGTACCGTCACGAAAACGTCACCCAGAAGCAACAGAGACTGTTGAGACCGATTTGGTCTGTCTGGAAGAGTAGCAGCGAATAAGAATTGTCTAAGCCCACATTGTTACAACCGATTGACAACTGGTTGCTCGTGAGTTGTTACGAACAGGTGTTTGATTTCTGGCCCGATCTGACTTATGCTACGAACAACTGTTCGTTCTTGGAGGACCTGATGGCAGAAGTCTTAACCCCGATGCGTCGTCAAATCTTGGAGTTCATCATCACATGTCAGCGTGAGCGCAACTTTCCGCCCACCATCCGTGAGATCGGGGATCACGTTGGCCTTAAATCTCCAGCCACGGTTGCAAACCACATCGAAGTCTTGAAGAACGCGGGCTTCATCGAGAAGAACCCCCAACAGCCCCGTACCCTCACTGTTCGACTCGACGCCGAAAACCCTGTTCCGGACCAGCACATCCGCCATATCCCATTCGTTGGTGACGTCGCCGCCGGTACCGGAGTGCTCGCAGCGGAGAACAGCCACGAGCTCATGTCGATCCCGGAGCAGTTTGCAGGCCGCGGCGACAGTTTCGTGCTTCAGGTCCGCGGCGACTCGATGATCGAGGCCGGCATCCTTCCCGGCGACTTCATCGTGGTGCAGCGTCAAAGCAATGCGAACACCGGCGAGATCGTGGTCGCGGGAATCAACGATGGCGAGGCAACCGTCAAGCGGTACTTCCCGCAAGGATCGAGGATTGTGCTGAAGCCTGAAAATAGCCAGCTCGAGCCTATGGAATTTGGCGCGAATGACGTCACCATCTACGGCAGGGTCATTTCGGTGCTTCGAAGCTACTGATCACGACCATGCCCTCGTAGTCTTCCCGTGCCATTTCTCTTGTTCGCGAGCGACGTGTATCTGGTCGGTCTGGGTCTGACCGTAGCCTCGTTGTCTACCCTTCCTCCCGCTTCGTCCCTACGAGGCAGTGGAACCGGTTCCAGCCGCCCACGTTCGTCAAATCGGATTCGCGGTGACTCCGGCGTGGGCGCTGCAGGGCATTGGTTCACTTTGGTGGGTCTTGAGCGAGCGCGATGTCTCGGTTTCGCTGGCCCACGGCTTCTTGGCGGTGAGCATCGCCCCAACAGCGATCGGAGCGATGCCGATTCCTCGTCGCCTCGATCGCCTGCACGACGACGATGACATCAATCAACTGGGGCGATGGCACTGACTTCGAACAGCCGCGTAGATTGGCCGCGCGGCCCTGGTCGCAACGCCCCTCTAGCCCAACCAGTTCGCCAGCGCGCCGGCGAACTTGTCCAGCTCTTGCAGTGTCACGAACTCGTCGCTGCGATGGGCGAGCATTGGGTCGCCCGCGCCAAAGTTGGTGGCGGCGATTCCGAGTTCACTGAAGGTCGCGACGTCGGTCCATCCGACCTTCCCCCGGGGTGACGCTCCCGAGATCTTCACCAGCTCGGCGATGTGCTTGTTGGACAGTTCCGGCTTCGCCGAAGACGCCCAATCACCGACGGTGACGACGTCGCCGTCCTCGAGAAGTCCGTCAAGGAACTGGACGAGTGACGACATCGCCTCATCGCGAGAACGGTCAGGGGCCACCCGATGGTTGAGCGTGCACGTGGCAAGGTCCGGCACCACGTTGGGAGCGATCCCCCCGCCCACATTGACGACCTGAAGTTGCTCGGTGAAGCTCACGCCGTCGACGACGACCGTGCGCGGTTTGTACGACGCGACTCTCGAGATCAACAGGCCCATGCGGTGGATGGCGTTCCGGCCCGTGAAAGGCCTCGCCGTGTGGGCCCTCGACCCCTTCAATTCGATCGCTACCCGCAACGTGCCCTGGCATCCGGCCTCGACGACCCCGCCCGTTGGCTCGCCCAGTACCGCCGCGTCGGCTTGCAAGAGATCAGGGCGCAGTTCGCCAATCTCCAAGAGACCCGACTCGCTACGCGAGATCTCCTCTCTCGCGTAGAAGACCCAGGTGACCTCGACCGGGCGAGGTGTCTCCTGGAGGGCCAGCTCCAGCATCACCGCGAGCGAACCCTTCATGTCGCACGCCCCGAGTCCGATCAACCGGTCGTCGACGATCGCGGCGGCGCCCGGGTCGCCGGGAACGGTGTCGAGATGCCCCGCCACCAGGAGCCGGGTCATGTGATGCCCGCAGGTCCGAGCAACGACGTTGTCGCCGATGCGCTCGACCTCAAGAAGCGGATTCGCGCGCAGGGTCGATTCGACGATTCCCGCGAGCCGTGCCTCGTGGCCGCTCACCGAGTGCACAGCTACGAGAGCGAGGACGTCGTCGAGTCGACTCACGTCGAGACCCCGTGGTCGCGCAACAGGTCGTTGAGCGCGACCTTGTTGTGGAGCTCCCCCTCGTCCAATCGCTTGATGATCAGTACGCAGGGAAGGAAGAACTCGCCGCCCGGGTACTCGCGGCGTCGGCTCGCCGACACCGCCACGCAGTGGTCGGGAACATACCCGCGAGATACCTCCTCACCGGTCTGCGCATCGATGACGGGAATCGTGGGGTTGAGGATCGTGCCGGCGCCGAGGACCGATCCCTTGCCGACCCGCGCACCGTCGACGATCATGCAGCGGCTGCCGATGAAGGCGTCGTCCTCGATGATGACCGGCACGGCGTTGGCGGGCTCGAGCACTCCCCCGATGCCCACGCCTCCGGCGAGGTGGACGTTGGCGCCGATCTGGGCGCAACTGCCGACCGTCGCCCACGTGTCGACCATGCTGCCCGGCCCCACCCACGCGCCGATGTTCACGTAGCTCGGCATGAGGATCACGCCCGGGCTCAGGTAACTGCCGCGGCGCGCCGACGCGCCGGGCACCACCCGCACGCCGCGGCGCTCGTAGTCGGTCTTCAGTTCCAGCTTGTCGTAGTACTCGAATGGCCCGAGCTCGGTCTTCTCCATGCCCCGCAGGCGAAACAGCAGGAGGATCGCCCTCTTCACCCACTCGTAGACGATGACGTCGCCGCTCAGGCCGATTTCCGCGACGCGAAGTTGTCCGTCGTCGAGTTTCGTGATCACCAGCTCGACGTCGCGCCGCGCCTCGATGTTCTCGGGAGTCATATCGGAAATGTGTTCGAACCAGTGATTGATTCGCGTCTCTAGATCAGCCATGCGAACATCGTACTGGGGCAGTTACGTTGAACTCCTGAGCCTCGACGCCGCCAACTGCAGGCGGTCGTTGGACTGGACCCCCGCGATGCGCGCGAAGTTCATGCCGTCGTCGCCGTAGAGCTCGCCGGGACTCACGATGAGCCCCGACGCCTCGGCGAGCAGTGCCGCGAGCTCCCAGCCATCGAGCCCCTCCTTGTGGCACCACAGGTAGAACGACCCGTCGGGCATCGGGGCAGCGATGCCGAGCGGCGAAAGGGCGTCGCTGAGCAGCTGCAGACGCGACCGGTAGGTCTCGCGCTGGCGCTCCACGTGTTCGTCGTCGCCGTACGCGACGGCGACCGCCGCCTGGACCGGACCGGGAACCATGAGCCCGGCGTGCTGGCGAACGAGGCGAAGGAACGCGACAATCTGCGCGTCGCCCGCGTAGAAGCCGGCGCGCACCCCCGCGAGGTTCGACCGCTTGGAGATCGAGTGGACCGCGATCACGCCGTCGAGGCCGTGCTCGAGGATCGATCGCGGGCGACCGACCCAGGTGAACTCGGCGTAGCACTCGTCACTCGCCACGAGCACGCCGTGGGCGCGGCCCCACAAGGCCGCCTCTTCCAGATCGTCGAGCGCGCCCGTCGGATTCGACGGCGAGTTCGACCACAGCACGAGCGCGCGCTCGACGTCGGCGGGGTTGATGGACGTGAGGTCCAGTTGGCCGTTGACGACGCGAACCGGCACCGCTCGCAGCCCCGCGAGCGTGGCGCCCATGGCGTAGGTGGGATAGCTCACGGCGGGATAGAGCACGGTGTCGCGCTCGGGAAGGCGCAGGTGCAGATACTGCGCCAACGAAGCGACGAACTCCTTGGTTCCCACGCACGCCGCGACCTGATCAATGGCGATCGCCACCCCGAAGCGGCGCTCGATCCACGAAGCGGCAGCCGTTCGGTACTCGACGGATCCAATGGAGGGCGGATAGCCCCTGGCGCCGATCACGCGCGCCAGTTCCTCGAGGACGATTCCCGGCGGAGCGTCGATCGGCGTGCCGATGGAGCAGTCGATGGGCCCGCCCTCGTGGTGTTGCGCCAGCTTCTTGAGGCCGTCGAGTCGCTCGTAGGGATAAGGGGGCGGAACGAAACTCACGTGACGACCCTCCATTCACTGAACTTTGCGACGCCGACCGGATCCAGCACGACGCGAAGGGCCACGTAGTCGTCGGTGATGGTCGTGTCGATGACCTCGCCCTCGCGATGCGCCGCCGCTACGAGGTCGCCCCGGTCGAGGGGCAGGTGCAGGGTCACGACGCGGTCGTTGGTGCGCAGGCGGTCGCCGATCGTCCCGATGAGCTCGTCCAGGTTCTCGCCGGTCAACGCCGACACCCAGACGCTGCCCGGGTACAGCTTGGAGAGGTCTCGGGCCCGGGATCCTGGAACGTCGGCCTTGTTGAACACCAGCAGCTCGGGGACCTCGTCAGCATCGATTTCGTGGAGCACTTCTCGCACCGCGGCAATCTGCAGCTCGGCGTCATCACTGGCCCCGTCAACGACGTGCACCAAGAGGTCGGCCAACTGCACCGACTTCAGCGTGCTCATGAAGGCCTCGATGAGGTCGTGGGGCAGGTTCGAGATGAATCCCACGGTGTCGGTGATCAGGATGGTCTCTCCGCCGGGAAGTTGCCGCTGTCGGGTGCGCGGGTCGAGCGTGACGAAGAGCCGGTTCTCGGTCTCGACGTTGGCGTCGGTGACGGCGTTCAGCAGGGAAGACTTGCCGGCGTTGGTGTAACCAACGAGGGTCACCTCGCGGTGGCGGCCCCGGGCGCGTCCCTGTCGCTGGACGCCCCTGGTCCGGTCGATCTGTTTGAGTTCCTTCTGGATGTGGTGGATCCGGTTCACGAGGCGACGACGGTCGGTCTCGAGCTGGGTCTCGCCCGGCCCCCTGGTCCCGATGCCGCCGGCCTGCTGGGACAGCGACCCGCCGGCGCGACGAAGGCGAGGCAGGCGGTATCGCAGCAGGGCGAGCTCCACCTGGGCCTTGCCTTCGGGGGTGCGGGCGTTCTGCGCGAAGATGTCGAGGATCACCGCGGTGCGGTCGATGGCCGTCCGGCCCAGGATCTTCTCGAGGTTTCGTTGCTGCGCGGGAGAGAGGTTGTGCTCGAAGACGACGGTGTCCGAGTCGACCGCGAGGCAAATCTCGCGAAGTTCCTGCACCTTGCCCGACCCGAGGAAGGTGGCGGGGTCGGGAGCGTCCCGGCGCTGGATCACGCGCGCCACGACGTCGGCGCCGGCGGTGTCGACAAGCAACGCCAGTTCGTCGAGCTGATGGTCGAGCTCCTCGGGCGTGACCCCGGGGAACAGCACTCCGACGAGGACGATCTTCTCGCGGAACGTGCGATCAATGAGGGTGTTCGGGATGTAGGTCAAGTCTCCAGCCACTCCACGTTGGCGATGAACCGAACGGGGCCGGCGAGGATGGCGTGGTCGCCGTCGAGCTCCACCTTCAGCGCCCCGCCGGGATTGTCGACGCGCACCACGCCGTCGGTCAGTCCTTCGCGATGGCAAACCGCCGCGGTCGCCACCGAACCGGTGCCGCACGCCAGCGTCCATCCGACGCCGCGTTCGATGACCTTGATGCTGACGCGGCCCCTGTCGATGGGCGTGACGAACTCGACGTTCGCTCCGCCCACTTGGCTCGCCCACCCGGCGGCCAACCCTTCGCGCTCTTGGGCACTCCACTCGGGGCGGTCGAGGACGATCACGTGGGGATTGCCCACCTTGGCGACGCCCAGGGTTCCCTCGAGCGTCGTGTCGAACGTGACGTCGCCCATGGCGACGCTGCCGTATCCCGAATCGATGTCCATGTCGAGGGTCACGGCGCGAACTCCCGCGTCGGTGTGCACGAGAAGCGTCTCCCAGTCGGCGTGCGTGGCTCGTCGAACCGCCGCCGCGAGGCAGCGGATGCCGTTACCGGACATCTCGGCGATGCTCCCGTCGGCGTTGTAGAGGACCATGCCGACCTCTGGACCCACCGTCGCGATCAACAGGCCATCGGCGCCGACGCCGGTCCACCGGTTGCAGACCGCCCGGGCGCGCTGCGCGGTCCACCAGGGAGCGCCCCCCTGCTCGATCACCTCGACCAGGAAGTCATTTCCCGCGCCGTGCCATTTTTGGAGGGTTCGTAGTGCCACTGATTCCTAGTCTCGCACGAACCCGTCGGGACTGTTCAATACTTCCTTCAGCCGCAGCGCGGCTGCCGAGGGGTCGTCAAACCATTCGATACGCGGGTCGCGCTGGAACCACGAGCGCTGGCGCCGCGCTAAACGCCGGCTCGCGGTGATCGCGTCGCGCACGCAGTCCTCGAGGGCAACGCCGTCTTCCAGATGGCGGAGCAGCTCGCGGTAGCCAACCGCTTGGCGGGCCGTTCGACTGATGCCACCGGGCGTCTCGAGGAGCCTGGTCACCTCGTCGAGCAGTCCCTCCTCCATCCACCGGTTGAACCGACCGGCAATCCGCTCGTCAAGGCTTTCGAGATCGACCCGCAGCCCCACCTGCACCACCCGCACCGGTCCGTAGGTCCGCAGTCCCGCGCCGTAGGAGGAAAAGGGCCGGCCGCTCGCGATCGTGACCTCGAGGGCGCGAACCACCCGACGTTCGTTGGTCGGCTCCATTCGGCTCGCGGCCAACGGGTCGAGTTCCTTCAACTCCTCGTAGAGCATGTCGAGTCCGGTCGCGGCACGGCGTTCGAGTTCGGCCTTCACCTCGGGGAACTGTCCGGGGATCTGGAAGTTGTCGAGCACCGCCCTTCCGTAGAGCCCGGTTCCTCCGACGTAGAGCACCGCCCCGCCCAGCTGCCACACCGAGCTGGCGGCTTCTCTCGCCGCACGCTGGAATTGGGCGACGGTGAACTCCTCGCAGGGCTCGATCAGGTCGAGCAGATGGTAGTTGACTTCCCCTCGCTCGGCCTTCGTTGGCTTCGCCGTGGCGATGTCCATCCCCCGGTACACCGTCATGGCATCGACGGCCAGGATCTCGACATGGCCCGCGCTCGCGAGCGCGACTTCGTGGGCCAGCGCCGACTTGCCCGAGGCGGTGGCGCCGACGAGGGCGACAGCCATGCCGCCGTGATTCTTCACGAGCTGAAAAGAGGGATGCGCACCTTGTGTCGAGGTGCGCGAACGACCGACGAGAGCTCACCGAGCAGGTGATAGGGCGCGCCGTGGGTCACTTCCACCATCGCGAGCGATCCGGCGCGCAAGTTCTCGCTCGTCACCGGGAAGTGGATCAACTTGCCTTGACGGGTGCGACCCGAGAGCATCTGGTCGTTGCGCCGCGACGGGCCCTCGACGAGAACCTCTTCTCGAAGCCCGACGCGGGCCTGATGCTTCAAGAGCGCCGATCGGTCGAGGACCTGCTTCAGTCGCTCGAAGCGCTCCTTCACGACATCGTCGGGAATGAATTCGTCGACCATGTCGGCGGCCCGGGTTCCCGGGCGAGGCGAGAAGATGAACGTGTAGGCCGAGTCGAACTCCGCGGCGGCGATGACCTCGAGCGACTCGTCGAATTCAGCGTCGGTCTCGCCGGGAAAGCCCACGATCAGATCCGTGGTCACCGCGACGTCGTCGAGCGCCGCGCGCGCCGCACTCAACTTCTCCATGTACCGCTCAGCGGTGTAGCCACGGCGCATCGCCTTCAACACCCGGTTCGATCCCGACTGCAGCGGAAGATGCAGTTGAGGGCAGACGGCCCTCGTTTCGGCCATCGCCTCAATCGTCTCGGGCCGCAGGTCCTTCGGGTGCGGGCTCGTAAAGCGAATCCTCTCGAGCCCTTCGATCTCACCGAGCGCGCGAAGCAGCTCGGCGAAGAGCGGTCCGCGTTTGGTGATGTCCCTGCCGTAGGAGTTGACGTTCTGTCCGAGCACCGTTATCTCGCTCACCCCGGTGCCGACGAGCATGCCCGCCTCCTGCAAGAGGTCGTCCAGTGGTCGACTGATCTCCTCACCGCGCACCGACGGCACGATGCAGTAGGCGCAGGTGTTGTCGCAGCCCGTCTGGATGGTCATCCACGCGGCGAAGGGGAGCTCGCGCACCGCGTAGAGCGCCGGGGCCATATCGCGGTTCGCCTCGGGGTCGGGCGCGTCGAGGATCTCCAACTGCGGGCCATCGCTCCGGGCCCTCTTCAAGAGCGCCGGCGCCGAGGCGAGATTGTGGGTGCCAAAGACCACGTCGACCCATCCGGCGCGCTCGAGTATCTCGCCGCGGTCCTTTTGGGCCATGCACCCGCCCACGGCGATCTGCATCTCGGGGCGCTGCTCCTTCATGGCCTTCAGCTGTCCAAGGGCGCTGTAGAGCTTCAAGTCGGCGTTCTCTCGAATGGTGCAGGTGTTGAAGATGACGACGTCCGCGTCCGCGTCAATCTCGGCGCGCTCGAGGCCGTCGGCGACCATGATGCCCGCCAGACGCTCGGAGTCGTGCTCGTTCATCTGGCAGCCAAAGGTCCGTATCGCGAAGGTTTTTGGTGTTGCCACGTCCTCCAGCCTACTGAGGCGCTAGTTCAACTCTTCGGGCCTGATCGAGGGTCACGCCGACGCCGCCGAGCACCACCGAGAGGAGCCCCACCAGCACCCACGGCGTAATCCTCTCGCTCAGCAGCATCCAGCCGATCACGAACGCGATCGCCGGATTGAAGGCCATCAGAACACCGACAACCGCGGGCTTCAGGCGTCGAAGCGCCTGGAGCTCGGCCCCGAAACCCAGGACGATCGACATCACGGCGACGATCAAGAGACGCCCGCCGAGGTAGGGATGTTGGACGAAGATATGCGCCGATCCGACCGACATCGGCAGGGTCACGAGAGCCGCAACCGACATCGACACCGCGAGCCCGTCCAGACCCACCGTCGAGCCGCCCACGCGGTGCGAGGCGAAGAGATACGACGCCCATCCAATCCCGGCGCCGACGGCAAAGAGTCCCCCGACCAAGGTCAGACCCCCGCCCGGCCGCGAGAGCGCCACGACCCCGAAGCCCGCGAGAACCACGAAGCCCAGATGCCGCCAGGTCCGCTTGCCGAGCGCCGCGACGAGGAACGGTCCGAGGAACTCGATCGCGACCGCGCTGCCGAGCGGGATGCGCGCGATGGCCTGATAGAAGCATTGATTCATGAAGGCCGCGGCGAGACCGAAGAGCAGCGCTCCCGTCCACTGATGACGGGTCCAACTGCGCAGCTTCGGGCGGGTGAGGGCGAGGAGCACCAGGGCACCGAGGAAGAAGCGTGCGGCGCTCGACGCGGACGGTCCCACGGCAACAAACACGGGCTGCACAATCGCCGCCGACCATGGCATCAGCGTCGCGCCGATGAGCACGGAGCCGGTACCCAGGAAGGCGTTCTTCGCAGAACGCTCAACGGTGATCGTCAAAGAACAACCAGACCAGTGCGGTCGGCCTCGAGCACCAGAACCGTGCCGGGCACCGAATGGGTAACGAGGAATTCGCGCGCCGCGCGCGCGATACCCTCAGCCGTCTCCTGCGTCGCGAGGCCGAGCATCGTCGAGCCCGCCCCGGACCAGCACGACGACGCGGCACCCGACTCACGCAGGCTATCGAGGAGCGGCCTCGCGAAGGGCAGGAGCGACATCCGATACGGCTGGTGGAGGTAGTCATCCATCGCCGAGGCAACGAAACTGCGGTGGTCGGCGAGGCCGGCGATAAGCAGCCCCAGCGAACTCAAGGTGCGGACCGCATCGGCAAAGGGAACTTCGCTCGGCAGAACGCTTCGAGCGTCCGAGGTCGCGAGTTCCTCGTCAGGAATCACCGCCACGAAACGCCACGCTTCGTCGAGGACGAGGGGTCGAGCGACGATGCCCTCCACGTCGCTCATGCTGGCGACGACCAGTCCCCCGAGCAGTGACGCGGCGGCGTTCTCGGCGTGTCCGTCGACTTGGGTGGCGACGAGCAGCGGATCGCTCGATCCCGCGGCGGCGGCGGCGGCGAGCGCCAGGGCGGCGGACGAACCGAGTCCCCTCGAGAGCGGGATCGATGAGTTCACGTGCATCTTGAAGTTCTTGTGGCCCAGCACTTCGCTCGCGACCACTGCGCCCAGGTGGCGCTCGTCGTCGAACTTTCCGGCGCCAAAACCCTCGCTCGTGATCTCGAATGAGTCTGCGGGCTCGAGGCTCACCTCGACGTAAAGGTTGAGGGCCACCGCAAGGACGTCGAAACCGGGACCGAGGTTGGCGGAGCTGGCGGGAACGCGAACAAGCATTGTTTTAGCGTAGGCGTTGCCATAGCGACGGCGGTGAGACCGTCGATTCGGCGACCAGGCGGTACCGGTGGTTCCTGGTGGCGTGAACCACCAGCCACCCTACGGTCTCGCCGCGTTGCACAGTTCCGGTGAATCGCCTCACCCTGGCGGTCAGGGGCACGCTGCCCTTCGCCGACCACCACGAGAACTGCTCATTCTGGGCCAGACCGAAGGGCACCGTCGCGCCCGCCCAGCCAATGCGCCCGAAGATGCGGCCCTTTGGAAGCAAGACACCAACTTCGCTACTGATCGCGGTCTGGGCCAGGGCGAGGGCGGCGTCGCCCGCGGGCCCGAGGAGGTCGCCGCCGCGCTGGCCGAGCACGATCGCGTACGCGATCTTGATCTGATCTCCCAGTTCAAAGGTGACCGCCATCACGTCACAGCCCCCCGCCGCCGCGGTGCGCCCCGACTTCACCCCGATGACGTTGTCAACCCCGACGTACGGCGTAAAGGAGTTGACGGTTCCCGCCACCGGGAGGGTCACGCTGGTCTGATCGACGATCGAGCGCACGAGCGGCGACTTCATCAGCATCGCCGCGAGCTCGCCCTGGTCGAGCGCGGTGGAGACCGAACCGTCGTCGAAGCCCGAAACGTCGGCGTAATGCGTTCCGGCCAGTCGGAGGGTCTGGGCCGTCTGATTCATGAGGGCGACGAAACTCGTCGTGTTGCCCGCGACCATCTCGGCGAGCAGCACGGCGTAGTTGCTCGCCGAGTGGACCAGAAGCCCGTTCAGCAGGTCGAGCTCACAGAGCGACTCCCCCACGCTCACCGCGACGCTCGACTGGTCGGTCAACTTCATTGCCTCGTACGTCGCCACGTCATCCGATGACACGGTGGTGCACGGTCCCGTCGCGCCCTCGGCGAGCGGCAGCTTCTTCAGCACCACGTACGCGGTCATCAATTTCGTCAGGCTGGCGATCGGCACGACGCTGTCGTTGTGGCTCTCCTTGATCCCGATCGACGGGATCACGAGTGCGGCGCTGCCGACCGTTGGCCACGCGATCGCGGGGTGCGGACCCGCCGGACGCAGCGCTTTCAACACGATGTGCGCGTCGCTCGGCCGGTGCAGCAGTGGCAACTGCATGCCGACGATCAGCGCGGCCGCCACTCCCAGACCCAGCACCATCGAGATCGACCGCGTCCAGAGACCGCGAAGCGACGGGTGGCGAGAGGCAATACGGGGTGACACGAACTAGAGAGAAGTCTGCTGGTCGTACTCTTCGGGCGTGACGAGCACCTTGCGAGCCTTTGATCCGTCCCCCGCCGCGACCACGCCCTCTTCTTCGAGCTGGTCCATAATGCGTCCGGCCCTCGCGAATCCGACACGAAGTTTGCGCTGCAGCATCGAGGTCGAGCCCGATTGGGTTCGAATGACGAGGTCTCGGGCCTGACGCAGGACTTCATCGTCGTCGTCGCTCGATCCGCCGCCCATGCCCCCCGAACGCCCCGCGGGGATGTCCAGGGCGACCACGGTCTCTTGGCGACCGCCCTGGGAGCGCCAATTCTCCACCACGCGACGAACCTCTTCCTCGGAGACCCACGGGGACTGGAGACGCCGAGCGATGTTGCTCGATGCCGTGACGAGCAGCATGTCGCCCTTGCCAATTAGCCGCTCAGCGCCGCCCTGGTCCAGAATGACCCGGCTATCGGCCAGGGACGAGACCGCGAAGGCCATCCGACTCGGCACGTTGGCCTTGATCACGCCCGTGATGACGTCCACGCTCGGACGCTGGGTCGCGAGCACCAGGTGGATGCCGACCGCCCTCGCCATCTGGGCGATTCGAACCACCGACTCTTCCACGTCGCGCGCCGCGACCATCATCAGATCGTTGAGCTCGTCCACCACGATCACGATGTACGGCAGCTTCTCGGGGCCCTGGGGCTCTTCGACGTCCGACGCGAGGCCGGTCGCGCGCTCGATGGCGTCGGCGACCTGCTCGCGCACCGTTGGCTCATTGGCCAACTCGCCGCGCGCGATCATGTGCTGATAACTCGTGATGTCGCGCGCTCCGCTTTCGGCGAGGAGATCGTAACGACGCTCCATCTCCTTTACGGCCCAGGCGAGTGTCGCGGCGGCCTTCTTCGGATCGACCACCACTGGCGCCAGCAGGTGCGGCAGATCGTTGTACTGACCCATCTCGACCCGCTTGGGGTCGACCAGCAGGAGGCGGACCTGGTCGGGGGTCGCTCGCATGACGAGCGAGGTGATCAACGAGTTGATGCACGAGCTCTTGCCCGCACCCGTGGCGCCGGAGATAAGAACGTGGGGCATCTCCCCGAGGTTCACGACGACGGTCTTTCCCGAAATGTCACGCCCGATGGGCACGTCAAGGGGGTGCGTCGCCGCCACCGCTTCGTCGGCCGCGAGCAGGTCGCCGAGGGCCACGAGCGTGCGCTGGCGGTTGGGGACCTCGACGCCGATGGCGGACCTGCCGGGGATGGGGGCGAGGATCCGCACGTCCGGCGTGGCCATGGCGTAGGCGATGTCCTTGTTGAGCGACGTCACGCGCGCCACCTTCACGCCGGGACCGAGTTCGAGTTCGTAGCGCGTCACCGTTGGCCCCACCGTGTAGCCCACCAGCGTGGTGTCCACGCCGTGGGCGCCGAGGGCCTCGACCAGCTCCCTGCCGGAGGCGTCGATGGCCGATCGGTCCTGGCGCTGTTCCCTGGTTCGCTGCAGGAGCGACGAGGGTGGCAACACCCAGTGGCTCGCCATCGGCGCGGCCCTGCGCGAAGCGCGCGCCCGAGGCGCCGTTGCGCTCACCGGTGCGGGGATGTCGTCCTCGTAGTCGACGACCACCTCGTCGGGGAACTCATCCTCGTAGGCGACGGGCTCGGGCAGGGGTTCGGGCTCGACCCGGGTCTTCGCGCGCGACCTCCTCGCCAGTGGCTGCTCCTGTCCATCAGTCTCGTCCTCGTGCGTTGCGCCGTCCTTGGGCCGAAACGTCCACCACCGAGCGATCAGCCGACCCACGGCGCGGGTGAGCGCCACGAATCCGGCGCCGAGCGCGCGAAGCCCGATGCCGGTCGTCACCATCACCGAAACGATCAAGAGCGCCACGAGCACCACGAGGGCGCCGCTCAGTCCGAGCGCCCGGTAGAGCCCTCCTCCAACGGCGACGCCGACCCAGCCTCCGGCGTGGCCCAAGTCCTTCGCACCGTCGTGAAAGCCCGGCCGGCCACCGGCGAGGTGGCCTATGGCGCTGATGCTCACGAGGCCGATCGCGATGCCCCAGGCGAACCGGGCCCGATCGACCTCGAGCTTGCCCCACACGAGGGCGACGCCGAGCGCCAGGAGTATCGGCGCGAGCGCGAAGCGGCCAATTCCGAGCATGACTTTCAGCGCCTCGGAGATGGCGTGTCCCACCGGGCCGAGCACGTCCGCCTCAGCGAGCGCCACGAAAAGACCCGCGACGATCAGCAGGACTATCCAAATATCACGTTCGTGACGCTGCCAGATGGTGGGGTTGTCCGTGGACGCGGCCTTTCTGGTCGACGAACTCTTCGTCGACCTCCTTACCGGCTTCTTCTGGTGTCGTGCGGGTGCCACAACCATCCAACTTACCGAACGCAGGTTCGTAATGGGTGCCAATCGACCTAGGCTGCGGTGGTGGATTCAACGCCCGACCCCTCTTCCCTCGAACTCGCCCGGCGACTCAACGTCTCGGCCGCGCTCTGCACGATCGTGTCGTCGAGTGCCCTCAGCGCGTCGCAGCACGAAGTGGTGCTTGACTGCGGGGCCGAGGTCGCCGGGGATCCGGGCAACGACGTGATGATCCGCGTGCAGGACGCGTCGGGGAACTTCGTCCGGCGCCGCTACAGCGTTCGCTCCCACGACTCCGAGACCAACCGGCTCACCCTCTGGATCGTGACGTCCCACGACGGGGCGGGAAGCCACTGGGCGCAAAGCGCCAAAGCCGGCGACCCCGTGGACGTCGTCGGACCCCGTGGCAAGATCCTCCTCGACCCCGACGCGGACTGGCACGTCTTCATTGGCGACCTCAGCGGGCTCGGCGCCTTCTATCGGATGGCCCAGAGCATCGATCCTCCCGGCCGGGCCGTATTCATCGTCGAGATCGATGACGCCGGCGACGCATTGACGGCGCCATTCGACGAGGGCATCGGGGTGACCGGGATCTTCGTCGACCGTAACGACCGGGCTCGCAACGATCCGTCGGGCCTGCTGAGCGGCCTCGCGGCGTTCGCCTTCCCGCCCGACGTCGGGCACGCCTATCTCTTTGGCGAGTTCTCGGTCCTGAAGGTCCTTCGAGCGGCCCTCGTCGACCGGGGGCTCAGCGACGAGCAGATCAGCCTCAAGGCTTTTTGGCGGGTCGGACGCGTCAACGCCGAGCACGGCGAGCCCGACAAGAGCGAAAGCTAGAGAACGACGATCGCGGCGAGCAGGACTGGCTGGCGTCGGAACTTCTGGCCAAGGATGCGTCCCGCAGCGCGCTGGGCGACCTTGTTGAGCGATGACCCGTCGCGGTCACCCTCCTTCAATGCCGACTCAATCGCGTCGCGCACGACCCTGGTCACCGACTCCAGGAGATCCTTGTCGCTTTCTCCATCGAACCAGCCCCGAGCCGTCAGGCTCACGGGCTGGATGATCACGCCGCGATCGTGGTCTATGCCGGCCGATATCTGAAGCACCCCGTACTCGGCGAGCATGCGCCGCTCCTCGAGCGGTCGCTCGTCGAGGTCGCCGGCGCTGCCGTCGATGTAGTGGAAACCAGCGGGGACCTGGCCGGATCGGCGAATGCCCGATGCGGTCACCTCGACCTGGTCACCGTCTTCGCAGATAAGTATGTGCTTCTCCTTGAGCCCCATCGTGAGGGCGAGGTCGGCGTGGTGGACCATGTGGCGGTACTCGCCGTGCACGGGCACGAAATTGCGGGGCCGAACGAGTTGATGGAACGTGCGCAGCTCCCCTTGGCGCGCGTGGCCTGAGGCGTGAACGGGTTCGTTGCCCGAATGGATCACCTCGGTGCCGGCGCGGTGCAGGTCGTCGATGACCCGTCCGACCGACCACTCGTTGCCGGGGATCGGGTGCGAGCTGAGGATGACCGTATCGTCGGCGCCGACCTTGAAGTTGCGCGCGTCGCCGCGTGACAGCTTCGAGAGCGCGGCGAGCGGCTCACCCTGGCTTCCGGTGCAGATGACGCACACCTCGCCCGGCGCGTAATTGCCCACGTTCTCGATCTCGACGAAATCGGCCGTCTCCACGTGCAGGAGATGCAGCTTCCTCGCGAGCTTCACGTTCGACTCCATGGAGCGGCCCATCAAGGCGATCTTGCGATGCTGTTCCTTCGCGACATCAATGATCTGCTGGACCCGGTGGATGTGGCTCGCGAAGCAGGCGACGACGAGACGGCGCTCGGGTCGCTCGAGGAACAGTCGGCGGAGCGCTCCCCCGACCGACCTCTCCGAAGCGGTGAATCCCGGCTCCTCGGCGTTGGTCGAGTCACAGAGCAGTAGTGCGACACCTTCGTCGCCGATTGCCGCCAGGCGCGAGATATCGGTGCGGCGTCCGTCGATGGGCGTGAGGTCGAGCTTGAAGTCGCCTGAGTGCACGATGATGCCCACGCTCGTGTGGAACGCCAGCGCGTGCGCGCTCGGCACGGAGTGCGTGACCGGAATGAACTCGACGTCGAAGGGACCGATGCGTCGCCGTTCCCCGTCGGAGACCTCGATGAACGTGAGGTCCTTGGCGAGCTTCGCTTCGGTGAGACGATGGCGTGCGAAGCCGAGGGTCAGCGCCGAGCCGTAGATCGGGACGTTGACGTCCTTCACGAGGTAGCGCAGGGCTCCGGTGTGGTCTTCGTGGCCGTGGGTGAGCACGATCGCATCAATGCGGTCTCGCCGATCGATGAGCCAACGAAAGTCCGGCAGGATGATGTCGACGCCGTACATATTGGGCTCGGGAAACATCAGGCCGGCGTCGACGATGACGATACGGCCGTCCTGCTCGAGCGCCAAGCAGTTTCGGCCGATCTCACCAAGACCGCCGAGAAAGGTGACGC
The DNA here is from genome assembly GCA_003132205.1 of Acidimicrobiaceae bacterium. Taxonomy (GTDB): domain Bacteria; phylum Actinomycetota; class Acidimicrobiia; order Acidimicrobiales; family RAAP-2; genus RAAP-2. The sequence goes on from PKWY01000037.1 coordinate 44,194, forward strand.
GAACCGTGTCCTTAGCCACGTTGAGCCCGCAGTGAGGTCACGGTGTGCGCTGCCGCTTCATCGAGAGTCTCGTCGCCTGGTCCCAAGGGGAAGCGGCACTGGCCAACCGCGAAACCCAGAAAGCGCATGGCGGCCTTGGAGGGCATCGGGTTGGGGTAGGACTCGGTACTTTCGAAAGCGCAGCTCGCGTGCACGCGCTCGTTGAGAATGCGGGCCTTGGGCCAGTCGCCCACCTCGACGGAGCGCACGATTCCCGCGAACTCCGGGCCAGCCCAGTGCGCGGCGACCGACACCACTCCGACGCCGCCGACGGCCATGAATGGAAGCAGGAGCCCGTCGTCGCCGCTGTAGAGATCGAGCTCGTCGCCGAGTACCGCCTTGGTGTGGGCGGCCGATACCAGGTCCGCCGAGGCGTCCTTCAAGGCGACGATGTTCGAGTGGCCGCGCACGAGATCAATGGTCGTCGACGAGGCGATCTTGCGGCCGGTGCGCGAAGGAATGTCGTAGAGCATCACCGGCAGTTCCGTACTGTCGGCGACCGCGCCCAGGTGGGCGGCGATGCCGTTCTGGCTGGGTCGCGAGTACGCCGGAGTGGTGGCGAGCACGCCCGCGACGCCGGTCTTGGCCACTTGACTCGTCAACGCCACCGAGTGGGCGGTGTTGGAGGACGTCGATCCGGCGAGCACGGGCACCGTCACACTCTGGGCCACGCACGAGAAGAGGCTCAGTTTCTCGTCGTCGGTGAGCGAGGTTCCCTCCCCGGTGGAGCCGGCGATAACGAGGCCGTCGCTCCCCTGCTCGACGAGGAACTTCGCCAGTTCACCCGCCACGTCGAAATCTATGGATCCGTCGGGTCCGAATGGTGTCACCATGGCCGTAAGAACGGTGCCTAAGCGCGGTGAACCCATAGTACGAAGTTACCAGCGATTGACCAACGCGCCGCACCGCCGCACGCCTGCGCTCAACTACGAGACGAAGGAGTCGATGCCGATCGTGAGGCCCGGCGCTGAGGACACCGCCCGCACGGCGAGCGCGACGCCCTGGACGAAACTCTGGCGGTCGTACGAGTCGTGGCGAATCGTCAAACCTTCACCGGGTCCTCCGAAGAGGATCTCCTGGTGCGCGACGAGTCCGGGGAGTCGAACCGAGTGGATCATGACGCCGTCGCCGGCGTCGGCGCCGCGCGCGCCAGCGACCGTCTGGCGCACCGTGGGATCGACGAGGGGCGCGAGCCCGGCCTTCTTGCGCGCATCGCGAATTGCTCGCGCCGCGGCGAGCGACGTGCCCGAGGGAGCGTCAACCTTCTTGTCGTGATGAAGTTCGATTACCTCGACGCGATCGAAGTAAGGAGCGGCCATCGCGGCGAATCGCTCGGAGAGAACCGCGCCCAGCGAGAAGTTCGATGCCATGATCACGCCCGTCTTGGTGCCCGCGTCTTCGACGGCGCCGCGTTGTTCCTCGCTCAGGCCCGTCGCGCCAATGACGAGGCCGACGCCGTGGCGCGCGCACCACCCGGCCGAGCCAACCACGCCCTCGGGATTCGAGAAGTCGACCACCACGTCGACGCTTCCCGGCTCGAGGTCGTCGAGACTGGCCTGATAGATCGCGCCGAAGCGCTCGCGCGGCTCGTGCACGTCAACCAGCGCAGTCACCGAGAACTCCGAGATCGCGCCCAGGCCCTCGCCCAATGCCTGACCCATTCGCCCGGCGCCGCCGACGATCACTATGCGTTTCACGGATTCACCCTACCTTTTCGCCTTCGGGGAGCCCAGCCCCGCAGGTAGGCCACGGAAGCCAGGAGGCCGAAGATTCCGAGTGAGGATCCCAGGAGGCCGATGTTGATGTGAGGAGCGTGGTAGTGGAAGTGGACGGTCCAGTCGCCCGCCGGGACGGCGACTTGCTGGATCAGTCCGGTACGAACGACGTGCAAGGTCTCGCTCGCCCCGGTCTTGTTGTTGACCGCGGTTGCGCGCCAACCCGGGATCCACTCCATCGAACGTTTGATGGTCGTCGGGTGCGCGCCAACCACGGTCACCCACGAGTCGCCCCACGAGACGTCTCGAATCTTGGTGACGCGTGACGCTGAGGTGTGTGACGCGATCCATGCGCTTGGTCGAATCGTCGTCGCCCGGAAGTACGCAAGCGTCCCGCTCGTCATCCGCAACCGCCACGCCGGGGACGACACGGCCTGCTGGAAGGCGGTGTCCAGCTGATACGACGGCTCCGGGTGCCCGCGCAGCCTCAAGGTCGTCGACGTGATCAGCGTCCCGGTCGGCGAGGTGATGACCACGCCCGCGCCCTCTTCGTGACTCGCGGCGAAGTCGAAGCTCATCGCGGGAGAGCTCTGCAGGGCGAGATCCACACCGAACGGTTTGCCCTTCGAGTTCAGCAACTGCGCGTAGACCCATCCCGTCGAAGGCGCCCGGTTGCCGGGACCGACAATGGTGACGGTGTCAACCGGCAGCACGGCGCCGAAGTAGCGATACTGGGTCGTAGAGCGTCGCAGCGCCACGCAGAGCTGCGGACGTGCCATCGACGGCGTGACGGGCGTGACGAGCTTGTTCATCGACACGACCACCGACGAGAGTCGAAGCTGGTGGTAGATGTTCCTCGCGAGCTGGCAGCCGTCGAGCCCGTACAGCGGATGAGTGTCGGTGGTGGCGCCGTAGTGCTGGTCGATCAGCGAACCGTACCCCTGGACGCTCGAAAGCCCCGTGAAGACGTTCATGTTCGCTCCGCCCAGGTTCTCGAAGAGATACTGGTTCGAGCCCGAGGGGCCGACCAGGGCGAATCGACCGACCTCGTCGAGTTGGGCCACCGCGTTCGCCCTCGATGGTTCGACGTTCACGTGGCCGGCGAGGAATCCGTCCGAACAGAAGACGGCGAAGACGAGGACGTCCGCCACCACCAAGAGCGTGATCCAGCGCAGGAGCCGGCGGCTCTTCAGGCCCCACACGAGGCACCAGGCGAAGCCGAGCGCCACCAGCAGATGCAGCACCAGCGTGGGCCTCTCGTAGTGGGCGAAGGAACCGGCGGTCGTCGACTTTGCCAACCAGTCGATGATCGCGCTGCCGAAGAACAACGAGGCGAACGACAACGCCACGACGAACAGCGCCGGTGAAACGGTGAGCCACCTGCGCCGCCCGACCAGGCCCGCGCCCGCGTAGTCCCTATCGGCGAGGCGCTGCAGGAACCATCCGAGCAGCACCGTCAATCCGAGGTCCACCACGATGATGTTGCGGCTCTGCAGTCGGGTGCTGCCGTAGAGCGGGATGTCCCGGAAGATGTGGCCCAGGGGCGTGAAGCTGCCCCAAGTGGCGAAGAGGCCCGCGACGATCAGCACGAAGTAGACAATCCAGTCGCGCTCGACGCCGCGCCAGCCCCGGCGGGTGAGGTGGGTCATGTAGGAGACGAGCGCTACGACAGCGAGGACGCCGACGTAGCCGGTCACCTCGGGCAGGTTGTAGTTGACGAAGTAGCTCGGTTGGTGCAGGATGCCATTGCCACCAAAGATGTCGGGGATGAACATCAGGCTTGTCCATCGCACCGCCAGGGAGCCGGCGCCGTACCACTGGTAGGTAAGCCCCGTGCGCTGTGACTGGTTGATGAAGTCCCATCCGGGCAGCAGCTGCGCGAGGCCGATAACGGCTCCCCACAGTACGCCCAGCGCGACGCCTCCCAGGTACACGAACCGATTGGACCAGCTCGAAGGCTGGAAGGAACTGCGAACGAGGACGACCACCGGCCCCGCGATCAAGAGGACGAGTTGCATCTCGGCGATGGCGCGGGGCTCACCCGTGAGCGCCGTCAGGCCCCAGAGGGCGCCGAGGCCGGTGATGCTCGGCGCCAGGATGCGAAGCCGCCTCGCCCACGAGACGCCTTTCGCGCGTTCCACGGCGCGCGCCATGGCGAGCAGCGCGAGCAGCGCCCAGGGCAGGAGCGCGTAGCCCTGGATCACCCCGAGGTGCACCAACTGGCCAATCATGGCCCCGCTGTAGGCGTAGACAAGTGCAGGCAGCAGTGAGGCGAAGGTGCGAAGCCCGTGCCAGCGCAGCAGCGCGAACATTCCGAGCGCCGCCGCAACGTAGACGGCGATGAGATTAAGCACCCACGCCATGATCGCCGGCAACGCGGCAAACAGGGACGTGAGTGGGAAGAACGATCCCGCGTTCATCCCCCCGAGCAGTGGCGTGCCCGAGTCCGCAAGCGGGTTGAGAAGGGGCAGATGTCCGCTATGGATCTGCTGGCCGGTGAGGACGCGGAGGGGGAAATTCTGGATGAGATTGTCCTGGGCAATGGCCGGGTGGCCCAAGAGCGCGGGCAGGGCGAAGAGCAGGGTCGGGAGGCCCACGATGAGGGCGAGGGCTCGCCGGTCGCCGGCACTCAGGGGCCGCCACCACCGAGCGAGTATCTCCGGGGTGGCTTGCATCTTCCCTACGCTACGAAAAAACAACGAGGCCGTGCCATACAGTCACGAAGACTGCATGGCACGGCCTCGTTGAGAACTATCGACGACGCGGTCGCGGACTGCGACGTCCGCCACCTTCGCCGTCGGAGAACGAAGGGCCGCCAGGACCCAGGTCGCCGATCTCGTCGGCCAATTCGGCCTCGAAGGCCGCCTCGAAGGACGAATTCGGCTTGCTGCGCGATACGCTCTCGCGCTCAGCGCCGCGGTCGTTTCCTCGGTCGCTGCCGCGGTCGCTGCCACGACCACCGCGGTCGTCACGGTCACGACCACCGCGGTCGTCACGGTCACGTGGCGGACGTGGTGAGCGAGGAGCTTCGCTCTCGTCAGTTGCGACGTTGGCGTACTCCCCGGCGAGTGACAGCGAAACCTTGCCCTGCGGATCAATGTCATCGACCTTCACTTCGAGGGCCTGACCAAGTTCCACAACGTCCTCGACCTGTCCGATCCGCTTGCCGCCGTTGAGGGGCGACATCTTCGAGATGTGCAGGAGCCCATCGCGTCCGGGCATGATGCTGATGAACGCACCGAACTTGGCGATGTTGACAACTCGGCCCTGGTAGACCGCGCCAACTTCGGCGGTCGGAGGGTCGAGGATCAACGCGATGCGACGGCGGGCCTCTTCAACGGCCCGGCCATCCTTCGCGCCGATGGTCACCGTGCCGACAACACCGTCGTCATCAACGGCGATGTCCGCGCCGGTCTCTTGCTGCAGCGTGTTGATGACCTTGCCCTTCGGTCCGATGACCTCACCGATCTTGTCGATCGGGATCTCCATCGAGACGATCTTCGGCGCAACCGCCGCGACTTCGCTGCGCGGCTCGGGAATCGTGGCCGTAATGACGTCAAGGATTGCGAGTCGGGCGACGAGCGCCTGGTGTAGCGCGTTCGAAAGGACATCGGCGGGCAGGCCGTCGATCTTCGTGTCGAGCTGCAAGGCGGTGACGGCGTCGGCGGTACCGGCGACCTTGAAGTCCATGTCGCCGAATGCGTCTTCGGCTCCGAGGATGTCCGTCAACGTCACGTACTTACCCTCGTCGTAGACGAGTCCCATCGCGATACCGGCAACGGGCGCCTTGATCGGCACACCGGCCGCCATCAACGAAAGGGTCGATCCGCACACCGACGCCATTGACGTCGAACCGTTGGACTGCATGACGTCGGAGACAACGCGCAACGTGTAGGCGAAGTCCTGCTCGCTCGGAAGTACGGGGATGAGCGCGCGCTCGGCCAGCATTCCGTGGCCGACTTCGCGTCGCTTCGGCGCGCCGACGCGACCGGTCTCGCCCACCGAGTACGGCGGGAAGTTGTAGTGGTGCATGTAGCGGCGGAACTGGTCGGGGCTGATCGTGTCGAGTTGCTGCTTCATGCGCGGCATGCCGAGCGTCGTCACGTTCACAACCTGGGTCTCGCCGCGCTGGAAGAGCGCCGAGCCGTGGGTCATGGGAAAGAGATCGAGTTCGGCCGAGAGCGGACGGATGTCGGTGATGCCGCGTCCGTCGATGCGGACGCCTTCTTCGACGATACGACGACGGACCAGCCTCTTCGTGATCGACTTCACGGCGGCCTTGATCTCGCTGAGGCGGTCCGGGAACTCGCCCGACAGCTGCTCAATGATCTGGGCGGTCGCGGCGCCGAGCGCCTCGTTGCGGGCGGTCTTCGCGGTGAAGCTGTTCGCTTCGGCGAGGGCGCTGGCACCGACGGCCTCGACACGGGCCAGGACGTCGTCCTGGTAGTCGTTCATCGCCTTGTACTCGATGGTCTTGATCGGACCACGGGCGGCAACGAACTCCTTGACGAGCTCGCGCTGCAGGTTGATCGCCTCACGGATCCAGAGCTTCGATGCCTCGAGTCCGGCGGAGAGCACGTCTTCGCTCACCTTGGGCGCGCCGTCGGCGTACATCTCGAACGAGCCAGCGGTTCCGCCGGCTTCGACCATCATGATGGCGATCTCTGAGTCCGAGGAGTCGCTCAAGGCGCGCCCGGCGACGACGAGCTCGAATGTGGCAGCGTCACCCTCGGCGTAGGTGGGGTGCGGGGCCCACTCGCCTTCGGTGGTGTACGCCATGCGCACGGCACCGATGGGACCGTCAAACGGAATGCCCGAGATCATCAAGGCGGCGGAAGCCGCGTTGATCGCGAGAATGTCGTGCGGGTTCTCCTGGTCAGCGCTGAAGATCGTGCCGACCACTTGGACCTCGTTGCGAAAGCCCTTCGGGAACGAAGGGCGAAGGGGGCGGTCGATCAGACGGCAGATCAGGATGGCCTGGTCCGAAAGCTTGCCCTCACGGCGAAAGAACGCCCCGGGGATCTTTCCCGCGGCGTACGCGCGCTCTTCAATGTCGACGGTGAGGGGAAAGAAGTCGACGCCTTCTCGAACGCTTCGAGAGGCGGCGACGGTCGCCAGCAGCATCGTGTCACCAATGCGGGCCACTACGGCTCCGTCGGCGAGTTGTGCGAGGTGACCAGCTTCAAAACTCAGGGTCTTGTCGGTGCCCGTGATTGGGCTACTTACGCGGATTGCGTCAGTCATGGATTTGCTCCTTATGCGGTTAGCAACACTCCGCCCGGATCCCAGTGGGCAACCTTCGCAAAGTGCGACTGTTCTCCACTGGCCTCCGAGGCCTCGGATATGTTGAACACGTCGACGGCGTCGACGTGCATTCTCGGCTAGCGACGAATGCCGAGACGACCGATCAAAGCGCGATAGCGCTCGACATTGCCACGCTGCACGTAATCGAGCAGACGGCGACGTTGGCCAATGAGCTTCATGAGTCCACGCCGGGTGTGATGATCACCCTTGTGAACCTTGAGGTGCTCTGTGAGGTGCGAGATCCGGTCAGTCAAGATCGCGATCTGAACCTCGGGCGAGCCCGTGTCCGTTGCGTGAGCTTGAAAGTCCTTGATGATCTGCTGCTTCTCAGCCATAACGTATTTGCCTTATGAGTCGGGGGTCCCGTTGCAAGCCGCCCACTTGACGACCCACACGATCAGCGTCGCTGACCGAACTTCTATCCTAGCAGTTTGAAGGCCTCAGGCGTAAACTTCTCGTAAATTTCAAGAGTCTTGGCCACATCGCGCCCGATTTGGGCCACCAGCTCGTCCACGCCGTCAAACGCCAACTCGCCGCGCAGGTGGGTCAAGAAGGCGACATCCATCACCCGTTCGTAGAGGTCGCCGCTGAAGCCGGGAACGTGCACTTCAACCAGTGTCGCCCCCTCGTCGTAGAACTGGGGCCGCGTACCCACCGAGATCGCCGCGGGCGACCAATGGGCGTCCGGCGTGCGGACGGCTCCCGCGTAGATGCCGAGGCCGGGCAGGACCTGGCGCGAGCCGACACTCAGATTGGCGGTCCGATAGCCGAGATCACGTCCACGCGCGTCGCCGTGGACAACGGTTCCGCGCAGGCTGAACGGGCGCCCGAGGGTCGCGTTGGCCTTGGCGAGGTCCCCGCCCTGAAGCGCTTGGCGAACTTGGCTTGAACTCCAGCGGTGGCCGTCGCCGAAGATGGGCGCGGGGTGGACGCTGAACCCGCTGCTCTCACCTTCGAGGCGCAACAGTTCCACGTCGCCGTCGCGGTTGTGCCCGAAATGGAAGTCCTCGCCCACGATCACGTGCCTCGTCTTCAGCTCGTGCACGAGCACCCGGCTGACGAACGAGGGCGCGCTCTCGCGGGCCAACTGCTCATCGAAGTCGAGGATGCGAACCTGATCGACGCCCAATAGTGCGAGCCCCTCGAGGCGCTGCTCCAAGGTCGCGATCTGCAGTGGCGCTCGCTCGGGCGCGAGGATCAACGCGGGATGGGGGTCGAACGTGACAACCGTGGAGCGCACCTTATGGCGCTTCGCCACTTGGCAGAGCCGGTCGATCACCTTCTGATGACCAAGGTGCAGCCCGTCAAACACGCCAATCGCCACCGCGCTCGGTTCACTCGACTCGCGAGAATCATCACGCAGGATAATCATCGTCCTCTACCTAACCCTGCGGCTCGTGCGACTCGACCGGCAGCACGACTTCGGGCTTCCATTTCTCGCCACGTCGTCGAAGGATTGCGGCGAAGGAACCATGCTGGTTGATCGCGACGATCTCCGCGCTCTGAAAGGTCGCGTCGATCTCGATCTGTTGGCCCATCCGCATTCGCCGTTCTTGATCTTCGTCGAGCGTCGCGTGCTCGAGGGCCTCCACGAACGCCAACGGCGCCTGAAACGGCGAGCCACCGGCAACGACGAGTGCCTCGAGGTCATCGAGTGGGATCGCGTCGTCGACGTGGTGTCGCCCGCTCGAGATCCGTCGAAGCGACGTGAGATGGCCGACGGTACCCGCCTTCTGGGCGAGGTCGCCGAGCAGAACCCGAACGTACGTGCCAACCGTGCATTCCACGTCGAACTCCCACACCGAGGGATCGACGGTCGAGTTCACCTTGAAGTCGCTGACGGTGATGTCGCGGGGTTCGCGTTCCACCTCTATGCCCTGGCGCGCCAATTCATGCAGTCGCCGGCCGCCCACCTTGATCGCCGACACCATGGGCGGGGTCTGGCGCTGGGGCCCGAGCATCTCGTTGGCGAGCGACTGCATCGCGTCGTTCGAAACGGCCGGAACGCTCCGCTCCTCGACCACCTCGCCGTCGGCGTCGAGCGAATCGGTCGCGATGCCCAGTTTCACGGTTCCGCGGTAGCGCTTCACCTCGCTCTGGGCGAATCGCAGGAGCCGCGTCGATGGTCCGACCGCGATTACCAGCAATCCGGTCGCCATTGGATCGAGGGTACCTGCGTGCCCGACCCTTCGCTCGTTCATCACCTTTCGGATGCGCGCAACCACGTCGTGGCTCGTCAGGCCACTCGGCTTGTCGACGAGGAGGAGGCCGTTATTCGTCGTCATGGCGTTGACGACGCAAGATGTCCTCGACAGCCGTACCACTCGCGACGGCGGGGTCGGCCATGAAAGACAGCTTGGGCGTCCGCTTCAGTCGGGTCTGGGCGTTCACGGCCGCTTGAATCTGAGCCCTTCGTTCGTCGAGGGCGGGACGCACCTCGTCGCTCAACGAGTCGAAGTAGACCATCGCTTGGCGCATGTCGGGCGTCGTCTCAACGCCCGTCACCGTCAACAGTCCGAGGCGCTCGTCGACGTCGGAGATCCGCAGCAGCTCGTCGGAGATCACTTCACGGAGTATCTGGTTGATTCTCGCGGAGCGAGGATATGGGTGGCGTCCGCCTGTCGAATGGGCCATAGCTCAGGCCGTTCGTGGAATCTCGCGCTCTTCGAAGGTCTCGATGATGTCGCCTTCCTTCAAGTCCTGGTAGTCGGAGAGCCCGATACCGCACTCGAAGCCGGCTTGCACCTCACGCGCGTCATCCTTGAAGCGACGCAGCGACGTGATCGAGCCTTTCCAGATGATGGTTCCCTCGCGCAGGAATCGAACCTTCGAACCACGAGTGATGACGCCATCGCGCACGGAGCAACCGGCGATCGCCCCGATCTTCGGGACACGGAACACTTCACGGACTTCGGCCTCTCCCGTGACGACCTCTTCAAACACGGGCGAAAGAAGGCCGAGCATCGCTGCCTCGATCTCTTCGATCAACTTGTAGATGATTTCGTAGGTGCGGATCTGCACGCCTTCGGTTTCGGCGAGTTCGCGGCTGCGCTTGTCGGGGCGGACGTTGAATCCGATGATCGTCGCGCTCGAGGCCTTCGCCAGTTGCACGTCGTTCTCGGTGATACCTCCGACGCCGCGGTGCACGATCACGAGTTTCACATCCTCGCGCTCGAGCTTGCGAAGTGACTCGGTGCACGCTTCGAGCGAACCCTGCACGTCGGCCTTCAGCACAATGTTCAAGGTCGCGGTCTCGCCGCGCTGAATCTGCTCGAAGAGGTCCTCGAGCCGTGCGCCGCTGGTCGACGCCACCGGTTGGTGGCCAATCAGGCGGGCCCGCTGCGCGCGAGCCTCGGCGAGCGTGCGAGCGTGGGCGAGGTCGTGCGCCACGCGCATCTCGTCACCGGCGAACGGCGGCTCGCTGAATCCGAGGACCTGCACGGGCGTCGAGGGCCCAGCCGTCTTCACCTGCTTGCCTTGGTCGTTGATCAGCGCCTTCACCTTGCCGTACGCGGCGCCCGCAACCACGGGATCGCCCACGGAAAGCAGGCCCTTTTGCACCATGACCGTCGCGACCGGACCGCGTCCGACCTCGAGGTTGGCTTCGAGCACCGTGCCCACGGCGCGGCCCGTCGGGCGCGCCACCAGCTCGCCGATCTCAGCGACCAGCAACACCTGCTCGAGCAGCTCGTCAATACCGGTTCCCTGCAGGGCGGAGATCTCCACGCAAATCGTGTCACCGCCCCACTTCTCGGGAACGAGCCCGTGTTCGCTGATCTGCTGGAGCACGCGGTCGGGATTGGCGTCCGCCTTGTCCATCTTGTTCACCGCGACAATGAGCGGCACCTGCGCGGCCTTGGCGTGGTTGATCGCTTCGACCGTCTGGGGCATCACCCCGTCGTCGGCGGCGACCACCAAAACGACGATGTCGGTGACCTTGGCGCCTCGGGCGCGCATGGCGGTGAAGGCCTCGTGACCGGGGGTGTCGAGGAAGGCAATGGGCTTGCCCTTCCACATGACGCGGTACGCGCCGATGTGCTGGGTGATGCCGCCGGCCTCGCCGGCGACGACGTTGGTCTTACGGATCTTGTCGAGGAGCATGGTCTTGCCGTGGTCGACGTGTCCCATGACGGTGACGACCGGCGGGCGCGGCGTCGCTTCAATGTCCTCGTCCTGATCGTCTTCGTCGAAGAACTTGGCGAGCAGGGCAGCTTCTTGCTGCTCGCCCGGATCGACGAGGCGCACCGAGGCGCCGACTTCGGCGGCGTACAGCTCGATCATGTCGTCGGTAAGGCCCTGCACGGCGGTGACGATCTCGCCCTGGAGGAACAAGAAGCGCATGATGTCAGCGGCGCTGCGATTGAGCTTGGGACCCACGTCCTTCGCGGTTGATCCGCGCTCGATGATGACTTCCCCCTCGGGCACCGGCGCGCTGCTCGGCTGCCAGGTGGTCATTTGCGTCGGCTCGAGTTCTTCGACGTTGCGCCGGCGGCGGCGCGTCACCTTGCGCTGAGAACCTCGAGGCCCGCCTGTTCCGCGACCCGCAGGTCCGCCACGGCCGGGGCCGGCCGGGGCGCCGGTAGTCGGCCCGCCGGTGCGGGGACCGCCGAATCCGGTTCCGCTCGTTCCACCCGGGCGTGAAGGTCCGCCGGTGCGCGGGGCACCGGTCGTCGGGCGAGCACCCATTGGTCGAGATCCGGCGGCACCCGGAGCGCGGCTAGTGGAGCCGGGCATGGGCCGACGAGCACCCGGGGGAGGCGGAATCGGACGGCCGGTCGCGCTGAGCGGACGGCCAGGGGGCGGCGGAATCGGACGGCCGGTCGCGCTGAGCGGCGGGCGCATCGGAGCGCCTCCTTCGCCGCCCTCGCCGGTCGGGCGCTGCGTGGGACGAATCGTCGTCGGCCCGTCGGGGGACACGGTCCTCGTGGGAACGGGCTTCGGAGCGGCTGCTCGGCTTCGAACGACCTTCGGGCCAGCTGGCTCGACGGGCGCGGACGGAACTTCGACGCTCACTTCGGCGGGCTTTGCTTCGACGCCGGGCGTCTCTCCCGCAGGAGCGGGCGCGGGCGCGCTCGGCGCCTTCGCAACCCTCGTTGCGCGAACGGACGCGACGGGAGCGGCTTCGCTCGCGACCTCGGCGGCCTTCGCCTCCTTCTCGGGCTTGGCGGCCGGTTCGGGCTCGACGACGCGACGGAGTCCGTCGGCATCGGCGCGACGGCGAATGCGGTCGGCCTGCGCGTCTTCGATGGACGCCGACGGGCTGGAGGCGCCGATGCCCAGTTTTTGGGCGAGCGCGAGCAACTCTTTGCTCGTTAGTCCGAGTTCTTTCGAGAGCTCGTGTACCCGGATCTTCTTCTGCGCCAAAACGTTCCCTTAAATCATGTGTTCGCACTTCCTGCGAACACAGTTGTCTATTCTTTCACAACTGAGCCCATTTGCCGGACCCTCACCTCTGCTACGAGAGCTTGCGTGTCGCTCGCGCTCACCGCTTTTCGCAGGGCGCGCGCCACATGGCCACTCTTTAAAACCTCGCCGCAGACCGAATCGGCACACCACCAGACCCCTCGTCCGGCCCCCCTGCCTAGGTACCAGGTACCATCGGCAGCTTGGCCGGCTCGGACCAATTCCGTGTCATTTCGCCGATTACGGCACACGACACACGTCCGAATCGGTGTTATGCCTCATCCTCCACGACCTGCTCGCCAACCTCTTCGGCGACGATTACCTCTGCGACGTCGCCTTCAGCGTCAACGACCACTACGTCGTCAATCACGCCTTCAACGCCCTCGTTCTCGTTTTCAATTCCCACGACCGTCTCGTCGACGACCACGTCGCCGTCGGTCCAGACTTCTTCGACGATCTCGTCCTCTTGGCCCTCGTTCTCCGAGCGGATGTCGATGCGCCATCCCGTGAGGCGCGCCGCCAGGCGCGCGTTCTGGCCCTCCTTGCCAATGGCGAGCGAAAGCTGCTGATCGTGCACGATGACCGTCGCGATGCCCTCCTCCTCGTTCAACCGGACCTCACGCACGCGTGCCGGCTGCAGGGCGGCCTGGATGAACTCGATGGGGTCGTCGCTGTAGGGCACGACGTCGATGCGCTCACTGCGCAGCTCATTGGTGATGTTGCGCACGCGTGAGCCGCGAGCGCCGACGCACGCCCCCACGGGGTCGACCATCGAGTCGTTGGACGCGACGGCGATCTTGCTGCGATGGCCGGGTTCGCGCGCGAGTGCCTTGATCTCAACGAGGCCATTGGCGATCTCGGGCACCTCGATCTCGAACAGCTTGGCGACGAGCGCCGGGTGTGTGCGGCTGACGACGATCTGGGGGCCCTTGTTGGTCTTGCGCACTTCGACGATGTAGACCTTGATCCGGGCGCCGTGCTCGTAGCGCTCGAAGGCGATCTGCTCCGCCTGGGGCAGCAGCGCTTCGACCCGGCCGAGGTCGAGCAGCGTGTAGCGGTTGTCGTTCTGCTGGACGGTGCCCGAGACGATGTCGCCTTCGCGGTTCGCGAACTCCTCGTACATCTGGCGTCGCTGAATGTCGCGGATCAGCTGCATCAGCACCTGCTTCGCGGTCTGGGCGGCGATGCGCCCGAAGTCTTCCGGCGTCGCGTCCCACTCGCGGGTCACGTTGCCGTCGAGGTCCAGTTCGAGACCCCAGACCTTGATCTCACCCGTTTCGGGATTGATCTCGACTTCGGCGTCCTCGGCAGAATCAGGGCGACGCTTGTACGCGGCGAGCAGCGCGTTCGCCAAAGCGATGAGCAACTCCCCCTCGTCAATGTTCTGGTCACGTGCAATCTGTCCCAGGGCTTCAAGAAATTCGAAGTTCGCCATGAATTAGCCTTTCTTGCTCGTCGATGAAGATTTCGTCTTGCCGCGTGACGGCGTCGGCTTCGCCTCGCCACCCCACTTGAAGACCGTGCGCGCGCGTTCGATCTTGTCGAGCACCACGACGACCCGGCCGTGCTCTGCGTCATCCAACGTCACCGACGTCTCGTCCGCCTCGACGACGGTGCCTTCGAGGCGGCGCGTGGGCTGGCCGTCGCGCAACTCGCGCAGCGTCACGACTTCACCAACGGTGGAAAGAAAATGTCCCGGAGTCCTCAGTCGCCGCTCGAGGCCGGGGCTCGAGACGTCGAGGGTGTAGCGGCTCGGAATGGGGTCGTTCGCATCGAGCCACTCCGAGATGGTCCGATTCGCCTTCGTCAGCGACTCCAGATCAACGCCGCCCTCTTTGGTCACGATGACGCTGAGCGTGCCCTTCGCGAGCTCGACGTCGTAGAGGTCGAGCCCCAGTGGGATAAGGAGCGAGCGCAATGGTGTCTCCAAATCCATGGCCATCACGCTCCTCTCTGTGTCTACGGCCGTTCAGACAATGAGAAAGCGCGGGCCCGAGGCCCGCGCTTAAACGAGTCCAAACGTCCTTTGCGGACTGTCGGGAGCAATTGTAGCAGTATTACCGGCGAGCCACAATTGGGCGTCACGGGTTAAAACGCCCTGCATTTGCTTCTTTTCTGCCTGGAAACTACGTCAGAGACTAATACGACTTCGCCACGATGCACAGCAGATCTTCTTCGAGGTCGCTCGCCGGGATGGAGCCGTCGGCTCGGACGAGGCAGCGGATGGTGACCGCCTGGCTGTTCATCTCGGCCTCCTCGGAGTCGCCCACAAGGTCCCACGAGAGCCGGGCGAAGCCGGTCTGGGCGACGTCGATCGCCTTGACCACCGATGGCACGTCACAGGTGTTGGCGTCGCGGCGATCCCTCGCGCCTTGGAGAAGCTCGGCCTGCATGGTCTCGAGCAGCGCCGGCGCCCGGGGCGCCACGGCCTCGAGCTCGAGCGTGATCTTCTCGGCGGTGTCACGGCGAACGACGGTGACTACGCCCTCGGCGAGGTCGCGGGGACCGACCTCGACGCGCAGCGGGATGCCCTTAATCTCCCAGTCGGTGAGACGACGACCGAAACTGCCGCGGCCGCGGTCGAGGACGGCGCGCACGCCCGCGCTCTTCAGTGACGCGAGTATTCGCTCGCACGCCTCGTTCACCGTGGGCTCGTCGCGCACCGCGATGATCACCACCTGGATGGGCGCGAGGCGGGGCGGCACGACCAGCCCCCGGTCGTCGCCGTGGGCCATGATTAACCCGCCCACGAGGCGGGTCGACGAACCCCACGACGTGGTGTGACAGAGCGCGGCTTGGCCCTCCTCGCTCTGGTAGTAGATGTCGAAGGCCTTGGCGAAGTTCTGGCCCAGCTCGTGGCTGGTCGCCATCTGGAGCGCCTTGCCGTCGCGCATCATCCCCTCGCAGGTCATGGTGTTGATCGCGCCGGCGAAGCGTTCGCGGGGAGGCTTGATGCCGAGGAACGTCGGCACGGCGAGCACTTCGTTCAGGAAGTCGTTATAGACCTCGAGATGGATCTTCATCGCGTAGGCGGCGGCGTCCTCGTAGGTGGCGTGCGCGGTGTGCCCCTCCTGCCAGAGGAACTCCGACGAACGCAGGAAGAGCCGGGGGCGAAGCTCCCAGCGAACCACGTTGGCCCACTGGTTGAGCAGCAGCGGCAGGTCGCGGTAGCTCTGGATCCACTTAGCCATGAATTCACCGATGACCGTCTCCGAGGTGGGGCGCACGACGATCGGCTCGGCGAGCTCCTCACCGCCCGCGTGCGTGACGACCGCGAGCTCGGGACTGAAGCCCTCGACGTGCTCGGCCTCTTTGGAGAGGTAACTCTGGGGGATGAAGAGCGGGAAGTACGCGTTCTGCGCGCCGGCTTGCTTGATCCGCGCGTCGATCTCAGCCTGGATGCGCTCCCAGATGGCGTAGCCGTAGGGACGGATGACCATCGTGCCGCGCACTGGTCCGTTGTCAGCCATCTCAGCCTTCGCGACGACGTCTTGATACCAGCGGGGGAAGTCCTCTGCTTGAGGGGTGAGGACGCTCTGGGATGCCACAATTCTCCTTTGATACGTTGATGCAGCCTAGCCAAGCCCCCCCGCTCAGCCCTCGGTGCGCCGGCGAATCCTCTCGATGCGCTCTGCGGCGTGATTCGCGTCCACGCCCTTGTCGTCGAGCAACAGGGCCCGGTCCGCGGCGGCTTCGGCTTCGGCGGACTTGTCGCGCGCCGCCAGGCGCGCGGCGACTCCCTCGGCGGCGATCTTCTTCGCCTCGTCGACGAGTGCGGCGACCATCTCATCCTCGGGAACGACGCGCACGATCTGGCCCTGGATGAACAGGTGTCCGCGCTTCTTTCCCGCGGCGATGCCGAGGTCGGCGTGGCGCGCCTCGCCCGGCCCGTTCACGACGCAGCCCATGACCGCGACTTGGATCGGCAGGTTGAGCTCGGAGAGGGCGATCTGCGCCTCATTGGCGATCTTGATGACGTCGACCTCGGCGCGTCCGCAGCTCGGGCACGCAATGAGGTCCAGGCCCTTTCGTTCGCGGAGCCCCAGCGCCTCGAGCAACTGTCGTCCGGCGCGGGCCTCTTCCACGGGATCGGCCGTGAGCGAGTAGCGAAGTGTGTCGCCGATACCCTCGGCGAGCAGCGTCGCGATGCCCGCGGTGCCCTTCAACAGCCCGCCGGGCAGGGGTCCCGCCTCGGTGACGCCGAGGTGCAGCGGGTGCTCGAAGGTCTGCGACGCCAGTCGGTAGGCGGCGATCATGGTCGCGACCGACGAGGCCTTCACCGAGATCTTGACGTCGGAGAACCCGACCTCCTCGAAATACGCCAACTCGATGCGCGCCGACTCGACGAGCGCCTCGGGGGTCGCGCCACCGAACTTCTCGTAGATGTCGGGATGGAGGCTACCCGCGTTCACGCCGATGCGGATGGGCACCCCACGGTCCTTCGCCTCGCTGGCGACCAGCTTGATCTCCTCGGGCTTGCGGAGGTTTCCCGGATTGAGACGCAGCCCGTGGACGCCCGCCTCCAACGCGGCGAGCGCCATCTCGACGTGGAAGTGGATGTCGGCGACGATGGGCACCGGCGAGCGCGGAACGATCTGGGCGAGTCCTTCGGCGGCGGCCCGCTCATTGCAGGTGCAGCGAACGATGTCCGCGCCGGCGGCGGCGAGCGCGTAGATCTGCTNNTCGACGTCGGCGGTCTTGGTCGTCGTCATCGACTGCACCGAGATCGGGGCGTTGCCGCCGACCTTTACCGATCCGACGGAGATTTGGCGCGTGAGGCGACGGGGGCTGAGAGCGCTGGCAGTGACATCCACCCCCCTATTCTGCCGTGCCGAACAACCCCGCGGAGCGCCTATTGGAATGGATTGGCGATCGGGTGGACGATGTCGAGGTACAGCGTGCACGCGAAGAGCACCAGCAGCACAGTCATGAACGCGTAGATGATCGGCGCCAGGAGGTTGATATTGGCGTGGTAGCGGATGCCGCGGCGGCTGCGGATGCGCTCGTAGGTGGCGATCGCGACGTACCCGCCGTCGAGGGGCAGCATCGGCAGCATGTTGAACAGCCCCACGAAGATGTTGACCATCATCAGAATCTCGAGGAACACCGCGGTGCCCGACTCGGTGCTCTGCACGGCAATTCGAACGACCCCGACGATCGATTCGGGCCTCGTCAGCTGATTCGTCTTGTTGCTCGCCGCCGCGGGAGAGGCGACCTGATGGAAGAGGCTTGAGAACTCGCCGGGCGAAAAGACGTGGATCATGGCGTGCACGTCCGCTGCGATCGTTGAGCCGATCTTCGTAAACGAGGACGGAATCGCCCCGTACCACGACGAGCGCACCGTGAGCTCCGAGAGCTCCACCCCGAGCATGCCTTCGGGGGTCTTTCCGGTATCGACCGGTTGCCCGCCTTCTTTCAGAGTCTGGGCATTGGCGGGGGTGGCCTTCAGCGTGATGTCGCGGCCGTCGCGTTCGACCTCCAGGGTCAACTTCTTATCGGGATTCCTTCGAACCACGTCGACGAGGCCCGTGAGGCTGGTGATCTTCCGGCCGTCGACCGCGACGATCCGGTCGCCCACCTTGATCCCAGCGAGTTGCGCGGCGTTCTTCGCGTGGCCGTCCCAGTGCGAGAACGCCGAGATGCCCACTGCGCTCGACGAGGGAAGCCCGATGAGGGTGAGCGAAGCCCACGCCAGGATCAGGGCCATCACCACGTGCATCAGCGAACCCGCCGACGCGAAGAGCACCTTCCTCGGGTACGACGCCGAACGGTAGGTGCGGCCCTCGTTCTCCGCCGGGATCTCCTCGCTCCAGGCCATGCCCGGGACCTTCACGTAGCCGCCCAGCAGGAACGCCCGCACGCCGTAGCGGGTTTCGCCACGGGTGAACGACCAGACGACCGGGCCGAAGCCCACGAAGAAGTCGGTGACCAGCATGCCGGACCGTTTGGCAGTGATGAAGTGGCCGAACTCGTGGCCCATGACCATGACGAAGATGGACCCGATCACCACCGGCAGCGCCCAGCCGCCCCACCACGTGAGCAGGGCGACCAACGCCACCGCACCGAGAATGAGGGTGAGGAGCGATCTGACGTCGGACGATGCTGAGGACTTCACTACCGAACTACCATACCGTGGGCGATTCGACGGGCGGTCGCGTCGTTCTCGAACAGTTCCTCAAGCGAGTCGAGCGCCTCGTCGTCGTAGACGTCCATCACCTCGGCGACCAATGGGATGATTCGCGACCACGAGATCTGATCGTTGAGGAACGCCTCGACGGCAATTTCGTTGGCCGCCGACAACCACGCCGGAGCCGCTCCCGCGCGGCGGGCCGCGTCGTAGGCGAGGTCGAGCGCCGGGAAGGCCACGCGGTCGGGGGCTTCAAACGTGAGATGCAGGGGTTGACCGAAATCGAGCCGGCCCCAGGCGTGGTTGAGCCGAACCGGCGAGCCAATGCAGTACGCAATGGGCAGGCGCATGTCTGGTTCCGAAAGCTGGGCGAGCACCGCTCCGTCGACGTACTCGACCATCGAGTGGACAATGGACTGCGGATGCACGACGACCTCGACGCGGCCCACCTCGATGCCGAAGAGGGCCGAGGCTTCGAGAACCTCGAGCCCCTTGTTCATGAGCGTCGACGAGTCGACCGTGATCTTCGGCCCCATGGACCACGTGGGATGCTTCAGCGCGTCGCTCTTGGTCACCGAGCTCAGTTGCTCCTTCGACCAGCCCCGAAATGGACCGCCCGATGCGGTGAGCAGCAGGCGGCGCACGTCGGGATGTCCCGGCTCGCCCGACGAGCCCGCCAGGCACTGATGAATCGCGCAGTGCTCGGAATCGATCGGGAGGATCTCGGCCCCGGTGGTAGCTCGGACCTTCGCGACCAACGGCGCCGCCGCGATCAAGGACTCCTTGTTCGCGAGCGCCAATCGCTTGCCGGCCTCGAGCGCGCTCAACGTCACGGGCAGCCCGGCGAAACCAACCACCGCATTCACCACCACGTCGGCGCACCTGGACAGTTCGGTCAGACCCTCAGCTCCAACGACGATCGTGACGCCGGGCCCGACCATTGACTGCAAGGTGGCCTTGTCGTCGACGCTGACGACGCCGATGCTCGAGACGTTGAACTCCTTGGCGATCGCCGCAAGCTCGCCCAGGCGCTGCCCTCCGGCGATCGCCACGAGATCGAAAGAGTCGAGCTCGCGGCGAAGCACATCAAGTGTTTGGGTGCCGATCGAGCCCGTTGCACCCAGGAGCGCCACGGTTGGACGCGTCGACGACATCGTTATCCCAGTTTGAGTACGTGGGCGAGGTAGTACATCGTCGGCAGAGCAAAGAGCAGCCCATCCACCCGGTCGAGCAGTCCGCCGTGGCCCGGCAGGATCTGGCCCAGGTCCTTCACCCCGAGGGTGCGCTTGACCATGGACTCGAAGAGATCGCCTAGTGGGGAGACGATCGCGATGGCGACCGCCGCCTCCAAGCCGTGAGCCCGGGTCCAGGGGCTTATGAGTGGCAGGATCACCAGTCCGGCGACAAGCGTGACGAGGGTGCCCCCGACCGCCCCCTCGATGGTCTTATTGGGCGAGAGAGTCTGGTTGAGCGGGCGGCGTCCGAAAGCGCGCCCGATGAACAACGCGCCCGAATCGTTGGCGATCGTCAGGATTGTGGCCCCCACGAGGTACGCCAGACCGTGCTTGTGGGCGAACGAATGGGGCGAAATGAGCAGCAGCGCGTAGGAGCCAAGCACGCCGACCCAGACGTAGACGAAGATCGTCGCGCCGAGCCCGTCGAGCACGTCGATCTTCTTCGCGGCGCTGAGGTACCAGATGAAGCCGAAGATCAGCAGCAGGACCGACACCGCGCCGATCGCGGTCGCCCCCTTGTTGTACGTGGCAACGCCCAGTGTCAGGACGGCCACGATGCCGAGGATCGTCGCCGGATGCGCCCCCACGGTGCGAAAGCCAGCGTACGCCTCGGCGGCGGCCAGTCCGAGGACGAGCAGGACCATCACCGCGACGGGCAGCGTGCCCGCGACAAAGACCGCGAAGACCACGATCGCGAGAAGTATCCCCGTGAAGGTCGCCAATGAGACGCTTCGCTGGGAGCCTTGTCGAACAGCGCGACCGGCGAGCGGATTCGCGGGAATCCTGTGACGGGTGCGCTGCGTGCGCAGGGGTTCGGGGCGTGGAGTCTCATCGAGGATCTCCTCGGCGGCGATCTCCTCTTCGGCGAGGGTGAACTCCCAAGGACGCGCGTCCTCTTCCTTCGCGTCGCCTGCGAGGATCGAGGCGTCGAACTGGTCTTCGTGAGCCACCCAGTCGGCTTCGCCTTCGCGCCACGCGGGAGCGGGAATCGCGGCCCAGGGATCGTCACTCTCGGCGGCTTCGCGCGCTACCACGATCGGCACTTGGCCGGTCGGAGCGTCGGTCCAGTGAGGCAGCAGCGTCGCTGGATCAATGATTGGAGCGTCTTCGGCAATTTCGGCGGCAATCTCCGCGCCAGTGATGGTCACTCGCGAATCTGTCGCACTCACGACCGGCACTTCGCCGGTCGGCTCGTCGAGGGTGCCGTCGTCAGACCTCAAGAAGTTCCTGCTCCTTGTGAGCGAGCAGCGCGTCGACCACGGCCACTTCGTCCTGGGTCATCTTGTCGAGGACCTTCTCCAGCCGCTCGATGTCGTCGCTCGAGAGACCCTCCTCTTTTTCGAGGTTCTCAAGTTCCTGGCGCGCGTGACGGCGGACACCTCGAAGCGCAATCTTTCCCTCTTCCGCCTTGGTCTTGACGATCTTCACGAACGACTTACGTCGCTCCTCGGTGAGGGTCGGAAACGCGAGACGGATGATCTGTCCGTCGTTCGAGGGGTTGAGTCCCAGGTCGGCGTTGGCGATGGCCTTTTCGATGGCTGCCATGGCGCCCTTGTCGAACGGTGAGACCACGAGCAGGCGAGGTTCGGGCACCGAGAAGTTGGCCAGCTGCTTGAGCGGAGTGTCGGTGCCGTAATAGTCGACGAGCAGGTTCTCGATGAGCGACGACGACGCACGACCGGTCCGCACGGCGGCGAACTCGTTCTTCACGTGCTCGATCGCTCGAGCCATGCGCTCGCGCGTGTCGTCCATCACCAGGTCTACGAGTTCGTTATCCATTACCTCACCAGCGTACCGACGGCGTGACCGTCAAGCGCGCGACCCAGATTACCCTCGGCCATCAGGTCAAAAACGCGAAGGGGAAGGTGATTGTCCTTGCAGAACGTAATCGCGGTCATATCCATGACGCGAAGGTTCTTCGCGATGACCTCGTCGAAGGAGATCTCCACGAACTTCGTGGCCCTTGGATTCACGCGCGGGTCCTCCGAGTACACCCCGTCAACCCCGCCGTGCGTACCCTTCAGCACCACTTCGGCCTCGATCTCAGCGGCTCGTTGAGCAGCTGGCGTGTCGGTCGTGAAGTAGGGATTGCCCATTCCGGCGGCGAAAATCACGACCCGTCCCTTTTCGAGGTGGCGAACCGCACGACGGCGGATGTAGGGCTCGGCCACCTGGTCCATGCCGATTGCGGACATGACACGGGTCGGGCGTCCGTGTGACTCAATGGCGTCTTGCAAGGCCAGCGCGTTGATGACCGTGCCGAGCATCCCCATTAGGTCCGAATTCGCGCGGTTCATTCCGGCCATGGCCCCGGTGGCGCCACGCCAGATGTTCCCTCCGCCTACGACCACGGCGAGCTCGAGCCCGCCACGTTCCATGGCGCCGGCGATTTCGCGGGCGAGAAAATCAACGGTGGTGGCGTCAATGGTCTCGTCACTCGCGGCCGAAGCAAGCGCCTCACCCGAAAGTTTCAAGACCACGCGGCGCACGGATAGTCCCTAGCTACCGATGACCACTTGAGCGTACGCAGTAATCGTGGCGCCGTTCAAGAACTGCTGGATTGACTGCTTCTCGTCCTTCACGTAGTTCTGCTCGAGCAGCACCCGGTCCTTGAACCAGCCGTTCAGTCGGCCCTCGATGATCTTCGGGAGCGCCGCATCGGGCTTTCCCTCATTGCGCGAGATCTCCTCGACGGTCTTGCGCTCGGCGGCGACCTCTTCAGCGGGCACGTCCTCGCGCTTCAGGAAAAGGGGCTTTGCGAAGGCGATGTGCACGGCGATCTCATGCGCGAGCTCTTCGGTGCCGCCCTTCACGACGACGGCCACCGCGTTGACGCCACGTCCAGCCTGTGGGTGCGAATACGTCTCGACAACTTCCCCCTCGCCGGCCTCGAGACGGTACACGCGACCGAGCGAGATGTTCTCCTTCAAGGTCGTGAGCATCTTCTCGATGTTCTCCTGGAACTGCGCGGCGGCGTCTTCGCCTTCGGCGCAGACGCGGGCCGCGATCTCATCCACGAGCGACACAAACTCCTCGGACTTCGCAACGAAGTCCGTCTCGCAGCGCATCTCTACGATTGCGGCGACGTTGCCGTTGCGCACGACGGCGACTGCACCCTCGCCGGCGACGCGGCTAGCACGCTTGGCCGCTGAGGCCAAGCCCTGAACGCGCAGCCACTGGGTGGCGGCCTCCATGTCACCGTCGTTGGCTTCGAGCGCCTTCTTGGCGTCCATCATTCCAACACCCGTTGACTGACGAAGTGTCTGTACGTCTTTTGCAGTGATACTCACCTTGTTCTCCTCTTTGAATCTCTACTGACGAATTAGGCGTTTGCGGGCTTTGCTTCAGTGTCGGGCGTTGCTTCAACAACCGGTGCCGGTGTCACTTCTGACTCCACAACTGGAGCAACTTCAGCGGTGGGTGCCGGCGCTGCTTCAGCGACGGGCGCAGCCTCAGCGACCGGCGCAGCCTCAACTACAGCTGCAGGTTCAACAACTTGTGCAGCCTCAGCGACCGGCGCAGCCTCAACTACAGCTGCTGGTTCAACAACTTGTGCAGCCTCAGCGACCGGCGCAGCCTCAGCGACCGGCGCGGCAACTGGTGCTGGCGCGGCCTCAGCGGCCGGCGCGGCAACTGGTGCTGGCGCGGCCTCAGCGACCGGCGCGGCAACTGGTGCTGGCGCGGGAGCGACGACGGCTGAAGCCGACTTGGTAATCACCGGACGGTTCGCACGGATGAAGCGGCCTTCGGTCACGGCGTCAGCGATCAAGCGGCAAAGAAGCGCACCCGAACGGATTGCGTCATCATTACCCGGAATCACGAAGTCAATGACGTCGGGGTCGCAGTTGGTGTCGACGACGGCTACGACGGGAAGTCCGAGTTTGCGGGCTTCGGTGACCGCGATGTGCTCCTTCTTCGTGTCGATGACGAAAATGGCGTCGGGCACGCGGTCGAGGTTGGCGATACCGCTCAGGTTGCGGTCGAGCTTCTCCAGCTCGCGGCTGTGGCGCAGTGCTTCGCGCTTGGGCATGCTCTCGAAGTCACCCGCGCGCTGCATCCCACGAAGCTCAACCATGCGCTTCACGCGACCAGCGACGGTCGCAAAGTTGGTGAGCATTCCGCCCAGCCAGCGCTGATTGACGAAGGGCATGCCGCAGGCCTTGGCGTAGTCCTCAATCGGGCCTTGGGTCTGCTTCTTGGTGCCCACGAACAAGATGATGCCGCCCTCGGCGACGAGGTCGCGGACGTAGGCGTAGCTCGTCTCGATGCCCGCAAGAGTCTTGCGAAGGTCAATCAGGTAGATCCCGTTGCGCTCGCCGAGAATGAAGCGACGCATTTTGGGGTTCCACCGGCGGGTCTGGTGCCCAAAGTGCACACCCGAGTCGAGTAGTTCTTGCAAAGTGACTAATGCCACGTTCTTTTCCTTCCGTTCGGTTACTCAATCCTTGAGGTGCACCGCGAGCGGCGACCGTACGAAACCACAAGGACATTTCGTCTGCTCACCCACCGTGGGAGAGCCAAATCATGTTAGTCGCTGGGAAAGGCTCAGCCCCTCGGATGGGTCTGACGGTGCACCTTTTGCAGTCGTGACTTCGAAACGTGTGTGTAGAGCTGGGTGGTCGTGAGGCTTTCGTGGCCGAGGAGTTCCTGCACGACGCGCAGATCAGCCCCGCCCTCGAGGAGGTGCGTGGCGTAGGTGTGTCGAAGGGCGTGGGGGTGAATATGGCCGCGCACCACCCGATTATCAAGGATTCTTCGCACGTCGCGAGACCCCAGGCGGTTCCCGCGCCGGTTGTAGAACAGCGCGTCCTTCGGTGAATCCGGCCTCGCGACCTCGTCACGGGCGTCCTCGAGCCAGAGCCGCACGGCATCGAGACCGCGTTGATGCAGCGGAACGATCCGCTCCTTGCGGCCCTTGCCCATCACACGCAGCAGCCCCTGGGTGAAATCGACACCGTCGACGTCAAGCCCGCAGAGTTCGCTGACGCGAAGCCCCGCGCCGTAGAGGACCTCGCAGACCGCCCGATCGAGCGTCGCCCATTCGTCGTCACCCCAATCCTCGTCCAGCAGGTGGTCCAACTGCTCGCGCACCACGATCTTGGGCAACTGGGTGGCGAGCCGCGGGGCCGACAGGCGTGCCGCGGGGTTCTCATCGATGAACCCGCGCTCGACGAGCCAGGAGAAGTAACTGCGCAGCGACGCGCGGCGCCGGACAATCGACGTGCGCTGGTCCCCCTTGGTGGTCATGTACGCCAGATACTCCCGCAGGGTCTTCACCGTTGTCGACGCGGGATGGTCGATCCCCTGCAGGTGAGCCCAGTCAACGAACTGATCGAGGTCGCTCGCGTAGGCGCGCATCGTCGCCGGCGAGCGATTGGCCACGCCGAGGGTCGAGGAGAATCCATCGCGTTGCCATGGATCGTTGGCCCGCTTCACTGCACCAGGTTGCGACACGACCCAAGGTTACTAATGACGTTGGCGAGCCGGTGCGACCTCACTAGTCTTAGTCCAACCCTCAAAGGAGACGTCGTGCCTCGAATTCTGATCGTTGAAGATGACGACCACATTCGTACCGCCCTTCGACTCATGTTCGAAGGCCAAGGGTTCGATGTTGACGACTCCGCAACCGGCGAGGACGGTGTCGCGCTCTTTCACCGGATGGCCGCAGACGTCGCCATTATCGACATCATGCTGCCCGGCATGACGGGCTTCGCGACCTGTCAGACCCTTCGTAACACCAGCGACCTGCCCATCGTGATCGTGTCGGCCCGCGACGACACAGCCGACGTGGTGCTCGGTCTCGAGTCGGGTGCCGACGATTACGTGACCAAGCCCTTCGTGCCCGAAGAGTTGCTCGCGCGCGTGAAGGCCCACCTGCGAAGGCGCCCCGAGAAGAGCACCAATGCGTTTTCGTTGGGCGACCTGCACGTGGTACCCGACGAGGGGGTCGTGCGCCACGGCGACGGTACCGAGTTGCATCTGACCTCGACCGAGTTCCGCCTCTTGACCGACCTCGCGTCCACCAACGGCAAGGTCCTGTCGCGCGAGGATCTCCTCGAGCGCGTCTGGGGTTACGACTACTTCGGTGACAGCCGGCTGGTTGACGTCCACATCCGGCGCCTGCGCACCAAGATTGAACCAGATCCGGCCAATCCCACGTTTCTCGTCACCGTTCGAGGCGCCGGTTACAAGTTGGTTCTCTAATGCGCCGTCGAAGTCTTCGACTTCGCCTGCTCATCACCTTCGGTTTGGGAGCCTTCATCCTGAGTTCGATGTTCGCCTCACTCACGTACATGGGCGTTCGCCACGTGCTCGTGAGCGACCAGCAGCAGACAGACCTTCGCCAGAGCTACTCCAACGCCGCCCTTATTCGAAGCACGCTCTACACCTCGCCGCCCGATCTCGCCAATATCCTCAACTCGATTCAGCACGCGACCGGCTCGAATGTCCTCGTCCAGACCCATCGCCAGTGGCTGTCCAAGAGCAACGGCGCCGCCACCACCGACGTGTCGAGCTCGATCATCACCTCGGTCGACAAGGGCGACATCACTGAGCAGACGCTCACCGTCAACCATCAGATCATCTTTGTCGTGGGTGTGCCGATTCCCGCGGTGGAGACCCAGGTATTCGAAGTCTTCCGGTTGGGTGGTCTCGAGCACACCCTGCGGGTCCTGCTGCTGCTGATGAGCGCCGGGGCGCTGCTCACGATGCTGATTGGCATGGCCGGCGGGTTGTGGGTCACGCGTCGGGCTATTCGCCCGCTCGTCGAGGTCTCAGAGGCGGCGGCGCTGATTGCCCAGGGCGAGCTCACGACGCGTCTCGTCGTCAGCCGGGCCGACGAAGAGGTGCAGCAACTGACTCAATCGTTCAACGCCATGGTGAGTCAACTCGTCGAGCGCCTCGAGCGCGACGCGCGCTTCGCGAGCGACGTGAGCCACGAACTTCGCTCCCCGCTCACCACGCTCGCGACCACCGCCTCAGTGCTCGAGCAGCACCGCGACGAGCTCTCGCCCGCGGGCCAGGAGAGCCTCGACCTGCTTCAGGCCGACCTCTCGATCTTCCAGGCGCTCGTGGAGGACTTGCTCGAGATGGCGCGTAGTGACGCCGGCGCCTCACCGCTAGTCATGGAGACGGTCCCCGCCATCGAACTGGTCCGTCAGTCCGTGCGCTCCGCTGCGCAGCGCCACGGCATCAGCGAACCCCCGATCGAAGTCGCCGAGGGCGTCGACGAACCTTGGGTCCGTGTCGACCGGCGCCGCTTCGAACGCGTCATGACCAATCTCATCGACAACGCACACCGCTATGCGAACGGCGCGGTGGCGGTGCGCATCACCGTCCAAGATGGACAACTCGCCGTCAACGTCGACGACGCCGGCGCGGGCGTGGTGCTCGACGAGCGCGACCAGGTCTTCAATCGCTTCTTTCGCGGACGCGCGGCCAACGACCGCGGGATCGCGCGCGGCACCGGCCTCGGTCTCGCCCTCGTTCGCGACCACGTCCAGGCGTTCAGCGGAGCGATCTCGATCGGCGAAAGCCCCGAGGGCGGCGCGCGGTTCCAGATCCTGCTGCCCCTCGTCGCGGCGGTGCACTCATGAGCCGGACGAGGGGAGTCGCACTCTCGGCGCTCTGCGCACTGCTGTTGAGCGGCTGCACCTTGGTCCCTACCGAAGACAGCCCCACCGTCGTGATGCCCAGCAACAATCAATTAGGACTTCTGAGCCCGACGATCCCTGGAACGAACAACGGTCGGGTTCGCTTCGTTACCCAGCTCGTGTACATCGTCGACGCCACCGGGCACCTCGCGCCCTCGAGCCGCATCGTCCCCGAACCGCCCACACTGTTGTCGGTGCTGCAAGAGCTCGTCCTCGGACCCACCGCGATCGAGACGTCGACGGGCTACAGTAGCGCCCTGCCCCGCAAGATCGTCATCGTTGACGCCACGGTGAAGGACAAGATCGGCTACCTCGACATCGCGACGCCGCTCTCGACGCTGTCGCAAAATCGACAGGTCCTCGCCGCCGGTCAGCTCGTGCTCACGGCCGAGGACGTAGGGGCGACCAACGGGGTGCAGATCTCAGTAGAGGGCGTCATCCAGGACGTGCTCTTGCCCGACGGTAAGAAGCTTCGCCTCGTCACGACCGAGGACTTCTCGACCCTCTTGAACCACTAGCGCTGGGGCTGCGGGCGAAAAGCCGGAGCGGCGCTCCAGAGGTGCTCGAGATCGTAGTAGTCGCGCGCCGCCTCGTCGAAGATGTGCACGATCACGTCGCCGTAGTCGAGGGCGATCCACTCGCCCGCGGTCCAACCCTCGACGTGTTGCGGCTTCACCCCGAGCACCAGGTCCACCTGGCGCTCGATCTCCTCGGCGATGGAACGCACCTGGCGATCGTTGCGACCAGACGACAGCACGAGCGCGTCAAACGAATCGACGAATTCGCGCAGGTCGAGCACGACCGTGTCACGACCCAGCTTCTCGTCGGCGCCGCGCAGAGCCGCGTCGACGAGCTCGGCGACGAATGGGGTGTAGGAGCTGCGAAAAGTCTCGCTGCTGTTCAAAGACTCACTCAGTGCGCTACTCCAAGCACGAGGAGCGCCGCCGCGAAAGGCAACGCCAGACAGACAGCACCGATGACGGCGAAGCGCTGCTTCGCACGTCGCAAATCCTGGCGCCTTGGGGGCGCCGACTCCAAAACCGTCCATCGCGCGGACTGCGGCTCTGTCATGTCGAAGTTTCGAACTGCCATCTTTCGAGAACTCTAGCCTTGGAAACTTTCGAAGAGGGGAATTACCGGCTCCGGGACGAATTCCCTTAGATTTTCAGGCCCTTGAGGGATATCTCGGATGAACGTGCTCGAGAGGTCGACCGGGTCCATTTCGATCTCGTAGCTGTCCCACCCCTCGGGGACGGCCGTTGAACCTCCAGGGCGCGGCACGACGCCCACGCGCACGAGGGTGCGCAACGTCTCGGCGTCTCGCCAGGAATCTATCTGCCCGACGAGGTCGGCACCCACGATGAGATCGACGGCGTCGAACTCCTTGAGAAGTTCGCGCACCGTGTCGATGGTGTACGAAGGACCCTTGCGACGAATCTCGCGGTCCGACACGCGGACCAGGTCAAGTCCACCAAAGGCCGCCTGGGCCATCGCGAGGCGCTGCGCCGCCGGATGGACCAGACCCGTCGCGCTCTTTTGATAGGGATCACCCGCGACGGTCACCTCGATGACGTCGAAGCGCTTGGTGCGAGCCGCCGCCTTCAAGGCGGCGACGTGACCAAAGTGAGGCGGGTCGAAGGTGCCCCCGAAGAGACCAAGTCGCCTGTTTGTCACGCCATGAGCCTAGAGCGCGATTGCCCACGGGCTCTTTCAGCCCCTACGCTTGATGCATGGCCCTTCCTACAAATGACTGGAATGTCACCACCTGGCGATCGCGCGAGATCGCCCAAAGCCCCACGTGGCCTGACTCCGAGCACCTCGGCCGGGTCGAGGGCGAACTCGCCTCGAAGCCCCCGCTGGTGTTCGCTGGCGAGGCCCGACGGCTCCAAGACCACCTCGCGCTCGTCTCGCAGGGCAAGTCGTTCCTGCTCCAGGCCGGCGACTGCGCCGAATCGTTCAACGAGGGTTCGGCCGACTCGATCCGCGACAAGCTGAAGGTCATCCTGCAGATGGCCGTGGCGCTCACGTACGCCTCCGGCGTGCCAGTGATCAAGGTCGGGCGCATCGCGGGCCAGTTCGCCAAGCCCCGCTCCGATCAGTACGAGGAGCGCGACGGCGTTCGCTTGGACTCGTTTCGCGGCCACATCGTCAACGACGAGAAGTTTGACGCCGAGTCGCGCCGTCCGGACCCCGAACGCCTGCTCGCCGCCTACCACCAGAGCGTCGCGACCCTTAACCTGCTGCGCGCCTTCACGACCGGCGGTTTCGCGGCACTGTCGCGCGTGCACGCCTGGAACCAGGAGTTTGTCGCCAATTCGCTCGAGGGCAAACGCTACGAGGTGATCGCCGACGACATCGAACGCGCCCTGCATTTCATGAAGGCGTGCGGCATCGACCTGCACGACGACGGCGCCCTGCAGGGCGTTGATTTCTACACGAGCCACGAGGCCCTCATACTCCCCTACGAGCAAGCCCTCACCCGGCGCGACTCGCTCACTGGCGACTGGTACGACTGCTCTGCGCACATGCTCTGGATCGGCGACCGCACCCGTCAGCTCGACGGCGCGCACGTGGAGTTCCTGCGCGGCGTGTCCAATCCGCTGGGGCTCAAGGTCGGACCCAGCCTGAAGTCGGACGATCTCCTGCGCCTCGTCGATGTCCTCAATCCCGAGAACGTCCCCGGGCGCCTCACGCTCATCTCGCGCCTCGGCCGCGATCGCATCACCGAACTGCTCCCGCCGCTCGTGGAGATGCTGCGCGACGAGGGCCGCTACGTCGTCTGGGCGTGCGACCCCATGCACGGCAACACCTTCGTGGCGTCGGGCGGACAGAAGACGCGCCGCTTCGACGACATCCTCTCGGAGGTCTCCCAGTTCTTCGCCGTGCACCAGTCACTCGGGACATGGCCGGGCGGGCTTCACGTGGAACTGACGGGCGACAACGTCACCGAGTGCCTCGGCGGCGGATCGCGCCTGCTCGAGGGTGACCTCGACACCAACTACACGTCCATCTGCGACCCCCGCCTCAACGCCACGCAGAGCCTCGACATGGCTTTTCACGTGGCGGAGTTCCTCCAGGGCTACTCAGCGGCCAACGGCGCGCGGTCGTTGTAGCGCAGCAGTCGCCGGCGCTCGCCGTCGAACTCGATCTCGGTCATNNGCCTGCTCGATGACGCCGCCGTGCACCACCAGCACGACCCGCTCGCCGCGATGGCGCTCGACAATCGACGCGAGCGCGCCCTCGCACCGCTTGTAGAACCCGAACCAGGACTCCCCACCCGGGGCGAAGGGTTGGCGCGGCTCGTTGTCCCAGTCCGGGCCGCCGAACTTCTCGACCATTTCATGCCACGTGAGGCCGTCCGCCTCACCGGGGTGCAACTCGCAGAGTCCGCAGTCCGCCACCGCCGCCAGGTGCGACGGAAGTCCGGGGCTGATGATCCGGGCGGTCTGTATCGCGCGCGGCAGCACCGAGGTGTAGAGGGCCACCGCGTCATCGAACTCGCGGCTGCGCATCAGCCGGTCGCGCAGGGACCGGGCTTGGGCCTCGCCCAGCTCGGTGAGCCCGCCGCAGCCCACGGGGCCGCCCACGACGCCACGGGCGTTGCAGTACGCCTCGCCGTGTCGGATGAGGACGATGCGCGTCCCCTTCGGATTGGTTCCGCTGGTTCGAAAGCCTTCGGGCGGCTCGACGGTCCCGGTCACGTGAGCTCCCCAACGAAGGCCTCGAGCTGGCGCAGAGTGCGACATTCGATCACCTTGTCGCAGTAGGGCGCGTACTGGTTCACGATGGAGTCGCCGCTGTCCCAGTAGCTCGTCGGCTCGGGATTGAGCCAGTAGACGGCCTTCGCGCGGTACTTGAGGTCGGCGATGACCTCGGCGTGCGCCTGGTGGTAGTTGTTGCGCGCATCGCCGAGTATCAGCACCGTCGACCTCTTCGTGATCTGGTCGGCGAACTTGTCGTGGAACGTGAGAAAGGCGCGTCCGTAGTCCGAATGGCCGTCAAAGG
The DNA here is from genome assembly GCA_003132205.1 of Acidimicrobiaceae bacterium. Classification (GTDB taxonomy): domain Bacteria; phylum Actinomycetota; class Acidimicrobiia; order Acidimicrobiales; family RAAP-2; genus RAAP-2. The sequence continues at coordinate 75,674 of PKWY01000037.1, forward strand.
CGATGACGTCGGCTTCGGCATTGATGCGCGCCACCGCCTCGGAGGGATCGTCCACCCCCTCGAAGAGCCGGCTGACCTCGTCGAGGCCGTCAACGAAGACGAAACTGCGGACCTTGGAGAACTGCGAGCTGATGGCGTGCACGAGGTGCAGGGTGAAGCGCGCGAACGACGCGACCGACCCCGAGATGTCGGCGATGACGTAGATCTCGGGTTTCGCGGGACGCGGGGGCTTGAACCGCAGGTCGATCGGCACCCCGCCCGTCGAGAGGCTGCGTCGAACCGTGTGGCGCAGGTCGATCGGCCCTCGGTGGCGCCGGCGCCGGCGCCGAGCGAGCCGCACCGCCAACTTGCGGCTGAGCGGGCGAAGGGCGTGCTGGAGCTGGGCCATCTCGTCGCGGTTGGCGTGCATCACGTCCAAATCCTCCGGGAGGGGCTTTCGCACCGACTTCGCCAGCGCCTCGGCGCCGCGATCCTCGACGAGGCGCTCGCGGATCTCGCGCTCGATCTCGGCCTTCAGCATCTCGACCCTCGCGCGGGCCTCGTCGCGGGCGAGACGCTCGGCGAGGACGTCGTCCGTGTCGCCCGGGGCGAGCGACACCTGGCTGAGGCGCTCTTCGAGCTTGTCGAGCTCGAGGTTGCGCAGGGTTCGATAGAGGTAGTACGTCCCCCCGACCGGGCGGCCGGGCTCCATACCGGCGTACCGGGTGACGGCCTCGTTGGCGGCTCGGCGCAGCGCCTCGCGATTGCCGTCCCGCAGGGCGCGAAAGAGCAGGTCGGCGAGTTCCTGAGCGGACAGGGACGATGACGCCCCTCCGCCCTCGCCGCGCGACTGACCCGGACCAGTGGCGCCCGCCGCGCCTTCTTGGTTCATGTCGTCCCCGCCGGCCTCTTCGCCGTTCAAGAGGTCCTCCACGCTTTCGAGCGAGCGGTTCGCGAAGAACACCTCGAAGGCCGTGTTGAACACGGGCATGTGGTCGCCGTCCTTCACGAGCGTCGCGGCGAGCGAGTTCTTCACGAGCGAGCGGTTGCTGAGGTCGATGGCCTCCATGGCGCGCGCCGCATCCACGTGCTCGCTCATGGAAACCGGGATTCCGGCGGCTCGAAGCTCACCAATGAAGTCGCCGAGGAGGTTAAGCAACGGGCTTCGAGCGACCGAGGATTTCCTTGGTGGCCCGCTCGATGTCGGACTGGTACTTCAACAAGATGTGCAGTGTCGCCACCGTGTCCTCTTCGCCGATCTCCTCGCGGCCGAGCACCACGAGCGTGCGGGCCCAGTCGAGGGTCTCCGAGACCGACGGTGCCTTCTTAAGGTCGAGCATGCGCAGCGAGCGCACCACCTGGGCGATCTGTACGGCGAGGGCGGACGAGATGCCGGGGACCCGTGACAGGATGATGTCACGTTCGCGCTCCACGTCGGGGTAGCCCACGTAGAGGTACAGGCACCGGCGCTTGAGCGCCTCAGAGAGCTCGCGGGTGTTGTTCGACGTCAGGAACACCATGGGGATCTGCTGGGCCTTCATAGTCCCGAGTTCGGGGATGGACACCTGGTACTCAGAGAGGATCTCGAGCAGCAACGCCTCGGTTTCGAGCTCCACACGGTCGACCTCGTCGATGAGTAGCACGACCGGGTCGGTCGCCGTGATCGCCTCGAGCAGCGGGCGCGTGAGCAGGAACTCCTCGGCGAAGATATCGTCCTCGAGGTGCGACCACTCCTCGGCGGAGCCCTCGGGCCGGCCGGCCTGGATCCTGAGCAACTGCTTGCGGTAGTTCCACTCGTAAAGCGCCTTGCTCTCGTCGAGGCCCTCGTAGCACTGCAGGCGGATCAGGCGCGCGCCGACGGAGTCCGCGACGGCCTTCGCGAGGGCCGTCTTACCCGTACCGGCGGGACCTTCGACGAGGATGGGTTTCGCAAGCCGGTCGGCGAGGAACGTCACCGACGCGATCGCGTCGTCGCTCAGGTAATCGTGGTTCGCCAATCGGTCTCGAACGTCCTTCGGGGAGTCGAAGCGCGGCGGCGGGACGTGCAAGAGCCCCAATCGCTGGGCCAGCTCTTCTCGCGGGTCGAGTGCACTCATCGAATCTGTCCTTCTCCTCGTACCACCCATTTCATGCACGTGAGTTCGCGAAGTCCCATCGGGCCCCGGGCGTGAAGCTTCTGGGTCGAGATGCCCACCTCGCCTCCCAGCCCCAGTTCCCCGCCGTCGATGAATCGCGTCGAGGCGTTGACCAGGACCGCCGCGGCGTCGACCCGGCGCACCCACGCCTCGGCGTTCGCCTCGTTCTCGCTCACGATCGCCTCGCTGTGGCCAGTGCCGTACTTCGACACGTGCGCGACCGCCTCGTCGAGTGAGCCCACCACCTTGACGGCGAGTATGAGGTCCAGGAACTCGTTTTCGAAGTCCGCCTCGCTCGCGGGCGTTGCGTTCGTGAGTATCGCCCGCGACGGCTCATCGGCGCGAAGTTCCACTTCGGGGATGGCGAAGGCGAGGGCCGGCAGGAACGCGGGGGCCACCTTCTCGTGCACGAGGACGGTCTCCGCGGCGTTGCAGACGCCGGGCCGGGAGGTCTTGGCGTTCTTCACGATGGCGACGGCCTTGTCGAGGTCGGCGAACTCGTCGACGTACACGTGACAGTTCCCGTCGCCGTCGAGCACGTAGGGAACACGGGCGTGCTCGCGCATAGCCGCGATGAGGCTCGGACCGCCCCTCGGGATCAAGCAGTCGAGCACCGAGGTCATCTGCATGAAGGCGGTGGCGGCCTCGTACGAGGGGTCTTCGACGAGGGCGACCCCCTCTTCGGGCAGGCCCTCTTTCGCGAGCGCCTCGCTCCAGAGCTTCACGATGAATCTGTTGGTCGCCATGGCCGACGATGAGCCGCGCAGGTACGCGGCGTTGCCGCTCCTGATGCAGAGTCCCGCGACGTCGCTCGTGACGTTGGGGCGATTCTCGTACACCACGCCAATGACCCCGAGCGGCACCCGTACGCGCTCGACGCGAAGTCCGTTCGGTCGCACGTCGCGGTCAAGGACCTCGAAGAGCGGATCGGGCGCGTCGGCGATCTCGCGAAGGGCGCTGGCCATGGCGCGCACCCGGGTGTGGCTCAGCGTAAGTCGGTCGCGTCCCGGGCCAGACTCCTCGTACGCCTCGACTTCTCGGGCGTTCACCGCCAGGAGCTCGTCCTCGACGTTCTCGAGCTGGTCCGCGACGGATCGCAGCACCGCACACCGCTGTTCGTTCGGGGCTTGGGCGAGCACGTGGGACGCTTCGCGTACCAGGCGGCCCTGCGCCTCCAGATCGACAATTGACATCCCTCCAGCGTAATGGAGCGACTTAGACCCTCCGGAGCAGGACCAGATCGTCGCGGTGCACGACGACGACGTCATCGCCGTCTCGGAAGCCCTCGGCACTCACCCGAACAAGCCCCTTCGCGATCACCTGGCCGTCGGGACCCTTGATTTCGACGGCGTCGCCCTCTGCGAACTCGCCGTCGAACAACTCGACACCGACGCGCAACAGGCTGCGCCCGTGGTGCTCGAGCGCCTGGAGTGCCCCCTGGTTGATGGTGAGAGAGCCTCGGCTCGCGACGGCGAAGGCAATCCACGACTTGCGCGCCGAAAGCCTTTCGCTCCTCGGATGGAAGGTGGTTCCGAAGCCGGTCTTCTCGCTCAGGGCCTTTCGAAGCGACTTCGGGGCGCGCGCCGGGGCGATCACCGTGGTGATGCCCGACCACGTGGCCATCCGGGCGGCCGCGAGTTTGGAGGCCATACCGCCGCTGCCGACGCCGGAACGACTCGACCCAGCGACTTCCACCAGGTCGGCGTCGATGGCCGTTACCTCCTCGATGAGCGTCGCCGAGGGATCGAGACGGGGGTCGGCCGTCAAGAGACCCTCGGTGTCGGTCAAGAGTACGAGGTGCGAGGCACCGATGAGGTTGGCAACGAGCGCGGCGAGACGGTCATTGTCGCCAAAGCGGATCTCCTCGTCGGCAACGGCGTCGTTCTCGTTCACGATCGGCACCACACCGAGGCTTTGGAGCGACGCGAGGGTCCCCCTCGCGTGCAGGTACTGGCCACGGTGCGAGAAGTCGAGCGGGGCGAGCAGCACCTGTCCGACCGCGGTGCTGAGTTCGCCGAAAGCGTTGCGCCACGCGTGCATGAGGAGCGGCTGTCCGACCGCGGAGACCGCCTGCAAGGTCGCAGCGTCAGTGGGACGCGGCGCGCCCCTGCCGACCTCGGCCCAACCCGCGGTGATGGCCCCCGACGTGACCACCACGACGGTCCATCCCTCGGCACGCAGATGTACCACGTCGTCGGCGATGTTGACAAGCACCCCGTAGTCGACGCCCCCGGTGGCGTCGGTGACCGACGATGTGCCGACCTTCACGACAACGCTACGAGTCGTCATCGCTATCTCCCAAGTCCAGGCGACCGTGTCGGGCGAGTCGTTCGCGACGAGACGCGCGGTGATGATCGCCGCGGTCGAGCCCGGCGCCCACCTCGTCGCGCCACCACTCGAACGAGAGCGGTCCGATCGTCACGACGTCACCGTCGCGCACGCCCGCGCGCGTGAGCATGCGGTCCACGCCGAGCGCGCGTAGGCGCCTGACTATCTCGGCGAGCGCCTCGTCGTCGGTGAGGTCCTGGAAACGCACGGCGCGGATGGCGGGACGCCCTTCGACGACCCACGCGTTCTGTCCGTCGCGCTCGACGAAGATCTCGTCGGGCAGGGGCTTGTGGACGACGACCGTGTGGTCCTGCTGTTCGGCTTCTTCTCGACGGACCTGGAGGACGAGTCCCGCCAGTTGGGCCACGAGCTGGTCGATTCCCTCGCCGGTCACCGAGGAGATCGTGAGGACGCCCTCGAACTCGTGGGCGGCGACGTCGCCCTTCGATCCGACGACCACGCGGGGTCGCTCCAGGAGATCGGCCTGGTAGTCGCCCAATTCACGCAGCAGGATGTCCAACTGCTCGCGGGGTCCGATGGGCGCCAGCTCGGAGAGGTCCAGCAGCACGCAGAGGACCCGGGCTCGTTCGACGTGGCGCAAGAAGTCATGGCCGAGTCCGCGGCCGGCGGCCGCACCCTCGATGAGACCGGGGATGTCCGCCATCACGAACTCGGTGGCGTCCTGGGGACGACCCGAGCGCGCGCCGACGCGAACAACGCCGAGGTTCGGCACGAGGGTCGTGAAGGGGTAGTCCGCGATCTTCGGACGAGCCGCGGAGACGCGAGAGATCAGCGTCGACTTTCCAACGTTCGGAAACCCGATGAGCGCCACGTCGGCCTGCAACTTCAGCTCGAGGTTGTACCAACGCTCCTGGCCGACCTCGCCCTGCTCGGCGAAGGCCGGCGCGCGGCGCTGGTTCGAGAGGAACCGCGCGTTGCCCTGACCCCCGAGCCCGCCCTCGGCGGCGAGCCAACGGTCCCCCGGACCCGAGAGGTCAACGAGCAGCTCGCCCTCTTGACTAAAGACCTGGGTGCCGACGGGCACCGTGACCGTTATGTCCTTGCCGCCCGAGCCGTGCTGGCGCTTGGAGGTGCCGTGCTGGCCGTCAGTCGCTCGACGAAAGGGGTGGTCTCGAAAGCCCAGCAGCGATGCCTGGTTGTGGTCGGCCACTATCCAGACGCTGCCACCACGGCCGCCGTCGCCACCGTCCGGACCGCCCTTGGCGACGTGGGCCTCGCGGCGAAAGCTGACGCAGCCCGCGCCCCCGTCACCCGCTTTGGCGTGGAGTTGAGCGGAATCGACGAAGGAAGACACGCACCCATCCTACGGCTCCACTCGCAAAGGCCTTCTGATCAGCCGACGAGCTGGCCCACTGCCTCGTCAAAGACCGCCTGGTGGCGCTCCACGTGCTCGGGCCTCGTGGCGGGGCACATCAGGGCCATGTTGTGAAACGGCGTCAGCAAGACGCCGCGATTCGCCCCGAAGAGGTGCAGGTAGTCCTCGAGGAGCGGATCGGCGCTCTTCAAGGATTCGCCGCCGTTTCGAGGCGCGGGCGAAGCGAAGCGGTACTCGCAGCGCGCGCCGAGCTGGCTGATCGACCACGGCAGTCCGTTCGCGTCGATCGTTCCCTTCACGCCGTTGGCGAACATGGTCGCGAGCTCCTCCATGGGTCCGAACGCCTCGTCGATCAGCACTTCGCCGAGAACCGCGCGCATGGCGGCGAAGCTCATGGCGTTCCCGGCCAATGTGCCACCCACTCCCCCGACATCGGCGATGTCGGCCCCGCTCGACACCGCCTGAAGGACCCGTTCTGCGAGCTCCTGGCTCAGTCCGTAGGCGCCGCACGGGACCCCTCCACCGAGGGACTTCCCGATCGTGAGCGCGTCGGGGCTCAGGTTGAAGCGCCTCGTGGCGCCGCCAGGACCCGCCGAGAACGTGTGGGTCTCGTCGAGGATCAACAGGGTCCCCGTGGCGTCGCACAACGCGCGCACCCCTTCGAGGAACCCGGGCTCGGCCAGCACGATGCCGATGTTGGTGAGCGCCGGCTCGGTGAGCACCGCCGCCACGTCGCCGTGGCTGAGCTCGCGCTCAAGCGCCGCAAGGTCGTTGAACTCGACGACCCGCGTGGTGGTGGTCGGGTCGACGGCCGGCGCCACGTTGCCTGGCCGCGATGACTGGCGGCCCCCTTCGTCAACGACGACGAAGGTCTCGTCGACCGAGCCGTGATACGAGTAGGAGAACACGAGGATCTTCGGACGCTTGGTGACGAGGCGCACGAGACGAAGCAGCCAACGGTTCGCGTCGGTGGCGGAGAGGCTAAACGACCACTGCGCCAGGCCGAAGCGGCGCGAGAGCTCGCCCGCCACCCACTCAGCGTCCTCGGTCGGCAGCATGGTGGTCACGCCTCCGTTCACACCAATGCGCCGAGCCATGGCCTCGATGAGCGGCTCTGGCGAATGCCCAGCCATGGCGCCGGTGTCGCCGAGGGCGAAGTCCACCAGTTCGTGGCCGTCGAGATCGGTAATCGTGACGCCGTGGGCGGCGGAGAAACCCAACGGGAAGCCTCCGGCCCACTTGGTCATCCACGTCATGGGGACCCGCGCGAAGAGGTGGTTCGCGTTGTCGTGCAGCGCCCGCGAGTTCGGGTGGCGCGATTCGTAGAGGGACCGCTCTTTTTGAGTGAATTCCTTTAATTTGGTGCGATTCAGGTAGTCCATTCGACCATCGTACGGCACGAAATCAACTATTTCTCCGCCGCCTAAGAATTCAAAACCATTTCTCAACAGGGATTTTGAGTTGCAATAACCACTATTCCTTGTGAATTATTGGCAGAAATCCCAATATTGCAGCATTTTTGCGATAAAGATGGCTGCGGTTGCTGGGAACTCTCCCAGTCCGTTTCAACGAAGAGTAAGGAGTCGACCGGTGAACAAGGCCGAGTTGGTAGATGCAATTGTTGCCGAGAGTGGCGCGACGAAGAGCACGGTAGCTGAGGTCCTAAAGGCCTTTGAAGATGTGGTCGTGAAGAACGTTACAAAGGGTGAGAAGATCGTTCTTTCGGGCTTCCTTTCATTCGAGCGTGTAGATCGCAAGGCTCGCACCGCCCGAAACCCACAGACCGGCGAAGCCATCCAGGTGAAGGCTTCCAAGGCTCCAAAGGTTTCCATTGGCTCAACCTTCAAGAAGGCAGTCAAGGGCGTATAATCACTGCAACAAACAAGAAACCCCCGGGCCTAAGCCCGGGGGTTTCTTGTTTTAGGAGGAAAGCTCAGTCAACGAGGACGTCGACGAGCTTTCGGCCGCGTCGGAAACCAAACTTCACAGTTCCTTCAGCGAGCGCGAACAGGGTGTCATCCTTGCCGATGCCGACGTTGCGCCCCGGGTGGAACAGGGTGCCGCGCTGGCGAATGATGATGCTCCCGGTCTTCACGGCAGTTCCGTCAAAAGTCTTGACTCCGAGGCGCTGGGCATTGGAATCACGACCGTTCCTGGTAGAACCGCCACCTTTGGTCTTTGACATGGATACTCCTTATGCCTTCGCGGAGATCTTGGTGATCTCGACTGTTGAGTAGTGCTGGCGGTGCCCCCAGCGCTTGCGCTGGATTGACTTGGCCTTGTAGGTCAAGGCCCGAATCTTCGGGCCCTTCTCCTCGCCGATGATCTTGGCACTGACGGTGGCACCCTTTAATGCTGGGCCGGCGACAACACTGTCCCCGTCGACTAGCAATACGGGCTCGAACTGGACATCGGCACCAATCTCCTCGGGGCGCAGGTCAACGCGGACAANNACTTGGCCCTCGGTGACGCGCTCTTGGGATGTGCCTACTCGGATAACGGCGTACATAGGGTTTCTATAGTAGCCGAAATGATCAGGTGGCAGTGACGCTACAGGCCCGTCGCGACTATGAAGCCTCGACCGTCGCACATCGAACACACGCTCGACACCGATTCCAAGAGGCTCTCATTGACCCTCTTTCGTGTCATTTCCACGAGCCCGAGCTCGGAGATGTCGAACACCTGGGTTCGGGTCTTGTCACGCGACAGGGCCTGGCGAAGCGCCGAGGCCACCGCCTCACGGTTGCCCCTGGCCTCCATGTCAATGAAGTCAATGACGATGATTCCACCAATATCGCGCAGACGAAGCTGTCGCGCCACTTCTTCGGCGGCTTCGAGGTTGTTGCGGAACACGGTCTCTTCCAGGTTCGACGTGCCGACGTTCTTGCCGGTGTTGACGTCAACAACCGTGAGCGCCTCGGTGCGCTCGATGATCAGCGATCCGCCTGACGGCAGGAAGACCTTGCGGTCGAGGGCCCGGTGGAGCTGCTCATGGACGAAGTACCTCTCGAAGAGGGGCAGCTCCTCGGTTCCACGGTCGTAGTACTCGATGCGGTCCGCTAGTTCCGGATTGACGGCGAGTACGTACTCGCGGACCTTCTCGTAGAGGATCTTGTCGTCAATGATCACCCCGCGGTAGTCGTCGTTCAACTCCTCACGAAGCACCCGAACCGCAAGGTCGAGGTCGCGGTACACGAGGCGGGGCTGGTTCGACTTGGCGACCTCGGCCTCGATGGCGGCCCACTTCTCCGACAGCGACGTGACGTCGCGAGCGAGATCCTCGGCGGAGACGCCTTCGGCGGCGGTGCGGATGATGATGCCGTGGCGCTCGGGCTTCACGTCGTCGATGATCTTGCGCAGACGGCGGCGCTCGCCGTCGGGCAGGCGCTTGGAGATGCCGATGGTCGACGAATTCGGTACCAGCACCGCGAACCGCCCCGGAATCGAGACTTCCTGCGTGAGGCGCGCGCCCTTGGCGCCGATGGCGTTCTTCGTGACCTGACAGATAATGGTCTGACCGGACCTGATCATCTGTTCGATGCGCTTGCCGTTCTGGTCCACGCCCTCGACGTCCTCATTGTCAAATGAGATATCGCCGCGGTACAGCACGGCGTTCTTGGGAATGCCGATGTCGATGAACGCGAGTTCCATGCCGGGCAACACGTTCTGGATGCGTCCGACGTAGATGTTGCCGTCGATCTGGTTGGTCTCGTCCGCAGCCTTGGCGACCGTGTACTCGACCATCGTGCGGCCTTCGAGGGTCGCGATGTGGGTCGCCTCTTTGGTCGTGTGCACGCACATCAAGTAGCGGCCTTGGGCCCTCGTGCGACGCTCTCCCCCGCGGCGCTTGCGGCTCTTGGCGCGCCCCGCGGCGTTGTCGGAGCTCCCTTCGGGAGCCGACGCCTCAACGGGGGCGTCAGCGTAACGGGTCTGCTGGGGCGCTCGCTGCTGTCCGCCCTGGCCGCCCTGTCCGCCGCGACCGCGTCCGCCACGGCGACGACGGTTCTGACCGCCCTGGCCGCCGCCTTGAGTGTTTCCCTGGCCACCAGAGCTTGACGACTGGCTGGCGGGAGTGCTGGTCCCGGGACGAGTGTCGCCTATCTGTGGAGCGGGTCTGGTGTCGCCAATTCGGGGACTAGAG
>PKWY01000011.1 GCA_003132205.1 Acidimicrobiaceae bacterium
CTACTACGCGAACACCCCGGTGTTAGACGGTCGCAGCGTCACGCAATGCACGGCGAGTCAGGTACCCGCGGTGCCGACGACTTCGTCGGGCGCTCCGAAGCCCTCTTACTACACCTACAGCATCGTCCTCGCCGGAGCCTCTCTCTACTCGGGGCCGGGCACCAACTACACGAACCAAGGTGGCATCGCCAACGGGACATCGGTCGCGCTGGTCTGTCAGACCCAAGGCACGTCAGTGGGTTCGACGGACCCGACGACTTGGTGGGATCTCTTGGGCACCGGTAATTGGGTGTCGGACTACTACGCGAACACCCCGGTGTTAGACGGTCGCAGCATCACGAAATGCACGGCGAGTCAAATACCCAAAGCGCCAACGATCTCGTCAACTTCTACGACTGGCGAAGGGACTTCTGGGCCAGGGACGACATCCACGCCACGCACCTCGAGTTACAGCTTTTGCATCAGCGATACTGGCCCGTTGGTTTTAAGTTTTTCTATTCCCATAAAGCCGTGTATGGTCGTCACCGATGTCTATAACGGTGCTTCGGCAAGTTCGAAGTCCATTTCAGTACCTACGTCCAAGGGAACATGCCCATCAATGGCGGAGAACGACTTCTACTATCAGACGCTCTCATGCGAAGTTGAAAGTAAGAGTCATCACGTTCAGGGCAAATCGAACGTTGACGTTGTCAAGCTTTTGGTGGTCTACGACCAGGCGGTGATATCAGCTATCGACGGAAACGTAGCGTCCAACCTTGAATCGGATGAACTCACCATGGACGTAACCACCTCTTCAACCGGGGTTCGCACGACCTCTAGTAGCGATGTGACTACTTCCTATAACATGGCAGGTCTCTTGGTTTGTAACTCAGCGCCCTGTCAGTTGTGATCTCTTCAACGGTGCGGGTTCGCTCTTCATAGACCTTGGCTCACCGAGGCTGAACGGCTTGATCGAATCGTTCACCGCCCAACTCCGCGAAGAGTTCCTCCGCTGGAGTACGACCGGGACCCGACGATGATGCTCAAGAAGGGGTTCTTCGACGCCGGGGTCGGGTGCGCGAGGATCGACATCGGCGCGGCCAGCCTTGAGAGGGCGCTCGAGATTGGCTTGGGCGAGGTCGCGCAACCTGGGAGATGAGCCCCCTAGCCGATTCAAACCCGCACACCTTGCGACCGCCTCACGGCCAGACTGAAACTGCTTGGTGAATGGGGTTCATCAGACTCGTCGCAAACCCAATGCTGAGTCTTACGGGTGCTTCAAAACATTCCCAGTCTGACCCTAACTGGCGCGACCGTTGCGCTTCATGCCACTCGTCAGACGCTCTTCATGATCGGGAGTTACACGAACGAGCTGCGATCGGATCTCAGATTTGAAGTACCGGTTACCCCCGGCCCCGACGTCTCTGGTATCGAGGGTTTGAAGAACTGCACCAGAACGTATTCATCAACTTTGTCGGACTCCTCAAGATGCGGAAACGCGGAACGACGTTTTGCATCATTGAATGCTTACGCTCGACGTCGGTACCGCGACGGGAATCTCGATATCGGTAGGCACCCGTCTGAACGATCGACCCAACAAGCGGGGTGGAGACTGTTGTGTTTACCGTCAGGTCCGCAGCATCCTGAACCGTCAAGTGAGAGATCAGTGTTGAGGTGAGGAAGATTATCCTCGCGATTGTCGCCCTATTCGTGTGTGCCGCAGCTTCACTATTGGGACTCGTCATCCTGTTCAGTTCCGTGGGCGGGACCGCTCAGGCGATCTCCTGTGCGGCATCGAGAATCCAGATACCGTCCCCATCTGGTTCTGCGACGACAACGACTTCGCCGGCGCCAAACCCGGACTGCGGTGCGGCGGCTGTCGCCACGTTGCCCAGTTCACCGGTGCTCAACAACGGCCTGCCAACCAACTACGTTCTCCCTGCCAATGCCACGGCCGCTGAAACCGTCGCCGTTTCCTACGCGCTCGCGCAGCTCGGCAAGCCCTACCTCTGGGGTGGCACCGGACCCGCGGCCTTCGACTGCTCGGGACTCACCATGATGTCCTGGCGCCAGGCTGGCGTCACCTTGCTGCATTACACCGGCGACCAAATCAACGAAGGCAGCGCCGTTGCTTCCTTCGCCACCATCGCACCGGGGGACCTCGTGCTCGTGCCGGGCAGTGACGGGACGATTGCTAACCCCGGTCACGTGGGGCTCTACCTCGGTGAGGGTCTCGTGGAGTCGGCGGTCGACGCCCAGTACGGGATCATCATCCAGACGTACGCGCAGTTCGTCGGCGGCGGTCTTTCCGGGATTCGTCACGTGGACTAGCGACCATTGTCTCTTGCGTCGAATACATCCAACACCAAACCAAGGAGAGAAATGATCACCCAACTCGTAGCCACCAAAATGTTGGAGGCGGACATCAGCATCACGCCCAATACCACCGCTATACCCGGGCTCACCACCTTGTCCACCCTCATGGGATCGGTCATGGCCTTCGGTCTCGTGCTCGCTTTCGGTGGCTTCGTTGCGAGCGCGGTCATGATGGGAATCGGTCACCACAGCGGCAATCCGCAGTTCTCCAGTCGCGGCAAGTCTGGCCTGCTCTGGTGTCTGGTCGCCGCGCTACTGATTGGCGGATCGAACCTGTTGATCAACACGTTCTTCCATCTGGGATCGAGCCTCAGCTGATGATGTACCTGCGCGGGGTGAGACGCTCCACGCTGCTCGCGGCATCGCTCGTGGCGCTGATCGACGCCGCACTGCTGGTGGTCGTCCTGCATTCTTTCCTGGGCGCCGGTCCGTCAACGTCCGCTCTCGGGTCGTCACCGGTCGCCTCGTCGAATGCAGCGAAGTCGTCGACGACCACCTCGCCACCGAGTGCGAATTCCAGTTACCGACCGCTGCGCGTGCAACCACCCCAGACGGCCGTCGAGCGGGCGGTCAATCAGAGAATGACGGAGACGTCCCAGCAGGCGCTATCCATGCTCGCCACTCAATCGTTTCCCTCACCGGCCGTCAGCTCAACGTTTGGAGCCGTCGACGCCGAGGATTCCCAGTCCGCGACGCTCTACGGACTCGCCTTCACGCAGGAGCTGCTCGATATTGACTTCGCCACCTCGACCAGGAACGGCCTGTTGGCGTGGACCAACTACAACAACTCGCCCGACACGCTGATGGGTCTGTCAACTTCATTGTCGGCGAAGGTGCTCTGCGTATCGCTGACGACGGGTCCCTCACCGGTGCCTACCGCTACGGCGTGGAACCTCCTCGCGGAGTCGAGAACGACGTGGCGCGCGAGCGGGCTCGTGGTGTCGATGAATCCGGCGTGGACTGCGGCCATGAACAGCGGCTGGACGTCGGTCGATCCGCTGATGGTGATCTACGACGTGTCGGGCCTGCTCACCGTGACGACGCCCGGTCACCCGTCGGTCGTTGAGTCCATTGCCTTCGGTCTCACCCTCGGCGGCGCGTCGTTGCACCCGGGCTATGGCGCGGTGGCCCTCAACTACTGGACGGTGAACTAGATGTCCTGTTCCGGGATCAACTTGGCGAACCCGATCTGCGTCGTTGTGGGCACCATTGGCTCGCTCGGGTCCTCGGTCACCAACTCGGTCTTCTCGAGCGTGGCGACGGCCTTCGGGAACACCGCGGACTCCGCGATCAACTGGCTCTGGTCCCAGATGTCCTCCTCTACGTCGGTCACCCTCGGTGGCACTGCCTTCGGATTGGACCTGGGCATCGTCACCTCGATCGCCGCGGTTCTCTGCATTGGACTGTTCCTCATCCAGTTGGTGACCTCGGCGCTGAAGCAGGACGGAGGTGGCATTGGGCGGGCCCTGCGCGGACTTGCGATTGCGACGGTGGGCTGTGCGGTCACGCTGGCGACGCTCGACCTGCTGTTGGCGGCGGTTGATCAGCTCTGCGCCGGCGTCGTGCAGTTGGCGACCGGCGGCTCCATTGCGACCCTCGGAGCCAAGATCATCGGTCCCGCCCTGTTTACCGGACTCGTCGCGGGCCCCGGCGCGATACTGATTTTGTCGCTGATCGCGATCTGTGCGGTCGCGGTCGTGTGGTTCGCCCTGGTGGTTCGAAAGATGCTCATCATCATCACTGCGATCTTCGCGCCGTTGGCCTTCGCCGGAGGGGTCGCCGACGTCTCGCGGGGCTGGGTGCGCAAGTGGCTCGAAGCCATGCTCGCGCTGGTGTTCTCGAAGCTGATCCTGATCCTCATCTTCGTGATCGGACTTGGCGTGCTTGGTGGCATGGGCTCGCCGGCGAACGCCGGGGGACTCTCTGCCATCACTAACGACATCACCGGTCTGTTCATACTCCTGGTCGCGGGACTCTCGCCGTGGATGGCGCTGAAACTTGTCCACTTCACCGGCGATCACATGGCGACAGTCGCAGGCTCTGCTTCACACGCCACCTCGGGAGCGTCCACGGTCATCGGTGCCCCCCAGAAGATGGCGTCGATGAAGTGGGCCGCCCAGAGTCTCGGTGGCACTCAGCAAAAGGCCGGCGCACCGACGGGTCGAGGGACACCTACGACACCCACCGCATCTGGGGCGTCAGAGGGAGCGACGACCGCCGCCAGCGGGGCGAGTGGCGCAGCGAGTTCCGGCGTGGGTTCTGCGGCAGCGGCCGGTGCGGGTGTGGCGACTGCGGGTGTGGCGCTCGCTGCCGGTGCCGCGAGACACGCTGGCCGAAGCGCGGGAGGAACCGTCCGGAGCGGAGTCCAACAAGGTTCCGCCGCCGCCGGTCACGGAACTACTCCCAGTGTTAACGTGCCGCCCGCGACGTCACCCGCGAGTGGTGGCGGCGCTACAGCCAACCGGGAATCTCCGGCGCCGTCGCCGACGTCGCCGACAAGTCACGTTGGCGCGTCGACTCCACGTCGTCCGGCGTCAACTTCAGACATGCCAACACCGTCGACAGCGCACCGCCCGGTCGACGAGCCAACTACGTCGTCCACGTCGCTCCCCTCGTCGGTGCCGCCGTTGCGATTCAGTAACCAATCGTTCCCAACACCGAAGGAGATCTCGTGACTACCGTCAACCTCGGACCCCCCACGGTGCGCTTCGCCCGGCGCTCGACGCGCGGCTTCCTGCTGGGGTTCTCGGCGTTGCGCTGTGGGGTGATCCTGATCGCCGCGCTGACCTTGCTAACGGGCCTCTTGACCGGTGGGGGAGTAGGGCTCATCGTGACGGCGCCGCTCTGGGCAGGACTCCTCGCCACAGCGTTCGTGCCGGTGAGGGGCCGTGTCGTCGTCGAGTGGCTGCCGACGGTGATGCAGTGGCAACTGCGCCGGGTGACCAGACAGACCACCTACCGCGTTCGAGTGTCACCGCCCCGCCCCGTGGGCACGATGGCGTTACCCGGTGACGCGGCGTCGCTGCGCTTCTACAACGATCCCACTACCGGGGCCTGCTTCATCCACGACCCGCATCGCCAGACCCTGTCGGCGGTACTCGGCGTGTCGCACCCGGCCTACGTGTTGCTCGCGCCCGCGAGCCAGCGCGATCGCGTCTCGATGTGGGGACGGGTCCTGGCGTCGCTCGCCCAGACCGGGACCTGCGCATTGATCCAGGTGCTCGAATCCACCGTGCCCGACCCCGGCACGCAGTTCGCCCACTGGTACGAAGAACACGCCACGCACGCTGAGGACTGGGCGAACGTCGAGTACCAACGACTGCTCACCCAGTCGTCCTTCGGTTCGTCCACGCACCGCACCACGATTACCCTCTCGCTGGATCTGAAGAAAGCGGCCGGCGCCATCCGCAGTGCTGGACGCGGTTTGCGCGGTGCCGCGAAGGTGCTCCGGATCGATATGTCGGTGTTGGAGCAGGGACTGCGTGACGCCGATCTGCGAGTGGGGGAGTGGCTCGACGAGGCGCTCCTCGCGACACTGCTCCGCCAGGCCTACGACCCCAACGCCCCACTCGGGGCGCAAGTCACTGCGAGCGATGGGAGCGAACAAGCACCCGCGACGCTGGCGACCTCGGGACCAGTCGCGCTCTCTGAGCACTGGTCGTATCTGCGCCACGACTCGGGCTACTCCACTGTGCTCTGGATAAGTGAGTGGCCGAGAGTGGAAGTGGCCCCGCACTTTCTGCACGCGTTGATCTTCGCCGCCGATATCCGCAAGTCGCTCTCGCTACTCGCGCGACCGCTCGCCACGGGCGACGCGCTGAAGTCACTGCGCAAGGAGAAGACCGAGGCGGTCACCAACGCCCACCACAAGGCCAAGGTCGGACAGGTCCAGGAACTCAGCGACGTCCAGGAGTTCAACGATCTGCTGAAGCGCGAGCAGGCCCTGATCAACGGGCACGCCGACGTCGAGTTCAGCGGCTTCATCACCGTCACCGCGAGTAGCGAAGAGGGTCTCACCGCGGCGGTCGCACTCATCGAACGTTCGGCCGGACAGTCCGGGTGCGAGACGCGAGTCCTCTATGGGCGTCAGTCCCAGGGTTTCGTCGTCGCGGCGCTACCCCTCGGTCGCAGTGTCTTTTGAGCGGCGCCGTCCAAGGGTCGTCGTCTCGTCAGCAGAGCACACGCAGTTTCATCACTAAAGAATGAGGTCACCGTATGAGAAGGAATGAGACCTCCAACGAGCCTCGTGTAGTCGAGCCCAATCGGACAGAGAGAACGCCGCCACCGATCCTCGACGGGGGCAACTCGCTCGGCGGCGCGCTGTACTTCGCCGACGACGCCACGGGCGCAGAGCGAAGGGCGCTGGCGCGTGCGGCGAACCGAATCTCGAGGGCGGACCAAGTGTCGCAGCGCCACGAGGCGAAACGCGCCCGAAGTTCCTCGCGCAACGAGCGAGCCACGGCGGCGTACCTGCCGAGGAACGGCGAGACTGGTGACGATGCGCTGCGCAGCTATCGCGGGCTGCGGGTGGAACCGCACCGCGCGACGAGTGAGGTCGTGGCGGGCGCCTACCCGTTCCTTGCTGAGAGTGGGCTCGGCAGCGAGGGCGTCCTGATTGGACAGGACGCTTGGAGTGGCGCCGGCTTCGTCTACGACCCCTGGGTCCTCTACCGGTTGGGGGTCCTCACCAACCCGAACTGTCTGCTCGCCGGCGTCGTCGGGCGGGGCAAGTCCACGCTCGCGAAGTCCATTGCAGTGCGCAGCATCGCCTTCGGGCGACGGTGTTACGTGCCGGGCGACCCCAAGGGCGAGTGGTCGGCCGTGGCGCGCAGCGTCGGCGGCCAGGCCATCGAGCTCGGTGGCACCTCGGCGCGACTCAACCCGCTCGATGAGGGACCGCGACCGGGGTCGCTGATTTGTCCCGACGGGACCGCGACGGCGTTGTCCGACGCCACGTGGGTCGACATGGTTCGCCAGCGCCGGCGCGACCTGCTGCGCTCGATCAGTGAAGCGTCCTTGGGACGAGCGACGGCGCCGGTCGAGTCGACGGCTCTGTTTTCGGCTCTCGATGACGCGTTGCGGACAAACTCTGTTGCGACGCTGCCCCACGTGGTCGCGGCGATGTTCTCTCCATCCGGTGACGTACTCGGGTCCAGTCGCGCGCAGTTGCTCGACGACGGACGAGACGTGGCCCACGCGCTCAACCGGTTGGTGGGCGGGGACCTCGGCGGACTCTTCGACGGGCCATCGACGGTCCGCTTCGACCCGGAGCTACCCATGGTGAGCCTCGACCTCAGTCGCATCGCCGGATCGGACGCGAAGATCGGCCTCGTGATGGCGTGCGCGAGCTCGTGGATGGAGGCGGCCCTGCAGGATCCCTCGGGGGGCCCGCGCTGGGTCATCTACGACGAGGCGTGGCGGGTATTGAAGCAGCCGGCGCTGCTTGCCCGCATGCAGAGCCAGTGGAAGCTCAGCCGGTCGCTCGGACTAGCGAACCTGATGGTCATCCACCGCCTGAGCGACCTCGACGCCGTGGGCGAACGCGACTCGCAATCTCGCAACCTCGCGCTCGGTCTGCTGGCGGACTGTTCGACCAAGATCGTCTACGCCCAGGAGTCGGGCGAGGACGCCAAGACCGGCGCGGCCCTCGGGTTGTCGAGCACCGAAGTCGATCAGCTCTCGAGTCTCGCGCGCGGCGAGGGGCTCTGGCGGGTGGGCGAGCGTTCGTTCGTCGTGCGCCACGTGTGCACCCCGGGCGAGTTGGCCCTGTTCGACACCAACCAGAGGATGTCATGAGCGGCCGACGCAGCGTCGAAGACTTGGCGCTGGGCTTTCTGGCCAGTGGCGTGGCCCTCTTTGCGTTACTCGCGGGTGGGGGACTACTCGCCGCGTGGCTCTCGGGTCACGGCTTGCCGACCCGCCACGTGCTCGGAGCCGTGACGGCCTTCTCCTTCTTCAGCCGTCCGTCGCTCGCATGGAAGGTGGCGGTCGGTCCCGCCTGGCTCTACTGGACGACGTCCCTCGCCGTCGTCGCGGGTGGCCTCACCGGTGCAGTGTTCGCGGGTCGCCGCCTGCAGCGCGACAGCCGCGCGACCGGCGACGACCCGACGCGACTCGAGGG
Organism: Acidimicrobiaceae bacterium; assembly: GCA_003132205.1. Taxonomy (GTDB): domain Bacteria; phylum Actinomycetota; class Acidimicrobiia; order Acidimicrobiales; family RAAP-2; genus RAAP-2. The sequence continues at coordinate 8,477 of PKWY01000011.1, forward strand.
TCTCGCTACGCGTCACGAGGTCCAAGTCGTCGCCGGGGTGCAGCAGCTGCGCCGGCGTGGGGCCATCCTTCGGCCATTGGTGGAGAAGCCTGTGGCCAGCGATCTCGGTCTCTTTCTCGGCACGAGCCGCGGGGTCGCGTGCTACGCAAGCGTCGAGGACTCGATGGTCGTGCTCGGTCCCCCGCGAAGCGGCAAGGGGATGAACCTCGTCATCCCCTTCATCCTCGACGCGCCCGGTGCGGTCGTGACGACGAGCACCCGACCCGACAATCTCGCGGCCACGATCACCGCTCGCGCTAAACGTGGTCCGGTCGGGGTCTTCGATCCCCAGGGCCTCGCCGTTGGTGTCGCGGGGGGACTGCGCTGGTCGCCGGTGCGGGGATGCGACAACCCCCAGACGGCGATGATGCGCGCGGGAGCTCTCTGCGCGGGAGCGGCTGGCGCCATCACCGACGCGAACTTCTGGCAGCAGCAGACCGAGGTAGTGGTGCGCTGTCTCTTGCAGGCGGCCGCGGTCGATGATCGTTCCGTCAGCGACCTCTATCGCTGGAGCGTCTCGCCCGACGAGGCCAAGGAAGCCGTCGAGTTGTTGAAGACGTCGACGCGCGCGACGCCCCAGTGGGGGAGCACGCTGGGTGCGGTCGTGGGGCTCGAGTCGCGGGCGCTCGCCAACATATGGTCGGTCGTCAGTGGCGTCTTCGCGCCGCTCGCGAGTCCTCGGGTCGTCGAGCAACTGAGCCCTGCGCCGGGCGAGGAGTTCGATCCAGTGGCGTTCCTTCGAGAGTGCGGCACGCTGTATCTACTGGGTACCAGTTCGGGGGCCTTCGGAAGCGCGAACATCGTCTCGGCGTTGATCGAGGACATCGTCGAGACCGCTCGACAGCTGGCGAGCGCCTCCATTGGTGCGCGCCTCGATCCGCCGCTGGCGTTGATCCTCGACGAGGCGGCAAACTACCCGTTGCCCTCACTCGGTGCCCTGATGAGCGAGGGCGGGGGCACGGGGATCACGACGGTCGCGGTATTGCAGTCCCTCGCCCAGGCACGCGGGCGCTGGGGTCACGAGCAGGCCCAGGCCATCTGGGATTCGGCAACGCTCAAGATCATGCTCGGCGGCTCGAGCAACGCGGGCGACCTGCGCGACGTCGCCCAGTTGATTGGTGAGCGCGAGCACGTGGAGCTCTCGACTACTCGCCAGAGCGGCGGGGGGCGCAACGTCACCGAGTCGACGCGTCAGCGCAGCGTCCTCGAGCCGAGCGTGATCCGCCGGCTGCGCGTCGGACACGGGCTTCTTCTCTTGCGAGCGGCGCGTCCGATCGTCTTGACGCTGCGGCCCTGGACCTCTCGCCGCGACGCCGACCGGCTGAGAGCCGAGCGAGCAAGCGTGGAAGAGACGTTGCGCGTTGGCGTGAAGAAGATCGCGACCCCGTTGGCGTCAATCAGTTCTCGCACCGTGGACCCTGATGACTGACCTGCTGGACGGTCCCGCGTCGTCAGCGCCCGCCGTGCGCGAGAAGGCGCCCAATGCGAGTCCGCCGCCCCTGCACTGGCCGAGCCTCGGACCCTTCGTCGCCGAGAGGGCGTGGGTGGAGTTGCTCACCTGGGTGGACGAGCTTCGCACGCGCTACCGCGGCCTCGACAGTTACGTGGTGCCGGGGTGCTGGTATCAGCACGAGGCGCTGGTGATGACGCTCCAAGCCCTGAAGGACCACGAGCGTCTCGCCTACGGATCTGACGCTCCCGCCACCGCGGCGACCGACTGGCACCGCGCACTTCGCGATGTGACCGCGATGCTGCGCCAGTTCACTTCCGACTTGCGCTGCGGCCACGGTCCCGACGACGTTTCATCTGAGCAGGTCGATCAGTTCGTGAGCCGCGACATTGCGCGCCGGCGCCGTCGCGCCGCGACCGTTGCGCTTGGTCAATGAACGTGGCGTTCTCTACGCAGTGAAAGGGGAGTTGGTGCACGAGAGCCTCACCTTCAACGTCGACGGGCGCGAGCGCCCGTATCGGCTGGAACTCATCAACGGGGTGCCTCTTCTGCTCGGTTACGGCGTAGACCTCTCGAACGCCGACCTCTCGGGAGCCAAACTCGCGGGGCTGGACCTGCGGAGTGTCTCTCTGCGAGGGGCCAATCTCGCCTTCGCCGATCTCTCGGGTTGCGACCTCGCCTTCGCCGATCTCACCGAGGCCAACGCCGTGGCCGCGGACTTTCGCGGGGCGAACCTGCTCGGCGCAGTGACCACCGACACGGTCCTCATCGGCGCCGACCTGCGCGGCGCCGCGTTCGACGCGCGTGCGGTTCGTGGCGCGTATCTGAGCGACGAGTTGGAACCGGGCTACCTCACGCGTCTCGGCGTGACCTCGCCGAGTGAGCCACCGGACGACATTCTTCGCGACGCCCCCGCGGTGGCGACCGTTGTGGCGTCAACGACGATCGAGCCACGCAGAGGAGACCGAGTGCACAACTACGACGACCTCCTCGAATTACTGAGCGACGGAGTCGCCCAGCTCGCCACGAGCGAGAAGTGGACGCAGTATCTGGACGTCCAGAGCCGGTTCCACACCTACAGCCCCAACAACGTGATGTTGATCATGCTCCAGAACCCCTACGCCACCCGCGTCGCGGGCTATCGCGCCTGGCAGGCTCTCGACCACCAGGTGATGGCGAAGGAGTCGGCGCTACGGATCTTCGCACCCATGAAGTACAAGAGGGACGACGCGCTCGAAGGCGAGCGCGCGAGCGAAGTTCGCGGCTTCAAGTTGGTGCCGGTCTTTGACATCAGCCAGACCGAGGGACCGGAACTGCCCGAGGGGTTAAGCAAACTGAGCGGTCTCGCCCCCGAGGGCGTCTTTGCCACGCTGACCGAGTTCGCCAGCACCATTGGCTTTCGCGTTGAACTGCCCGAGACGCTCGAGAGTGGGGCGAACGGCGACACCACGCACTCGTTGGGAAGAATACGGGTGGTCGCGAGCAACTCCGAAGCCCAGCAGGTGAAGACCCTCGCGCACGAGATCGGTCACGCTCTTCTGCACGACCCCGAGGTTTCTGGGACCAAGGAGCTAACGCGAGGGCTCATGGAACTCGAAGCCGAGTCCACGGCCTACGTCATCTGTGCGGCACTCGGCATGGACACCAGCGACTACTCCTTCGGGTACGTCGCCGGATGGGCGGGCGGTGCCCCCGAAGCAGTTCAGGGCATCAAGGCATCAACGAGTCGAATTCAGAAAGCTACGTCGGCGGTGCTACGAAACTTCGAGGCGGAAGTAATCACTGTCGGGGACGATGAATTGGCGAATCCAAAAGTGGCGATAGCTCGCGAAGCACCGAATCGAGAAAGTAGTCGGCAAGTAGTTGATGCAGAAACGTTTCTTCGCTTGAGTGGCCGACTGGCCGAAGTGGAGTCTGGACCCCAACGTAACCAAGTGAGGGCTCGCGTATCCAATGGTTTACCGGAAGGAAATGCGGTTGAGAATTCACGGCGGGACGGCCTGGGTGGCAACTGCGAGTCCCCGTCTGCGGTGGAGTTCGCGGTCCCTGACAGCCCAGTTCAATTCGAACGACATCTTGGCGACTGACTGGAAGAGGGCGGTAAACATGGGACAACCACCGACATTGAGGTCCGGAACAATCTCGGATGACGCCACGATTTTCGATTGCGTGAACGAGGCACTTCGCTCCGGCAGCAGGTTCAACATACGAAGGTTTGAGGGAAAAGAGAGAAATGGTGACTGATCGAATGATGCACCGAGTAGTCAGTTTTGATCCCAGTCTTCTACTGACGGTTGAAGAGGCGGCAGTCCTCCTTCGATTGGGCAGAACCCAGACCTACGAATTGGTAATGCGAGGCAAGATTCAGAGCGTAAAGATCGGACGTCGGCGCCTCGTCATTCGAGACAGCCTTCAAGACTTCGTGTCCCAACTCCTGGAAGTACAGGGCTGAAACTACTTGTCCTCGTCTTCGCCCCATAAGAGGCCCACCATTGCTGTAGCGGCGCCCTCTCGATCGGGATCGAGAATGTGCCCGTATACGTCAGCAGTCATTCGAATCGAAGCATGGCCCAATACTTGGCTGACGACTTGAAGCTTGACCCCTTGAGCGAGCATCAAACTAGCGGCCGAGTGTCTGAGTTCGTGAGGATGCCAGTCTCCGAGCCCGGCGTCGTGGCAAATAGTCTTAAACTCGCGATTCAGGTTCCGGGGCTCAATGGGAGTGCCAACTGTACTGGTGAAGATGTAGCCACTGTTCGTCCACGAACGCCCTAAAGCACGCTTCTCTGATTTCTGGCGTTCCTCGTGCTCAAGTAACCCAGCCAACATTGGCGCGGGCAAATTGACCGACCTACGACTTCGGGCGGTTTTGGTGTCCGAAGTTAGCAACACGCCATCTTCGCGTTTGAGCTGCCTTTTGACTTTGAGAACTCCGCTCTCCACGTCTAGGTCCTTCCACATCAGGCCTAAGACCTCACCGCGTCGAAGACCAGTCGAAAGCATTAGCGCGTACAGGGCTCCATTTCGCTGACTCTTAAGACAAGTCATGAAGTGTTTGGCCTGCGCGGGCGTCAGCGTTCGCCCTTCGGTGCGAATCATTTTGGGTGCCCGAGAGAGGCTTGCAACATTATTACTAACGACACTCCAGCGAATTCCTTGGTCGAGACATTGAGCAAGGACCGCGCGAATACGACGAACGGTCGAGCTTGACAGTCCGCTATCGATCTTCTTCGAAAGCAGTCGGTCGACGTCAGCTACTTTGAGATCGGCGACCTTCTTGTTTCCGAGAGCAGGCAAAATATGGTTCACCGCAATTGTCCTGTAGTTGCTCGCAGCGCTGGGTGCAACCTGGTGCCGCAGTACGTCTTCAAACCATCTATCGAAAAGTTGGGACAACCTCAAAGCGGTGTCGGGTGCGGGCAAGCCATCTTCTATCTGACGGCGAAGTCTCTTTAGCTTCTGAACCACTTCATTGCGGGTCTTGGCGGTGACCGACTTTCGAATCGGTTTACCTAATTGGTCGTAACCGAGAAGGGCGACTCCCATCCATCTTTGGTCCGCGGCTCGCTGATAAATCGAACCTTCGTGGTTGCCTCTGCGTCCTGCCATTAATTTCCTCCGCAAAAATATTTGCTGACGGAATTGCTGACATCATGGTAATCCAAACAAGTTGAGTTTGGATTACCTCCCGAGAAACCCCTGTTTATATGGAGTTTCGTTGGTGGAGGTACGGGGATTCGAACCCCGGACCCCTTGCATGCCATGCAAGTGCTCTACCAGCTGAGCTATACCCCCAAAGGCTTCTCGATGCTAGCAGTTACGTGGGCAAAGTCTCAAAACTCAGCCGAGCAGGATGTCCGCCAGTCGGTCGATGTGGGAGAGAAACGGGCAATGGTCGCTCTCAATTTCAACCACCTCATCACAGCGCTGCGAGACCAGCGCTTGAAGCGAGGGATCGAGTGCCTGGTCATGACGGCACAGCACGTAGCGGCGCGGGGCTTGCACTGACGGGGCAGTGCGGGCGCTGCGAAAACTTGCCAAGGTCTGGGTGGAGAGGCGCGAGCACGCCCACTCGCGAAGTTCGGGTGAACTCTCTTGATAGAGGGCGAGCGGGGCGATCTCGAGGTCGAGCAGCAGCAGTGGCCCCTCGACTCGGATGGCGCTGTCCATCAGGGTGCGAACCCGGACGAGGCGAGCGGTATCGGAGTGGCTCTGACCGATTTCGGGGACGGTGGCGGCAATGTAGAACAAGCCCACGAGATCAGCCACCCGAGGTGCGGATTCAGTGATTACGGAACCGGCGTAACTGTGGCCGACGAGCACGACCGGACCATCGACGTCGGCTGCGGTTGAAACCACGACGTCGGCGTCGGCGGCCAGATCGCTGAGCGGGTCGATCCCGATTCGGCTGCTCGGAAGATCAACGGTACGCCAGCGGGCGCCTCGCACATCGAGGTCCTTGGTGAACTGGTCCCAGCACCAAGCGCCGCCCCAGGCGCCGTGCACGAGGACGTACGTGGGTTTCTCCATTGCGGCCTCTCCTTCCAAGAGTGAGGATAGGTCGCCGCCCCTTCGGCAAACAGTGACCCGATGGCGTACGGCTCATGTCACACCTGGTGACGATACTGATCACGTGACACAGCGGCCTGAAGTGACCCAAGTACAGGTTCGACAGGCCTACCGGTACGAGTTGGATCCCACGAGCGAGAAGGCCAACGCGCTGCGCAGTCACATCGGAGGAACTCGTTTCGTCTACAACGCGTTGCTCTCACTGGTCAAGGCCAATTGGGACGAGAACCGGGAGAAGAAGCAAGCAGGAATCGAGCTCACCAGGGACGACTACCTCGGAACCAGTCACCTCGATCTCCAGAAGCTCTGGTACGAGAATCGCGATGAGCTGGCGCCGTGGTGGAGCGAGAACGGCTCGTCGACATATAACTGCGCGTGCCTGAACCTTTCCAAGGCCTTCACCAATCACCGCAAGGGCCGGGCGAAGTTCCCGACGCTCAAGAAGCGGGGCCAGGGTGGCTCGGTGAGCTTCCTCGCCAGTGCGGTCCGACTGACGGACTCCCACCACGTACGCGTCACCCGCATCGGTGAAATAAAGACCTACGAGTCGATGCGCAAGATACACCGGCATCTGGAGCGGGGCACTGGTCGTATCGTGTCATCCACCGTGTCATTGAGCAACGGCAAGTTCTTCATTGCCTTCAACGTCGAGGTCACGAGGGTGATCCGCGCGTCTCGAGCACCAGAGAGGATCATCGGTGTCGACGTCGGCCTCACCACCCTCTTCACCGGAGCAACCACGGACGGCGCCCGGGTCCTCAACACGGACAACCCGCGCCACTTCGTGGCCGCCGAGAAGAAGCTGGCGCAGGCGCAGCGCATCGCCTCGCGCCGCCAGGGCCCGAGGAAGGGCGTTGCGCCATCGAACCGGTGGAAGAAGGCCAACGGACGGGTACAGGAGATCCACACCGCCACGCGAAACGCCCGAACGAACCTGATCCACGAGACCACCACAATGCTCGCGAAGAACTACGACGTGATCGTGATCGAGGACCTCAACGTGGCGGGCATGTTGAAGAATCACTCGCTGGCGAAGCACATCGAGGACGCTGCGTGGGGTGCGTTCACTCGTCAGCTCGAGTACAAGACGAAGTGGTACGGATCGACGCTGGTCAAGGTCGACCGGTTCTACCCTTCGTCGAAGACCTGCGCGTCGTGCGGGACAGTGAAAGCCAAGCTGTCCCTC
>PKWY01000016.1 GCA_003132205.1 Acidimicrobiaceae bacterium
TCTCAGGGGCATCGGGATCCGTACACGAGAACTTGAGGCGACCTTCTTGAAGCTCCCTGGTGACGAAGGCCCCCGGGTCGATGCCCTCTTGCTTCGCGCTCTCGGCCAGCTCGAGCGGATTCCGGTTGAACGTGGGATAGGACGGCGTCCACCCGAGCCGGGTGGCCTGCACGATGCAATCGGTCAGTGAACGGTTCTGGAACAGCCCGCGTCCGAGCGGGGTGGCGAGTTCGTCCGCTCCGAAGCCGTCGTAGCGCCACTGGTCGGTGGCCAGGTACCAGTAGGTCGTACCGGCCATCTGTCGCGGTGGTCTCACCCAGTCCAGTCCAAAGGCGAGTTGCGCCCAACCGGTGAACGGCCGGACCTTTTCCTGGCCAACGTAGTGCGCCCATCCACCGCCATTGACACCCTCGCAGCCGGTGAATACCACCAGCGCCAGGATTGCGCGGTAGGCCTCATCGGCGTGGAACCAGTGATTGACGCCGGCACCGAGCGCGATCATCGAGCGACCGCCCGATTGCTCGGCGTTATCGGCGAACTCGCGGGCGATGCGCTCGACCGTCGCCGCCGGCACCGAAGTAATCGCCTCCTGCCACGCCGGGGTGTAGGTCTCCGGGTCGTCGTACCCCGACGGCCACGTCCCGGGCAGCCCCGGGCGACTCACACCGTACTGCGCGAGAAGCAGGTCGAACACGGTCGTCACGAGGCGTCCCGCCACCATCCGAGTGGGGACCCCCCGGCGGATCTCGCCTCCGCCCTCTCCTCCTACGTCGAATCGAGGCAAGTCCACGGCTACTGCAGTCGAACCCTCTCCCACCAACGACAACATTGGATCGATATCACCTAGATCCAAGTTCCACTTTCCTTCGCCGGAAGCAGTGTGTCGAAAGCCGAGCGATCCGTTGGGCACTCGAGGTTCTCCAGTTGTCCGGTCGAGCAGGACGGTCTTCCACGCCGCTCCTTCGGCGGCATCTTCCCCGCCACCGACCGACGCCATGTCCGCTGCGGTGAGGAAGCGATCCGGAAGGTAGGCCTCTGTCCCTTCGCGTTGCCGCAGGGTCACGAGGAAGGGAAGGTCAGTGAAACGCCTCACGTAGTCCTCGAAGCGGGGCACCGTCCGTTCAACGAAGAACTCCTTGAGGACGACGTGCCCCATAGCCATCGCGAGGGCGCCATCGGTACCGGGGTGGGCCGGCAGCCACTCGTCGGCGAACTTCGTGTTGACGGCGTAGTCGGGACTGACGGCCACCACCTTCTGTCCTCGATAGCGTGCTTCAGTCATGAAGTGTGCGTCGGGGGTGCGCGTGACCGGGATGTTCGAACCCCACATGATGAGGTAGGAGGCGTTCCACCAATCCGCCGACTCGGGAACGTCGGTTTGGTCGCCAAAGACCTGGGGAGAAGCGATGGGCAAGTCTGCGTACCAGTCGTAAAAGGAGATCATGGTGCCGCCGAGCAGGCTCGTGTAGCGCGCACCCGCTGCGTGCGATGCCATCGACATGGCAGGAATCGGCGAGAAGCCGGCGATGCGGTCCGGCCCCCACTCCTTGATCGTGTGCACCTGGGCCGCGGCGACCATCTCGAGCGCCTCGTCCCAGCTCGTCCGGACCAGACCGCCCTTGCCCCGTGCCGCCTGATAGCGACTCCGTCTCTCGGGGTCACTCATCAGATCGGCCCACGCCAACACGGGGTCGCCGAGTCGCCCACGCGCTTCGCGGTACATCTCTAGGAGCACACCGCGGACGTAGGGGAACCGGACTCTGGTTGGTGAGTACGTGTACCAGGAAAATGACGCTCCTCGTGGGCAGCCGCGCGGCTCGTATTCGGGCGAGTTGGCTCCCACCGAGGGATAGTCGGTCTCCTGCGTCTCCCAGGTGATAATCCCATCCTTGACGTAGACCTTCCACGAACAGGACCCCGTGCAGTTCACCCCATGGGTCGACCTGACAATGCGGTCATGGGACCAGCGATCGCGATAGAACACGTCGGCGTCCCGACCACCCTCATAGGTGACCGTACGCAAGTCGACGCTGACTCTCTCAGGCTGAACGAGCCGTCGCGCCTTCAGGAGGCTGGTGATGAGTTCACCATCAATTCTCTTGCTGCTCTCATCCCTCATGGGTTCTCCAGTCGTTTTCGAACTCGATCTGAACTATGACGCTTGACTGACTTGTTTGCAAGACGGACGACGCACAAGAGTGGATCGTCAGTCACGAAGGAGTCAAGACCAGTCACCGAGACGGAAGCATCGAGTCGATCGAAGGTCGCCTTCAACATTCCCAGGTGAACTGCGCACACGACCGAACGATTCTCCCTGGCGACGTCCGCAAACGGGCACCGATGGAGTCGAATACGGTCGGGATCCGAGACCGGACTCGGCTCCGGATCGAAACCAAGGCTATCGAGAAGTCGAGTAGCCGCCTCAATGGCCTCAAGCGGTGACAACGCACGCCCCGGCAACGGTTCCACTTCAAGGGCGGCCGCCCAGCGTTGGCCCGCTCGCAATGCCTTCTCCCTGACACCGGTGTCCTCGGCAAGTTGGTCCGTGAGCAAACGAGCGAGATCGCGATACTCGGCATTGCTTGACGGACGATGCTCATTAGACGAAGACGAAGGATCTATCTGATAGAGCACTCGAGGCCGACCGGGCGTGGTGCGACGTTCGAGCACTCTCTTGACCAAACCATTGGACTCGAGTTGGCGCAGATGCACGCGCGCAGTATTGCGATGTAGGGCGACTGCCTCTCCCGCCGCGGTCGCGTCAATCGGTCCGCGACGACGAAGGACACCCAACAACGCTTGACGACTCTCGCTCGCGAGGGCTCGATGCGTCGCTACCTTTGCACTCTTTCCGGGCACCTTATTAGTATTGCTCATATTCATGGTAAAAAAGAAATACGGCAGAACTCCTCGAGAAAGGCAGTAATCGACAATGACGGTGAACCCTGATAACGCCAAGGGCACGGCGAAACCACTGCATCCGATGGTCGTGGCAATCAGGGACCTTCATCCCGGCTACTTCGCGTTCGTCATGGCCACGGGCATCATCTCCACGGGGACTTTCCTTCTGGGACCGTCGTGGCTCTCAAGGGCCTTATTGGTCCTGGCCTGCGCCGGATTCCTTGTCCTCCTTAGTGCGTTGATCCTTCGACTCATCTACTTTCGTTCCAGCGTCGCCAACGACGTTCGTTCCCCCGAGCGCGTGTTTGGCTTCTTCACCATCGTGGCGGGGATGGACGTACTAGGGGTGAGACTCGGGGCTGCGGGCCATCCGCTCGCCACGGCAGTTCTCGCGGCAGGTGCTGCCTTCGCGTGGATCGTGTTGACCTACGGCGTGCCGACCAGCTTGTTTTTCACACGGCAGCGCGATTCGGTTCTTGCGGGCGTCAACGGCAGTTGGCTCATTTGGGTGGTCGCCACGCAGTCGCTTTCAATAGCGGCGTCCACGCTCGTCCCGGTGTGGCCCTCACAGGACGGGCTCTTGGCCCCCGTGGCGGTCGGCATGTGGAGCGTCGGTTTGGTGCTCTATCTACTGCTCATCGCGTTGATTATGGTGCGATGGTTGACCGTCGCCATGACGCCCGACGCCCTCGGGCCTCCCTATTGGATTCTCATGGGAGCGACGGCAATCACGGTCCTCGCCGGTGCCCACATTCTGAGTCTTCCAATCACGTTGCCCATCTCCCAGGCCACCGCCGGATTCGTCAAGGGATTCACATTTGCTCTGTGGGCGTTCGGCACCTGGTGGATTCCGCTCATACTCGTGCTTGGCTTTTGGCGACACATCCGGCGCCACTGGACGCTCGCCTACGAGCCGACTCTGTGGAGCATGGTCTTCCCTTTGGGCATGTACAGCGTGGCAACCCTGTCGTTCGGCAAGGTCGCAGGCCTAAGTTTCATGGGGCCGCTGAGTCGATTCATGATCTGGGTGGCGGTGGTCGTATGGACATTGGTGGCTATCGCCTTCATCATTAGGCTCACTCGTCGAAGCAGCGCAGCCATCCCCGACCAGCCAACTGATTCACCGGCTGCGGCCTCATGAAAGGACACGCTCAATGCTTGCCTTTCGTGGCGTGGACCTGAATTGCGAGGCTAAAGATGGATAACAGATCCGGCCGTCGCCCTATCCCAACTCCGACAGTTCATCTCAAGTCCGCGTTGGGCGTCAGTGGCGAAAGAGCCGTCGCATTGCGGCCAGCGCGAAGGAAAATAAATACTCTCCGTGCGATGCAAGAACGAGCACTCGCGTTTGACCCGTATCGCAATCATGCTCGAGATGATTCGATACTGAAGTGAATCGAGCCATCATTGGCTTCCACCGCGATGACGGCGGCGACTGGGTTGCGGAACTCTCTTGCGGTCATGGTCAGCACGTCCGCCACCGACCACCCTTCCAGATTCGACCTTGGGTGCTAGATGCCGAGGGACGACAGTCGCGAATTGGGGCACTGCTCGGCTGCCCGCTCTGCGATCGAGCCGAGCTCCCTGACGGGCTCCAACTAGTGCGAACATCACCAAAATGGAACGAGCACACGATGCCGGCCGGACTGCGGATTGCGCACCGCCTCAAGAGTGGGACGTGGGGTCGGATCGTCGTCCTACAAGGGCAGGTGCACTTTGTAGCTCGAACGAACCCCGTCATTGACGTCATCGTCAGCCCAGAACGCGCCCAGGCAATCCCTCCGGACATCGAGCACAACGTACAACCACTCGGACCAGTTCGATTCTCGATCGACTTCTTCTCAATACCGTTGCGCACCCCGACGTCGTGACAGTTGCCTGCGCGGCGACCACACAATCTGGAGCCAGCGTTTGTCTAGTGTGTTTTGAAGGTTCAGCACCGTCTCTCAACGTTTGAGTTATCCACTGCCACTGTTCTAGGACGTCGGTGCATTCGACCCGAAAGGAGCGTCGTGAGTGCAGGAACTTCGCTACGCCAGATGCGAGAACAAAAGCCGCTGATACACCAGATAACCAACTACGTGGTGATGAACGAGACCGCGAACGCAACGCTCGCGCTGGGCGCGTTGCCGGTCATGGCACACGCCATCGAAGAAGTCGAAGAAATGGTCGGATCCGCGAGCGCCCTGGTGCTCAACATTGGCACCCTATCCGCGCACTGGATCGAGGCGATGATTGTTGCAGGACTCGCCGCCAACAATTATGGCGTGCCGGTGGTGCTCGATCCAGTCGGGGCGGGAGCGACGCGACTGCGCACCGAGACCGCCAAGCGGATTCTCGGTGAGATCGACGTCGCCGTACTAAGGGCCAACCCCGGCGAGGTCGCAGCACTCGTGGGTGCCACGACCGAGATGCGCGGCGTCGAATCAATCGGCGCCGGCGCCAACTCACCCGACCTCGCGCACAGGGCCGCACAGAAGTTCGCCGTGGTCGCGTCGGTGACCGGCCCCGTCGACCACGTCTCGGACGGAGAGCGAGGCGCGGAGATCTTCAACGGTCACCCGATGCTCGCCACCATCACCGGAACCGGTTGTATCGCGAGCGCCATCACCGGGTGCTTCCTTGCCGCATCCAGGACTTACTTCGACGCCGCCGTCGAAGCGCTGATCGCCCTCGGTGTCGCCGGCGAGGACGCCGCGCGAGACGCCAAGGGACCGGGCTCGTTCCACGTCAACCTCTACGACGCACTCGCCGCGCTCGACCCCGATACGATCGACGCGAGGGCGAGGTTCGCGTGAGAGTGCACGCAATTGTCGAGGACATCGATGGCGCCCGGCGCGCAATCCTGGCCGGCGCGACAGTCGTGCAACTAAGGGCAAAGGTCCCCACCGACGAGCTCGTCGCGCGCGGTATCGGGTTCCGGTCGCTGTGCGCAAAGTTCATTGTCAACGACAACGTCGAGGCCGCGATTGAGTTGAACGCTGACGGCGTCCACCTCGGCCAATGCGACCCTGGCGCGGAGATCGCCCGACAGCGAGGCCTGATCCTGGGTCGTTCGGCCACAACCTTCGAGGAAGCGACATCAACGGACGCCGACTACCTCGGCGTTGGCCCCATCTGGACAACTCCCTCGAAAGTTGACGCCGCAACGCCGCTGGGACTCCGCGAACTGGCGCGGATATGCGCCGCCGTCGCCGTACCGATCATCGCGATTGGCGGAATCGACGTCTACAACGCCGCTTCGTGCATCCACGCCGGGGCGTCCGGCGTCGCCGTAATCCGCGCCGCGACCGATCCGACCCTCAGAATGAGCGTGGACGAAGCGCTGAGGGCTCAGCGAGTTCCTCTGCCTAGAAAAAATCAATTTCCAGACATCAATAAGAACTCTCGATGAGGACTTGCAGATTTCAACCTGTACGATGACGCCGCCTCAGAGGAAGGTGCCCACAGCGTGCATGATTCGGACAAAGGTACGGACGTTGGAGACATCGGTCAGCGACTAAACGCAAGGCCCTGGAGTGTCGCCACTGAACGCCGAACGCTGAACACCGCAGAGTGGAGTCCGGATGTTCACGAAACCCGATCTTCAATCCTGATGAACGGTGTTCGACCGCTGAGTTTGCGCATCAAAAACCTGACCCTCCGGACAATGTGCAGAGGGCATGTCCACTTGTTGTCATGGCCTTCAGCGAGCTGAAGGACCGTCTCGGCATGGCAAGGGTTGTGGGGCGTGACTACTCCAGAGCCCCGCCGGTGATTACCGAGGTTGTCCCAACTCGGATTAACTGATTTACTCTGATTCTTGACTAATCCCAGATATTGATATAACCTTCCGGCGTGCCTCTTAGCCCTGCTGACCTACTTCGCCAACACGGCATCCAGGTGACGGCCCAGCGCTTGGCCGTCCTGCGAGCGGTGTCGAGTCAACCCCACGTCACGGCCGACGGCGTCGCCGAGGTCGCCGAGGTTGAAATCGGTGCCATCTCGCGACAGGCTGTGTACGACGCCCTCAGTGTTCTGGTCGAGAAGGGACTCATCCGGCGCATTCAACCCGTCGGGTCACCCGCCCTCTACGAAGACCGAGTCGATGACAACCACCATCACGTGATTTGTCGCATCTGCGGCCGCGTGGCCGACGTCGACTGCGCGGTTGGCTTTACTCCGTGCTTGACGGCCGCTAACGACCTGGGCTACGAGATCGACGAGGCCGAGGTCGTCTATTGGGGCCGTTGTCCGCAGTGCCAGGTTGAGGGCCGACTATCGACCCGCCTCGATCCACCGACGGACCGACGTCAAAGCCAGCGCAGAACCGTGTAACGCAGGAGCCGTAACAAATCCAGCAAGCCCACCGCGAGGAGAATCCTCGTGGCTCGCAAATGAAGCAACCAAAGGAGAGAATATGACCAACGAAAGCAAGTGCCCGTTCTCGGGCGGAGCGAACACCCTGGCAGGCACGAGCCAGGCGAACGCGCAGTGGTGGTCGAATCAGTTGAACCTGAAGCTTCTCCACCAGAACTCCCCCCTGGCAAGTCCCATGGACGAGGACTTCAACTACGCCGAGGAGTTCAAGACTCTCGATCTCAATGCGCTGAAGAGGGACATCGAGGCGTTGATGACCACCTCGCAGGACTGGTGGCCAGCCGACTATGGCCACTACGGACCGCTCTTCATTCGCATGGCCTGGCACAGCGCGGGCACGTACCGCATCGGTGACGGCCGTGGCGGCGCAGGATCGGGCGCGCAGCGCTTCGCGCCCCTCAACAGCTGGCCCGACAACGTGAACCTCGACAAGGCGCGCCGAGTGCTGTGGTCAATCAAGCAGAAGCACGGACGCAAGATCTCCTGGGCCGACCTCATGATCTTCGCCGGTACGTGCGCCCTGGAGTCGATGGGGCTCAAGACCTTCGGCTTCGCCGGTGGACGCGAGGACATCTGGGAGCCCGATGAGAGTACCAACTGGGGACCGGAAGCCACGTGGCTCGGTGACGAGCGCTACAAGGGCGACCAAGAACTCGACAATCCCCTCGGCGCCACGCAGATGGGTCTTATCTACGTGAACCCCGAAGGTCCCAACGGCAACCCCGATCCACTCGCCGCCGCCGTCGGAATTCGAGAGACTTTCCTGCGCATGGCGATGAACG
>PKWY01000007.1 GCA_003132205.1 Acidimicrobiaceae bacterium
GACCTTCAACGCGGGCGCAGGCACCGCTGGAACCTAAAGATCCCAGTGACACCAGGTGCAATCAGTTTGGTCGTGACGCTCGAGCGCTTGGTGCATACCGTGATTGCCGGGTGCAGAAACGTCAGGTGGATAAAGGAGTTGAGCCTCACTATCACGCCGTTGGCGGAACCGACGAGGGGGGACTAACCCACCCTCTGGACCCTTCACCATCCTGGAACGAACATGCACACCCTTCGTGCTGTGGTTTGCCGTGGCAGGGAGATTAGGCGAGGCCAATAACAGCGTCAACCGTGGTCAACCAAATCTCCGTGAAACGTGGGCTGAGCGATGACCAACACCGCCCTCACGTGAAAGGTTGCTCACTCGGACAGAATCCGTGCGACGACCTTGAGACGCTCCGGCACGACGCGCCACCACATCCACCGTCCCCGCTTCTCGCCGGTGATAAGGCCAGCCTCGGCAAGAATTCTCGTGTGGTGTGAAATGGTCGGTTGGCTCTTGCCGAGTGGCTCCTCCAGCGCGCAACTGCAGACCTCGTCTTCGGAAGCGATGAGAGACAGCATTCGGAGTCTGGCCGGATCACTGAGGGCCCCAAAGATCTGGGCCATGTCACCGGCCTCAAGCTCGGATAATGCCCCAACGCCTATTGGGCTGCAGCAGTTGACTACGGCCTCGTCGACGGTGATGGTCTTGGGATGCGACATTGAACTCATCATACTATTGACAACAGTCAATGTATTCACTACTCTCTTCATTGACAAACGTCAATCTAAAGGAGCCAAGCGTGTCCAGACTGCAACTCGCCCTCAACGTATCCAACCTCGATGAGGCCGTGGAGTTCTACACGAAGTTCTTCCGCACCCAGCCGTCCAAGCTGCGTCCGGGATACGCGAATTTCGCGATTGATGAGCCGCCTCTCAAGTTGGTGCTCTTTGAGAACCCCGAGGCCCCCGGCACCATCAACCACCTCGGGGTCGAGGTCTTCTCGACGGATGAAGTGAAAGAGGCTGCCCAGCATCTCTCCGAACAGGGATTCGTCACCGACCTCGAAGATCAGACAACTTGTTGCTACGCGGTCCAGGACAAGGTCTGGGTCGATGGTCCCGACGGTTCTCGCTGGGAGGTCTATACGGTCCTCGCCGACGCAAGCGACGCGTCGTCGTCGGCCAGCGACGACACGTGTTGCACGCCAGTGTCGGTGACGACGCCCGAGACCGCGCCGTGCTGCTGAACCTTCGCTTGAGCGCAACCCGCGGGCGACCATGAGTGGCGCCATCTCTCCTCACGCGCCAGAAAGCGAAGTGACCGCACCGGTCGGCGCTCAATTGTCGTTTCTCAACCGGTTCCTGCCGATATGGATCCTCTTGGCTATGGCCCTGGGCCTCGTGCTCGGCCGGACCGTGCCGAGTCTCAACAGGCACCTCAACGCAGTGCAGGTGACGTCGGGTACGTCGCTTCCCATCTTTCTGGGACTGCTGGTAATGATGTATCCGGTGTTGGCGAAGGTCCGCTACGACCGGCTGGGCACGGTGACGCGTGATCGACGGTTGCTGGTCGCGTCGCTAGTGCTCAACTGGGTGGTCGGCCCGGCAGTCATGTTCGCCCTGGCGTGGCTGCTGTTGCCCGACTTGCCAACGTATCGAACCGGCCTGATCATCGTCGGCCTTGCACGTTGCATTGCGATGGTGCTGATCTGGAACGACTTGTCGGGGGGCGACCGTGAGGCGGCGGCCGTGCTCGTGGCGCTCAACTCCTTGTTCCAGATCGTTGCTTTTGCCCTGCTCGGCTACTTCTATCTGAAGGTGCTGCCCGGATGGCTTGGTCTCAGCACGCAGGGGCTGCATCTGTCGATATTGCGGATCGCCGAGACCGTCGCCATCTTCCTCGGGATACCGCTTGTCGCTGGCTATCTGACGCGCACCATTGGTGAACGCATGCGGGGCCGAGAATGGTATGAATCGAAGTTGTTGCCCCGCCTCGGCCCCTTCGCCCTCTACGGGTTGCTCTACACCATCGTGATCCTCTTCGCCCTACAGGGCCACACCATCACCTCTCGGCCCGGAGACGTGGCGCGCATCGCGTTGCCGCTCCTGGGCTATTTCGCGATCATGTGGTTCGGGTCGTTCGCAATCGGCCGAGCCCTCGGGCTGGCCTACGACCGAACGGCGACCTTGGCATTCACCGCGGCGGGGAACAACTTTGAGTTGGCCATCGCGGTCGCAATTGGCGTCTTTGGCGTCACGAGCGGAGAGGCGCTGGCCGGGGTGGTCGGTCCGCTCATTGAGGTGCCGGTGCTCGTCGGATTGGTCTATGTTTCGTTGTGGGCGAAGCGCCGCTTTTACGGGCCGGTTACCGTCGTTGAAGTGGCTCCATGAACGTCCGCTCTCACATCCTCTTCCTGTGCGTGCACAACGCTGGGCGTTCTCAGATGGCCGCGGCCTTTGCTCGAGAGATTGGTGGAGACCGCATCGTCGTGCACTCGGCCGGTTCCTCGCCCGGAGAGACATTGAATCCCGCCGTGGTCAGCGCAATGCTGGAAAAGGGCATCGACATCTCAAATGAGGTTCTCCTCGGGTTGGTGTGGGTGAATTCTGATCATCCGGTGAGACTCGACGTGGGTAGCTGGATCGTGAGACCACCACAGCAGAGGTAGATCATGGCGATCACCGCCTCGGCTGAGTGGTGTCCATAGCCGCGGTGGTTGATGAGTCGGATCTTCGAGTTCAGTCCCTCGAGTTTCGAGTTCGAGAGATTGAGCTCTATGGCTGCCAAGATGCGCTCGCGGTTCTTTCGCACGGTCTTGGCCAGCTTCACGAAGGCGGGGATGCGACTTCGAGCGGCCCAGCGCAACCACCACTCGAGGTGCTCGGGTGCGTCGGCGGGATTGCGTAAGCGGTAGAGGTCGCGGAGCGATTCCTTCAACTGCCAACTGCGATAGAGCACCGAGTTGTTCCGCCGCAGTTCGTGCAGCAC
>PKWY01000033.1 GCA_003132205.1 Acidimicrobiaceae bacterium
TGCCCACCGAGATCACCGCCGCTGCCGACTGCTCAAGGCTGCTGCTGGATACCTGCAGCGTGACCACGATGAGGACGGCGAACGCGATGGCCAAGGCGAGCCCAATCGATCGGGCCTTCTTCGCCCATACGCCGCGCAGCATGAACGCCAAATAGTCCACCGTGCTTCTCCTGGGTCGTTAAATCGCCACGCCCTGTCGACGTATTCATACTCGTTCGCCCTCGGTCGCGGTAACTAGAGCCGTTAGTCCCTTCTCACTCGACTCGGCATCACCGCGGTGGCTACCGGCTCCGTTGCGTCGGGCTCGTCAACGCGGTGGCCGTCGATGTGGCCCATCGAGAGTCGGACGTCATACATCGTTGGGAAGGTCGCGTGTCTCGAGGTGTCAGGCCACGCACGGGCCGTCACGTGACACCGCGGGCCACCCGGTCGCGAGTTGCGTTGATCTCGCCACCGCGGTGAAGTCTCCCGCGATGGATGTTGATCTTGATGCGGTTCCAAATCAGCGCAACTCCTCGCATCACCGCCATCGTGGATTGAGACCTAAGGTTGCTCCCGGCTGCGGCCGCGTTCACTCGCTCGACCCCAGTTTCTCGTAACCGTCAAGGTGCCCTAAAGGAAATAGGGGCGCTCGCCGAGTCACCACCGCCTGCGTTACCGGCACTGATTGCGCACGATTTCAGGTTCGATAACGACGTGCCGCAGGTACCGCTACCGATCGTGCCAGTGACAACGTTGAAATTGGTCGACGGAAGCGTCCCGCTGGCGGTGATCGTCACTGGGGTGGCAGTAGCGATGTCGCATCCGCTCTGCCCGTTGGCGCTCCCCATGCACTCGACCAGGTACACCTCATCATTTGGGGTGAAGCCCGTGCCGGACACCTTCACTGCCTCACCCTTCGTCAAGTTGGTGGCGGGGGTCACAACCAACTTCGGTGACGTCGTCGTAGTCGGAGCTCTGGGTGTGACCTTGTTCGAAGTCTTCGATCTCGGGCCGGCCCCCACCGTATTCTTGGCAACCACGGTGAACGTATACGCCGTTCCATTTCGGAGCCCGGCGACCGTACACTTCGTCGCCTTGGTGGTGCACGTCCTGTTAGCCGGGTGCGACGTCACGACGTAACTCCTAATTGCGGCGCCACCGTTTGATGACGGCTTCGCCCAACTCACCGTTGCGGATGCGTTGGCAGCGGTGGCGTGAACTGAGCGAGGAGCGGTGGGGTGCGAAATCTTGCTCGTGGCGCTTGCCGAAATTGGCACCGCCAGGGCGAGCGCTGCGAGAATTGAACCGATTGCCGCCGGATGCTTCCAGTGACTTCCATTCATCATGATGTCCCATTTCGTTTACTGATTATGTCCGGTCAAAGCAATTCCGACCATATCTTGGGCGACGAGGCCGAGTTTACGACGACTTGATGAGTCGTAACGGGCGACGCCAAGGATTCAAGATCACAACCGTTCGCACCACGCCGACCTTGGAGGCCGACGAGTTGATCTCAATCTTGAGCACCGAGCACCCCGTTCCGTATGACTGCGTGACGATTGTCGACGCGCCGGTGCGAGCGGGTCGAAACACCGAAGCGACTACCTGGTCACGCCATGGTCTCGCGACGTCGGGCTTCCCCGAGTACTACCGCAGCGACCTTCGCTCTCGCCGGTCCGACATCCTCATCGCGCACGGCGACCTCAAGGGCCCGCGTGATGCCGACGGCCCCACATCAACTCCGAACTCGACTAAACGCCCAGCGCACCAGGGTTAGTGAGGCCGAATTGGTAGCCGGTGCCGGCAGAGGATTCCGCGACCAGACTGAACCGATCGCCTCGAATGAAAGTGCGGCGCCATTCGATTGGATCCTTGTGCACGTTGGCGAGGCGATTGATAGCCAATGCCGCTTCGTCCGGTCCCATCCGCAAGAGCGCCCGGTCCTCCGGCGTTGGCACGACGGCGCGAATCTGCTCTCGACCCGTCGTCAGGCGAAGTCACGTCCGGCGGTGAAGTCCGTCGTAGAGCCCGGTGTGAGAGAAGTCCGCATCGAGTAGTGCAGATCCAAGATCTCCGTCGACGACTTGCGGGCTTGTCGAGGGGCTGTCCCGGTTCTCCACTACATGGCGCGAGTTCTCATCGAAGCGGAGATTAGAAGCCTCTCAGGCGCGAAGTCGTTTGGCGTGCCCTAACGAGTATTCATCCCTCGGTCCGACTTGCGCGACGTGAGCCAGATTAGACACCCCTGGCTCCAAGCAGGCGAGGGGACTCGCGATCGGGCTTTTGTGGCGAGGTTCCTGTTGAAGACGGCGAGGTAGACCCCGCAGAAAACGAATCAGAGCATTACAAAACTGAACGACATCTCAAGTGGACCAACCCATTACGAAGTAGTCTCAGCAACAGCCCACTGCAGCTCTCAGGTGGGGAATTTCGATGATCGAGAGTGGGGAATTTCCGGAATCCTCGTCATCATTCAAGGAAGAGCGGCCCGAAATCGCGTGGTACAAGGTAGTTGGGATGAGAAACATCGTCACCCACGAATACGCCACCGTAGATCCTTCAGTGGTCTGGGCAGCGCTTGAGCACGATTTCCCGACGATCGATCGAAGCGTCTTTGGCGGCGAAAGATAATTGGAACATCGTCGTCGACGCAGCAGGCCGGATTCGACGCATTTGCCAAGAGGATCGGACGCCGGCCAAAGCCGTGGCCGAGGTTCAGCCGATGGGCAGCACCGACGCTTGTGTTTCGTCATCACACACGCCCTGCGAGACGGCCAAACAGGCCTCATTGTAGGCCTCATATTTCTGCATCACCACGAAACCAGAGCGACACAGATCAACACCAATTCACTTAAAACATAGGGTTTCTTCGACGAGACCGACGCGGCACAACCATTCGAAACTTTCTGTTAATCCCAAGGTGCGAGACTCGGTCGGCCCACTGCACACTAGATCCCACAAAATGGCCTTCAAGGACTTTTAGAGCATTCTCGCTCCATATGTCCGGATAAGACCCACGCCTTACCCGACTGCGCAGCCAAGATGCGCAGCCAATTCAATTGAAGTTACGTGCTACTGACGTCGGTGCCTCACTCGCCGAGTAGACCCTTCTTCGATTCCTTCTTGGCGTGCTTCTCGTTGCGCTTTTCCTTCAACGACTTACCGACCTTCTTGGCGTTGTGTTGGTTCGGTGATTTATCGGCCATTGTGACTCCTCCAGTACGCGACGTCATTGTTGACGGCGTCGAGATCACACTCTGTGAGCGACCACCGATGAGGTCGTTTGACTTCGAGGGGCAACTCTCCCATTTGGGATCTCATCACCGACCTTAATCACTACCCACCACCGTCAGGCCCCTTCGGCGCGATTCAGACGATTCGCGGTCCGCGTTGAGAATGGTGAAGCCTCAACTAGCAATACGATCAACCTTCAATTCGTAATTCGAACGACGCGCCATCCGAGTTTTCAAACCGCATAACCCCGACGACGCCAGAACCGAGTTCATGTGGCCAATTTTGTAGCCTAAGGCCAAGATTCGAGAGGACATCTGCGGACGTCGGTGGATGAATCAATGCCCTTGACCAGGAGAGATGGATGGAAAGGGACGCGCTCGGATGGGTCAGATTGGCTCCCAAGGTGCCGGGATCGAGACCCCAGCGGCCCACCAGATCGTCATGATCAAGCAAGTCAAGTGGGTGTGCGCCCGTCCGGTCGTGAGCGGGGTGGTTGAAGAGCCACTCAAGAGAGTGTCCGCCTCGCCCACCACTGCATTTGCTTCACCGCCGCTCCGACGGAAGTATCACACCACAGTCCCCGTCGATATCAAAGTGCTATCCCCCGGAGCCGGCGACACTTCAGCGAACCAAACCAGACCCGCACCATGATGTAGTCAACTGCAGTGACGCTGTTCGACCCGCGACTCAATCGGTACGCGGGCCGAACGGTCCCGTTGTGACTACTCGACGTCGAGGTCGTACAGTTCGGCACCTTCCAAGAGCCCCGGGGCGTCGCGGATGATCTCGGGCTTGCGTATCGCGAGCACGGCCGTGTAGATGACACCGGCGAGCAGCAGACCGATCGTCACGTACGGCAAGTACTTATAGGGCGGCTGCTGTCCCGGCTGTAGTGCGCCGTAGACAGGGACCAACAGAATGAGAAAGCCAACCACCGGGACGGCGAAACGCATCACGAACCGCTTCACACCGGCTTGCCGATCGTTCTTGAACCAGTGGACGATAAGCGAAAAGTTGGCCGCCAAGTACATCGTGATGATACCCAGGATGCCCAGCGTCGTCAAGAAGCCGACGGCGAGACCGGGGTTCGTGAACCACGTCGAACCCACGCCGATGACGATGCTCGGCGCGACGAAGGCGATCGCCGCCCGTGACGGCGTCTTGTACTTGCTCGAGATCTTGGCTAGTTTCCGGCTCCACAGGCCACTGCGCGCACCGCCGAAGACGACACGGGCGACCTGGGTGTTGGCCGCGACGTAGGACGACGTGACACTGGTCAGGAAGATCCAGATGATCAGCGGCGCGAAGACCGATGCGTACTTCGCGGCAGCCGTGTGGAACGGGTTGGGGTCGGCGATGATGGCGGCCACGTGCGAGGGGCCGAACGCCGTGACCAGCGCCCAGGAGCCAAGTACGTAGATGGTGCCACTCACGAGAACCGTCAGCAAGAGTGCTCGTGGCACGTTCTTCGTCGGGTCCCGGGTCTCCTCGGCCAACGGCGCGGCGGCCTCGAAACCGCCGAAGGACCAGATGGCCCAGCCGAGCGCCAACAGCGTGCTCTTCGAACCGCCGGGCCAGGTGAAGGGTGCCGACGTGATGCCTTGGGGACCGCCGTGGGCGAGGAAGACAATGCTCATCACGATTAGCAGGATCGCCTCGAAAACGTACAGGATGTAGGAGAGCTTGACGCCGAACTTCAATCCGACGACGACCGGTACCGTCACGAGCACACCGTAAAGGATCGTCACGATCTGCGTGATGCCCCAGATGTGCGAGTTACCCAGCAGGTTCGAGACTATGTAGCTGCCGACGAAGATGTAGATGCCCCCGAAGGAGATCACGTAGCCCAGGATGGCTATCACCCCGATCGCAGTGGAGGTCCTCGCCCCGATGGTCTTGGCGATATAGGTCAGGAACGATCCCGAACTCGGATAGACCGCCGAGAACTGCGCCAGCGAACTGGCCGTCGCGGCGACTGCCACCATCGCGATGAGGAACATCAGCGGAACCGCCGCCCCCGCCAACGAGGCGATGAGCCCCGTTGAGAAGAACAGGTTGAACGCCGGTGCCACCATGGCCAGGCCTGGGATGAGAACGCCCGCCAGGCCGATTTGACCTCGGCCGAGCGTCCCCGGTGTGGTATCGCTACTCATTGTTTTCTCCCCCTTCGGAAGTCTTGATGAAACTGATGAACTGCTCATTGAACGGATCCGGGTGTTCCCAGATGCACCCGTGCCCGCCCCTGGTGGTCCTGAACTCGGAGCCTGGTAGCAATTCGTGCAGCGTCTTGGACAGGTGCACCGGTATCAGGATGTCCTCCTCACCGGCCAGGACTAGGGTGCGCACGGTGATCTGGTGGAGCCGGTCAGTCGTGTCGTGGTGACGGATGGAGTGGAGTTGGGCCAAGTAGGCGGGGGTCGGCTGGTTCATGTAGGCCATAGCCGTCTCAAACTCGGCGAGTTCGTCTTGACGAGTGACGAAGAATTCCTGGGTGAAGGCCCATAGGGATACGTCGCGCATCACCGCGGGCACACCCAACACGGGCGCCATGTCGGCCCACAGTGAGAACATGCGAGAACAGAACGGGCCCGGCGCCGCATAGGTGCAGGCCAGGGTGAGGCTGCGCAGGTCGTCGGGGTAGGCGAGCGCGTACTCCTGGGCGATCATGCCGCCCATCGAGACACCCATCAGGTGGAAGTCGGTGATTCCGAGGTGGGCGACGAGGGCCCGGGCGTCCTGAGCGAAGAGGGCTGTCGTGTAGGGACCGGCGGGCTTCGAGCTCTCGCCGATCCCGCGGTTGTCGAATCGCAGCACCCGGTAGCCGGCCGCCAGCAAGGCGTCCACCTGGTACACCCAGGTGAGTAGGTCGTCGGCGAGTCCGTTAATCAGGACGACGGTCTCTGGTCCGTCCCCCTCCAACAGGTAGTTGAGGTCGACGTCGTTGACGTGGGCAAATGGCATGATTCCTCCTAAGCAGTTCTTGGTTGTTGACTCTTGCGAGGCTTCTGCGCCTGGCGATGCCGGTCCGATGCCGGCTCATCGTCGACCGTCGAGATGAGCCGCTTGAGGATGTCCTCGGAGAGGTGAAAGTGCTCCGCGGCGAGGTCGGCGGCGAGGTCGGCGTCGCCCGCGATCACCGCGGCCGCGAGGAGCGGGTGCTGATGCAGAGCCCTTTCGCGTAGGAGCGGCGAGTAAGGCTCCATCCCGAAGCCCAGACTCACCTCGCCCCGGATGCGGTACGTCAGCCCCTCGAGCATCGGGTTGTGCGTGGCGCGATTGATCGCGAGGTGCAGGTCCCGGTCGGCCAGACCCGACGATTGCCGGTCGTTCCCCGCGGCGGCGTAGGCGTCGACCGCCCGCTGGATGTGCTCAATGTCGCTGTCGTCGCGACGCTCGGCCGCGGTGCGCGCCACCATCGACTCGACCAACGAGCGAAGGTCCAGGAGCTGGTTGAGGCGCTGGCGCTCGGGCACGAGGACCCGACGCACGATCGCCTTGGTGTCGGCCGACCATTGGGTCTCGATGAAGGTACCGCCGCTGCGACCCCGCCTGATCGAGACGTACCCCGACGCGGCGAGTCGCTGGAGCGCCTCTCGGACGACGCCGCGACCTACGTTCAACATTGTGGCCAGTTCACGCTCGGGGGGAAGCTTTTGACCCGGGACGAACTCACCAAGGGCGATGGCCGTGACGAGGCGGTCCGCCAAGCGCTCGCCCGCGTTCTGCATCGGTAGCGGCTCCAGCAGTCCAGAGACCATGTCGAGATGATCGGCGACGTCGCGGGGCTCGTCCATCACCGGCTACCTTGCTCGACGCTCTCGCCGAAGTAGTTCAGGATGAACCTCGCCAGCGTCGCAGCCCCGGCCTCGATCGAGGCCAATTCCACACACTCGTCCGAGCCGTGCATGTTCCTCACCACCGGACCGAAGCAGAGTGCAGGCACCCCGAGTTGGTTCATGTAGAAGCGCGCATCCGTGGTACTGCCCAGCACCTCGGTCTCCGGAGCCGTTCCGTGCACGTCTGCGTGCGCCGTGACCACACCCTGGACGAGGGGATGATCGTCGGCGAGGTGGTAGGCCTGCGCCTTGAATCCATGGAGCGACACGTCGAATTCTGGATCGCCCGCGGACTTCAGCACGTTGCCGACGAGGGCGCGCACTTCGGCGAGGATCTCCGCGTCGTTGATCTCATTGGGGTGGCCAACCCTCACTTGGATCTCGGCGACGGCCGGCACGCTAGAGGGCCATTCACCCAGTCGGATCACACCTACGTTGACGTTGTAGGGCCGCGCGATCGAGTCAAACGGAGCAAGTGGCTGCTTGTTGTAGATCTCCTCGAGCCGACCGAAGCCGTCGATCAGCGTCGACACCACCTGGGCCGGCGAGGCGAGACGGTCTGAGCTCTCCGCGTGACCGCCACCGAATCGAATCGCGACCTTGACCCACGTGATGGCCACCCCACCCAGGAGGATCTTGAGGTCGGTGGGTTCGGGCAACACGACCGCATCAGCGGTGACGCCGGCGCGCACGGCGGCCAAGGTGCCGTTGCCCGTGCACTCCTCCTCGATGACCGAGAGGAACGAGAGGTTCCGTCGACCGGCCGTCGCGCCGAGACGCCAGAGAGCCCGCAGGGCCAGGACGGCCATCGCGAAACCACCCTTCATGTCACCGGCACCGCGACCGTAGAGCCATCCGTCACGGACGACGGCGTCGAATGGGTCGCTCGACCACGTTTCGTGATTCGCCGGCACGACGTCAATGTGTCCGTTCAGCATCAGCGATCGCCCACCATCGTGCGGCATCCTCGCCAGCACGTCGAATCGCCCCTCGTACGATCCCGCGGGAACTCCCGCCAGTTCGTCGTCGCCGATCGACTCCGGTACCGCGAGGCGCTCCACGTCAAAGCCCAGTTCGGTGAGTGTCGACTCCACCAACTCTTGGGCCGCTCGCTCCTCGCCCCTCAACGAGGGGCGCGCCACGAGCGACGACAGGAACTCAAAGGCGCGTGGCGCCTCGGCAGACACGGCGTCGCGCAACTCAGCGTTCGAGATTTGGATGTCCCTCACGTCCCCCCCTTAAAAGTCCTAAATCCGGACCATATCACCAAATAGTACCGAGGGGATCCGTTTCTGACCAGATCGACACGAAGCGAGGTGTTTCACGCCGTGCCGTCCCGGTGGTTCTGGGCGACTCAATGTCATTCAAGAACGGCAGGACCCGTCGGCGCTGGTCGCGCACGTAGTCAACCCGTTGAACCTGGTAGCCCTCACCGGGGTACACGACGAGTTCGGCCTCGACGTCGATCGACGTCAAGGCCGTGAAGGGTTCGGCGGGGCCACCATGAACCTCCACCGTGAAGCGGTGCGTGCGGGCGTGCAGATTGAGACCCACAGCGCGGTCGACCTCGATCTACCGGTCGACGCCGGCCCCGAAGTGGTCGGTGGGGCGACCGGGGCACAAAACCGCACCACCCGTCGCTCGAGTTGATGGGTGAGCCGGTAGCGCTCGACGCTGGGCAAGAGTTGTGCGGCGACTCTCCGCCGCGGAGCCACGTGGTCGTCGTTGACTGGCGCGGGGACTGGAATACCCGCGACTTGATCGGCTCGCGGGTATTGAACCTCCATCAGACGTCAACGAGCTCGACGTGGCTTATCGGCGAACCGAACGCGTGAGTGAGCTCATTCAGGTCGCTTCAGGGGGGTACTGAGAGTAGCGGTCGCGTAACTGTTTTCGGTTGAGCTTGCCTACCGCCGTCTTGGGAATATCGTCCACAAACAGAACTCGGCGAGGTTTCTTGTACGAAGCAATTTGAGTGGCCACGTGCGCAATAAGCTGCGACTCGCTGACGTCGAGGCCAGGGCGAAGTACCACCACTGCGGTCACCGTTTCCACCCAGACCTTGTCGGCCAGTCCAATCACGGCACACTCGCGCACCGCAGGATGAGTCATCAGTGCATTCTCCACCTCGCGCGGATACACGTTGTACCCCCCAGAGATGATCATGTCCGACGTGCGGTCCTTCAGATGCAGATATCCGTGGGCGTCGAATACCCCGATATCACGTGTGCGAACCCAGCCGTCAGCGGTGAAGGTAGTGGAGTTCAACTGTGGTGCGTTGTAATAGCCCGCGACCGCCGAAGGCGCCCTGACGATGATTTCACCGGGTGTCCCGGAGGCAACATCATTTCCCGCTTCGTCAACCAACCTCATCTCAATTTCGAGCGCCGGTTGTCCGCAAGCGTCGAGCAAATCGCCGTGGTGATCTTCCGGCCGCAAGACCGCCAGACATAAGGGAACTTCCGTCTGGCCGTAGTACTGCCAGAACCGGTGCTGGCCCCACAACGTCATGGCGCGATCAATGACCGGGCGCGGCATGGGAGAAGCACCGTAGATGACGTAACGCAACGACGAGACGTCCGTGGAATCGACGTCTGGATGATCCAGTAGCATCTGCAACATCGTTGGCACCAGATTAATTGCGGTGATGCGCTCCGATTGCAGCGTCTGCAGGAACAGTTGTGGTTCGAATCCGGGAAGTATCACCGTACGACCTCCGCGTAACCAGAAGGGCAGCACGAACACTCCGCTGGCGTGAATCAGCGATGCGGCGTGCAGCATCGCATCGTCTCTGGTCACGGGGAGAAGATTGAGCAGCACGTTGCGACAGATGGCCGCGTACGAGGCTTGCGTATGCTCGGCCGCTTTTAAAGTGCCGGTTGTGCCCGAAGTGAAGAGTGTGAGTACCACGTCATCGTGGCGAACCGCGATATCGGGGGCCTGCGCTGGTTGCTCGAGCGCCTGCACCAGGAGATCGACGGTTCCTGTCAACTGGGCACCTAAGCCGAGACAGGTCAGCCCTGCCACTTCCCGCGCGAGAGCCGCCGCACGTTCGTCGAGACCGGCGCCGAAGACCAGGTACTGGCATCGAGTGCTTTGCACCATGCTGACGTGCTCAGCCAAGGAGAGCCTGGAGTTCAGTGGCACTCGATTGATGCCGGCCTTCACGCAGCCAAAGTCGAGTGGCACGCTGTACAGACCGTTATTGACCAAGAGTGCGACACGAGTATGCGGGTGGGCGCCGGCCCGGTGGAGTGCGTGGGCGAGTTGACTGCTGATCTCGTCAACCTCTTGAAAGGTCAGACTCTCGTCGCCACACACAATCGCGGTGCGCGGGCCGTGCTGGAGGGCTCCACGGCGAATCAGCTCGTGGTAAGTAGCTGCTCCCGCGGGCAAAGGCAAAGGTTGGTTTGACGTCAACATCATCTCCTCACTTGACAATTCGTTTGGCCAGTTGCTCACGCAGTTTCCGCTCGATCCCAGGACCGCTTCTCAAGGATTGAAGTTTCCGTGTCGACCGGCTCCATCGGCGAAGCGAGCTGCGCCACTTTCTCCTTCGGCGAAGACGATCGGCGCTCCCGACGCGCCCTCACGGCGTAAAGCTTGGTCCAGCGGCACGTCCCACTGACCATACGCCGAAGCCCGGTCGGTCAACATGCATTGTTGTGGAAAGGCTGCTATCTGACGAGATAGTTGCTGCGCGGCGCTGAGCGCCTGACCCGTCGGAACAACACGATTCACCAGACCCATGGTCATGGCCTCGGGCGCCGCGACGGCGCGTCCAGTGAGGATCATGTCGAGAGCCCGGCCCATACCGACTATTCGCGGTAGTCGCACAGTTCCACCATCGATCAGCGGTACGCCCCACCGACGACAAAACACGCCAAATACGGCGTCTTCGTCGGCGACCCGCAAATCCGCGAGCAGCGCCAGTTCGAGACCACCGGCAACCGCATATCCATTCACCGCGGCAATCAGCGGCTTGGCGAGTGCGAGGCGCGTCGGGCCCATCGGGCCCGCTCCACCTCCATCGGGCTCCAATTCATTACGCATAGCTGGATCGCCGATGGCATCCAAGTCAGCCCCAGCACAGAAATTGCCACCGGCCCCCGTCAACACCGCTACGGCGAGTGACGGATTCTCCTCAAACTCGATAAGGGCCGCGTGCAATTCCGCGGCCATCGGACCATGGACCGCATTGCGCTTCTCCGGGCGGTTCAGCGTAATAGTGCAGACGGAACCTTCGGTGGTGACTGAAACGTAGTGCATGTCGTTGCCTCGTCTGGCCGGGTGGTATTGGTGACAGGTTAAAATCACAAGTCAATTCATCAATTTTTAGCCTAGTCACCATGGTTGGCGAACTCGAGTGAGTCAACTAATAGGACAGGCGAGCCCTGCACCCGCGGGAGAAGCGTTTCTGATAGGTGACCAGCGACCTGTTGGATCAGGTCGGTAGCAAGTGGCCCAGGCTGGGCGATCATCCTGACGAGTGCATTAGCTCCGGAGACGAAGACTTCTCGCATCGTGAATGGTTTGGCGAACCATCCCCACTCAGCGACGGTGAAGTAAGCGGCACTCGACACTGGAACTGATTTCCCACCGAGCGCTTTAATCACGGCCTCGACTTGCCGGTCCAACCCGCCGAGGACCTTTGATCGGTCGCGCCCGCCGACGTCGAGGCGCAGGTCAAAGTGACAAGGGAACCTTCAGCAGACCCGACCTTTCATCAGCGTCATCCGATTCGCTGAAGTGGATGACGTCGGGAGCCGCGACGGTCGAATTCCCCAAGGACCTTTCGGCAATAGGCGGATCTGTCGAAGAATTGGATATGAATCGAAACCTTCCCCACTCTGACGGGAGAGGACGTGGCTCCATTGGCAGCACAAGTGGAACTCCAGAAAGGCTGTCTGTGCAGGTTTTCGGCAACAGCGAGCCAGTGACCATCGGCAGCCTCGGCGAGCCTTGGGTCGCCTGCGTCCCGTGGAGTTAGCGCTTCATGACCAAATGAGGTCCCCTCGTCGATTCACAGGGTCGCGTCTCGACGAACTCGCGCATAGTAATGGCAAGGGACCCAGGCGACCGCGGGACGACCACCATATAAATCAATTGTTGGATTATTATGAACGCCCTCTCCCACTTGAGGATTCTGTCGATTAGCGGCTTGAGGCAACCAACCATCGGTCGCGAGAGAGCCTCAATCGCTCACGCCGGGAGCGTGCCAGCCGTCCTTATCGACGCCGTCAGTGATCGCAGGTGCCCAGTTCGGCGGCCAGCCACGAGTTTGCCTAGGACCTTTGCCTCTGGCGTCGCAGGTCGCCGGCGCGTCAAGTTGAGTCATGGGCGAACGCATCAGGACGTGGGCTCGACCTCGCGAGTGGCAACGGTGAGTGATGCCCCCGACGAGGGCGACGGGGAACTGCGGGTACTCGTCACGGGCGTCACCGGCTACATCGGGGGCCGGTTGGTGGAGCGACTGCGCCGCCGAGGGATGCGGGTGCGCTGTGTGACCCGCGACCTCCGTCGGCTGGACAACGGCCGGTGGCCCGGCGTGGAGTTGATCCAAGGGGACTTGTCCGACGAGGACGCGGCGCGGCGGGCCCTGGAGGGTATCGATGTGGCCTACTACCTCGTGCACTCCATGGCGAGCGGGCAGACCTTCGTCGAACGTGACCGTCAGATCGCGCAGATCTTCGCGGCGGCGGCGCGGCGGGCGGGCGTCACCCGGATCATCTACCTCGGGGGACTGGGAGATCGCGCCGACACCCTCAGTGAGCACTTGAACTCGCGCCACGAGGTGGGCCGCATCCTGGCCGCCACCGGCGTGCCGGTGGTCGAGTTCCGCGCCGCGATCATTGTCGGCTCCGGATCAGTGAGTTTCGAGATGATCCGGTGCCTGACCGAGCGTCTGCCGATCATGATCGCGCCGCGGTGGGTGGACTGTCGCTGTCAACCGATCGGGGTGCGCAACGTTCTCGAGTATCTCCTCGACGCGCTTGACCACCCCGGTATCGATGGCATCTACGAGATCGGCGGATCAGACGTCCTCAGTTACCGACAGATGATGCTCGAATACGCCAGCATTCGCGGGCTGCGACGCTGGATCTACACGCTCCCAGTGCCCCACCCTGAATGGAGCAGCCGGTTCATCGACCTGGTCACGCCGATCCCGTACGGCATCGCCCAGCCGCTGGTGGCCGGTCTTCACACCGACATGGTGGTACGAGACGACCGGGCGTTGCGCGAATTCACGGTGCGGCCAATGAGCTACCGCGCCGCCGTGGAACTTGCGCTCACTCGAATGGCGAGCGACGAGATCGAGACGACGTGGGCCTCCAGCATGGCCAGTTCCAGCGGGGACCAGAATCCGGGCCGCCAGCTTACGGTGCACGAGGGCATGCTGATCGACAGTTATCGAATCCGTTGTTCGGCACCCCCCGAAGCAGTCTTCAACGCCGCGTGTGCACTCGGCGGCGACGCCGGGTGGCCTTCCGGCAACACTCTCTGGCAGATTCGTGGGATAATTGACCGGCTAACCGGCGGGGTGGGCATGCGACGGGGCCGCCGCCATCCTCGCCAACTCCGCATCGGCGAACCCCTGGACTTCTGGCGGGTCGAGGCGATCGAGCCATCCCACCTTCTTCGTCTGCGCGCTGAGATGAAACTGCCGGGAACGGCGTGGCTGCAGTTCGAGATCCTTCCAGACGCGGACGGTTCCAAGGTTGAACAGACCGCGTTCTTCGACCCTCACGGTCTTTCCGGGTACCTGTACTGGTACGCCTTCCTGCCCTTCCACCGCTTCATCTTTCCCGGACTGATCCGAGCCGTGTGCCGGAGTGCTGAAACGGAGATACCCGAACCCCGGGCTACGTAATGTCGGACGCGAAGGCATCGAGCCGCCTCCTGCCGTGAACAGACCCTCGAGGATGCTCGCCGAGCCTGACCTGCTGACGCCAAGCATGAGGCGCCTCGAAAGTTGATCACGACGAGACCCGGAAACACGCTCTCACCTAGCCAGTGGTCTAGCCAAGGGATCAAACTTGCGAGCACTTCCGAGGACGTTGGTGAACATCTCACCTCTCTTGACCAACTAATTTAGACGTCGAGCGACGACCCTGCACACTCTTGAAAGGATCGCAAGGTGTCGGGATCGAGGCCCGGGCGGCCCACCGGCACAACAAAGGGTCTGACAGTGTTGTAGTGATTCCGCCTAGAGAGAAACCCCGCGGTCCATCCCATGCTTGACGTAATAATTGAGTTCCCACTCACCTCGACGAGGAATCTGGACCAAGCGAAGTGGCCGCCACTCCTCATTGTCACGAATTTCCACTTCCTTAGTCCTGCGCGCAACACATGTGTCCCACCAGGGTGAGCGACCCATGGCAATAGCCTGGCGACTCGGCACATCTTCACCTAGTGATCTCTTTACCCAATTTGCCATCGCCGTGGCGTAGCTGGGTGGCAGCAGAGGGCAATGATTCTTTAGAAGAAGTAGAGCCGCGAAAGACGAATCGAGTCGGCCGGTTCTGACGCAACTGGCTCGCCATTGAGAACAACTGCCCCGGTATAGGGATCAACCTCCACTTCGCCGAGCATGGTGTTGCGAACCATTGAGTTCGGTCCAATTCCCCGAGTCCCTTTCACCGCAACTCGGCGTCGTGACGTCGGCATCTGATCGACCGCGCCACCGAGTGACGCGTCAGCCACAAAGGCAACCGACAGTTCGGCAGCGGTGGCTCCCATGCCTCCAAACTGAGGTCCAAAGACCAGTGGCTCAGAGGAATCAATCGATGCGTTGGGATCTCCGGTCACCCCCCAAGCGGGAAAGCCCGCTTTTAGAACGAGCGAGGGTTTGGCACCGAAGTACTTAGGATCCCACAGAACGAGATCACCCAACTTCCCAACTTCTATCGATCCGATCTCGTGGCTCATCCCGTGGGCGATCGCCGGATTGATGGTCAACTTCGCCAGATAGCGCAGGATTCGCTCATTGTCGTCGGTTTCGTCGATGTCGAGGGGACCACGGTCAACCTTCATCTTTGACGCCATTGCGAACGTCCGGCGAAACGTCTCGCCCGCACGTCCCATGCCTTGCGCGTCCGACGACGTGATTGAGATCATCCCGAGGTCGTGCAGGACGTCTTCAGCCCCCATGGTTGTTCCCCGCACCCGGTCACGGGCGATTCGAGCATCCGAGGCGACATCCTTGTGCAGGCCGTGCGACGCGCAGATCATGTCGAAGTGTTCCGCTATCGCGTCGCGTCCATACGGCAGGGTCGGGTTGGTGGAGGATCCGATCACGTTGGCCCGACCCGCCAATCGCATGACGTCGGGTGCATGACCGCCGCCGCAGCCCTCGATGTGAAAGGCGTGTATGGTGCGACCCTCGAGGACGGCGATGGTATCGGCCACGCTCATCGCTTCGTTCAAACCGTCAGAGTGCAGCGCGACTTGGACGTCGTAGTCATCAGCCACCTGAAGCGCGGTATCGATGGAGCGTGGGTGGGCACCGAGGTCCTCGTGCACCTTGAACCCGCAGGCTCCCCCTTGCTCGAGGGCTTCGAGCAGCGGAGCGGGATTCGACGACGACCCGCGCGCGAGAAATCCAATGTTGACGGGCCAAGCGTCAAACGCGGAGAAGGCGTGCGACAAGGCCCACGGCGAGTTGACCCCCACTCCCCAGACCGGACCGAACTCCTGGCCAATGATGGTGGTGACCCCTGAGGCCAAGGATGCCTCCATGATCCGCGGCGACATCAGATGCACGTGGGTGTCGATGGCCCCGGCGGTTACGATGAGGCCGTCGCCGGCGATGATCGTGGTACCCGTTCCCACTACGACCGCCACGTTGTCCATCGTGTCGGGATTTCCCGCTCGACCGATGCCGGTGATGCGGCCGTTGCGAATCCCAATGCTCACCTTGTGACAGCCCTGGACCGCATCGAGCATGATCGCGTTGGTGACGACGAGGTCGCAGGTCTCGGCCACTGACGCCGCTTTCAGATGCATGCCGTCACGCGCGGTCTTCGCGAAGCCGACCACGAACTCGTCTCCGCGCACCTCGGCGTCAGACTCCACCCGCAGGTGCAGCCGCGTGTCACCCAAGTGGATCAGGTCTCCCGTGGTGGGGCCGTAGATGCTCGCGCGAGTTGGGCTCACCGTTCCACGTCCAGGTAACCGCAGCGATGCGCCCTATCCAACGCCGCTTCCTTCGCGCCCGGCTCGTCCAGAGGTCCGTCAACGAGCCCCGCGAATCCAATGACCACGCGCGCCCCACGGATATCCGCGAGTTCCACACGTACCGGGATCTGCGGATCGAATCGCACCGTGGTCCCCGCGTCGATGGCCAAGTGGCGCCCAAAGGCCGCGGCGCGATCGAATCGCAGCCGGGGATTGACCTCGAAGAAGTGGAAATGACTGGTGACGCTGATCGCAACGTCGCTTTCGTTCACCACGTCGACGCACGCGTCGACGTGGTGAACGGCCGCCACTGGCGCTTCGATGACCGCCCCCGGTGCCTGATCCGACGACTCGTACGCTACGTCATCGTCAAGCACTCGGAATGGATCATCAACAACGATGAGCCGGGTGCCATCGTCAAAGGTGGCTTCAATGCGTACCTCGGTGACGATCTCAACGACGCCGTCGAGCACGTCATCGGGGGTCAGGATGTTCCGGCCCTTCTCGATGACCTCGTGCAGTCGCAGTCCGTCGCGCGCCGCTTCAGCGGCAGTATCACCGATCAGCGCGATGGATTCTGGAACGTTCAACTTCAGCCCCCGCGAGCGACGAGACCGGGCGAGTTCGGCGGCGGTGAAGACCAGCAGCCGGTCGCGTTCGGCGGGCGTCAGCCTCATTGCGTGGACCCGTGACCGTTCACTATGCCTACGAGCTCACGCCCGTGAGGTCACTCATCACCGTGGACAACGGCGCCTCGCGCGACGGTCAGATCAACGGTGGTGTAGCCAATCTCAGTGGTGGGGATCGAGAAGATGTCGTGACTAAGCACGGCGACGTCGGCTTGACGCCCGACCTCGAGGACGCCGAGGATGTCCTCATCACCGTTCACGTAGGCGACGCCCTTGGTGAAGGCGTCGACCGCATTGTGCACCGAGAGACCCTGGTCGGGACGGAACGGCTTGGTGGTCTCGTCAGTGTCCGGGTGACCGAGCGCGGTCGACAGCATGCGGTTCACAGCCACGTGCATCTCCTGGAGGGGATCGGGGCTCGAGACCGGCCAGTCCGACCCGAAGGCGATGCGGGCGTTGCGCTCCACCAGCGACTGGATGGAGTACTGCCATCCACTGCGCTCTTCACCGACGAAGGGAATCGTCAGATTCTCCATCTGCGGGTCGTTGCACGCCCACAGCGGTTGGAAGTTCCCGATGGCCCCGATTCGGCTGAAGCGGTCGAGATCGCTCGGGGCGATGAACTGCAAGTGGGCAATGTGGTGGCGGTTAAGGCCCCATCGCTGTTCGCCAACGCCTTCGATCGCGTCGAGGGCGGTCGCGACCGCGCGGTCGCCAATGGCGTGGAAGTGGACTTGGAACCCCTCGGCGTCGAGGGTGCGCGTGGCATCGCAGAGCTGCTCAGCGTCGATGAAGAGGTCACCGCGGTGTGTTCCGTGGTGACCAGGGTCACCGAGGTAGGCCTTGGACATAGCAGCGGTGAAGGTCTCGCAGACCCCGTCGACCATCATTTTGATGCTGGTGGCACGAAACGCGCCTTTCGACGCCGTCTCGCGGCGGGTCTGGAAGTGCGCGAGCTGTTCGATGCCCTTCGAACGGTCCCACCAGAGCGCGGCTCGCACGCGACCAGTCAGCCAGCCCTCGCGCTCCGCGGTGACGTAGGCATCGAAGCTGTCGTGGATGCCGAGTTCTCCCGCATCACCGACGCAGGCGTCCTGCCAGTGGGTGATGCCGTGGCCGTGCAAACGCTTGAGCGCGGCGCGCAGCCCATTGGTCAAGTCCTCGGGCGACGTCGGAGGAAGGACCCTCGCGACCAAGCCCATCGCGCTCTCATGGAGCGCGCCGACGAGATTGCCCTGTTCGTCGCGCTCGATACGTCCAGCGAAGGGATCAGGAGTGGTGGCGTCGACGCCCCCGCGCT
Source organism: Acidimicrobiaceae bacterium (assembly GCA_003132205.1). GTDB lineage: Bacteria > Actinomycetota > Acidimicrobiia > Acidimicrobiales > RAAP-2 > RAAP-2. The sequence continues at coordinate 18,159 of PKWY01000033.1, forward strand.
CAAGCGCGACGGTGTTCACCCACGCGGAGTGGTGGTCCTTGTTGGGCAAGAACGCCGGTCTCCCACCGCAGACCGAGTCGAGGTCCGCGGCATTGGGCACGCCTCCCGGGAACGCTTCCAAAGCCCAGCCGCCGCCGAGCACCCAGGCATCGGCGGGCAGTCCCGCCGCGTACAGGGCGATGCGATCAAGGCATTCCTGACGGGTGCGAAGACCCAGCAGGTTGCAGCGCAAGCTTTCGAGGCCCGCCGAGATGGCGTGCACGTGGGCATCACCGAAAGCGGGCAGCGCGAGGCGTCCCACGAGATTCACGACGCGCGTTGACGAACCCGATAGGGCGTCGATCTCGTCGTTGGACCCGACCGCGAGGACGGTGCCCTCGGAGATAGCGATTGCTTCAGCGAAGCCTCCGGGTGCGGATGGGGAGGCCACTTTGCCCCCACGAAGAATCAACGACGCCTGTGTCATGCCAGTCCCCCCGCGAATGCTCACACTGAGTCCGCCCAGTCACGGTAATTCGAATCCCTGCCATCACGCAATTTCCTGCGGTCGTCTCGGGGCCGTTCGTTGCGACCCTCACGGGCCGCCCTTGGAAAACAGGCGTAACCGCATCGGCGACGCCAAAGAGTGAGGTGATTGCGCTGAGCAAACCCGTCTACTCGGCCCGGTGGACAAGCTTGCCGTCGACGACCGTCGCCAGGATCGGCAGCTCGGTGACGTCAACCGCGCGGCACTTGACGGGGTCTTCGCCCCAGGCGACGAAGTCGGCCCGGTAACCCGGGCGCAGCATCCCCGCTACGTCGTCCTCGCCAATGGCTCGGGCGGCGTTGGTCGTGTAGCCCGCCAGCGTCTCGTACGAATCAAGCGCGGTGCGCGAGCCGATCATCCCGCCGTCGGGCAAGTCCGGCGCTCGACGCAGTTGCGCGGCGAAAAGACCGAGCCGCGGATCAAAGGGCGCGACCGGCCAGTCCGATCCGAGCACCATCAACGCGCCCGAGACCGAGAGGTCACCCGAGCGCATGCCGTGCGCGCAGCGGTCGATGCCGAGACGCTTCGACCACGGGTCCGACAGGTCCGGCTTCATCCAGCGCATGTGGATGGGCTGCATCGACGCGATCACGCCCTCGGGAGCGAAACGCGCAATCGTGGTGTCGGGGGCGGTTTCGATGTGCTCGATGCGGTGTCGGACCGGTCCCGCGGGAAGGCTGGCGTAGACGTCGAGCACCTCGCGGATGGCGCGGTCGCCAATGGCGTGGGTGGCGATACGCAGCTTGGCGTCGTGAATCCTTCGCACGGTGCGCCAGTACTGCTCGATGTCCGGCCACATGGGGCTCTTTCCGTCACCATCGGTGTCGGGCTCTTCGAGCCAGGCGGTGCCGGTGTCGATCACACCGTCGAGCATGAACTTCACCCCGTCGGCGCGCCATTGGCGACCCGACCTCACGGGCCCGCGCGTGATCGCCTCGATCACTGATTCGTCAGTGGCCGGGTCCACCCAGTAGTGCAGCGCGACGCGCATGTTGAGCCCGCCGTCATTCTCCAGCTCCTCGAGCAGGTCCGCCGTCTCGGGGCCGCCGTCCATGAGGTGAACGCCCGTGATGCCCACGGCGTTCTGGCGAGCTATCGCGTCGCGGTACCAGCCAATGCGTTCATCGTGACCAGCGATGGGCATAGCTTCGCGTACCGCTTCGATGGCCGAACGTTCGTGGAGCTCGCCCGTCGGGTGTCCTTGGTCGTCGCAGACGATTGACGAGCCATCAGCGAACTGGCGCGCGCCGCTCACGCCCGCGAGGTCGAGCCCCGCGGCGTTGGTGAAACCAGTGTGCAGGTCCAGCGCGAGCACGAGCATGGGGCCCTCGCCCGCGGCGGCGTCGATCAAGTTGTGATGGTAACGAAGCCCGCCGAGGGCCGCGTACTCCATGGCAAAGCCGAGGATCCATCCGCCGGGGCCGACTCGTCGCCGCTCCGCGGCGAGCATCGCGCGGATCTCGTCGAGCGAATCGACACGGTCGAAGTCGATGCCCCGTCCGATCTCGGCGCCCATGAAGAGGTGCTGATGGCCGTCGGTGAGGCCGGGCGTGACCGCCCAGCCCGGTTCGCCGAGCACCTTCGTCGTGGCGTCACAGACGTCGCGGACCTCGTCGTCGCTGCCGACCGCCACGATGACGCCGTTGCTCACCGCCATGGCGGAGGCGTGGGGACGCGCCGGGTCCATTGTTCGAATGTCAGCGTCGAAAATCGCGAGTTCAGCGGGCATCGTGTGCTGCCTTTCCTAGTGCGTTGGCCAGTTCAAACTGCAGGTCGCCGAGTTCGGTCTCGAGGGCGTGGGGCCAGCTCGAGAACTTCGCGACGACCGTGTCGTTCACCGCGTCGAGGTGGAGGAACTGGCCGTAGATGCCGAGCCCCGCAGATACCGGTCCCTCGGGGTCAACCACCCACCAGCAGTTGTGGTACATCGCGAAACGATTCGTGCCTTCAGAGATCGTCGTTGGAAACGCATTCACGAGGTCAGCAGTGCTCGTCGCGCACGCGCTCACCCACTGCGCCGGCACGACCTGGACGCCGTTGGCCTTACCGCCGCGCAGGTGCAACAGGCCGAACCTCGCGAGGTCCAGGACCGTGGTGCAGACGCCGCCGTCGGCGAGCGCGCAGCCCCCTACGTCGACCGTCACCTCGGCGTCATACTGCGCGCCCATCTTCGACCAGATGCGGTCCGACACCAGCTGCGCGAAAGTCATGCCTCCGCAGCTCTCGAGGACCCAGCCGAGTATGTCGGTCAGGATCGACTGGTACTCGAAGGTGCCGCCGTGCTCGCCCCGAGTCGCCAACGCCGGCATGTAGTCGTACAGGTTCTCGGTGGGACCCACATCGGTGCGTGGCCGGTGTCCCGCCACCTGTTCGTAGACGCGAACGTCGGCGTGCAGGTCGGCGTAGTCTTCGGAGAAGCGCACGCCGGCTCGCATGTCGAGAAGGTTCTGCACGGTGCAGCCCTCGAGGCTGGTGCCGACGAACGCCGCAATATGGTCGGTCACCAGATCACTCGTGCGAAGCAGGCCTTCGCTGACGAGGATCCCGGTGAGTGTCGACGTCACCGACTTCGACACCGACATGAGGATGTGTGTTTGGCTCCGCGACATCTCAGGGCCGTACTCTTCGAACACAATTCGGCCCTGGTGCAGCACCACCACGGCGTCAGTGTTGGTCGCGTCCAAGGCTTCACGGACACTGAAGGTCCTTCCGAGCGCGTTAAAGTTGATGCGATTCACGTCGAGATGTTCTCCCTGCTCGAAAGCGACGGCGGGCCCTTCGCCACGGCCAATTCGTTCCGTGGGAATAAGTTCTCGAACGTGGCTGAAGCCCCATTGATTGACTTCAGGTTCTTGCCAGTTGGCGAGGGTGATGTTCACGTTACGCATGGTTCTTACGGGCCTTTCGAAAATGGCGACCGACTATGAGTCGTACTGAAAACGACGCTATCCAAAGTCGCGGTGTGCTGTGCCGACTGGTGAGCACTTCTTCCAAAAATCAGCGAAGGGGAGTTTCGCCGGTTTCCCGACGCCGCTCCCCTTCGCTGCAATGGATGACTCAGTAACTCCTAGCAGCGACCGACTGATGCGGCCCAAGGGCCCATCATTTGACTGAAGTCGAGGGTCACACCGCAGATTCCCTTGGCGACGAAGGCCGTGCCAGGGAGGAACGTCAGTGGGATCCACGGCATGTACTTCATGATGAGCGCCTGCGCCTGGACGACGAGCGCGGCGCGCTTCGCCAAGTTTGTCTCACCATTCGCCGCAGTCAATAGCTTCACAATGGCGGGGTCGTTGTACGAGTCAAAGTTGGAGATGGCGTTGGGCAAGGCGATGTCGTTATATAGAGCCAAGGGGTCCGGGTCCTGGTCGTAGTTCGTCGTCTGCACGAGGTCAATGCCCTTACGTGACGCGGGGTCACTGAACAGCGCGCCGTACTGGGCTGCGGTCACGACCTTCAGCTTCACGTTGAGTCCAACCGCGGCGGCGCTCTGCTGCACCACGGCGGCCTGGTTGGCCGCGTCGGGTGAGCCACCCATGACCGAGAGTACAATAGGCAACTTCGCGACCGCTCCCGCGGCCTTCACCAGCTTGAGAGCCAGCGCGTGCGCCTTCGTCTCATTCGTGTACGGGGCGGCAATCTTGTTGTACGCCGAGGTGTACGCGCCCTTCTGGTAGGAGAAATAACCCGGAGCGGCCAAGGCGTAAGCCGGTGTGCCGACGCCGTACTGGACGGCCTTGATCAGTTGCGCTCGGTTGATCGACAGCGAGAGAGCCTGGCGAACGTCTTCGTTCGCGATGGCGCCCTTGGTACCGACAACGATCATCGCGGAGATCTCCATGGCCTGCGAGTTGGGGCCGACGTAGAGCTTGCCGGCGCTGGTCTTGCCAAGTGGCAGGATGTCGCTCGGCAAGATGTCAAAGCCTCCAGCGAAGGTTCCCGCTTCGAAGGCGCTCGCGACCTGGCCCGGGTCCTGTGGCCAGACAAACGTCAGCTTCTTGATCTTCGCGGCGGCTGCGGTGTTCCAGTAATTGGAGTTCTTCACCATGACCAGTGAGCTGCTGCCATTCCAAGAAGACAACTTGAAGGGTCCGGTGCACTCCAGCGCGCCCTGGGGCGTTCCAAAGTTAGCTCCGGCCTTCACGGTCGAGGCCTGCTCGACCACGGCGCCACCCAAGGAAGCAAGCTCCGGGATGAACGTCAGGTTGGGCGCCTTGAAGGTGATGGTCACCGCGTAGGGTCCGTTCGCGGTGATCGTCTTCACGTCCTCGAAGGCCGTCGTGTAGGCGTAGATAGAGGCGTTCGCGGTCACGAAGTTCCTCTTGAGGCTGTAGACCACGTCCGCCGACGTCATGGGCTTGCCGTCCCAGAACTTGACGTTCTTCTGGAGGTTAAGGACCACAGTCAACGGATTCGGCTGTGTGTAGGAGGACGCGAGATTGCCCACGGTCTTCTGGCCGGGAAGTTCCTTGAACAGTGACTCGCACATGTTGGGAATGATCAGGTCTTCGGGGTAGTCGTTGTACTTGACCGGGTCGACCGAAGCGAGAGGGCGGTACCAGATCCACCACGTCGCGGCGGAAATGCCCTTGGTCGCCGCGGCGGTCTGCACCATCGTCGTGTTGCTGTCGCCGTTCGAAGAAGCCGCGCCGGCCCTCGTCGTGAGCGCCCCGGTTCCAAGACTGACGAACGTCGCGGACATGGCAAGCGCAAAGGCTATTCCAGCCGTGCGAACTCGCGCTCCAAATGACATTTTCACTGTTACTCCCCCTTGTAAAAACCCTCTTCCCGCATAAGGCGAGCATAAAGTTTTGTAAATGTTCCTATGAGGTTTAGGTCACAATGCACGTGGTGTCAAATCACCTGGGGTTGGATTTCGCCTCTCACGAGGCCGCAGCAACTATTTGGCTACGAGCACCTTGATAGTGGTGAGGCTGATGGAGAATCCCCTGCCGTTCGCGACGGTGCGACTCACGTTGCCCGTGGCGACCACGCACGTGAATGGTCCTGAGCGCACCCGCGTCCCCGGAGCGAGATCTGGCGTGCCCAAACCTGGATTCGAGCCGCACTGGGAGCCCACGCACGTCTTCACGAGTCCCGCCGGACTCAAGCGGACATTGTGCACGAGTGAGGTGGTGATGGACATGCAGTACGCCTCGGTAAGGGGTTTGGCGCCGGGACTTCGAAGATTGTGGTCAAGTTCGCAATCGATCTGCGTGAAAGGCGGCCCGAAGAAGGCGTTGAACTCAAAGACCGCCAGCGTGGTCGTGACCGAAGGCGTAATGGGTTTCGTCGAGCTCGATGAGGCCGCGTACGCCGTCGTCGCGGCTGCACACACCAGCGCCGTGGCGCAGAGCGCCGCCAGCAGCTGGCGAGTCACCAGATTCCCCTTGGTTCGCAGTCGCTTCATCATTGTTATCCTCTCCCTGATCGTTCCAACTCGTCGTTCAACCCTGAGTGCAGAGGGGCACTGCTCTCTTCCACGAGCGATACCGAACCAACGTCGCCAACTATCCACTCGTCGAATATCGTCGCTGAATCACTCAAGCGACTGTTCCTCCACCAGCGTTTGGAGCGTCCGAGTCCCTGCGGCTGGTGGTTTTGACTTGGCGTTCAAAGTCGTCTAAAAATCAACAAGCGACGTTGACCACAGACTCCTGCGGCGCGAATGTCGCTGGTAGTTCGTGGGCCGAGAAATCTTCCTGAAAGAGGTTACGACTAGCCGTGTTCACTCCGATGCTCATCTCCACACCCACTGCTCTGGCGCTCAGTGCGACGCGTCATCGCGTCGGTGCATGCGCTGCATCGTGAGCCACGACCAGCCACCCTCGACGTACCCCCACGTTCGCGTGGATGGCGACGCGACCGAGCGCGGGCGCGAGTACGGTCGCCAAGCTCGCTCGCGCATCGAGAAGTCGATTAGCGCCTACCGCGACGTCTTCAACTACTACGCGGGCTGGGACTGGTCCACGGTTCGCGAATTCGCGGCCGGTTTCGAAGCGCCAATCAAGGCCTTCGGTTCCAAATATCTTGAAGAATTGCACGCGATCGCTGAGGGAGCCGGCGTCGACGCCCTCGACATCGTGGCGATCAACGTGCGTACCGAGATCATGTACTCGGCCAAGGCACGCGACGCCGCCAGATCCCTGCCCGGTGAATGCAGCGCCTTCGCGCTCATCCCGCCCCCCGGTGCCAGCGAACCGCTGGTGCTCGGCGAGAACTGGGACTGGCTCACGCACGCCTTTGACACTCTGGTCGTGCTCGAGGCGACCCAGGACACCGGCCCCGCCTACGTGACCGTCGTCGAGGCGGGTCTGCTCGCCAAGATGGGCATGAACTCCGCGGGGCTCGGTCTCGCGACGAACGCGCTCGCGAGCGGCAGCGACATGGGCGAACCGGGCCTGCCCTATCACGTGATGCTGCGGGCGATTCTTGACTGCGAGCGGGTCTCCGAGGCGTTCGCGTTGATTCAAGGTGCCCACCGCTCCTCATCCGCCAACTACCTTGTCGCCCACCGTGACGGCTCCGCGATGGACATCGAGGCGACGCCGGGCGATTTCTCGCGGGTGCATCTGCACGCAGCGCAGAACAACGTGTTGCTTCACACGAATCATTTCCTTTCGCCCACCTTTGACGATGTGGACGTGTCGCTGTGGGTCATGCCCGACAGCCCTGTTCGCCTCGCGCGACTGCGCGCGGGGCTGAGCGGTGCCCAGCCCTCACTCGCCAGGGTCCGCAAACTGCTGAGCGACCACGCCAACTACCCCTTCTCGATCTGCTGTCATCCGAGCCCGCACGACGACCCCATTGATCAGGGCGCCACGATTGCCTCAGTGCTGATGAACCTCGAAGACGCCACCATGTGGTTGGCGGACGGTCTACCCTGTGCAATGCCGTATCGGGAACTCAACTTCCAAGAACTGTTCGCGGGGTCGTGATGACAACGACCGTCCCGACGACCAGCACTGCTTCTATGGCCACCTGGGTGGGCGGGTACTAGTCACCCCATGAGTCGTTACCTCCTCCGACAGGTGCTTGGCATGGTCGTGCTGCTGCTCGTGACGAGTTTCGTCATCTACGCCAGCTTGTTCCTCGCGCCGGGCAGCCCGGACGCGCTGCTGTTCGGAGCGCACACCGTGTCGCCCGCCGTTCGCGCCGCCGTCAACCGTCAGTATCACCTCAACGACCCCTTCCTCCAGCAGTACTGGTACTGGCTCACCAACGTGCTGCACGGCAACTTCGGCACCTCGATCACCTACCGGACCCCGGTGGCGCTGCGCCTCACCGCGGCGGCGCCCGTGACGGCGTTCCTCGTCATCTACTCGTCGATACTCATCATCGTCTCGGGTGTGGCCCTCGGCGTGCTGTCCTCGCTTCGCCCGGGCAAGCTCGACACGTTCATCATGACCGCGACGAACATCGGCACCGCGGTGCCCACCTTCGTCGCCGGTTTGATCCTCCTCGCGTTCTTCGGCGTGAAGCTAAACTGGTTCCCCGTCTACGGGGCTGGAGCCGGGTTCTTCGATCGACTTCGCCACCTCACCTTGCCCGCGGTCGCCCTCGCCTTCTGGGCCGTGGCGTACCTGACGCGAGTGACGCGAACCAGCATGCGTGAGGAGCTGCAGGGCGACCCGGTGATGACCGCCCGGTCGCGCGGCCTGAGCCGACGCGTCGTCGTCCAGCGCCACGCGTTTCGCAACGCGCTCATCCCCGTCGTGACGGTCGCCGGTCTCCAGGTCGCGGGACTCATCGCGGGCACCGTGGTCGTCGAGCAGGTCTTCGGGCTGAACGGCCTCGGCGAGTTGCTACTCACGTCCGTGCAGGACAAGGACTTCGCCACCGTGCAAGCGGTCTCGCTGATACTCGTCGCCGCCTTCATCGTCGTGAACACCCTTGTGGACATCACGTACACGATGCTCGACCCGCGGATTCGACTCGGGGCGAACCAGCCATGAGCGTCCTCTCCAACCTCACCGCACGCGAGGACCATCATCTTCTGCGCAGGATCCACAACCGGATCGGCACGGGCGGAATGGTCGCGGGCGGTTTCATGGTGTTCCTCATTGTCGCCGCCACCTTGGCCCCGTTGATATCGCCCACCTCGCCCAACGCCATTGACCTCTTGAACGTGTCGACCGGCTCGACGTGGACGCACCCGCTCGGAACGGACAATCTCGGCCGCGACACCCTCTCGCGTCTGCTGTGGGGAGCGCGGCCGAGCCTGCTCGGTCCGACGCTCGTCATATCGGTGGCGACGATCATCGCCGTGCCCCTGGCGGCGCTCGCCGGTTGGTCAGGCGGCGTCGTCGACCAGATAGTGAGCCGATTCCTCGACCTGGTCTTCGCTTTCCCCGGAATCCTCTTGGCCATCCTCGCGGTCACCCTCTACGGCCCGGGCCTGTATCCCTGCTCGATGGCGTTGGCCCTCTCCTACATGCCGTGGATCGCGCGCGTCACGCGTTCGGAGATCCTGCGCGAACGCAACAAGCCCTATATCAAGGCGCTCGAAGTGCAAGGTCTTTCCGGCTTCGCGATCTGCGTGCGCCACCTCATTCCCAATGTCTCAGCGACAATCTGGTCGCAGGTGACGATCTCCTTTGGCTACGCCCTCATCGACCTCGCGGCCCTCTCGTTCCTCGGACTCAACATCCTGCCCCCCGGCGCGGACTGGGGTGTGATGACCAACAACGAGAACGCCATCCTGCAGGGTGATCTCAACCAAGTCCTCTACCCGTGTCTCTTGATCATTCTCTGCGTCACTTCGGTCACCTACGTGGGCAAGCGCCTTTCTGACGAGAATACGAGGCTGCTCAAGTGACCCACCTCCTCGAGATCGACCACCTGTCCGTTGACCTGGTGACGCACCGCCGCTACCACAAGGTCCTCCAGGACGTCTCGGTCACCGTAGAAAAGGCCGAAGTGGTCTCGCTCGTGGGCGAGAGCGGCTCGGGCAAGTCCATGACCGCGCGCTCGGTCCTCAACCTGTTGCCGGCCCAGGGCAAGATGTCCGGGAACATCGCATTCGACGGCCAGTCGTTGATGGACAGTACCTCCAAGGACTGGCAGAAGTTCCGGGCCACCAAGGCCGCGATGATCTTCCAGGACCCGCGGGCGTCGATCAATCCCGTGCACCGTATTGGTGACTTCCTGACCGAAGCCCTCGTGCACAATCGCGACATGGACCGTCACGAAGCCCTCGAGCGCGCGGCCACGCTTCTGGAACAGGTGGGCATCGATGACGCCAGGCGCCGGCTCCGCCAGTATCCCCACGAATTATCGGGGGGCATGCTGCAGCGCGTCATGATCGCCTCGGTGCTGCTGATCGAACCCCAGCTCATCCTCGCCGACGAGCCCACGACCGCGCTCGACGTCACGACCCAGGCCGACGTGATCGCGATCCTCGACGACCTGCGCGCGCAGCGCGAGATGGCGATGCTCTTCATCACGCACGACCTCGAGCTCGCCGCCGCTTTCAGCGACCGCATCGCGGTGATGTACGCCGGCTACATCGTCGAGGTCTCGACGCCCGCCCAACTCCACACTCGTCCCCTGCACCCCTACACGGCGGCGCTGCTTCGCTCGCGGCCCATGCTGCACGAACGGACCGCGCGTCTTCCCCAGATCTCGGGACGACCCCTGTCGGCGTTCGAAGCGCCTCCGGGTTGCCCGTTCCAGGACCGTTGCCCCTACGTCCAGGCCCAGTGCGGCGAATCACTGCCGCAACCACAGCTGATCGGCGGCAGCATCGTGCGCTGTCACCGGGCCAGCGAACTCGAACTGGTGTCAACCGCCGGCGCCGAGGGCGGTCAGTCTCATGAGTGACGCGACCTCCAACACCGCGACGGCCAACAAGGTCCGCCGCGTCGATGGTCCCGCCGTCGAAGTGGCCGGACTGCGGAAGGTCTTTCGTGTCAGCGGCGGCGCCGGTGGACGTCGTCACCGTGACTTCGTCGCCGTCGAAGGCGCGAGTTTCTCGCTCGAGCAGGGCCACTCCCTCGGCATCGTGGGCGAATCCGGATCGGGCAAGACCACCATCGCCCGGATGCTCGTCGGCATCGAGAAAGCGAGCGGCGGCACCATGAACGTGGCCGGTCGCGACCGGTCGGCGGCGGCGAAATCCACTTCCGAGCGCCGCCGGCGTGGCAGCGAGATGCAGATCGTCTTCCAGGACCCCTATACCTCGCTCGATCCCCGCCAAAGCATCAACGGCTGCATCAACGAGGTCCTGAAGCTGCACCTCACGATGACCGAGCCCGAACGGCGCCAACGAATCATCGAGCTGCTCGACCAGGTCGGGCTCACCGAGCGCCAAGGACTCGTCCTGCCCAAGAATCTCTCGGGCGGCCAGCGCCAGCGCGTGGCGATCGCGCGAGCCCTCGCCGCCGAACCGGCGGTCCTGGTGCTCGATGAAGCGGTCTCCGCGCTCGACGTCTCGATTCAGGCGCAGATCATCAACCTGCTGAACGACATTCGTGAGCGCACCAACATGGCCTACATCTTCATCAGCCACAACCTCGCCGTTGTCCGCCAAGTCACCGACCAGACGCTCGTGCTGAAGAAGGGCGTCGTCGTCGAACAGGGCGACACTGAGAAGATCCTCGACGCGCCCGAGGACGACTACACCAAGCTGCTGCTCGCCTCGGTGCCCGAGCCGGGTTGGAAGCCACGTCGCGTCAACGTTGACTAGGTAACACCGAGAGAGGCGGCACGCTTCAACAATGGAGGAATCATGAGTGAACTTAACTACCTGTCCGCGGCCGAAGTCCTGAAGCGCTTTCGAGACAGATCCTTGTCGCCCGTCGAGTACCTGGACGCGCTCGAAGAGCGCGTCGACGAAACCGAGCCCTTGATCAACGCCGTCGCCGAGACGCTCTTTGACGAGGCGCGCGCCGCCGCCAAAGCGGCCGAGGCGGTTTACACCTCGCGCCCGAGCGAGGCGCGCTCGCTCGAGGGTCTTCCGGTAGCGGCCAAGGCCGAGCATCCGATCAAGGGAAAGCTCTTCACTGACGGCTCGCTCGCCTTCGCGGACCGGATCGCTGACGTCACCCACCCCATCATTGACCGCATCGTTGATGCCGGCGGCATCATCCACCTGCGCACCACCACCCCGGAGTTCAGCTGCGCTCCCTTCACCCACTCCAATCTTTGGGGCGTCACGCACAACCCCTGGAATCTGGCCTTCAGCCCCGGCGGCTCATCGGGCGGGTCCGGTGCGTCACTGGCCGCGGGCACGGCGCCCCTCGCCACCGGTTCGGACATCGGCGGGTCGATCCGAATTCCCGCCTCGTTCAACGGCGTCGTTGGCTACAAGCCCCCGTACGGACGGGTGCCGGCGATGGCTCCCTACAACCTCGACACGTACTGCCACGACGGGCCCCTCGCGCGCACGGTCGCGGACTGCGCGCTCTTGCAGAACGTCATCGTGGGTCCGCATCCACTCGACGTCGTATCCCTGCGGCCCAAGGTGACCATCCCTTCGTCATTCGAAGGCCTCGCCGGGATGCGCATCGCCTACTGCGTCAACCTGGGCGACTGGTTCGTGGATCCCGAGGTGGAGGCCAACACGCGTGGCGTCGCCGAGGCGCTGCGCGCCGGCGGCGCCGTCGTCGAAGAGGTCGCTTTGGACCTTCGCCGCGAGGACGTCGCTCGCGCCGCGGAGATCCACTTCAGCGCGATCTTCGGTTCGATTGTGGGCCTCGTCGACGACGAGTTCGCCGAGTTGCTGACGCCCTACGCGCGCAAGTTCGCCGCCATGGGCCGACGGTACTCGGCGCCGGGGCTGTTCCTCGAGGGACTCGAACTCGAGGCTGGCGTCTACAACGTGGTAGGGCCCCTGCTCGAGCGCTACGACGCGCTGATCTGTCCCACCTCAGGCATTCCGTCGCTGATAGCGGGCGATGACTACGTCGACCTGAGCCGCAGCCTCGACGACCTCGGGGTCGAGATCGATCCGATCCACGACACCATCATGACCATCGCGTTCAACATCCTGAGCCGCTGCCCCGTGCTCGCGGTGCCGTCGGGCTGGGCCTCGAACGATGTCCCGACCGGCGTGCAGATCGTGGGTCGGACCTACGACGACGCGACGGTCTTTCGAATCGGCGCGGCGCTCGAAGAGATCCGTCCGTGGGGATACCAGCACGGACGCTATCCGCGGTTCCTCGACGCGAACGGCGTCGCGGCGAGCGCGGCGAGTTGAGCGATGCCCCGCTCCACCAACTGAGCGCGACGCGTCTCGCCCATTTGCTGTCCCGTCGAGAGATCTCGGCGCGCGAGGTGGTCACCGACCATCTCAAGCAGATCGAAGCCACCAACCCATTAGTGAACGCGATCGTGACGTTGGACGCAGACCGGGCGCTTGCGAGAGCCGCCTGGTGCGATGACGTCATCGTGAAGTCCGGACCGGTAGGGCCGCTGCACGGAATACCAATCGCGCACAAGGATCTGCAGGACACCGCCGGGTTGCGCACGACGTACGGCTCGCCGATCTACGCAGATCACATCCCCCTACGAAACTCTCTCTTGGTGGAGCGTTCGAGGGCGGCGGGCGCGATCTGCGTTGGCAAGACCAACACACCCGAGTTCGGCACTGGCTCACACACCTACAACGCGGTCTTTGGCGTGACGAGGAATCCCTGGTCGACGGATCACTCGGCGGGGGGAAGCAGCGGAGGTGCCGCTGCGGCGCTCGCCGCGCGAATGGTGCCACTCGCTGATGGTTCCGACATGGGCGGTTCTCTGAGGAATCCCGCGAGTTTCTGTAACGTCGTCGGACTACGCCCGAGCGCCGGACTCGTGCCGTCGTGGCCCGTCACCGACGGCTGGTTCACGCTGGCCGTTGACGGACCAATGGCTCGCAGTGTGCAGGACGCGGCACTGTTGTTATCGGTAATCGGGGGCCACGACCCTCGAAGTCCCATCGCATGGCCCGGATCCGCGCGGCACTTCCGTGATTCCTTGGAAAGCGACGTCCGCAGCCGGCGCATCGCGTGGTGTCCCGAGCCAGCGGGAGTCCCGGTTGACCCGCGCGTGCGCGACGTATTGGAAACCACCGCTCGCGCCGCCTTCGAGGCGTTGGGAGTGGAACTCGTCGATGAGCAACCGAACCTCGACGGAGCCGAGGAGTCGTTCCTCGTCCTGCGGGCCTGGCACTACGCGATGAGCCTCGGCGACGACTACCGGAGCCATCGCGGCGAGCTCAACGACGACGTGGCGTGGAATATCGAACTGGGACTCGGCCTTCGCGCTGAACAGATCGCCGAGGCAATCGAAACTCGCACCGCGCTCTACGAACGCATCGCCACCTTCATGCAACATGTGGACGCAATTGCCATGCCCGTCAGCCAAGTACCGCCGTTTCTCGCGAGCGAGCGCTGGGTGACGAGTATCAACGACGAACCGCAGCTCACCTATCTCGACTGGATGCGCTCGTGCTATCTGGTGAGCGCCACCGGCCTGCCCTCAATCTCGGTGCCGTGCGACTTCACCGGCGAAGGGTTGCCGGTCGGGCTGCAGCTGGTTGGTCAGCCCTGCGGCGACTTCGCGCTTTTGGAGCTGGCGCACGCCACCGAGACCGCCATGGGCGCGAGTACTGCGTGCCCTCCCATGGCCCTCGGCGCTTCCTAGCCCCGGAGCCTGTACGTAGAGTTGACGGATTCGCGTGTAGGTCATCACCGAGATCGCCGCACCCATCGAACGCGTATGGATGGCGTTGACGCAAATTGACGAGATCCGTGTTTGGAACGGCGTAGTGCCCTTCGACGCGGCTGACCGGTATCCCGAGGCCGACCTGCGCGCGCGCTGGCGCAGCGCCATTGGACCGGTGCAGCTGGTGCTGCACGACCACATCGTGGCCGTCGAGCAGAACCGGCGGATCGACTCCCTCATCGGCATCGCCCTCGTGCGGGTCAATGAGGAGTACGTGCTCACTCCAGGCGCCGAAGTTGCCACGACCCTCGTGACGGATGATGACGTCCGCTCGAAACTCCGCGGGCGAGACTGGCTCGCGGTGCGACTCGCGAGGGCCAACATCGTCACCTCGATGTCGCGTCTGAAATGCTACTGCGAGTGAGTTGCTCCGCCAAGGCCAGCGACGTCACCGACGTGGATTGCACGACCCGCTCGCCGTCGCCGTGTCGGAACGATCAACCGACGAACGACGTTGGATCGAGAAGAGTCAAGCGACGAACCAGCGCTGACGGCTTCTTCTCCTGATCTTCAGCCGCTTCTTTGCTCCGCATCGCTGCGCGCACTAACCAGCCTCCGATAATGCGGAATGGCTCCGGCGGCAACCTCGTTCCGGGCGTGCGGATCATGGGACTCGTTCCCCACTCATCGTCGCGCTCGAGCGCCAACGACGCCAGAATCCTGCCACCGAGGTAAGAGGGTCCCACACCATTGCCGGAGAAGCCGACACCGAAATGAACGCGCGGGCTTCCAGCCAACCGGCCGAAGAACGGCATCGAATCGGAGGAGTAGTCCACCGCACCTGACCATGTATTGCTTATGGCCACCCCGTCGAACTTCGGGTAGGTCCGCCGGAATTGATCGATCACCTCGGGACCTCGTAGAGGCGTTGCCCACGTCGAACGGTTCATGTGATCGCGGAAGCCAATGCGGCCGCCTCCCTTGCCAAAGATGACTCGCCCATCCTTTGTCGAGCGGTAGTAATGGACCAAACGCCGTGAGTCCGAGACGGCGAGACCCGGCGTCCAACCGACCGACGCCAGTTTTTCGGGCGCTGACGCGGTGGCGATGACGTCGCTCCCGAGAACCAGGAGATGGCGTCGAATCTCCGGGTAGTGTGCCAGCCACGCATTGGTCGCGAGGACCAACTGACTGGTCGTGATTGTGGCCCCTGGGACGCGGACCTTGACGCCCCGTGGGGTTACCTCGTAGTTGAGCATGGGCGTCTTCTCCCAGATTGACACCCCGGCGGCGAGCGCGGCCGCGCGAAGACCTCGCACCAGAGCGGCGGGCTGGACCGTAGCAACCCCTGCTTCGAAGACACCCCCAAGGTGCCGCTCGCTACCGCTCTTCTCGAAGACTTCCTCCTTCGCGAGGGCGCGAAATGGCGAGGCGCCCGCCGAAGCGAGGGTGTTGATCGTGTCGTCCCAACTTCCCATTTGACTCGTGTTCGTGGCCGTCCAGAGCCAACCGGCGGGCATGAAATCGGCATCGATACCGTTGGTCTCGCAGAATCTCCCCGTCTGAACAACGGCATCCTGCGAAGCCGCCGCAATCCGAAACGCGTCGTCGGTGCTCATCAACTTCTTCAACGTGGCGAACTTCGGCCACCAGGTCATGGCGAAGCCACCGTTTGCTCCACTGGCTCCCGCCCCGCAAATGTCTGCCTCGACGACGCCAACGCGGATCGACGGCTCAAGTTGAGCGATCTGCAGCGCGGTCCACATGCCGGTGAGCCCACCGCCGACGATGCAGACGTCAAGCGTCTGGTCGCTTTGGAGCGCAGGGGCTTCTTCGTTACCACCGCGCTCGAGGACCTGTTGCATCCAGAGGGCTCGGGGCTGATTTGATGCGTATTTCGAATCGTGGGACACAATCAACCTTCCTGTTGAGTGATTCTTTTTCTTAGGCTATTTCACTGGTTGACAAGCACGGCGGGTTCAAAGAGTGAGAGCGACTGGGAATAGTTGGTAGACCATAAATTGAAACTGCCGATGCAACTCACAAGCAAACAAAAACTATTTGCTTGTGGTACCGTCGTTTCGAAACTAGGTGGACCGCCGATCATCGATTCTCGCACCCTACAAATTGAAGTGCACAATCGTATTCGAATTAGAAAACCGGGAGGTTTTTGTATGTCAATTGTAGATCGGATCCGTTTGGCCGCATTCCTCGAGCGTGAGCGGACTCGCTTTGTCGCAGAACACCCGGGCTCGCTGGCCGTCAACCGGCGGGCCGACCATCTATTTGGTCGGGTGCCAATGACCTGGATGACCCAGTGGTCGGGTGGGTTTCCGCTAGCGCTCAGTTCAGCGCGGGGCAATCGGATCACCGATGTGGACGGTTTGGTCTATGTTGACTTCGCCCTTGGCGATACCGTGGCGATGGCGGGCCACTCGCCCGAGCCGACCGTGCGCGCTGTGATGCACAGGATGGCGACGCTCGGCGGTATCGCTACCATGCTGCCGACTGAGGATGCGGAGTGGGTGGCTGAGGAGCTGACCAGGCGTTTCGGGCTGCCCGAGTGGTCGTTCACGTTAACCGCGACGGACGCCAATCGCTGGGCGATCCGGCTGGCTCGACTGGCGACGGGCAAGCCGAAGTTGCTGGTGTTCTCGTACTGCTATCACGGCTCGGTGGACGAGACGTTCGTCATCGTGGGTCCCGAGGGCCTGCCCGTGAGCCGTCCGGGCAATGTCGCTCCGGGGGTTGACCCGAGGGAGACGACACGGGTCGTTGAGTGGAACGATCTCGCGGCTGTGGAGCGGGAACTCGCTCACGGCGATGTTGCGGCAATTCTGATGGAGCCGGCCCTGACCAATATCGGTATCGTGCTTCCGGCGCCGGGCTTTCACGAGGGTCTGCGCGCGTTGGCGACAAAGTATGGCGCACTGCTGATGATCGACGAGACGCACACGATCTCAGCTGGCCCCGGGGGCATGACGGCTCGTGACGGTTTGAGACCGGATATCTTCGTGATCGGGAAGTCGCTCGGTGGCGGCATCCCCTCTGGCGCCTACGGGTTGTCCGAGGAAGTCGCTGACAAGGTTCGTCGGATCATGGGAGATGCCGGCCTCGGCGATGTGGGTGGCGTCGGCGGGACGCTGGCCGGCAACGCGCTTTCTTTGGCGGCAATGCGTGCGACGCTCGACGAGGTTCTTACCGAGACAGCGTTCGCAAGAATGATTGCGATGGCCACCCGATACACGGTCGACGTCGAGCAGATCCTTGTTGAAGTTGACCTGCCATGGTCAATCGCCCAGCTCGGGGCGCGAGCGGAATATCGCTTCGTTCGTCCAGCGCCGCGCAACGGCGGTGAATCGGCGGCGGCGGCCGACAACGAGCTGGATGAGTACCTGCACCTCTATACACTCAACCGAGGGATCCTGATGACCCCGTTCCACAACATGGCGCTGATGTGTCCGGATACATCAGCGGCCGATGTCGATCGCCATTCCGAGGTCTTTGCTGACGCCGTCGCGGAGCTGGTCGGGCGGTGAGTTCGGCGTTTGATTTGACCGGCCGTTCAGCACTGGTCACCGGTGCGGGTAGCCGCACCGGTATCGGTTTCGCAACCGCTCGGCTGCTAGCCGAGATGGGTGCGTCCGTGGTGATCTCCTCGACCACAGACCGAATTCACGATCGGGTTCGTGAACTGCGTGCGGCTGGTGCAGAGGCTTTGGGCGTCCCTGGTGATCTCACCGATCCGGCTACGGCACCACAATTGGTCGCTGCCGCCATCGAGCGCTGGGGGAGACTTGACGTGGTCGTGCAGAACGCCGGCATGACATCGATCACCAAGCCCCAACCCGAGGCCGGTGCTATCGACATGATGGACTACGCGCTGTGGCGCGCGAGTCTGTCCCGGAATCTCGACACCACCTTCCTGGTGGCCAAAGCTTGCCTGCCCGTGATGTCGGCAGCGGGTTGGGGTCGTCTGGTGTTGGTGTCGAGCGTGTCGGGCCCGGTAATGGCCATGCGAGGTGAACCTGCATACGCTGCAGCAAAGTCCGGCATGGTCGGCCTGGCCCGAGCACTGGCCATAGATTCGGCCCCGCACGGCATCACCGTTAACGCGGTCGCACCCGGCTGGATTGAGACCGGTTCACAGACCTCCCACGAATACGAGCAGGGTCAGGGAACGCCGATGGGTCGTAGCGCGCAGCCCGAAGAAGTCGCGGCCGCCATCTGCTGGCTCGCCTCACCTGGGGCGTCCTACGTGACCGGGCAGTGTCTCGTGGTCGACGGCGGCAACTCGATCGCTGAGGAACGAGCATGACAGACGGGGCAATCCCTGTCGTGCTGGTGACCGGCGCAGCAGGCGGTATCGGCGCCGCTGTCGTGCGTCGCTTCGCCACGGGTGGCTGGCGCGTTGTGGCGACGGACCTGACGGCTCCTGTCGGGCCCGAGATCGAGCATGCGATCGACGCGGATTTGACCAGAGTCGCGGAGTGCCGACGTCTCGTGGCCGAGGCCGTAGCTGCCACTGGCCGCCTGGATTGCCTAGTCAATTCGGCCGGGGTGTGGACGGAAGGTCCTGTTGAGCTGACTGAGGAGGCGGCCTACGACCTTTGCCTCAATGTGAACCTCAAGGGACTCTTCTTCACGACCGCAGCGGCCATCACGCACCTGATCACCACGTCCGGCTGCATCGTAAATCTGTCCAGTGACGCCGGGCTGCAGGGCAACACGGGTGCCGCGGTGTACTGCGCCAGCAAGGGCGCGGTGTCCAACCTCACCCGAGCACTAGCCCTTGAACTTGCGTCCCGGGGGGTCCGCGTCAACGCAGTCTGCCCGTCTGACGTGAACACGCCCATGCTGGCCGGTCAGGCTCGCGATTTCGGCGGCGAGGATCCTGCCGCCTACTTGGAAAACCTGCTCGCGCTCTATCCTCAAGGGGACTCAGCCAGATTTGCGCAGCCAGCCGAGGTGGCCGAACTCATTTGGTACCTCGCCCAGCGTCATGCGGCACCCATCACAGGAGCGAACCTGTCGATCGACTTCGGACTGACCGCGGGAAGATGAGCGGGAAGTTACGACCACGCAGGTCGAGCTGGACGCCACCGACAAGTCCCTCAAGTCGATCTGTCGATCCGACTCGACGACGTCACCACGTGCTGATCGCCAGTCGGGTGAGCAGTGATCTAACGCTCACAATGCTAGAAGTCAACCAATTCGAGGGCAGACCCATGCGACTCATTGCCAATGACGACGAAGCGCATCGACAAAGCGAACTGGCCACCAGTCTTCATCGTGACGAATTCCATTTCGAAAGCCGCCGGACGTTGGCGTCGGTGCGACACAAACCCGCATCTTGAACGCTGGCTCAAAATTCCACGCTTTCTACCACGGACCAATCCGCTAGGTAGCCGGCGATTCTAACGATGGGCCACCGAATCGATAATCCTGCCGCCAGACATTGTCGCTTCGCCTCCTGATTGGAGAACCGATGCTGCGGTTGAATAGACATTTGAAGGTACTGAGAGAAATCGATCTCGTTACATAGACCCCCGAAAGAAACGCACTTCATAGGTACTGGAGTTCGGCAGCAAGGTGAGATGGATGGTTGGTAACTCCGCCCAACGCTCGTTGCCGCTCTGAATCATCTTCCTTCTTGTTCGGCAGCGATGTGAGATAAGGGTACGAAAGTCAAACAAGAAGTTCGCCCCAGTTCACCAATGCGATTCACAACCGCTTGGACGACGCGAGTTGACTGAGAAAGTCCAGATCGTCCGAGCCACCGAGCACCATGAGACGATCACCAGATTTGATGATGGTCTCGTCGGTCGGTCGAATGACGTCGCGCCCACTAAATGGACCGTAGCGAACGTGGGTGTAGCGTTCGAGGTGGAGAGCCGGGAAGACTGGTCGGCACGATGAACGCGTGCGGAGTGTGCTGACTTGACCCTGGCATTGATCGAATTCCTACTTGGCACGTCGGTGAGCCTCGTCACCAGTTGGGTCCTCGTCACGAGACTCGAGCGTGTCGGCGAGCGATTCGGGCTCTCTGAGGCGTTGCTGGGCGTCCTTGCCGCGCTGGCCGCGGATGCCCCTGAAATCACCTCGTCAGTCACAGCCCTCTCCCAGCACCAGCGAACCATCGGTGCCGGCGTCGTGATCGGTTCGAACGTCTTCAACTTGGCGGTCCTGCTGGGGCTCGGAGCGCTGGTGTCCGGCTTCATCGCACTGCACCGCAGAGTCGTAGTGCTCGGCGGCGTCGTCGCGATGTTGGTTGCGCTGAGTTGCATCGCCACGGTCACCGGTCTCATCTCCGATGTCGCGGGTCTTGTTCTCGCGGGCGTCGTCTTCTCGGCTTACGTCGCCATCTTGGGAATGCGCCGCCAGAGCCTCCGACGTCTACCGCTTCCCCAACGGTGGCGTGGCTGGATCTCGTTCGCCGTTGAAGAGGAGGAACTTGAGCTTGAGGAGGCGATTCGACCGCGGCGCGGCCGGCCAGTGGACTTCCTGGCCGCCGCGGGGGCTCTCGTGGTGGTGGTGATTGCCAGCATGACGATGGAGAGGAGCGCGTTGACGTTGGGTCATCACTTCCACGTCGCCGACGCCGTGATCGGTGCAATCGTTCTCGCCGGCGTCACGAGCCTTCCCAATGCGGTTGCGGCCGTGCATCTTGCCGCCAAGGGCCGCGGGGCGGCAGCGCTCAGTACGGCGCTGAACAGCAACAGCCTCAACGTGATCGTGGGACTTCTCATTCCAGGGGTCTTCGTTGGCCTCGCACGGTCCTCGGTGCCGGGAAGCGTCACCACGTGGTGGTACGTCGGGCTCACCGCGGTCACCTTGGTACTCGCCTTCTCGAGTAGAGGCCTTCGCCGCTGGCAGGGGGGACTCATTGTGGTCGGCTACCTTGCCTTCGTGGTCGTCCTGCTGAGCATCGCCTAGTTCCCAACTGTCTTGCCCCGTGGGTCATTGTCAACGACGACGAGCGACCCGACGGCCGATACCGCGTCGATGCGCCGAGGACTCGGAGGTCCGATCACCGCACCCCTCCTGCGCCGCTTTCGGACGCTCCAATGATTGATCCGCGGATTTGTGGACATCGCGGCGGGCACTTGTCCACAGGAGAGCCGCACCCCTGGTCTGCCGGCACGATCCGCTACTGCTTTGACGACGCGAGTCGGCCGAGCAGGTCAAGATCGTCTGAGCCGCCGAGCGCCATCAGCCGATCGCCGGATTTGATGACGGTCGCGCCGGTCGGGCGAATGACGTCGCGCCCACGCTCGATGGCGGTGATCAGTGTGCCGCGTGGTATCGACGTTGAGCGCAGCGCCACGTCGACGAGCGGGGAATCGCTCGTCACTGTGATCTCTGAAATTCCAGTGGAACCGCCCAGCTCAGCGACGCGACGCAGGTTGGACTGCATCGTTCGGCGATAGTTGCGCACGATGTCCGAGATAGCGATCGTGCCGACGACCCGTCGCTCATCGTCGATGACGGCCGCCCACGTCTGCGGCGTCGAAGTCAGGGTCTCGAGGACGACGTCCAGATGCACCGATTCGTGGATCGGTGCGAAGGTGGCGTCGACCAGGCCTTCGACGTCCGGGCCGCTGGACGCAGCAGCCTCCTTCTGCAGTGCCCGCATTGTGACCACCCCGACATAGTGGCCTTGCGGATCGACCAACGGCGCGGCGCTGACCTCGCCCTCCTCCATCTGGGTGAGGAACGTTGCACTCTCGTCGGGTTCGACCAGAACGCATCGCGCCGGGGCCATGGCCTGCGAGGCGGTCACCATGGCGAGCAGTGGAAGACCGGTGAGGATGCGGTGTGCGGGGGACTCGGCCCGGCTGCGTAGTTGGCTGCGATAGATGGTGTCGTCATTACGGCGCACGATGAGGGTCGCGAGGCCGACCGCCAGCATCGCCGGCACGATCAGCGAGAGGGTTCCCGTCATCTCGGCGACCATCAGCATCACCGCGAGCGGTGCCCGCGAGATGCTCCCGAAGCAGGCCATCATCCCGACGATGACGTACGGGGCGGGGTCGTGACCGAGACTCGGCACGACCGGTTCGAGCAGGCGCCACACCGCGGCTCCGACGAAGGCGCCGATCACCATGCCCGGGCCGAAGATGCCGCCCGAACCGCCCGAACCAATTGAGAGCCCGGTCGTCGCGATGCNNCGATCAGGCCACCGATCGCCGGGCGGACCCAGCGAGGGATGCTGAGCCGACTGAAGAAGGCGGCCATGCCGTAGAAGCTCTTGGCGTAGAGCAGACCCACCAACCCACCGAGGATGCCGATGACCCCGAACCACCCCAACTGCACGGCGCTGGTGAGCTGGTAGTTCCCGACGTAGCCGAAGAGCGGCCCGAACCCTTCGAAGGACCCCCACACCGCGTAGCCCACGATGGACGCGATGAAAGAAGGCAGCAGGGCTTCGACCTCGAAGTCGTCGCGGTAGAGGATCTCGGTGGCGAGCACCGCGCCCCCGAGGGGGGCCCCGAAGATCGCCCCGATGCCCGAGCCGATCCCGCTCGCGACGGTGATGCGCGCGTCCGAGGGACTGAGGTCGAGGAACCGCGCCAAGAACGAGCCGAACCCCGCGCTGATCTGACCCGTCGGCCCTTCTCGCCCGCCCGAGCCACCCGAGCCGATGGTGAGCGCGGAGGCGACGATCTTCACGAAGACGGTCCGCAGGCGCACGCCGCGGGGGTTGTGGTGCACCGCGGCGATCGCCGCGTCGGTGCCGTGCCCCTCGGCCTCGGGCGCCACGGCGAAGACCAGGACCGCTCCGGCCAGCGCGCCCACGCACGCGATGAGAGGTATGGCCCATGGTCGAGCGAAATGGGAGGAGACTACTGCCCCGCCCTCGCTCGCCGGCAGAGGAACCCTGTAGCCCGCGAGAACCTGGAGGAAGACGTACGTGGCGAGGCGCAGCGCCTCGTAGAAGACGACGGCGCCGAGTCCCGCGATGATGCCGACGATGGTGCCCAGCACGAGCCACTTCTGGGTGTACGTCGCCGCAGCGAGCCACCGGCCGATGCGCACCTGCGCCGAGCGCATTCCTTGTTGCCACCGACGTGTGCCGACCAGTTTGCTACGGGGCATCTAGAGGTCCCACCCGGTTGACCAGTCCTGTTCGGGGACCTCCCCCGCCGCGGCCGCGAACTGGCTCAGGGCCTGTACGAGGACGATCTGCTCCGCGGGCGCAATCGTGCTCAGTATCGCTTCGATCTCGCGACGGCGTCGATCCGTGACGGCGCTGACCAGCTTGAGGCCCTTCTTCGTCAGCGCGAGGCGGACCTGGCGACGGTCGTCCTGTTGCGACTGACGAACGACCAACTTCTTCCTCACGAGACGGTCGCACATGCGTGTGGCGGTGGCCGGCGTCACCGCGACCGCCTCGGCCAACCCGACCAGATTCTGGGGTCCGCGCGACGCGAGCACGATCAGGGTCCGGTACTGGGTGAGCGTGACCTCTTCGGCGATGTCGGACAGCGATCGAGCCGCGACCGCGACGAGCACCCGGCTGGCCGACAGGACGGCGTCGACCACCGAGTCGGGTGATTCGGAGGTAAGTGTGTTCATACACTAATTATTGCATATACTAAAGACATCACGTACCCTCCGTCCTTTGACCAAGATCTTGCGGGCTGATGAACTGTCGTAGTCCCGTCGCGAGGCGAGTGGCCGTGAGGAGACGTAGCGTCGGAATCATCAGGCATGTGCCATACGAAGGAGCGCGACATGGCGAGTGCGAAGTCTGACGGCCCCCCGTCCAAGGGTCCTGGCGAGAAGCCGGGATCAGAGCCTGGCACGAACGACGACCTGAAGACCCTGCCCCTCGCCGAGGTGGAGAAGCGCCTCGCCTCCTCGCCAAAGGGTCTCACCAAGGCCGAGGCGACCACGCGCCTGGACCAGTACGGGCCGAACGAGATCGAAGCGAAGAAGGTCAACCAGTTCCTGAAGTTCCTCGGCTACTTCTGGGGACCCATTCCCTGGATGATCGAGGCCGCCGTGATCCTGTCGGCCGTGCTGGGCCACTGGCCCGACTTCGTCATCATTCTGGTCCTGCTCCTCGCCAACGCCGGCATCGGGTTCTGGGAAGAGCACCAGGCCGGCAAGGCCATCGACGCCCTGAAGGCGGAACTCGCGATCAAGGCCCGGGTGCTGCGCGACGGCCAGTGGACGAACCCGCCGGCGCGCGAGCTCGTCCCGGGCGACGTTATCCGGCTGCGCCTGGGCGACATCGTCCCCGCCGACGCGCGTCTGCTCGAGGGCGACCCGGTCGAGGTCGACCAGTCCGCGCTGACTGGCGAGTCCCTGCCCGCCACGCGCGGTCCGGGCGACGCGGTGTTCTCCGCGTCAATTATCCGCCAGGGCGAGATCGGTGCCCTCGTCTACGCCACGGGTACGAACACGTACTTCGGCAAGACCGCAGAGCTCGTCCAGGACAGCCAGACCATCAGCCACTTCCAGCGCGCCGTGCTGAAGATCGGCACGTACCTGATCATCCTGGCCCTGGCGATGGTGGGCCTGATCATCCTTGTCTCGCTCGTCCGCGGCGACCCGTTCTTCACCACGCTGCAGTTCGCGCTCGTGCTCACCGTGGCCGCGATCCCCGTCGCCATGCCGACGGTGCTGTCGGTGACGATGGCCGTCGGCGCGCGGTTGCTCGCGAAGAAGAAGGCCATCGTCAGCAGGCTCGTGGCGATCGAGGAACTCGCCGGAGTGGACGTGCTCTGCACGGACAAGACCGGCACCCTGACCCAGAACAAGTTGACGCTCGGCGACCCCTTCGCCGTGGAGGGAGTTTCGGTCGACGACGTCATCTTGGCCGGGGCGCTCGCGTCGCGCGCCGACGACAACGACACTATTGACCTGGCGGTTCTCGGTGGCTTGGCGAGCGATCAGGCGATGCGCGGGTACCACGTGGAGCACTTCCAGCCGTTCGAGGCGGTCGGCAAGCGCACCGAAGCGACGGTAAAGGGGACGAAGGGTTCCACTTTCAAGGTCACCAAGGGCGCTCCCCAGGTGATTCTCGCGCTCTCGACCAACGCCAAGCAGGTGAAGAGGAACGTCGACCAGGCGGTCAACGACTTCGCCGCGCGGGGGTTCCGCTCCCTGGGCGTGGCGCGTGCCGAAGGCAACGGCGCCTGGCAGTTCCTCGGTGTGCTGCCCCTGTTCGATCCGCCGCGCGTCGACGCCAAAGCGACCATCGCCACCGCGCGCCAGATGGGCGTCGAGGTCAAGATGGTCACCGGCGACGCGCTCGCCATTGCGTCCGAGACCGCCAAGACCCTCGGGATGGGCACGGACATCCTCGACGCCGCAAGCCTGGGCGACACGAAGCGCACCGAAACCGCGGCAACGGCCAAGACAATTGAGAACGCTGACGGCTACGCCCAGGTGTTCCCCGAGCACAAGTACCACATCGTGGACGTCCTCCAGCGGCGTGGCCACATCGTCGGCATGACCGGCGACGGCGTCAACGACGCCCCCGCGCTCAAGAAGGCCGACTGCGGCATCGCCGTGTCGAGCGCGACCGACGCGGCGCGCGCGGCGGCCTCAATCGTGCTCACGACGCCGGGCCTGTCGGTGATCANNGGATCGCTGAGACCCTACGGGTTCTACTGTTCGTCACCGCCGTCATCCTCTTCTTCAACTTCTTTCCCGTGACGGCCATGCAGATCGTGCTGCTGGCGCTGCTCAACGACGGCGCGATCCTGTCCATCGCGTACGACAAGGTGCATTATCGGAATCAGCCCGAAGCGTGGAACATGCGCGTCGTTTTGGGGATGGCGACTGTGCTGGGCATTATGGGCCCGTTGACCGCCTTCGGCCTCTTCTACCTCGGTGACAAGGGGTTCCATCTCGACCACGCGCAACTCCAAACCCTGATGTACCTGAAGCTCTCGGTGGCGGGCCACTTGACGATCTTCGTGACGCGTACGCGTGGTCCGTTCTGGTCCATCCGACCGGCTCGCGTTTTGCTGCTGGCGGTGATCGGCACGCAGACGCTGGCGACCCTCATCGCGGGCTTCGGCATCTTCATGACGCCTCTGGGATGGCGCTACGTGGCCTTCGTCTGGGGCTACGCAGTGTTCTGGTTCCTCGTGACCGACCGGGTCAAGCTGCTCGCCTACCGCATTCTCGATCCGTCAGGCGCGCTTTCGAAGAGTGGAGAGCAGCGCGGTCAACGTTCGAAGGCGGACCTGGCCGCCATGGCGGCGAGCGTGGCCCCGTATCACACGCCGGTCGACTCTGGTGGGGGTGAGCCGGTCTACCACGACAGCATCGCCTGCCCCTACGGCAAGGAGATCATCCGCGGCCGCCACTACTTGGACGGCACCGGTGGTCGTCGGCGTTGTGAGTGGTGCGAAGCGCACGCCGAAGTGGCCCCGTTCCACACCGAAACCGATGTCGAGAATCCCGTGTACCACGACCTTGTCGCGTGCCCTTACGGGCAGGAGATCACCCGCGACGGCCACGCGATGGCGGGCACCGGCGGTCGTCGGCGCTGTGAGTGGTGCGAGGCGCATGCCGACGTCAAGGACTCACACGACACGTCACAGAAAGGGAAGACGACATGAAACTCAACAAGGAAGTCCTGAGCGAAATGGGAGTCAAACCGGGAGAGCCCGCTGGCCTGGACGGGCGCAGCACGAAACGCGTGTCGGCCGATTGGCTGGGCTCCCAAGACAAGGATGGCCAGGACAAGCAACGCAAGAAGGTGGCCGAGGAGGATCTCCAGGAGTTCGTCGACGAACTCTCCACGGCCCAGGATCTGCTGTGGGCGAACGGTACGCGCGCGCTCTTGATCGTGCTGCAGGCGATGGACGCTGCCGGCAAGGACGGGACCATCAAGCACGTCATGTCGGGTGTCAACCCCCAGGGCTGCCGGGTGGAGTCCTTCAAGCAGCCGTCGGCCGAGGAGCTCGGCCACGACTTCCTGTGGCGATGCTCGAAGGCGCTGCCCGAGCTCGGGAGCATCAGCATCTTCAACCGCTCCTACTACGAGGACGTGCTGGTCACGCGGGTGCACCCTGAACTGTTAGCCAAGACCCACGAGATGCCGAGTGACGGGCCCGACGAGAAGTTCTGGAAGGACCGCTACAGCGACATCAACGCCTTCGAACACCATCTGCACCGCAGCAAGACTCGAATCGTGAAGGTCTTCCTGCACGTCTCCAAGGAGGAACAGAAGAAACGATTCCTCAGCCGTCTGGAAGATTCGGCGAAGAACTGGAAGTTTTCAATGGCGGACCTCGCCGAGCGCCAGCACTGGGACGAGTACCAGCGCGCGTACGAGGAAGCGCTGAGCGCCACCTCGACCGCCTGGGCGCCGTGGTACGTGGTGCCGGCCGACCACAAGTACGCGCTGCGGGCGCTGGTCGGCGGCATCGTCGTCGATGCGATTGACCAGATGGGACTGAAGTCTCCCGAAGTTCCAGCGGACAGTTTGGAGGCGCTAGAAAAGGCTAAGGATGAGTTACTCGCCGAGACGTGAGAGACGAAGTGTGGTGACATTCTCGTAATTGGCGTCAAGCGCCTGCCGGCCGTCTGGATCTTGCCCATCTGCTCTTGACCGACTCATCCGAGAATCACGGATTAACTATGACGCTGCCGACTCCTTCCCGAGCCCGCGAGGGAGAGCTGAGGGTATAGAGGTCCCCACTTCGGCAAACACGATGGGGCGCGGCAAATAGGACTTCCGGCGGACACACCGAGTGTGTCCGAGCGACATGAAGCACATCGCTAACCCAGTTCGGCAGCAGAGTGAGATGGATGGTTGGTAACTCCGCGCAACGCGCGTTACTGCGCTGAACGATCTTCCCTGATGTGGCTCGCGCAACTTTCCAACCACTGTCTCACCTTGCTGCCGAACTCATAGGTACTTGAACTTCTACGGGCGTACGTATTCACCATGCATTGGACGAGTTGGATCTCATTTGCGACTGGCGACGAAGACCGGGATCTCGCGCGAGGTCTTCACCTGATACTCGGCGTAGGGGGGGTAGGCCTGCACGGCACGATCCCACCACCGCGCTCGCTCGTCGCCGCTCACTCGTCGCACGACGACGTCGAAGGGTTCGTTACCGTCCTGCAGCATGACGTCGTCAGGGTGAGCCAAGAGGTTGTTGTACCAGACCGGGTTGTCAGGCGCTCCGCCTTTGGAAGCCACGAGGGCGTACTCGCCGTCGTGCTCCACCCGCATGACGGGGGTCTTTCGGACCTTGCCACTTCGATTTCCGCGGGTTGTGACGATGATGATCGGAAGACCCGTGTCCAGCAGGGTGTTCGCACGTGCGCCACCAGAGTTCTCGTACTGAGCCACCTGGTCACGAACCCACTGCGCGGGGCTCGGTTCGTACTCTCCTTCAATAGGCATGGCAAGACTCGGGCTTGAACTGATAGATAGTCATTCGGACCCCTCCACTCCGTAGGAAGCAATTGCTCTGTCCCACAACCCGATATCGTAAAACTCCGTCCGCAAAGACGCAACTCATGGACGAATCGAACGAACGGTTGCGAATGCTGCGGGACGTGTAGACAGCCGGCTGCCAGCCGCCAGATCGACTCCTTCGAGAGGAACGGCTTCGGGAACCCGCGGGTGATCATCGCCAAGACGCACCCGTCCATCTCGTCGGACCCGGCGCTGCGGGGCGCGCCAACAGGTCGGCGCCGGCTTCGTGTACCTCATCTGCGGCGACGTGCGCACCATGCCCGGGCTGTCGGCGCACCCGTCCGCGGAGTCCATCGACATCGACGAGAACGACGAAATTGTCGGGCTCAACTAGCCAACCGACCTACCTCGAGTCTTCCCTCGGGAGTTTCCTCGAACTCGTCTCCGATGGCGAACCGGCGCCGGCCGGCGGATCAGTGGCGGCCGAACTGGCCGCGGGGCTCTCTGCGTGAAGGCGGCGCGTCTCTCCACCCGCCAGATGTCCGACGCGCTCGACATCGTGGCCGCGGGCGAGCGGCTTCGCGACCGAGCGGCCGCGCTCTGCCAGGCCGACGCCGAGGCCTGCCGCCTGGTCGTGGCGGCGATGCGCCGCCCCCGGGGACCCGAACCTGCTCGCCGCTGTCGTCACCGCCGCGCTGCTGGCCGAGGCCAGCGCCCGATCGGCTGGCGCGCTCGTGCGGATCAACCTCGAAGGAGAGCCCGACGACGAACGCCCGTCCGTGGTGGTCGAGTTGCTCGAGACGACCGCGAAGGGTTCGGCTCGGACGGAGACGGCGCCAGACCACGCTACTGACCACGAGGGTGGCTTGCGGCGCGCCCGTCCTACGTGGTCTGGGACGCGGCCGCGGCGCACAGCAGCCGGATCGCCTCGAGGACCAGCGGGTCGAGTGCGGCGAGATCGGAGTCGTCGAGCAGTTCGACCCGCATGCTCGGCGGCCAGAACATCTTGATGTGGTTCGCCACCTCGGCGGCGGCCTGGTCGGGCGGGTGATGGCCGAAGTTGGCGGCGATCTGGTTGGACATGCGCACGAGGTCGCCCCGGGTCACGGTCTCCTCGCCTCGTCGCGGCATCGGAACCTCGACGTCGGCGGGAAGCGCCGGCATGGTGAGCTTCTCGGTGGCGAGGGGCGCGGCTGAGCGCGCCCGCACCTGCACGGCGGTGACCTTGTACTCGGGACAGTTGGTGGCCCAGTCCGAGTGCTCGGTCGTGACGACGTTGGCCCCGCCCACCGGGTAGTGGAACGTCGTGTAGACGACTCCCGGAGGCACGCGGTCGGTGATTTCGGCCCTGAGCGCGGTCTCGCCCACGCGGCTGGTGAGCGTGGTCCAGCCGCCGTCGACGACGCCCCGCTCCTCGGCGTCGTGGGGGCTTATCTCGAGGACGTCCTCGGAATGCCAGGCGACGTTCTCGGTCCTCCTCGTTTGGGCCCCGACGTTGTACTGGGAGAGGATCCGACCGGTGGTGAGCACGAGGGGGAAGCGACGGTTGGTGCGCTCGTCGGTCGCGATGTACGGGGTCTCGACGAAGCGACCCTTGCCGCGCATGAACTGGTTCACGTGCATGATCGGCGTGCCAAGTGGCGCGTCGTCGTTGCAGGGCCACTGGACGCTGCCGACTTCGTCGAGCAGTTTGAACGAGACCCCGGCAAAGGTCGGCGTGGTGCTGGCGATCTCCTCCATGATCTGGCTGGCGTCGTCGTAGTGCATGGGGTAGCCCATCGCGTTCGCGAGGTCACAGACCACCTGCCACTCCTGCTTGCCGGACTTCGTGGCCATCGCCGGGCGCACCCGGTTGATCCGGCGTTCGGCGTTGGTGAAGGTCCCATCCTTCTCTAGGAAGGACGTCCCCGGCAGGAACACGTGGGCGAACGCCGCGGTCTCGTTGAGGAACAGGTCCTGGACGACGCAGAGCTTCAGCGAAGCGAGAGCGCTCTTCACGTGCTTGGTATCGGGATCGGACTGGGCGATGTCCTCGCCCTGGACGTACAGCGCCTTGAAGGTGCCTTCGAGGGCACCTTCAAACATGTTGGGAATGCGCAGCCCGGGCTCGGCGCTGAGCTCGAGCCCCCAGGTCTCTTCGAACTGGTGGCGCACGGCGTCGCCCGAGACGTGGCGGTATCCGGGAAACTCGTGGGGGAACGAGCCCATGTCGCACGATCCCTGCACGTTGTTCTGGCCGCGCAGCGGATTGACCCCGACACCGTCGCGACCGATGTTGCCGGTCGCCATGGCCAGGTTCGCCATGCCCATCACCATGGTCGAGCCCTGGCTGTGCTCGGTGACCCCGAGTCCGTAGTAGATCGACGCCCGCGGCGCGGCCGCGTACAGCCGCGCGGCGGCGCGAAGGGCGGCCGCGGGCACGCCCGTGAACTCCTCGGTGGCTTCGGGGCTGTATTCGGGCGAGGAGATGAAGGCCGCCCACCGCTCGAAGCCCTCGGTGTCGCAGCGCTCGGCGACGAAGTCACGGTCGACCAAATCCTCGGTGACTACCACGTGGCAGAGCGCGTTGACGACCGCGACGTTCGTGCCCGGGCGCAACTGCAGGAAGTGGGCGGCCTCGAAGTGCGGGGTGCGCACGAGGCTGATCCGCCGGGGGTCGACCACGATGAGCTGCGCCCCTTCGGCCAGGCGCCGCTTCATCCGCGAGGCGAAGACCGGGTGGGCGTCGGTGGGGTTGGCCCCGATCAGCAGTATCACGTCCGAATGCTCCACCGAGCGGAAGTCCTGGGTGCCCGCCGAGGTGCCGAAGGTCTGACCGAGGCCGTAGCCGGTCGGAGAGTGGCAGACGCGGGCGCAGGTGTCGACGTTGTTGTTGTGGAAGCCCGCCCGGATCATCTTCTGGACGACGAACACCTCTTCGTTGGTGCAGCGTGAAGAGGTGATCCCCCCGATGGACTCCACCCCATGCTCGGCCTGGATCTCCTTGAGCCGCGACGCCGTGTAGTCAATCGCCTCTGCCCAGGAGACCCGGCGCCACTCATCGGTGATCGACTCGCGCATCATCGGGTGCAGCTGGCGGTCCTTGTGGGAGGCGTAGCCCCACGCGAACCGGCCCTTCACGCACGAGTGGCCTTCGTTGGCCTTGCCGTCCTTCAACGGCACCATCCGCACGACCTCGTCGCCACGAAGCTCGGCCTTGAACGAGCAGCCGACTCCGCAGTAGGCGCAGGTGGTGAGCACCGTGCGCTCGGGCGGGCCCGAAGCGATGACCGTGTTCTCCTGCAATGCCGTGGTGGGGCAGGCCTGCACGCAGGCGCCGCACGACACGCACTCGGACGTCATGAACTGCTCGCCCGCCGACGCCGCCACCTTCGAGTCGAAGCCCCGGCCGGCGATGGTGAGCGCGAACGTTCCCTGTATCTCGCTGCAGGCGCGCACGCATCGCGAGCAGGCGATGCACGCCGAGGGGTCGAAGGTGAAGTAGGGGTTGCTCGCGTCCTTGCACGCCGCCAGATGATTCTCACCCTCGAAGCCGTAGCGCACACCACTGAGTCCCACCTTCGTGGCGACGGCCCGCAGCTCGCACTCAGCGTGGGTGTCGCTCGTGAGGCAGTCGCTCGGATGGTCGGACAGGTAGAGTTCGGTCACCCCGCGACGCAACTTCTCGAGCCGGGGAGATTGGGTCGCGACCTTCATGTCCGGTTCGCACGGGGTGGTGCACGACGCGGGGGTGCCCTTACGGCCGTCAATTTCGACCAGGCACAGCCGGCACGAACCGAAGGGTTCTAGCGAGTCGGTAGCGCAGAGCTTGGGGATGTCGAGCCCCGCCATCGTCGCCGCGCGCATCACCGACGTCCCGGCGGGCACGGTCACGGCCACGCCGTCGATCGTGACTTCAACTTCATCCTCGCAGTGGCGGGCGGGTGTGCCGTAGTCGGTTTCCCTCAACAGAGTCATGGCCGGGCGCCTTTCGATCGATGCAGGTCTTCGGAAAAGTGGAGGAGCACGCTGCGCACCGGCAGCGGAGTGAGTCCGCCCATCGCGCAGAGCGAGCCGTCGGTCATCAGCTCGCAAAGGTCCTCCAGCAGCGCAACGTTGGCGTCGGCGTTCTCACCGGCGACGATCCGGTCGATCAGCTCGACGCCACGAACGGCGCCCACCCGACAGGGCGTGCACTTGCCGCAGGACTCCGCCGCACAGAACTCCATGGCGAAGCGAGCCTGGGCCGCCATGTCGACGGTGTCGTCGAACACCACGATGCCGCCGTGGCCCACCATCGCTCCGACTTGGGCGAAGGCCTCGTAGTCGAGGGGCAGGTCGAACTGCGCGGGCGCGAGGTAGGCCCCGAGGGGACCGCCGACCTGGACGGCGCGGATCGGTCGGCCCGAGGCGCTGCCCCCGGCGAACTTCTCGAGCATCTCTCCCAGGGTCATCCCGAAGGCGGTCTCGACGATGCCGCCGCGCGCGACGTTGCCCGCCAACTGGAAGACCTGGGTGCCGCGCGAGCGCCCGACGCCGAAGTCGCGGTAGAAGCCGGATCCGCGCGCGAGCACGACCAGGACGCTGGCGAGCGAGAGCACGTTGTTGATGGCGGTCGGCTTACCGAACAGCCCCTCGATCGCGGGCAAGGGCGGCTTGGCGCGGACCATGCCGCGCTTGCCCTCCAGGCTTTCGAGCATCGCGGTCTCCTCGCCGCAGATGTAGGCCCCCGCGCCGACGCGGATCTCGAGGTCGAACTGGTGATCGCTACCCAGGACTCGAGGGCCGAGCCAACCGGCCTGGTAGGCGGTCCGGATGGCGGCGCGCATCGTGGCGACGGCGTCGGGGTACTCCGAGCGGATGTAGATCATGCCCTCGCGCGCTCCCACGGCGATCCCGGCGATGACCATGGCCTCGATCAGCATGAAGGGGTCGCCCTCCATCAGCATGCGGTCCGCGAACGTCCCGCTGTCGCCCTCGTCGGCGTTGCAGACGACGAACTTCTCGGTTCCCGGCGCGTCGAGTACCGTTCGCCACTTCACCCCGGTCGGGAAGCCCGCGCCGCCACGTCCGCGCAGACCGGACTCGGTGACCTCGTCGCAGATCTGCCGTGGGGTCATCGTCAACGCTCGCTCCAGTGCGCTGAGTCCTCCGTGGGTCTGGTAGTCCGGCGTGGACAGCGGGTCGACGACCCCTACCCG
This sequence comes from Acidimicrobiaceae bacterium, assembly GCA_003132205.1. Taxonomy (GTDB): domain Bacteria; phylum Actinomycetota; class Acidimicrobiia; order Acidimicrobiales; family RAAP-2; genus RAAP-2. Next base: position 51,910 of record PKWY01000033.1, read on the forward strand.
GCTGAAGGTCAGGCGGTCCTGCTCCGCCAGCCACGGAATCCGGTCGGTGAAGCCGTGGCCGAGTTCGTGGACGGCACCTTCGAGGAAGCCCGCGCCGAAGAGACCGGCGACGTCATCGGGCGTGACCGGGCCGTAGGCAACGCGACCCTGCGCGGTCGCCACCTCGACGAGCGGTTCAAGCCACATCAACCCGCGCGAGCCGTTGCGAACAACCTCGACCGCTGCGCTCCGACGGGCCGCCTCTTGTTTGATCGCGGCCGCGACCTCGTCGGCGCCGACGGAACGTGCCGACGAGTCCCGGGGTACGTAGACGGTGGTCACGCGGGTTCCCCGCTCGGAGTGCTATCGCGGATCAGCCGATCGAGCCCGGCGGCGTGGACCCGTCCATGCAGACGACCGTTGACGCGGACCGTCGGTCCGACAGCGCAGTTGCCCAGGCAGAAGACCTCTTCGAGGGTGACCGACCCGTCGGCCGCCGTCTCGCCGAAGCCAACGCTGAGCGAACTGACGGCGTGCTCGGCGAGGGCGTGCCCGCCGACCGACTGGCACGCCTCGCCGCGACAGACCTGGACTCGCACCTCTCCCGGCGGGCTCGTGCGCAGGTCCGAGTAGAAGGTGAGCACTCCGTGCACGTCGGCGCGCGAGAGGTTGAGTTCGTGGGCGACGAGCGCCACGGCCTTCGGGTCCACGTACCCGAAGGACTCCTGCAGGGCGTGCAGGACGGGCAACAGTGGCCCGCGCAACGCCGGCAGCGCGCGCATCACCGCCAGCGCGGCCTCCTCCGACCAGGGGACGTAGCGCGGGGCCAAGTCGCGGTCGGCCGGGGGTTTGACCGTCATGGCGTCGTCGGCTTCAGCGGCACGTCAGCGGCCAGGAGTCGCTCTTCGCCGACGTACACCACCATCGACGGGTCACGCAGGAATCCGACGAGAGTCATGCCCGCCTCCCCGGCTAGGTCGACGGCGAGTGACGAAGGGGCCGACACCGCGCATAGCAGGGGGATGCCGGCCATGATCGCCTTCTGCACCAACTCGAACGACGCCCGGCCCGAGACCATCAAGATCGTGCCGCGCAACGGCAACCGCCCTTCGCGAAGCGCCCATCCGACCACCTTGTCCACCGCGTTGTGTCGGCCGACGTCTTCGCGCAACACCAGCAGTTCGCCAGTCCCGCCATCAAACAGCGCCGCCGCGTGGAGGCCGCCAGTCTTCTCGAACAACTTCTGGGCGGTCCGCAGCCGTTCGGGCAGCGACGCCAGCAGAGTCGGGGTGACCCGCAGCGGATCGTCGCGGACCTCGAAGTCCGAACGGGTGCGCACGGCGTCGATCGAGGCCTTCCCGCACAGCCCGCACGAGCTGGTGGTGAAGAACGCCCGAGCGACGCTGCTGTCTGGAGGCGCCACCCCTTCGGCCAGCGTGAGATCCAGCAGGTTGTAGCGGTTGATCCCATCGTCGCCGGTGCCGGCGCAGTAGCGCATGGCGGCGAGCTCTCCGGGGCGAGTGATGACCCCCTCGCTCACGAGGAATCCGGCGGCCAGGTCGAAGTCCGCACCCGGGGTTCGCATGGTGACCGCCAGCGACCGGCCGCCGACGCGCAACTCGAGCGGCTCCTCGCCAGCCAGGCTGTCCGGTTGACGCTTCGGTGACTCCCCTACGGTGATCCGTAGAATCAATCGTTCTGTCGTCACCCGACCCATTTTCACTTCCTTCTCAGTCAAACTTCCAATCGATACGCAACTTAGTGGGGGCGCATCATGTCGTGATACTGATTGTCTTCCCCACTGCAGATCTTCCTGCCATCGCGTACGCGCCTGTGCGCATGCACCGAATCCACGAACACCCGGGTATCGAAAACGGTCACCCGTCGTTGTCGAACCAGTCTGTCGCAAACGGGTGACCGACGCTACTGATTTCTCATGACTTTCTCTACCAAGTGAAGTTGAGCGCGAGAACATCCTCGCATCAGCGAGAACCGCCGCAAATGGCTCGCAACGAACTGCGGATCGGGCTTCCCATCGACCTGGGCAGCATCGCTGGAAGGGTTCAACCGGACGCCCACTCAACTCGAGTACCTGATTCGTTCGCGTACCGGCCCTGGTTGCGAGTCGTGTCGACACCGAAAAGCCGTATTTTTTTGGCGACGTGTTGCTAGGCCGCCTAGTCAAGATTAACCATGCCGGATTGCGTTAGAAGATATGGCATCCAAGCGGCTTTGAGCTTGACAACTTTTCAAGAGTCGGCAATCTGCCACAACGCGGCGGGAGTCTCGCCGGTGGATGCCACGTCGAAGCGGAGTTGGACCCGGTCGACCCGGTAGATCCCTCGCACGACCTCGAACGGGCGCACCTCACCATGCTCTCTCCGGAACTCGGTGCACAGCGTCACGAACACCGCTCCACCGACGGGGATCTGCAGCTGCTCGCCCTCCCAGGGGCTGCAGAAGCTGGTCTCGATTTTCACGTTAGTGCGGGTGAACTCGAACGCGCGGGTCTGGGCGCTGGGCGTCAGAACGAACGGCAACTTCCCGTGCAGCTGCTTTCTCAGTGGCTCAGCGGCGGCAAGCGGAAAGAAACTGTCGAACAGCGCCACTGGCGCTTCCTCGACACGCAGGAGGCTCATCACACGCAAGATCTTCGCGCCGGAACGCAGCTCGAGCTGTTCGCTGATCCGCTTCAGCGGGCGCTCCTCCCGGTGGTCGAGTACGACGACCTGGTAGTCGGGGCTCGGGTTGGCCAGCAGCCGGCTGACCCCGCCGACGCGCTGCTCGATCTTTGGGGAGCGAACGAAGGCCCCCCGTCCGCGGACGCGCCGCAGTTGTCCGTCCTGTTCGAGGACCGACAGCGCCTGACGTACGACAGTCCGGCTGACCTGGTAGGTGCCACACAACTCCGGTTCGGAAGGGATCATCTCCCCGACGCCCCACGTGCCCGTCTCGATCTTCTCCTTTAGGAGTTCCTGCAGTTGAAAATACAGGGGGATTGGGCTTCCCCGTTTGAGTTCGTCCTCTGGCACCCCGTCAGTATGCCAGCGCGAGTCGACCTGGCCGGCGCCAGCATCCGAAGTCAGCGGACGACCAGAACGTCACAGGGCGCCTCGCGCACGAGCTTGGTGCTAACCGAGCCCACCACCAGGCGTTTGCGCATGCCCAGTCCGCGGGTCCCGACCACGATCAACTCGGCGTCGTGGACACGGGCGACGTGCATCAGGGCATCAGCGACATCCCCGATTGGATTGCCCAACGTCTCAATCAGCTGCGCATCGGCCCCGTGGGACGCCAATACCTTCCGAGCTTCCTCGAGCTGTTTGTGGTGAGCCTCGATCTGCTGCGCATCGACCGCGGCCGGACCGCGGGCGCCCGGAGCGCTGAGAGGCACGACGCTGACCACGAGTACGACATCGCCCGCGGCGAGACGCGACGCCCGTTCCAGGGCACGCCGCGCGTTATCCGAGCCGTCGTACCCCACGACCAACTTCATGATGCCTCCCGGGCCTGACCGTCGGCGGCGTTCAGTCGCAGCTCCCGGACGAATATCTCGCGGAAGTCGGCCACGTCCGCGGACCGCGGGTTCGACGGGGTCGAGGTGTTCGCGAACGCCTTCTCGGCCAGCAGGTCCAGGTCGGTCTCGTCAATGAGTTCGGCGAGAGCCGGGATCCCAAGGCGACGGTTCCGGTCTCGGACGTAGTCGATCGCAGCCTGCGCGGCGGTATCGTCGTCCATGCCGGAGGTGTCGATGCCGAACGCGTGCGCGAGCCGTACGTACTTATCCCGCGACTCGGGAAGGTTGTACTCCATGATCATCGGCAGCCCGATGGCGCAGCACATGCCGTGGGGGTGGTCGTAGGTCGCTCCCACAGCCTCAGCAATCGAGTGGCACCCGGCGACGTCGGAGATACCCACCGCCAGCCCGGACACCAGACTGGCCTGGACCATCCCGCACCGGGCCTCGATGTCGCTGCCGTCGGCCACTGCCCGCTCCAGGTACAAAGCGTTGAGCCGTGCCCCCTCCAGCGCCATCGCGTCGGAGGCGGGCGTATCAAGCCGGCAGTGCAGGGAATCGATCGAGTGGCTCAGAGCGTCCATGCCCGTCTCCGCGGTGAGCCGCGCAGGCACCGAAAACGTCACGTCGGGGTCGACGAGGGCGACGCGCGGACAGATTCGAGGGTCGAAGAGATTCATCTTCTTCTTACGGACGGTGTCGAGGATGATCGACGAGGGCGAGACCTCGCTGCCGGTGCCTGCCGTCGTGGGGATGGCGATCACCGGAACAGGGTCGTGCTGGAGGGCGCCGAAGTCCTCCCAGTCTCGGGGGTGGCCTCCGTTGGTGAGGAGCACGGCGATGCACTTCGCGGTGTCGATCGCGGAGCCACCACCGATCCCGACGAACAACTGCGTCCCCTCGCTGCGAGCCAACTCGGCCCCCTCGATGCAGTGGATGTCGCGAGGGTTCGGCTGGACCTTGTCAAAGATCGTCACCCCCAGGCCGGCCTTCTTCAAATCCGCAACGATGGGGTCGACGAGCCCGGTGGCAATGATTCCCGGATCGGTCACCACCATCACGATGCTCGCACCGAACGCCTTGACCTCGTCGGGCAGGGTCGAAATCACCCCGCGCCCGAACTGGACCCGGGTCGGCATGTCGAACGTTCCATCGGCGGCGACACCGCTGCCCGTGCGCTTGAGGGCCGGGTGAATAGGGTGGTCGGTCATTATGACTCCTTCTTTACAGAGATGGCTTCGCGGACCTGGGATGCTGCCAGGGCGTAGTACACGCCGGCTCCCAGGAAGAATCCGACGATTGGGGAAAGGTCGGCGCCGCCGAGGAAGTGCATGGCGATGAACCCCTGAAAGAGCGCGGTGTTCGCGACCAGGGCAGCCATGACGACTCCAACCGCGAGTGCGGCAATCGCTCGCCAGCCGATGCCGCTGGAGTACCAGTAGCTGCCGCCCCTGGACAGCAGTAGGTCGTCGCTCGCGTAGTTGCCCCTCCGCAGGAGGTAGTCGACCACGAACACGCCAGACCACGGAGCCAGCAGGATCACCAGAATCCCCAGGAACTCGGTGAACACGTTCGAGAAGTTGTAGATGAACAGGGCGACGGACGCCAGGCCCACGCTGATCACGGCGTCGATGAAGACACTCTTGTAACGCTCGATCCGGACGCCGAGTGCCAGCAGGGACAAGCCGCTGGAGTAACTGTTCATCACGTTGTTGGCGATCACGCCCGCAATCACGACGACCAGGAACGGGATGAGGAACCACTTAGGCAGGATCGTCGGCAGGTTCTTGATCGGGTCGGAGGTGTCGACCAGCGTGCCCAGGACGACACCGAGCCCACCGTACAGGCACCCGGGGAGCACCGTCGCCAGCGTCACCCAGCCGATAATCGCCCCGCCGTCCGAACGGCGGGGCAGGTAACGCGAGTAGTCGGACGCGTAGTTCACCCAGCTGATCGCGCCCGCACCGAGAACCGCGGTCAGTCCAAGGAACCATGTGGACACCGAGTTGGACGCGGCGAGGTGGCCGCCCGCATACCCCCAGTGCACCTTGGGCAGCAGGATGATCGCCATCACGATGGTCAGCGCGGTGAGTACGTAGGCCAGCCACTTTTGCGCGATGACGAGTGTCGCGTGCCCCAGTACCGGGATCGCGAACGTCAGTAGCGCCATCAGCACCAGGAACGGGGCAAGCGCCCACTTTGGGGTGTTCAGCCCGAGCTGCTGCAGAAGGGTTCGCAGCGCGAGTGTCCCCAGGATGATGTTGATCGTCTCCCACCCCAATGTCGAGAACCAACTGAAGATCGCTGGGACGAAATTACCCCGCAGGCCGAACGCAGCACGGCTAATGGTCAGGGTCGCGGTTCCCGCGCTCGGGCCGGGAAGGCTGCAGACACCTACGAGGAGGAACACCAGGTTCCCCACGACGACGGCGCTCAGGGCCTCCCATATGTTGAGTCCATACAGGATCAGCACGCCGCCGACAATCATGTTGATGAAGGTCGAGTTTGCCGAGAACCATGGCCAGAAGAGCTCCTTGGCTGTGCCGTGCCGGTCAGACTCGGGGATGATGTCGATTCCGTAGATCTCGATCTTGCCGAACTCGTCGACGATCTCGCCATGTACGTCGGGCATGCCGACCTCTTCACTCCTGCTGGTCATCTGCCCACCCCTTCACTTTCATTGACCATCTCCTCGCCGGGGAGGAAAATCGAGAACTCGTCGAACACGGCCTCCCTCACCGACTGCCCAGCGCAGTCGCGGTTCGGGCGGAAGTTCGCACGTCCCGAGAGCAGGTCGTGGGCACCGTCGGCGACCTCGCGCAGGAAGAACGGCAGCGTCGCGTATCTCAGCCAGTGGTGGACGAGAACGACGTGCACGTCGGAGGCCAGGCCGGCGAGCCGCTCGGCGGAGTTGGCGAAGGATTCGATGTCGGACTCTGGCCACTGCACGTAGATCGCCCCGGTGCTGACCGCATCACCGGCGAAGAGCACCCCGTCGGGCTCGAGCAGCAGAGCGACGTGGTCCGGGGAGTGACCCGGCGTGGCGATCGCGCGGAGAGTCCGTCCCCCGAGATCAACCACGTAGCCGTCCCGGAGGACTCCGTTGGCACTGCTGCCGGGAATCTGCCACGTGTTGTTGTCGAGGCTTACCGGGAACTTGCGGGGCTGATCGGCCGCCGCCAGTGAGAAGAAGAATTTGCGGTCGGCAGCGAGGTACGACGGGAGCGAACGCTCCATCTCCTCTGCGTACTCGATGTACTCCCTTAGCAACTCACGAGGGACATCGTTGGCGACGCGCGCCACACCGTCCGGGTGAATCAGGATCTGATCAAACTCGTGGTTGCCACCGATGTGATCGAAGTGCGAGTGAGTATTGACCACCAGTACCGGCAAGTCCGTGATCGCCTCCACCACGGGGCGGATCGGCCGGACGCCCAGACCAGAGTCGATCAGAGCGGCCCGATCCGATCCCACCACCAACCAGGTGTTCACGTGGGGCGGCTCGGCTAGCAGCCAGATCCCGGGCTCCACCTCGCGCACGCGGAACCAGCCGCCCGCGGCCTCCGAGATCTCGTCGAGCTGCTGTTCCCTGTGACCCATAATCCTGTCCGCTTGTCATTACAACTTCGTGTGTGCCGCACGATACCTCTTAGACGGCACTCTGTCAAGGACTCGTGCTCGGGAGCACCCCCAGCGCAGATCGCGTCGGCCACGGCTGCGATTCTGCTAGCAATGCGACATCCGTCCCCAATGCGGAGGTGATGCTTCGCGCGAAAGAAGATGGACGCTTCCAATGTTGGATTGCATTTGGGCATTGCGTAAGTGTGAGTGCGGTGGCACGAAATCTCAGCAAAGTATTGGAGGGGGCAACTGCCAGTTGCAGCGCTAGTCAGACTCGGCTCTCCGAGATCCCTGGCACGTCCATGGACGATGACTACGTTCTCCGCATTCTCAAGATGCATCACCGCTCTGCTGTCTCGCGCCAGGTTTCGGGCCCTGACCGTAGTTCGCGAGGCGTAGAAGTGAAAGAGACCGCTATAAACGGTGCCCCAGACTGGAGAGACATGGGGCGAGCCGTCTGGATTGATGGTGATGAGCCAGTAGTTGCGCGGTGGCGTGAGCGCTGCAACAATGTTAGACGAGGGCACTATTTGTGCGGCGTTGTCCACCATCTTCGTCACTATGTCATATGCAACCGTGACGACTCTGTCGGCAGACTTTGTGAATCATTGGCCTCAAAGTAGTGAGCCTCGAACTCGACCGTTGGCACGTAGTCGAGCGATTCGTGGTTGCGCCGCAGGTTGAACCAATCCACGTAGTTGAGCGTCGCCCATCCGAAGTGCTCGACATTGCGCCAGGGACCCTTACGGTGACTCAGCTCGGACTTGTAGAGGCCGTTCAGATGCCGCGGTGAAGAGTAGTGGCCAAATCGCCCTTCTCACTTCGAACGGTGGTCCGGCGAAGAGGAGATGGCTCCACTCCCTCAGCCGAACTCACCGGATGCCGGTCCGAAATTGACGACTGGCGGGGTGTGGACGGCGTCGTCTTTGTACAGTTGACCCATGTCGACACCGTCTCACGACGTAGGGGCCATCCTCCTCACCGGGGGCGCGAGTCGACGCATGGGCTACGACAAGTCGGGGATCGAGATTGACGGCGTCACCCTCGCCGTTCGAACGGCGCACCTCCTGTTGCGCGTCGTCGAGACCGCCGTGGAGGTCGGTCCGGGCGTGTCGGGACTGCCGGCGACGCTCGAGCGACCGCCGGGCGGCGGGCCGCTCGTCGCCATCGCGGCCGGCCACCGCGCGTTGCGCCAACGAGGCCACGAGGGAGCCGCGCTGGTGATCGCCTGCGACCTGCCCTTCATCTCCGAGAGGTTGCTGAGGTTCCTGGCGGAGTGGGATTCGCCGGGTTCTGTCGTGCCGGTGGTAAACGATCAGCCCCAGCCGCTGCTGGCTCGATGGGGACAGGTTGACCTTGAGAACACCCGGTCTTTCATCGAACAAGGTGAGCGTTCTCTCAAGCTCCTGACCACGCAACCCGGCGTCGCGCTGCTCGACCAATCACGGTGGGAACTGGTCGCGCAGGAGAGGGAGTTCTCTGACGTCGACAGCCCGGGGGATCTTCGACGTCTGGGACTCTCGAGTTCCGAGTGATCTCAGCGGTGGTCACGAACCGTCCCTCACAAAGTAAGTTGGCAATCATGTCAATGCACGATGCGCCAGTCCCGACTCCGGTTTCGCAGACGGAACGGCCGCTCGACGGACCCGCCGCCGCGAGAGTCCAGGTCCGGCCGAGCGGCAACGTCGCCGGGCGCCGATGATCGAAGGCTTCAACCTGCTCTCCAGGTGGTCGTGTACGGTGTCATGATCTCGCTGGACGAGGCGCAGCGATACGTCCTACGCGACCTCGAGGCGCTGGCGCCGGTCGCAGTGCCGCTCGACGACGCCCTCGATCGCGTGAGTGCCCAGGTGGTGGAGGCCCGCGAGGCCGTCCCCGGATTCACCAACTCCGCGATGGACGGTTACGCCCTGAGATCGGACGACACCTCGGCCGGACCCGCCCGTTTGAGGGTGATCGGTTCGGTGCTCGCGGGCGACTCGCCTCGGCCGCGCCTCGAGTCAGGCGAGGCGATCCGCATCATGACCGGGGCACCGGTGCCCGACGGAGCCGACTGCGTGTGCATGATCGAAGAGGTGACCGTGCGCCCTCGTGGCGACGAGATTCAAGTCGCGCGAGCCCTGAGCCACGGGGAGAACATCCGACTCGCCGGTGAGGACGTCGCCGTGGGCCAGGTCCTCGTCACTCCGGGATCGGAGCTGGGACCGGTACTGCTCGGCCTCGTGGCGAGTCAAGGTCTCGACTCGCTCTTGGTGCACCCACGACCGAAGGTGGGCGTTCTCTCGACGGGCGACGAACTGATCGACTCTCGCGGGTCGTCCGTCTTCGGCAAGATCCACGACGTCAATAAGCGGCTCCTGCTGGCGTCATTGTGCCAATCGGGCTTCGACACGGTTGACCTGGGCATCGCCCGAGATGACTACGACGAGATCGAGAAGGGACTGAGCCGGGGAATCGCCGAGTGCGACGCCGTCGTCTCCACCGGCGGCGTCAGCGTGGGCGACGCCGATCACGTCAAGACCGTCATCACCGACCGCTGTTCGGGGCGAGCCCGTTGGATGCAGATCGCGATCAGGCCCGCCAAGCCATTCGCCTTCGGCCTGAGCGAGAGCGGCACTCCCGTCTTCGGGCTACCGGGGAATCCGGTCTCGACGCTCGTGAGCTTTGAGTTGTTCGTGCGCCCCGCCCTGCGCCTGCTCGCGGGCCATACCGCCCTTGCGCGCCCGATGGTGACGGCGGTTCTCGACTGTCCGATTCCCCGGCGACGCGACGGCACGATCCACTTCGTCCACGCGTTCGCGGAGTTCCACCTTGACGGACACTTTCACGTGGTCGCCGCCGCCCCGCGGGGTTCCCACTCCCTACGTGCGGCGGCCAACGCGAACATCCTCGCCATGGTCGAAGACGGTGACGGCTTGGTCGCCGGAGAGACCGTCAGGGCGATGATCCTGAACCCGGCACAGCCTGACCCCGGCCGCTCGAACCGCTTCACGCTACCTTTGATGTGATGAGCGACATGGTTGACGAATGGCTGGTCCAGTACTCGGCGTCGCTCGGCGTGGCTCCGCCCACCAGCCAGGAGATTGAGGATCTGCTGAAACTGGCGGGAATCGCCGCGCGCTCGTCTGAACGAATCGCGGCGCCGGTTTCGACCTGGCTCGCCGCGAGGTCGCAACTGACGACGACCGAGGCTCTTGAACTGGCGGAACGTCTGGCGTCCGCGTTCAACGCCCTCGAGGACGAGTAATCGAGTGTACGCGTCGCGGAGTTGTCACGCGTTGGCCCATCCACGAGCGGCTCACGATGTCAGTCCTGTGAAGACGACGGAGACTGTACTGAATGGTTGATCCTGTCCGACCAGCGACCGCTGACATTGGGCGGCGCGAAGAAGTGAACTTGGAGATCTCCAGGTCGCCGGCAATGGGACCCGAGCGGACCACCAGTACCCGGGGGTTCGAGTTAAGGGCGACGGTCTTCAATGAGACGTCAACTGACGATGAATCAGAGACCTTTCGGTCTTCGACGGTCGGTCAGATTTCGAATAAGACTGGCAAGAGTCCCATCATTCAATGGAGTAGTAGTTGGACTACGGATTCTCACGTCGCGTGACTCGTGCGGCACCCGCTAGACGTGCGCTTGTCGCCGGCGTCCATTGCCTGGTTATCACCCTCTCTATCGGCGTACTCTCACCGATCACGTCAGCGGGGGCTACGACCCAGCTTTCGTCGACGTTGGCTGCCTACGATGCTCCATACCTGGGATCCCCCTCTGCCTCAAACCCGGCCGTCGTCGGCGCCGTCGCCAGCGCAAGCGGCGATGGTTACTACGTTCTTCGTTCGAACGGCGAAGTCGACGCCTACGGCGCACCCGACTACGGCTCACCAGCTTCTGAAGGTCTCCCCCTCGGCACCACCGCGACGGGCATCGCGCTCGACGCTGCAACTGGGGGTTACTGGGTCGTCAGTTCCAACGGCACGGTCCAGGGATTCAACGCTCCGTTCCTCGGCCAGCCGCACATCCCACCGCGAGGGTGGGGGCAGCATCCGGCCGCCGTCGCCATCGCGGCGGCGCCCGACGGAGCCGGCTACTACGTGCTGCGGGCGAACGGAGCCGTCGGCGCGTACGGCGTCAAAGGACACGGCTCGCTCGGCGGTCACCTCCACTACGGAACGACGGCCCCCGTGGTCGCGGTCGCCATGGCGGTCGATCCCACGACGGGTGGCTACTGGATCGCGACCTCTACAGGCAACGTCGCCAACTTTGACGCACCCGACGACGGATCGCCCTTGGCCGGCGCCCACGGTAGGTACAACGGCGTGCCCGTCACCGCCCTCGCGGCCACCACCGATGGAACGGGTTACTACGTGCTGAAAGCCAATGGTGAGATCGACAGCTACGGGGCCACGTTGCACGGCTCGCTCGCCGCGTCGAAGGCGCTGTCGGAGGGCGGTTTCGCGAGCGCGCTCGCGGTCGATCCCTCGACGGGCGGCTACTACGAGGCGGTCGACGTGACGCCGCTCGACGGCTACCTCAATCCGCTTCGAGCAGTCACTTCGCTCGTTCCCCAAGAGATCGACCAAGGCGTGGACTACTGCGCGTCGGGACCTATCTACGCACTCGGCGACGCGGTGGTAGCGAATCTCTACGATCCGGGCTGGCCGAGCGGCGTGTTCATCTCCTATCGATTGACGGGTGGTCCTGCGAAGAGTCGCTACGTCTACGTGGCGGAGAACGTGACGCCGAAAGTGGTGATCGGCGAGCACGTCACAGCGGCGACCGTCGTCGGCGTGGTGCACGACGCGAAGACCTGCCTCGAAACCGGGTGGGCGGACCCGCCGGCATCGCCGGAACACGCCGCTGGCCACTTGGAGTACAACGGGAAGAACTCGACCGCCTACGGACTGAACTTCAACTCCCTACTGCAAGCCCTCGGGGCACGACCCGGTCTCCCGCAGCCCTTCGGGCCGCCAGGCCCCCTACCCTCCAGTTGGCCCACGTGGTGATCTCACCATATCTGCTTTACAGATGATAAGGATCAACGAAATCGACTTGCCAGATAGCAGCCGAGCAGGCATACTGGCTTGAGCGTGCTTTTGTCTTTCCTAAGAAGAGAAAATCATGGTTTCTGCAAAAGGGCCACCCACCCCCCGGGTTGGCCCTTTTGTGTTTTCCGGCGATGTTGAAAGGCGCTTTGCCGCACCTCTTCGCTTGAGAACACCGTGAATCACAGGATGTCTTCGCGAAGGTCTTGTCCAAGAGACATCCGTGCACATGGAGACGTCTACTTCGGCTTCGTGAACATCGCGGAATCCGTGAAGAATCGACGGGACCCGGACCTCACTCTCTCGCTAGATGAAGTGTGGTCCGGACCCCGTCGGCAGATGGCTAGTTGGTGGTGACGCCCGTGCTGGTCGACTGAGCTGCGGGGCCGCTGCCGAAGCCCTGCTCGGTCGACGTGACCGTGAAGCTGGAGTCCAGTTTTTCCGTCACGTACGTACCGTCAGTCTTCTGCATATGAACCTCGTAAGCTGAACCGCCCGACAATCCGCATCCATCTTCTGATCCCAAGGCGTCGGGATCGAGACCGGGCGGTCGACCAGTAATACGCAGGGTTTTGGAGCGTCTCAACTATTCCAGGTCGAAAACGTCCCGCGGCTATCCCAAGGTTTGTGCGATCAACCGTCGCCGGGCCCTGGGTCACTGATTCTCGTTCATCACGCCCGATTGAATTGATCTGCGATCTCCATCGTTCTCCCGTTGTTTCCCACCTGTCGCGGCGGTTGGCAGACGCGCAATAAGATCTGGGGATTGGAGTAGTTCCATCTTCAGTGACAAGGATTGGCTCGGCGAGCCTCCTTCAAGAGAAGCGCACGATACCGCGGCTGCCAAGGGGCGTGAGACAGGAAGACTGGTGGACAGCTTCGCTAGGCCAAGCGCTTACGTTGTGTCGGGGCCGCGCACTCGCGACAGAGCACGACAGACGAGCGGGGTCCTTCATCCGAATCGGCTGCGCGAAGGATACGGACAACGCCGCTCGTGCGGCACTGACGCGCGTGCCAGCACATGCGACGAGCGCATCCGCAGGGTCCGGTCGCCGGCGTTCGCAATGCTCTCACAGGCGAAGGGTCGCTAACTGACAAAGCGGGCGAAAGAATGCTCACGAAAACCCCCTCATGTCGTGATAATACGAATCATACCGAGAACTCATTGACAGTGGGGGATTCGACGTCGTGGGACTGTTGCCTGCACAGGCGCAACCTTTGCCCGTCACCTATAGTTTCGCCAGTCTCGTTTGACCAACCGGTTTTTCGCAAGACTTCTGTGCAGTCGTTTGGCGACACGGACCGTTCTTCGATGGCGAAGTCGGTGGCCTAGCTCGCCGCAATCAGTTCAACCTTCAGCGTCGGATAGTCCGTGTGGAGCTTGTTCGTATCGAGTGAACAGTGAGACCTAACGTTGTGATAGGTGGCATAGAACATTGATTGTTGCCTCCTATCTGGCAGAGGGAAGGGAAACGTGAGCCCCTTCACGATGAAGCCGCTCGATTTCGTCATCGAGCCCGAACCGGACAACCCACACGAGGTCGAAGGAATCCTCAATCCCGCGGCCGCGCGCGGTCCTGACGGAGAGCTCTACCTGTTTCCCCGAATGGTTGGAGCTGGGAACTTCTCGCGCATTGGCATCCTCAGGGTCCTCTTCGACCACGCCGGCGACCCGTGCGGCGTCGAACGGCTCGGCATTGCGCTCGAGCCCGAAATGGCGTACGAGTTGCGACCCGACGGCGGGGGTGGCTGCGAGGATCCCCGGATTACGTACGTCGAGCCGCTGGAACAATACGTGATGACCTACACGGCCTTTTCGCCGGTCGGACCACGAGTCGCCCTGGCCATCTCGAAGGATCTGCTCAGCTGGCATCGTCTGGGACTCGCCACGTTCCTGCCCTACGAAGGCATCGAGTTCGACGGCATCGACAACAAGGACGCGTCCAGCTTCCCCGTTGCCATTCCCAACCCCTCGGGCCAACTCGAACTGGCGTTACTCCACCGACCGCTCTTTCCCGGCACCCTGCCCGAAGAGACGATTGGCATGGACGAGGACCGCGAGGTGGACCTGCATCGAGAGAGCATCTGGATCTCCTACAGTGCAACGGCCTTGGACGCAATAGGCCAGCGCCAGCTGAGCCACTTCACGTCGCACCGCCGACTGGCGGCTCCGGTGTCGCCTTGGGAGACACTCAAGATCGGCAGCGGCACACCACCGGTCATGACGCTCCACGGCTGGCTGATCGTCTACCACGGCGTCAGCGAGGTCGTGCAACCCGGCGACGAAGAACACCGATTGACGTACTCAGCCGGGGTAATGGTGCTCTCGAAGAAGTATCCTCATGAGCTTCTCTACCGTTCAACCGAGCCGCTCCTGGTGCCGGTGCCCTCGGAGCAACGCCAAGGGACCTTCGCGAATGTGGTATTTCCCACCGGCATCGACCGGCGCGACGACATAGACCAGCCACACCGTCACGACGTCTACTACGGCATGAACGACTTTCGCATTGGCGTGGCACGCCTCGACGTTCCACCCGTTATTCCATTCACCGGCGTCGCTGACCCGCCATCCAGCGATAGTGGTTGAAGTTCGCCCGCCGGGGCGACGTTAACTGAGCCATCCGGCGCCAGCGATGCTGCGCCGTTCAGCGAACAAGCAAGGAACAACAAATGGGATGAGCAGCTTTTGCAGGTGGACCTGAATTCTTGCTTTGGCCGTCGACAACACCTCGACGGCCCTAGATCCAGCATCTCATCATTTGCCCCTCCAAACTGACTACTGGCCAAACCTCCGTTCGGGCTTTCCGATAGCCAATTTGAAAGCGCCTGAATAGAATTTCATGCGCATGTCCTTCTACTCTCAAGGTGCCGGGATCGTGACCTGAAAGGAACTGTGGCTGCTCGGCTTCGAGTCATCGAGAAGTAGGTGCCACTTCGAAATCTAACGGGGCCATGGTCGAAAAGCCCACACAGCGACATTGAATGTCGCTCCTCGATGGTCCGACTGATACTGTCACCAATGAGATGCGTTGGAGGGGAGGGGTAACCGTGGTTGTGGTAATCATCGTGGTCATTGTTGTCCTCATTCTGGTCTTGGGCCTGTGGGCCGCCTACAACGCCCTCGTCAAGAAGCGCAATCGGACGCAAGAGGCGTGGTCCGAGATTGACGTCGAGCTGAAGCGGCGACACGACCTCATCCCCAACCTGGTCTCAACCGTCGAGGGATACGCCTCTCACGAGCGAGGCACCTTCGAAGCGGTGACCGCGGCCCGCGCCACTGCGGTGTCGGCGGGCGCCACTGGCGACCCGGCCAAGATTGCTCCTGCGGAAGATGCGCTCTCTGGTGCGCTGCGCTCCCTGTTCGCCGTCGCCGAGAACTATCCGCAGTTGCGCGCCGTGGAGAGTTTCGTCCAGTTGCAGGAGACTCTCACTGCGACCGAGGACAAGATCGAATACGCGCGGCGCTACTACAACACCAGTGCACGCGACTACAACATCTCGCTCCAAACATTCCCGCGCAACTTCATTGCCGGGTCGTTCCATTTCACCGCGGTCGCCTTCTTCGGCGCCGGCGACGCCGATCGCGCGGTGCCCGAAGTCAAGTTCCCCGGTTCAGACGCCGCGGGAACGGCGGCGTCTCCCGCGGGCCCTCCCCCCGCTACCGGCGAGCAGGGCCCCCCGTCGGCGACTTGACTCTCTCAACGACGGATCTCAAATCTTCTCGCCCGAGACCATCTTCTCCAGTTCAGCGATGCGATCCTCGATCGGGGGGTGCGTGTCGTAGAGACGATGGAACCACGATTCGTGGTGGCGCAACGGGTCGTCGATGCACATGGACGCGGTGGCGTGATTCATCTTCTTGAACGGCACGTCGTTCTGCTGAAGCTTCTTGAGCGCGCTCAGCAGCCCGGCCGGGTTGCGAGTGAGGGCGACGCCGCTCACGTCGGCCAGTGATTCGCGGCGACGCGAGAGCGCGAGGCGGATGAGTGGTCCGAAGATGAAACCGACGATCGCGAGCAGCAGGCCCGCGACAAAGATCACGATAACTATCTGACCACCGTTGCGGCCGCGTCCCCGTCCCATGCTCGCGAAGTAGGCGCCGCGCCAAAAGACGCTCGCCAGCAGCGCGGCCATGCCGATCATCGTGCCGACCACGAGCAGCAGCCTGATGTCGTGATTCTTGATGTGGCTCATTTCGTGGCCCGCCACGCCCTCGAGCTCCTCGCGGTTCATGACCTGGACCAGCCCGGTCGTGAACGTGATCGCCGCTTTGTCCGAACTGACTCCCGTGGCGAAAGCGTTGGGGGACGGATCGTCAATCACGTAGACGTCGGGCTTTGGGATGCCCTCGCCAATGGCCAGGGCGTCGACGAGATCATGCAGTTGCTGGTAGCGAATCGGGTCGGCGGGCACGGCTCCCGAGACCCGTAGGACCAAGCGGGCTCCGGCCTTAAGGGAGTAGAGAATGCCGCAGAGCGCCAGAAGCGCACAGATGGCCATCCCAACAAAGATCGGGGCTGATCCGTAACTAACCGTCTGGCCGGGTGCGGCCGCGTTGCTGGCGACATGAGAGGAGAGGGTCGTGAAGAGCAGACCACAGACTGCGCCAATCGCGATCCAAATGATGAAGAACAGACCGATGAAAATCATGCTTCGACGGTTGTTGCTGGCAATCTCGCTGTACATGTGGATGAGCCTACGGCCATTGGGCGGCGAATCCTCGCAGGACCCACGGAAGAGAGGCACATCGGACGGCTCGATCGACATCGGATCTTAACGTTTGAGAAGATCGGTTCGCAGTTCGAAGGGGCCGGTGCCACGCTCTAACCGGGGTCCTGAGGTCCTCGTCGGGTCGAACGTTGCCTGAGACAGCCAGTCATTCACCAAGGGACCGGAGAGTCGTGAAGGCCTGACAAACAGTGAATCTGCAGTCGAGTGGGTATTGCCGGGCTCGTCGCCTAGAAGATCCGGGTCAAGTCGCCCTGTATTTCGCTGAGCAGTTCGTCGACTGTTTCGATCCATACTGCGCGAGATGAGAAACCTGAAGATTCCCTGTTCAGCTCCGTCGCATGACCTTCGTCCAGTTCATTCTCTCGATTCGAATGTGGCCGAATCCTCCGTCAGTTGCTGCTCCTTCAACCATCCCGAGGCGTGCACGGCGGCCCATCCTTCGCCCACCCAACCCTTGAGTATCGATCGCAGCGAATCACGATGCGTCAGGGCCATGACGGTGTGTCCAAAGACCGCCACGAAGACCGCGAAAGCAAAGACGTCGTGGACGAACGTCGCACCGGTGCGCCACGGCACCGGGAAGAACCTGAACCATTGCAGCATCGAACCCGTGGCCAGCATGACGAGAATGGTCGCGCCGATGAAGATGGCGTTCAGTTTCTGGCCCGGATTGAACTTGTCAGCCACCAGTGGGGTCTTGCCAAGAGACTTGATCCAGCGAATCTCGTCGCGCGTCCAGTAGCTGATGCGCCGGACGTCGCGGCGCATCTGGCTTCCCCATGGTCCAATCAACGACACGATGATCGGAGCTGGCAGCGAGACTCCGGTCCAGAGGTGAATCTCGGCAATGGTATGGCGTTGGATGACGATGCCGAAGAAGGAACCGAAGTAGAGCGCAATAGCGGTTGCCATGAGAACTGCGAACAGAGCGGCGTTGGCCCAGTGCGCAGCGCGCTGCACGCGGTCAAAGCGCAGTATCCGAACCGCTGCCCGAGGCTGGGACTGAATGATCGCCACCATCGTCAGGTCAGGCTGGGATCTGGATTAGTCGGGCCAGTCGTGCCATCGAGCCAACCGTTGGCTGGGTACCCGTTCTCTTCCCAGTACCCCGGCTGCACCGTGTCGACGACGCGAATGGCCGAGAGCCACTTGAGCGACTTGTAACCGAACATCGGCGCGACGTAGAGCCGCACTGGCCCGCCGTGCTCTGCGGTAACCGGTGCACCGAGCATTCGATGGGCGACGATAACGTCGGGCAACTGGGCCTGGTCGAGCGTGAGACTCTCGGTGTCTGCGCGATCGTACGATTCGAAGCTCAGAGCCACCGCCTCTGATTTCACGCCCACGGTCTTCAAGATATGGGACAGTTTGACCCCCTCCCAGTGAACGTCGGGAACCTTCCATCCGGTGACGCACTGGAAGGTCTTCACGAAGGACGTAGTGGGCATGGCTTCAAGGTCCGCCAGCGTGAAGGTCATGGGGCGCTCGACCAGCCCGCTAACCTCCAGGCGGAAATCACTGCGACTGATCTGGGGGTAGGCGCCGGTGATCGAGTAGATCCGGAAACGATCACCGCCGGGCAAGAGTCCTCCCAGCCCGGACCCGAGGGCATTTCCAAGGAAGCTTTGGACGTCAGCACCGAAGGCAATCCCGAGTGCGCTAATAGCGGCGATGCCGATGAACACTCTTCGTCCGATGGCTACCCGTTTGGGTGGCTCGCCGGGTGTCGGGCTTTCAGGTCCAAGAGACATGACAGCAACTCGGTGCTGTTTCGCCGATAGTGGCAGGGCAGGGACCGCGTCCAGCTATTTCTTTCACGGCTGCTTTGCGTCGAGTGTCACCGGGCTTCGTATTCTGATCAGGAGCGGTTGTGAACTCGAATGTGAAGTCGATCGAGATCATTGGTTTCCTTTCCGTGTCATCTTGAAAACGGAACCCTCACTGCCTGCGACGGGCGAGAGGGCATGTCGCCGGAAGTAAGAACAGCAGCTACACACCAGGCCTTGCCACCTTAATCGTGGTCTCCGTAAGTTGTCCCGGCACCGTAACAAAGGCTCCCGCTTTGATGTTCCTCGATGTGTCCACTACGAACTTCGCCATGGCGTTGTAGTCAACCGTGTAGGTCTTCATCGCGATTCGAAACTGAACGATTCCGTTGTGCCCATCATTGCATGGGCTATTCCCACTTTTCCATGCCAAGTCTTTGTCATCATTGCACTGCTGTGAGAAGCAGCGATGGCCAGATTGGCGCCAACGACGACGCCAACGCCGAGTGATCCGAAAGAGAGTGCGGCAGGCGAGACAAGGGCGGCGAGAGATCTTTTCATTTGACGTCCCCTCCCCGCGGGTTTCGCAGCTTCCAACCATGTGGGCAGATCGGACGACCTCGTCCATCAGAACAGTTCCCGGAGAGCAAGAACCTCTACAGCGTGTTGGAACAGCCGGCATATCCATGGTGCTTTCGCCCCTTGAACCTCCAGCCGAGGTGGAGGGCCTTCCCGACATGCATAACTCGCACAATATTTCCTGGACCGCATGCTCTGTCTCGTGACAGAGCGCGCCCATGGGGCGCTAAGAGGCTAGGACTCTTCGATAATCGCACGCACGACCTCAGCCAGCCCGCGAAGCGTGTCTGCGGCAAGAAACTGATCGCAGTAGGGCAAGGCGGCGGCCATCGACCCGACGAGAGGCTCGTACCCCGGGGCGGCCGCTCGAGGGTTCAACCAGATCACCCGATGGGCGCGTCGACGGAGTCGCTGCATCGCTTCAGTCATCGCCTCGGGGGGATCTGAATCCCACCCATCGGAGGCCACCAGCACAATCGCTCCGCGAAGCCGATCGCCAAAACGCGAGCGAAGCAGCGACCGAAGATTCGAGGCGATTTTGGTGCCGCCGAAGCGATCGGTCACCGTGGCCGTCGCCTGCTCAATAGCCACTTCAGGTGACTTGTGAGCGAGCACCGACGTCAAGCGGGTCAGCGTCGTGGCGAACGCGAACACTTCAGCTTGGGTCGCCAGTGCGGCGGCACGCATCAAGTGCAGGTACGCCATGGCGTAGCTTTCCATGGACTGGCTGACGTCGCAGAGCATGACAACCCGGCGAGGTTTCTGCACCTGGAGTGCGTACACCAGATTGACCGGCTCGAAGCCCGTGCGCCGGGCCCGGGCCAGCGTATGCCGCAGTGCGATCCGTTGGCCGGCGTGGTGGGGAAGTTCCCGGCGAGAGCGCCGGGTGGGCCACTCCTTCAGCGCTTCGTCGAGCCACGAGGACAGCACCGCGAGGTCCGCCGCATCGAAGTCAGGAAAGGGCGTATCGGCGAGGCCCGCGACCTCGCTCGCGAGCCGTTCGGGCAGCACGAGGCTGTCGTCGTCGCCGTGCTGTTCCCCCGCGACGGTTCGCGGAGAGGTGGTCCAGGTCGTGCCGTCCCCCTCCTCATCGATCGCGTCGTCGTCGCCGGGAATCGGTGAATAGGAATCGTCATCGGACTTGGGCGCCGCGAGCGGCTGGCGTCGGGCGTGGGGATCGAGCTCGGTGTGGATCTCGTCAAAGACCGCGCGAAAGACCTCGTCGAAGAGGGCGAGGTCGCTTTCGCGCTTGATCAAGCTGATCCTTGCTGTCCAGTACAGAGCGGCGAGGGCGTCGGGTGGGACCTGCTCCAGCGCCGCGATGAAGGTGGCCATGTTCGAGAAGCCCACCGGTATTCCGGCCGCGCGCAGGCGTTCGACGAACGACACCGTGAGCGCGGCGCGGTCCACACCTCGAAGGATCACCGCAGGGCGTGGCGCGTTACTGGACAATGGCGATGATCACGACCGCTACAACGACCACCACGACGGCCACCAGCGGGATAAGCCGCTTGTAGACGGCGCCGCCGGCAACACTCATGAGGTCGAGCGGTTCGGCTTCGACCTGGGGTTCTGGCGCAGCGCTCGGCGCACCGGGCGTTGCGGGCACAGCATCGCTCGAGGCTGCGCTGGGTGCGAGCTGGCCGGCAGTCAGCTTCGCCTCGAGGCACTCCACGAACTGACCGAGCAGCTTCTGGGAGACCTCCACGATGGCCGACTTCCCGAACTGCGCGATCTTGCCCGTGATGCTCAAGTCCGTGTCCACCGAGACCAACGTGCGGTCGCCATCAGGGCGAAGCCCCGCGGTGATCGTGGCCGACGCGTTGCCCGAACCTCGAGCGTCGCGGCCCTTGGCGTCGATCACGGCATGGTACATGGCGTCATCCTTCTCGGTGAATGCCGCCGTGCCGGCGTACTCGGTGATGACCGGTCCCACCTTGATCTTCACCTTGCCCAGATAGGTATCACCCTCTTGGCCGGTCAACTGGGCGCCGGGAAGGCACGTGACGATGCCGGCCAGATTGGTGAGCACAGCCCACGCCTCATCGATCGGCACGCTAACGGTGAACTCGTTCTTGATTTCCATGTTGCTCTTCCTTATCGCGAGTGGCGACGTCCGCCTTCGAACCTACTGACGACTCTCCTGGGCTGGCTCGTCGTAGCCAATGGCCCCTAGTCCCGCAAGCACGCTTTCGCGGTCGTCTGGGGTCTTGATGATAGCACCGAGGGTCCGGATAATATCGCTGCGCACCAGCGAAGAGACCCCGAGCACCGTGAGCGCCGAGACCCAGTCGATCGTCTCGGACATGCCCGGTGGCTTGTCAAGGTCCAACGTCCTTACGCGGCCGACGAACTCGGTGGCCGACGTGATCAGGACCTCATTGGACTGAGGGACCGTCCGGCGCAGGATCTCGGCGGCCCGCTGGGGTCCGGGGAACTCAATCCAGTGGTAGAGACAGCGTCGACGAAGTGCGTCGTGGAGCTCACGGCTCCGGTTCGACGTCAGGATCACCACCGGCGGCCGCTCGGCGCGAAACGTGCCGAGCTCAGGAACCGTCACCGACGATTCGCCGAGGAACTCAAAGAGCAGCGCCTCGAACTCGTCGTCGGCTCGGTCGATCTCGTCGATCAGCAGCACCGGGACCACCGGTCCCTGGTGACGAATGCTCGCGAGGATCGGGCGTTCCTGCAGGAACTCCTCGGTGAAGAGATCCGCGTCCTCAACCGAGGTATTGCGCGACTCGGCGAGGCGGATGGCGAGCAGTTGACGCTGGTAGTTCCACTCGTAGAGAGCCTCCGAGGCCGTCAGACCCCCGTAGCACTGCAGGCGAAGGAACGGCGCCTCGAGCATCTGGGCCACGGCTTTGGCGGCGGTCGTCTTGCCCACACCCGGCTCTCCTTCCAACAGCAGAGGCTGGCCGAGGGTGATCGAAAGAAACAGAGCGGTGGCGAACCCTTCATCAACCAGATAGTTGAGGGCGTCCAGCCTCGCCATCAGGTCCGACGGGCTCTCGAGCGCTCTCACGAGGGGACTGCTCCGCTATGCGCCAACAACCGCTCATAGTCGTCCCACGTGTCGACGTCGAAGGGAACTGGTCCGACTTGGTGGACCTCGGTCACTTCGTGACGTCCCGACTCCAAGATCTTCCACACGGCCTTGTCGCCGTGCAGGGTCGCGAGCTCGCCAAAGAGTCCGCGAGAGAACCAGAAAGGATGGCCGCGCCCATCGGCGTAGAGACAGACCCCCAGAGGAGCTCCGTCAACGCCCGCGATGAACGACCGCACCACGAGCGGCGTCACGTCGGGCTGATCGCCGAGCAGCAGCACGATGCCATCCGAGCGCGGGTCCACCGCGCTCAGGGCGGCACTGATCGATGACGAACACCCGGAGGAGTAGTCGTGGTTCTCAACGACTTCGACCCCGTCGAGCTCGACCGTGTCACGGATCTCCTGGGACGCCCCGCCGAGGGTCACGATGACCTGGTCGAAGCCACAGCTCTTGGCCATCTTCAGGGTCGTGCCAAGGATCGTTCCGTCGCGGTACGCGAGCAACTGCTTTGGCTGGCCCAAGCGTCGAGAGGCGCCCGCTGCCAGGACTAAACCGGTGGTGTACATCGAATCGTGCCTCCAGTCGGCCTATCGGTCCCGACAGCCGGTGCAGCAGTACCAGGTCTCAACCCCGTCGACGACCTTGTGTGGCGTATCAGGCCGCACGATCACCGTCATGCCGCAGACCGGATCGATGGCTTCGCGCACCGCCGGACTCGTCGTCGAAGTCGCGGCTTCGAGGTCGCCGGCTCGAAAGGCCTGAACCACGCTGCTCAGAATCGAAAGGGCGATCTCTTCGGGCGCCTTGGCCCCGATCTCGATACCGACCGGTGTGTGCACCCTGGCCCGTTCATCGTCGGCGAGATCCAGGGCTTCGAGCAAGGCCCTACCGCGCTTCTCGCTCGCTACCAGTCCGATGAACCTCACGCCTGCGTCGAGAGCGGCGCGAATTCCCTCCGGCTCGTCGTGCCCGTGGGTCGCCAGAATCACCGCGGAGGCCCCGGCGAAGTCCGCTTCGTCCAACGAAGCGGCGACGCCGCTGCGGTAACCCAACGCCTCGGTGATACGCGCCAGCGCTGACGCTATCGGTGCAGTACCGACAACCACGACCAGCGGCATCGGCAGGTGTGGTTCAAGAAAGATCTCCAACGCTCCCCCTGACAGACACGGATTGACGGCCACCTGGGCCCCCGGAACTTTCGGAAACTCGTCGGCACTTTCTGGCAGCACTCGCAATAAGACCGACTCGCCACTCGCCAGGGCGTTGAGAGCCGCCAGACGAACCGACTCCTCGGCGCACTGTCCCCCCACGAACCCTTCGATGGAGCCGTCGCCCAAGATGATGGCCTCGTCGCCCGGCCGCGACGAGGTCGGTGACTGAGCACGCACCACCGTGGCGTGCACGTAGGGAACTCTCGCATTTTGAAGCTCGGTCCCCCGAGCCGACAAGCGTGGGGTCATTGGTTCACCCTACCCTCAATGATTCGCGATGCGACCAGAGACGACCCCGTCCTGATGACGCGATTCGCCGCAGTGCGCTGCGTCGCTGCGCGCTGCTCGGGTCTGCACTCGGTGGGTCGCGAGAAGCCAACTCCCTTGCCCGAGGGTCATTTTCGCGCGACCAAACGCGCTTCGTCCGAGCCCGTGAGCAGTCGAGGCTAGATGGAAGGAACGTGGCGCCCCTGCATTGTCTCCCAGACCCGTGACGGGGTGAGCGGCATGTCAGCGTGACGGATCCCGAAGGGCTTGAGCGCATCCACCACGGCGTTCACGATCGCCGGAGGCGATCCCACCGTGGCCGACTCACCTATTCCCTTGGCCCCGATGGGGTGATGCGGTGATGGAGTCACCGTGTGGCCGGTCTCCCAGTCGGGAACCTCCAAAGCCGTCGGGATCAGGTAGTCCATCAGCGACGCCCCGAGACAGTTGCCGTCTTCATCGAAGGCGAT
Source organism: Acidimicrobiaceae bacterium (assembly GCA_003132205.1). Classification (GTDB taxonomy): domain Bacteria; phylum Actinomycetota; class Acidimicrobiia; order Acidimicrobiales; family RAAP-2; genus RAAP-2. The sequence goes on from PKWY01000033.1 coordinate 76,142, forward strand.
CATCTCCATCAACGCCATCCCCACACCGTCAGTAAGACCGCCGTGGACCTGGCCTTCAATGATCATCTCGTTGATCCGAGTCCCGCAGTCATCGACCGCGATGAAACGGCGGACCTTCACCACCGCGGTGCCCGGGTCGATGTCAACGACACAGATGTAGGCGCCAAATGGGTACGTGAGGTTCGACGGGTTGTAGCAGATCTGCGCCTCAAGCCCGCCTTCAATGCCTTCGGGCAGGTCGCCCGCTCCGTACGACTTGAAGGCGATCTCCTGGATCGTCACCGACTTCGTCGGGTCACCCTTGACGTGGAACGATCCCTTCTCCCACTCCAGGTCCGCGACCGACACCTCGAGCATGCCCGAGGCGATGATCTGAGCCTTGTCGCGTACCTTGCGCGCCACGAGTGCCGCGGCCGCGCCCGATACCGGCGTGGAGCGACTTCCGTAGGTGCCCAGACCAAACGGCGTGTTGTCGGTGTCGCCCTCGAGGACCTGAATATCCGACGGCGGAATACCGATCTCCTCGGCAACGATCTGGGCGAACGTCGTCTCGTGGCCTTGCCCCTGGGACTTGACCGACAAACGAAGCACGGCTTTGCCGGTCGGGTGGATTCGAAGCTCACAGCCGTCGGCCATGCCGAGCCCGAGGATGTCCATGTCCTTCCTCGGACCAGCGCCCACTGCTTCGGTGAAGAACGAGATGCCAATGCCCATCAGTTCACCGCGAGCGCGCCTCTCCTCTTGCTCCTTGCGAAGCTCGTCGTAGCCGGCGAGTTCCATGGCCAGACGCATTCCACGCTCGTACTCTCCCGAGTCGTAGACCCATCCGGTCTTGGTCGTATAGGGGAACTGCTCTGGCTTGATGAAGTTCTTCAATCGCAACTCCGCGGGGTCCATCTTGAGGTCGTAGGCCAGACAGTCGACCATCCGCTCGATCAGGTACACCGCCTCGGTGATCCGGAACGAGCACGCGTAGGCGACACCGCCTGGTGCCTTGTTCGTGTAGACGGCGGTCATCGAGCAGTAGGCCGCTTCCAGGTCGTAGCTACCGGTGAACACTCCGAAGAAGCCCGCCGGATACTTGATTGGAGCCGCAGTCCCGTTGAAGGCGCCGTGGTCGGCGAGCACGTGGGTGCGCACGGCCAGGATCTTGCCGTCCTTGGTGGCCGCAATTTCACCGTTCATGATGTAGTCACGCGCAAAACCGGTGCTCATGAGGTTCTCCGAACGGTCCTCCATCCACTTGACCGGCTTTCCGGTGACGAGTGCCGCCACGATGGCGCACACGTACCCCGGGTAGATCGGGACTTTGTTGCCGAAGCCGCCGCCGATGTCGGGGGCGATCACTCGGATCTTGTGCTCCGGCAGACCCGATACCAATGCGTACACCGTGCGGTGCGCATGCGGGGCCTGCGTCGTCGACCACAGCGTGAGCTGACCTTCGACGGCGTCAAAGAGCGCCACCGCGCCGCAGGTCTCCATCGGAGCCGGATGCACGCGCGGGTAGATGATCTCTTGGGTGACCACGACATCTGCATTGTCGAAGACCACTTGGGTCGCCGCAGCGTCACCGGTCTCCCAGTCAAAGCAGTGGTTGTCGGTCTTGTCCTTCAGGTCGTCACGAATCAACGCGGCGTCGGGATCGAGGGCCTTGCGCACATCAACGACCGGGGACAGGATCTCGTAGTCGACATTGATCAGCTCAATGGCGTCACGAGCGATGTACCGGCTCTTGGCGATGGCGAAGGCCACCTCTTGGCCCTGGAATCGCACCTTGTCCGTGGCGAGCACCGCTTGCACGTCGTTCGACAGCGTGGGCATCCAGGCGAGGCCCTTTTCGGCCAGATCGGCGCCGGTGACGATCGCCACCACTCCTTCCAGCGCGGCCGCGGCCGTCGTATCGATGCTCTTGATGCGGGCGTGAGCCACGGGCGAGCGAAGGATTGCCAAGTGCAGCATGCCCGGGAGCTGGACGTCGTCGACGAAGTTGCCCTGCCCTCGAATGAGCCGAGGGTCTTCCTTTCGAAGCATTCGGCCGTAGCCAACCGGCTTCTCGTTGTTGTCTGCGAACTCCGTGAGGCGGGTTTCGACGGTGGTCATGAGTTGCTCCCTTGCTTGGTGCTGGCTTCGTGGACCGCAGCCCAGCGAATTGAACGAACGATTGTTGCGTAACCGGTGCATCGGCAGATCTGCCCGGAGATCGCTTCGCGAATCTCCTCTTCACTCGGGTCAGGGTTGCGGTCCAACAGCGCTCGCGCCGTCATCATCATGCCCGGCGTGCAGAAGCCGCACTGGAGACCGTGGCACTCCATGAAGCCCTGCTGGACTGGATCGAGTTGACCGTTTTGTTCGAGGCCTTCGACGGTGCGAATCTCGTGTCCGTCAGCCATTGCGGCCAGCACCGTGCACGACTTGACGGGCTCGCCGTCCATCCACACGACACATGTCCCGCAGTTGCTGGTGTCGCAGCCCCAGTGGGTGCCGCGCAGCAGCAACTGGTCGCGCAGGAAGTGCACCAATAGTGTGCGGTCTTCGATCTCTTCGTTGACCTGGTTTCCGTTGACGTTGATCGATACCTGCATGTCAGGCCCCCTGTTCGTTGATTCGCTCTACCGACTTTCGCAGTGCCCTGCGCGTGAGTTCGTCCGCCAAGTGGCGTTTGTACTCAACCGTGCCGCGCATGTCCACGGCCGGGCTGCAGGCCTGTGCGGCGAGTGCGCCAGCCTGGGCAAACAGCTCCTCGGAAGGAGCTCGCCCGCGAAGTGCTTCGGAGATCGCGGGGATGCCGGTGGTGTTGGGACCGACGGCCGCGAGGCCAACCCTGGCATCGCTGATGACGCCGTTGGACATCCACACGGCCGCGCCACTCGACGCCACCGCCCAGTCACCGGCCCGGCGCTCAACTTTGAAATAGGCGCTTGATCCACCGGGACGGATCGGCAGGCGGATCTCCACCAGCATCTCTGCTTCGCCCACGGCGGTCTCGTAGGGACCGCGGTGGAAGTCCTCCATCGACACCACGCGCTCGCCGTCGCGCCCGCGGATCACGCAACTGGCGTCCAGCGTGGTGCACACCGCGGAAAGGTCTTCCGACGGATCGGCTTGACACAGTGATCCCCCGAGGGTGCCGCGGTTGCGCACTACGGGGTCTGCGATGACGTGCTCAGCGTCTCGGAAGATCGGGAACGCCGCCGCCAGCAGATCTGATTCGAGCAGTTCGCGGTGGCGAGTCATCGCCCCAATACGTATCTCGTCTCCTTCTTCGCGGACGTAGCCCAACTCATCGTGCAGGCCGTTGATGTCAATCAAGGTGTCGAAGTTGGCCAAACGAAGTTTCATCATTGGCAGAAGACTGTGGCCGCCCGCGACAATGCGCGCGCCTTCACCGCCTTCGTTCAGTAACTCAATCGCGTGATCCACCGTTGTCGCTCGCGCGTACTGAAATGGTGCCGGTACCTGCATGACATCCCCCTGTCAATCCATGTGGGAACCAGGCCCACATTTCACACAACTCTCAACCTGAACGAAACAGTTAGTCCCTCAACTCTTCGGCCAACTTCCAGCACTCAATGGACTCAGAGTTACCTGCGGGTCACCGGCCGAAAACACGCTTGCCCCGACTACCGAATGTATGTCTATCAGACGATCTACCGGGGAGGTGGAAATAAGAAATCGCTGGGTTCGGCAGCAAAGTGAGATAAATGGGTATTACTGAGTACCTGGTCAGCAGGAACGAATCAGTGGAGTACTGGCGAATCGGGCCGGGATAATACCCATCTTGTGTCACCTTGCTGCCGAACTCAGAAATCGCTAAGTTCTCTTCACGTCACCGGTCGAGCCAGCCGAGCCCGAGCAGTTCGCGGAAGCGGCTCGGACGGGCCCAAACGGTGAGGAGTTCGAGCAATGGTTTGCTCGGCACTCACTCTCGCAGTTATTGCGAGCAGGGGGTCAAGGACCGGAGCCGTCGGTTCCCGGTCCTGCGAGCGACCAACCCGTGTCGCGGAAGCGGGTCAAAACCACAACGTTCGTGCGACCTCCTTGTTCCCGCCTCGGCTCTCAGCTTCAGCACCACTCCCCTCCGGAGCACGTCTGGCTTTGCGAGATGACGCGCGTTTTAATAATGTTCATCGCTAGTCTTGAAAGTCCACTGACTTGGTGCACCATCCAAGCGATTGACGGGGGAGGCGGGGGCTCAGTCAGATGAAGGATCTCATCGAAGACATTGAGCGCTGGCGGGCTGGCGGCCAGCGGGTAGCGCTGGCTCGCGTCGTCGCGGTCGTTGGCTCTGGGCCTCGTGACCCCGGCGCCGCCATGGCCATCAACGAGGCGAGCGAGGTCGTTGGTTCGGTCTCTGGGGGCTGCGTCGAAGGCGCGGTGGTCACCGAAGCCCTCGGCGTCATCGAGTCAGGCGAACCACGCCTCTGCACCTTTGGCTACTCCGATGATGAAGCCTTCGCGGTCGGCCTGACCTGTGGCGGCACCGTTCGAATCTTCATAGAGCCGCTCAACTGATGGACAAGATCTTCTCCACGTTGGTCTCTTGCATCAGGGCCGAAGAACCGGTGGCGATCGCCACGGTGATCGAACGTTCCGACGTCACCCAAGGCCAGAACCCGTCGCCCGCCGAACTCGGCGCGACGATGCTCGTTAGTCACATCCGCGGCGTCCAGGGGTCGCTTGGTCACGAGAAGCTTGACGCCGTGGTGGCGCGCGACGTCGGCGCGGCGCTGTCGAGCGGACGGAGCGTGGCTCGTCACTACGGCTCCGCCGGCGAATCTCGCCTCGACGACGTCACGGTTTTCATTGACGTCTTTGCGCCGCCGCCGCGCATGATCATCTTCGGCGCCGTCGATTTCACTGCGGCACTCGTCAAGGTGGCCAAGGTCCTTGGCTACTACGTCACGGTGTGTGACGCGCGCGAGGTCTTTGCCACCAAGAGACGCTTCCCCGACGCCGACGACGTCGTCGTGGCGTGGCCGCATGTCTATTTGGAGACGGTGGCCGACCGGCTCGGCGCGCTCGACGCGGTCTGTGTTCTGACTCATGATCACAAGTTCGACATTCCCGCCATTGCTGCGGCGCTGTCAACCAACGTGGGATACCTCGGCGCGATGGGATCACGCAAGACCCACGCCGAGCGCGTTGAACGGCTCATCGATGCCGGAGTCGAACCTTCCCGACTGAACGAGATCATGGCGCCGATCGGTCTGGCGATTGGCGCTCGCACGCCAGAAGAGACCGCGGTAGCGATCTGCGCCGAGATCATCGCCCGTCGCGCCAACGCTGATGTCCGCTCGCTGCGCGACGAGACCGGCCCCATCCACCTGGTGGCCTCATGACTCTCCCGCCTCTCGCTGCGCCGCAGGCCGGTGACTGGATTGGCGTCTCCGACCAGGCCCTGCCGGTAGACGAGGCGTGGAAATGGGCCAGCCTGCCTCACTGCGGCGGAATCGTAACGTTCTGTGGCCTGGTGCGCGACCACTCCGAACATCGACCCGGCGTGACGTCGCTCGAGTACGAGGCCTACATCGAGCAGGTCGTGCCCCGCCTGAGCGAGGTGGCCACCCAGGCGCGCGCGCGCTGGAGTGAGCTGGGCCGACTCGTGCTGCTGCACCGAGTGGGCATGCTCACAGTGGGCGACGTTGCGGTGGTCGTCACGGCGTCGACTCCCCATCGCGATGAATCGTTCGAGGCGGCGAAGTTCTGCATCGACACGCTCAAACACACCCTGCCCATCTGGAAGCACGAGACGTGGGAGGGCGGCTCGGACTGGAGCACGTGTGCCCACGACGCGTCGCCCTTTGGCGCCAGCGACCCCACGGTGGCGCGACCTGCGCGGAGCTCCTAGACCGGCGTGGTGATTCCCCTGGCCCAAGCGCAGAGCTTCGTGCTCGAACACGTCGCGCCACTACCTGTTGTCGAGACGACAATCGATGAGGCGCTCGCCTGCGTGGTGGGACGAAGCGTCTACGCCGAAACCGACGTCCCCTCATTCGCAAACTCGTCGATGGACGGCTACGCGCTGCGCGCCAGCGACACGGAGGGCGCACCGGCAACGCTACGAGTCGTTGGCTCGATCAGCGCCGGACACGTCTTTGACGGCACGCTTGAACCGGGCCAGGCCGTGCGAATCATGACGGGTGCACCGATCCCCGACGGCGCGGATGCGGTGGCCATGGTGGAGCTGTGCGAGCCAGGTGATGACGGCGGCACCGTCGTCGTCACGACCGAGACCCCGGCGGGGAACTTCATTCGCCGTCGAGGCCACGACGTGGCAACCGGCCAGTTGCTCGCCGAGGCTGGCACCCCTCTTCGACCGGCCCATCTTGGCGTTCTCGCAGCGCAGGGATTCACGACGGTTCCGGTGCACCGTCGACCTCGCCTCGGCGTGCTCTCCACGGGTGACGAACTCTTCGTCGGGGACGAGCCACTGGCTCCCGGCAAGATCCGAGACGCCAACCGTCACTCGCTGCTGGGGCTCATTCGCCAAGAAGGCTGGGAGCCCGTCGACCTCGGTGTTGTTCGAGATGACCGCGAGGCCCTGCTCGACGCCTTTGGCCGGGCCGGCGAGTCCTGCGACGCCCTCATCACGAGCGGCGGGGTCAGTGTTGGCGACTTCGACATCGTGCGCATCGTGCTCGACGACGTCAGCGGTGATTCGATGCGCTGGATGCAGATCGCCATTCGCCCGGCCAAACCATTCGCCTTCGGCACACTGGCCAACACCAACCTGCCCGTCTTTGGACTCCCGGGAAACCCGGTGTCGGCGATGGTCAGTTTCGAGCTCCTCGTGCGCCCCGCCGTTCGCCGCATGGCGGGGCACGCCACCGTGTTTCGTCCCTCGGTCTGCGCTACGGCCACGGTCGACCTGGCGAGGAGCCGCGATGGCCGCGTCCACTTCGTCCGCGGTGTTGTTTCCCTCGACCGCCAGGGCCGCTACGTCGCCCGCCCGCTCGAGGGCCAAGAGTCCCACCAGCTCCGCGCCATGGCGAGCGCCAACGCCCTCTTGATCCTGCCTGATGGTGAGGGCGTCGGCCGGGGCGGCTCGGTTCGAGCACTACTGTCTTATCCAGCCGACGTCGCCGCGCCGAGTGACGATCTACCTACCGGAGAGGCGGACTGGTGACTACTTCAGTACCGGTTGGCATCAAGCCGAAGTCGCTGCGCGCCATGGAACCAGAGGGTCTCGTGGTGCAGACCATGCCCACCAGCGGTCCCCTCGTCGATCGCTACGGCCGCGTCCACAGCGACCTGCGAATCTCGGTGACCGATCGATGCAACCTGCGCTGCGTCTACTGCATGCCCGAAGAGGGCATGACGTTCCTGCCCAATGATGAACTGTTGAGTTTTGACGAGATCCTTCGTTTTGCGGGGGTGGCCAAGAGACTCGGGGTCGACGCCGTACGCCTCACGGGTGGTGAGCCGCTCGTGCGAAAAGGACTGGTCAACTTGGTGAAGGGTCTGAACGATCTGGGATTCGAGGATCTTTCGCTCACCACCAACGGAACCGAGTTGGCGCGCCGCGCGGACGAACTCGCTCAGGCCGGTCTGCGGCGGGTGAACATCAGCTGCGACTCGCTGATTCCCGAGCGCTTTGCCGCGATTCGCCGCCGAGCCACCCTCGACGTCGTCCTCAATGCCATGGACGCGGCAGAGCAGGCGGGACTGCGGCCGTTGAAGATCAACGTGGTCCTCTTGCGGGGTCAGAACGATGACGAAGTGCTGTCGTTTGCCCAGTTCGCGCGCACCACCGGTCGCACGGTTCGCTTTATTGAATTCATGCCTCTCGACGCCCAGGGCAACTGGGATCGTGCGCAGTTGGTGCCGGGTCGTGAAGTCTACGAACTCATCTCGGAACGCTGGGAGCTGGAGCCGATCGAGGCGACCGCGAGTCCCGCGCCAGCCGAACGATTCCGCTTCGCCGACGGAGCCGGTGAGATCGGCCTGATCTCGAGTGTCACCGAACCGTTCTGTGGCACTTGCAACCGCCTTCGACTCACCGCCGACGGCGCCATTCGCAACTGCCTGTTCTCCGACGCTGAAACCACCGTGCGCGATATCTTGCGTCAGGGCGGATCCGACGACGCGATCGAGCACAGCCTTCGCTCGGCGGTCTGGGGCAAGTTCCCCGGGCACGGCATCAACGAGCCCGACTTCTTGTCGCCCCAGCGCTCGATGTCGATGATCGGCGGCTAGAGCGTGGCGCGGCTTCGACTCTTCGGGCCGGCTCGCGAAGCCGCCGGTATCGCCGAGGCGTACCTGCCCGGGCGCTGCGTCGGCGACGTCGTGGCGGCGGCCGAAGCGCGCTTCGGCGCTGATTTTTCGCAGATACTCAAGGTGTCTCGAATCTGGGTCAACGGCGACGACGCTGAGCCGGGCGCGCTCGTGAACGACAACGACGAGATCGCCGTTATCCCGCCCGTATCTGGCGGCTGACGTTATTTGCTTCTCAGGACTTCGTGGTCCTGGGTCGCGTCCTCGGCGGCGGTGTTTACCTGATCCTTCGCGGCTCGCCTTCGACGGTCACATCCAGATCTCAGCCAAAGCGACAGAGTTCGCGTCCGGTGAACTCGTGGCGCGACGGGACTTGGCGCGGCCACGCGGCTCGGACACGGTCGACTCGCCGACGCGCAGGCCGCGCCCGTACACTTTGCACATGGAGCCAGGCGTCGATCGGTCGGCAACATCGACGTGCGACAACCCGATGTGTTCGTGTGATCCGTGCACGTGCGACGACTGTCACTGCGGCGCAGCGAGGCTGGGAGAGCTCGAGCGACGGGTGATGGACGTACTTTGGGAGGGGCCCGAGCGCGAGTTGATCGGGCGCGCAGTGGCCGATGCGTTTCCCGAACACGCCTACACGACGGTCGCCACCGTGCTCGACCGCCTCGTTCACAAGGGACTGCTGCACCGCAGGATGGACGGGCGTTCCATCAAGTTCGCCGTCATCGGAACCCGGGGCGCCCACACCGCCGCGCTGATGCACGACGACCCGGTCGCCAGTCACGACCCCGGTTCCGCCCTGGTCAGCTTCAGCCAGACCCTGTCGCCCTCGGAGGCGGCGATACTCCGCCGAGCTCTCAAAGAGCGTGAAGCGAGACCGGTTCCCTCGGACCAGTGAGCCACCCCGCGTCGCATTGACGGCCAATCGCTAGATCATGACGATGAGCAGGAACCCCATGAGGATGCACAAGAGCACGTGGCTCGCGTCTTCGAGCCGGGGCGCGTCCGCCAGCCCTCGAACGCCACCGGCGCGGCCGAACCGTCTTTCCGACTGAATCGGCGCACTTCCTGGCCTGCCAGATGCGCTCATGGCGGAGGTCGAGCCACGAGGCGTGTGGTGAGAGGCGCCCCTGGCAGAAGAGTCGAGCGTGAGGATGGCTGACGCGAAGAAGATCAGCACCAGAACGAAGGCGAGCCCCGGATCAAGCCTTGAAGCCGCGCTTGACAGGGACATCGACCCTGTCGGGGACCCGCCGCGTACCCGCACGGGGAACCGGAACATCAAGAGCATCGCCAAGCTCATCGCCGCGTGGACCAAGAAGTGAGAGAGGTGGACTCCGTGGTGGCGCACCGACTGAAGGGTGCGCGCCAAGAACCACGTGAGCAGAACCGCGAAGATGATCTCCCACATGACCCTCGCCCCGAACGCCCATTGGGCAACAGACATGCCGGCCATCGACACTCCCATGAAGGTGTGGGCGATATCAATGTCCCAACCAGAGCCACGGTGGGTGGCCGCCTTCACGATCAAGGAAATCAAGCAGTACGCGGCGGCGGCGAGCATCAGCACGGCGCAGAGGTAGTACAGCCACGAAGGCGTCATCGTCATGAATCGTCAGGTCACCTTCGCCACGACCACCGAGTCCGGCGCAGTGGCGTTCGGGGTCGCTCGAGCAGCCGTCAAGGGCCAGTACGTCAACGCCAGCACCACGACCAGCGGCCCCGAGTTGGGGTCCGTCGCGCCCACGGCCAGGATTCCGCCAAAGTTCTGGGTGGCGACCCAGATGGACGCAAACACCGCAATCGCCAGCACCAGAGCCACCCGGGTGAGCGTGGGGGGTAGAAGTATCGCGCCAGCCACCACGATGCAGAGAACGCCGAGTGAAACCGCCAGTGGCGTCCCGTCATGGAGAAGGAGCAACGCCGCGTGACGATCGATGGCGGCGAGCCATCCCGGCTGCCCGCTGTTCATTCGCGCCACCAGATCGTGCAGGGCCCGTGGCGAGCGACCCGAACCGACCACCGTCAGCAGCGACATAAGGGCCCACGCCGTGATCCAGATGACCCTGGCCGCTTTCGGTCCAACAGTTCGAGCTGCCACGAACGGCTGGTCCGAACCCTCGCTGGGCCACAGCAGTACCGCGAGCAGAACGTAGAAGAGCGCGCCGCCCGGGCCACCGCGAAGTGGCGTGGCGCCACCGGTGAATATCGCGCCCAGGCCCTCGCCGAACCACCAGACGCCGAGCGCCCACGCGATAGAGAGTGCCAGGGCGGGCTTGCACGTACGCTTCGACACGATTCCAAAGGCAATCGAAAACTGAACGACCGCACAGAGCGTATTGGCCAGCACCGGATGGTGATAGAAGATCGAAGCGTTCCACGTAATGGTGTGGGCGATCCAGCCGGGGTTGGCACTGGCCGACGAGTTCAACATGCCGCTCAGTCCACTGGGGCCCGGAGTGAACATGGAGGGCTGGACCTGCAGCACGGCGTCAAGCAGCCATAGCGTGGCCAAGATCAGCAGCAGCGCTCGCTGGAGATCCCTCGGCGCTCGATGCGCGTCGCACTCGGACTCGCGAGAGGCCCGGGCCGCGAGCGGCGCAGTGCTGTCTGGCAGTTCCACCGTGCTCATCTCCCTCACTTTCGATGACCATTACTACCATCAGTAGGAGTTGTGCTACCGCCGGCGGCAGCGCAGACGCAAGTGAGGTCGCTCTGTCGAACGGCGCGTGGTCCAGGGTTTGAGCAGTCCCCCGGTCTCAGGAAAGTCCGCGAGCGCGGCGGCGTTTCGTACCGCCTCCGAATCCGAGGTTGAGACTTGCCACCGGCGATACGCTCCGCGCGCGTTCAATCAGTGATCTTGGAGAACGAATACTGAGCTGGAGCGGTTGCACCGTCATGAGTCTGCGAGAGGATCAGCCCCGACAGCGCCTCACCACCCGTGAGCGGATCGTTGCGGGCGCCGCGACCGGGTCCCTAGCGGGGAGCATCCACCAGTCGCCCCCACTCGCCGGACTTGCCGCCGCTCTTGCGCAGGAGCACGAGATCATCGATCTCGGCCCTGGGATCGACGTCCACGAGCGAGTTGACGATGCTGAGCGCGGCAATGGCGCAGGCCGTCAGGGCCTCCATCTCCACTCCCGTGCGGTGCGTCGCCGTTACGGTCGCGGAAATCTCGATGCGTCCCTCGTTCACGACGACCTCAACGTGAATCTCGTTGAGATTCAGCGGGTGACAGAGGGGAATGAGATTGGCTGTCTGCTTGGCGGCCTGAATCCCGGCCAGGCGGGCCGCGTGCACCGGGTCGAGCTCGTTGGTACGCAGTCCGGGTGCGGCCACATCGGCCACGGTGCGCACCACACAACTCGCGTACGCGCGCCTCAGCGTGGGGCGCTTGTGGGTGACATCGACCATGCGTAGTTTGCCGGTGCCATCGACGTGGGAAAACGGCTGTTCGGTCAAGACGCCCCTCCGATACGCTTCGGACCGGTCACTCAAGTCGTGTCCCCGGTCCCCCGCACGATGCTACAGGGCCAACTGTCTCGCGTCGCTCCGACGAAAGTGAACGGAGTGACCCGCACTCGTGCACACGAGGATCTAGTGCTCGGCCTCGACGTCGTTCGAGTCGCGCAACGCCTCTTCGCGCCGCCAGGTGCCCGCGCGGCCCCCGGACTTTTCCCACAGCGCCACGTTTCCTATCGTCATCGTGCGATCGGCGGACTTGCACATGTCGTAGATGGTGAGCGCCGCCACGGTGACCGCCGTGAGGGCCTCCATCTCGACACCAGTCCGGTCAACCGCGTCGACGCTCGCATCGACGTCAATGTGGGTGTCGGCGATCGTGAAGTTCAAGTGGACGTTGCTCACCAGTACGAGGTGCGACATGGGCAGGAGTGACGCCGCCTGCTTGGCCGCTTGAGTGCCCGCGACGCGAGCGGTCGCCAGCACGTCGCCCTTGTTCATCGTGTTCGTCGCCACACTCGCCGTGGTGGACGCCAACATGGTGATGCGACAGCGCGCCACCGCGCGACGAGGACTGACCTCCGAGGGACCAAGGTCGCGCGGGAAGGTCCCATCGCGAGGCGTTCTGTTGAGTTGGTGCATATCGTCCACGGCGCAATGCTACCGACGCAGCGACGGGTGCAGTCAGAGAGTCGAGCCCGGCGGCGGGGCTACGAGTAGCCGAACACGCCGGACAGGACAGTTGCGTTGCGATCGCTATCCTTTGGACGTGACGCAGTACCGCATTGGCCAGGTCGCCGAACTGTTGGGGGTGAGCACCGACACGGTGCGCCGATGGGTTGACGCCGGACGGATCAAGGCTACGGTGGGATCGGGTGGGCGGCGCTACTTCGACGGCGTCGATTTGGCCAAGTTCGCCATCGAGATCGCCGGTGACCAGACAACTGAGCATCCCCGTGCGCAGTCAGCCCGTAATCGCTTCGTCGGCATCGTGACCAAGGTGGTGAAGGACAAGGTGGCCGCGCAGGTCGAGATCCAGGCCGGTCCCCATCGTTTCGTCTCATTGATCACTCGCGAGGCGGTTGACGAACTTGAGCTCGTTCCGGGAATGGTGGTTGATGCCGTGGTGAAGGCCACCAACGTCGGCGTGGAGATTCCCGCTCAGTTCTGAACCCGCCGCGACGGCCTACTGGGCCGCCGGCCCCTTCGTTGATGCGGCCGCCAGCGGAACATTGGGATTGGCCCACAGTGAAATCGCGCTGCGGTCCATCACCACGCGACAACGCTGGCCCACGCTCAGTTCAACGGGGTCCACCACGCGTGCGTGGAGTTCGAACTGGTCGTTGAGCGTCACGAAGAGGTCGACGGCCGTGCCGACGTCGGCGATGTCGCTCAGCGTTCCCACGAGGCCCTCGTCGGCCGGGTCGAAAGACGCCCGGTCGTCCAGTGTGCGCACGATGACCTGCTCGGGTCGGATGCTCCACAGCACCTCCGCACCCGGCGCCATACCGTCGGTGTCAACCGCGATTACCGTGCCCCCCGAGTCGATGCGCCCGGGGGCCACGACCAGTGCGTGGTGCAGGTTCGAGATCCCGAGCAACCGGGCTACCTCGGGCGAGGCTGGGCGGGAGAAGACCTGGCGGTTCGTCCCCGACTGCAGCGACGCTCCATCAGTGATGACGATCACCTCTTGTGACAGGAAGGCGGCCTCTTGAGGATCGTGAGTGACGATAACGGTTGCGAGCCCCGTCTCTTGCTGCAGACGACGAAGTTCGCGGTGCAGCTCTCGACGGATGGGCATGTCGAGAGCTGAGAACGGTTCGTCAAGCAGAAGGACCTCTGGCGAGTGACAAAGAGCCTGGGCCAATGCAACGCGCTGGCGTTGTCCGCCGGAGATCTCCGAGGGGTAGCGATTCTCCAAACCGTCGAGTTGCAGGTGGCCCAACCAGTACGCAGCGTTTCCTCGTGTGGCATTCTTCGGGAAGTTCAGATTCTGCCAGACCGTGAGGTGCGGAAACAGTGAGAACCCTTGCGAGACATAACCGACTGGGCGCTTCTCAGGCTTGACGTTGCTCACCACATCGTTGCCGTACGAGACCTCGCCAGCCCCTGGTCCGTAGAGGCCGGCCAAGGAGCGTAGGAGCGCCGACTTTCCGGAACCAGATGGTCCGAGAACTGCGAGGTTGTCACTTTGCGTCACGTGCTTGATCTTCAACTGGAATGACCCCAGCTGTTTTGAGATGTCGAATCGAAGTCGCGACGATGGCTTGAGGGTTGGAGGAACCGGAGTGATCTCGCTCAGATCTACGTGAGCGAGCTTGGGAAGTCGTGCTCGACTCAAGAGGACGATTCCACTGGCAACAATGAGGGCGAGCATGGTTGGCGCCAAGGTGGGCGCAATTCCGCGAGCCATGAATTGGTTGACGGTGTAGACCGGCAGGGACGCGGGGTTGTAGGCGAGGATCGTGACGGCGCCGTATTCGCCAAAGGCTCGCAACCACGTCATCGTCATGCCCGCACGAATGCCGGGGCCGGCGACTGGAACGGCTACGCGAAAGAACCGGGACATTTCAGAGTGGCCAAGGGTTGAGGCAACATCAAGAAGACCTTGATCAATGGATGCGAAGGCCGCTCTCGCGGCGAGAATCAAGAACGGGGCCGAGCAGAATGTCATGGCAATGCAAATCCCGTAGACCGAATTCGTCAACTGTCGGTCGAAGAGTCTTCCTAGAGAACTGTAGGGACCAACCAGGTACACCACAATGATGCCGCCCATCACCGGTGGAAGCGCCAGGGGGAGCGTTATGGCTATCTCGACCAATCGGGCAAGCCTGCTGGTGGAGCGAGCGAGTACGTAGGCCAGAGGCGTGCCAAAGACGCAAATCACGACGAGTGAGACTGAGGCGCAAGAAATAGAAATCCAGAGCGAGGAGAAGAGTCCTGCGACATGGAACCCTCGCTCTCGAGCACTCACAAAGCGAATGACAAACAGCGCAATGGGTAGACCCAAATAGAGGACCAGTAATGCACCCAGCCACCTGAGTGGATTTTTTGTCATTGGATCTTTCTCTTACGAAGCTCGAACAACCTTGAATGGTGAAACCGGGACAATGCCCTGCTTGATCAAGATTGCTTGGCCCTGCTTGGCGAGCATCCACTTCACGAACGCTGCTGCCGGAGCCGGGTCTGGTGCACCCTTCAAAGTGGCAACGGTGTACTTTCCATTGAGGTTCTTCGTTCCCGTCAGTGGCGCGTAGGGCAGATTCGCCGCATCAGCAGAGATCGCGTACATGAAACCAGCGTCCAATTGACCGGACTGAATGAGACCAGGGATTGCGTCCTCGGTGTAGACGTTGCCCGTTGAAGCTGCAATTGTGAGCAGGTTGGGGATGTTGTAGGCGTACCCGATTCCATCAAGTGCGTCGACGTCAAGTACTCCACCCGGGTCAACCGTTGGATCAGTGCGTCCAAGTTCGAATCCAGAGGATCGGACGACGTTGTACCAGGGACGCTTCTTCAGTGCGGAAGCAAACGATGACCGTGGGTTGTAGGCAAGCACGTCAGGTGAACTGCCAAACAACGTGTAGCTGCTGATCCAGTTGCCGTTGGCTGCTCCCTCAATTGAAGTGTCCGCAGCAGTCGAGGCACTGATGAAGACGTCACCCTGCAAGGTCTTGGCCACAATGCCACTGGCGATGGCCGATGAACCCTCAGAGGTGTCTTGAATGGTGTAGCCGGTGTCCTTCTTGAACGCTGCCTCAAGCAGTGTCATGACGTTGGAGAAGGAACCGCACGAAAGGACTTCAACCGTTCCGGTGTGCTTGGTCGTTGCGCCCGCTGGCGAAGAGCTGGAAACAGCTCCCGTGGCCAACAGAACTACCACCGAGCTTGTCAAGGCAAGCCGATGCAACTGCTGTTTGAGTGTTGTTTTCATCTTCCCCGGTAACTGGCAAATACTGTCACTTCAACGAATCAAACTAGCATATACGAGGTTTGTCGGTAGTTTTCATGGCAAACAAGGAGAACGAAAACGACCCCGAATTGAACAGGGTTCCATTTGAGATCTTCACGGGAATTCGATCATCTCGCAATCGCGCACCAAAGCGACGGAGGTTGGTCAGCGACTGCTGCCAACCAGACGTTCCTCAGATCACCTCTCCACCAAACCCGGCGCCAACCAACTCGAAGAATCGAGCTGGCAACACCCAGCGACGGAAGAACGTTCTCCGACATCGCTGGCCTCACGAGACTTACGACGAGTGCGCGGTTCTGTCAGCGCTATCTGATGGGTGAGGGCTCGCTTCTCCGCAGAGCAGTTCCAAGGCGTGCGGGAGGATGTCGAGCACGGCCTCGAGACTCTCGAGCGCCCCCACGGGCGATCCTGGCGTATTGAGAACCAGACTCTGCCCAGCGGTTCCGGCCCGGGCTCTCGACAAGCGCCCTAGCGGGCTGACCGATCGCATGGCCTCGCCCAGTCCGGGCGCCTCCCGATCGAGCACCAGCAACGTCGCCTCTGGAGTCAGGTCGCGTGGCGAAAACCCGGTTCCCCCGGTCGTGACGATCAAGCCAGCGAAGTCAAGGGCCAGTTCCTCCAGAGCGCGCGAGACCGATTCGATGCCGTCGGGCACCACGCGCCGATCGACAATCCGGTACCCAGCCTCTTCGAGACGCGACGCGAGCACTGACCCGCCCTCGTCCTCACGTCGTCCGGCATCGACCGAGTCCGAGACCGTGAGGATCTTGGCAGCGAGAACCATTCCCTGAGCGTAGGTGATTGAAGTCCCTCGTGCGACTCCCCCGACGTTGCGTCGGGTGCGACCGGGTCAGCGTTCGCGATGCATCAGACCATCCGCGTCCAACGGCAACGACCGCAGACGTCGTGCGCAGATGTCAAAGATGGCGTTGGCGATGGCCGGTGCGACGGCGATCATGGGGGTCTCGCCTGCTCCGGCCGACGCCAGGTCGGGACGGTCGAGGAGAACCACCTCAATCGGGGGGACGTCGTGGAATCTCGGAACGCGGTAATCGGAGAAGGATCCGTTCGTGATCACTCCGTCGCTGAAGCGGATTACCTCGAACAGCGCTCCGCCCAGGGCCATGACGGTGGCACCTTCGATCTGGTTGATCACCGTGTCGGGATTGACGACGGCCCCGCATTCGTACGCCGTGACCAGCCGAACGACCCGCAGGCCCCCTTCGACGTCGCCGACCTCGGCCACGGTGGCCACCCGCCCGCCCTTCTCGAGGCCGCAGGCGATGCCCTGGCCCGCGCCAGCTCGCCCGCTCACCCAGCCGAAACGTTCGGCTGCCGCGCGCAGGACCGTGACGAGCCGTTCGTCGTCGAGGTTGGCCACGCGAAACTCGACCGGGTCCCAGCCGAGCTGATGCGCGAGTTCGTCCATCTGGGATTCGCGCGCGAAGTTGTTGGCGTTGGCCGCGAGGGCCCGGTACGACGCCTGGGAGAGCGGGCTCGCGGCAGGCTGATAGTCGATCCGCTGGTTCGCCACCCGGTAGGGGCTTGCGATTGCTGCCGGGCCCGAATTGATATTGGTGAACGTCCAGGCGGTAAGTTCGCCGCTCGCCGTGGCCGCACTCGCCACGTCGATGATCGCCGCCGGGCGCAGCGTGCCCGCAGTGAACTCCTCGTGACGCGACCACATGACCTTGACCGGCCCGCCGACCTCTCGAGCCATGATGGCCGCCTCGGTGGCGACACCGGCCCCGTGTTTGCCGCCGAAGCCGCCACCGGTGGGCGGCACAATCACCCGAACGTGCTGCTCGTCGAGATCGAGCGCCGCCGCGACCTGGACACGCGTCGGGAACGGCGTCTGGGTCCCGACCCAAATCGTCAGCCGGCCGTCGTCGTCCCAGACGGCCAGCGCGCCTCGGGTTTCGAGAGGCGCGGGCGCGATGTAGGCGGTGGTGTACGTGGCCTGACCCCGCACCGCAGACCTAGCCAGGGTCTCATCAGGGTTGCCTTGCTCAACATGGACCGACCGGCTCCAGCCGTCGGTTTCGGACGACAGATGAGAGCGCAGGAACTCTTCGAGGCCGTCATTCGACGGAGCATCTGGCACGTCCCACTCTGGACGAAGACTAGCCAGCGCCAGGCGCGCAGAAACTGGGTCGGCGGCTACGACGCCGGTCACCCTGCGCGTGCGTACCACGACCGCGTCGCCGCGATCCTCGAGGGCGGTGACGTCGAGCTCGCGAAGGGTCGCGCCCAATACGGGGGGACGCAGCACCACTCCGTAGCGCAAGCCGGGAAGGGTGAGGTCCGAGACGAACTGGCGCGCTCCGGTCACGATGTCGAGCATTCCATCGGGCACGTGAGGCTCTCCGGCCACGCGCCACTCGGTACCCGCCATGACGACCGGTTCGCCAGTAACGATCTCGACCCGTCGCGATCCGGCGTTCACGGGCAAGAGGGTGCGCGCATGAGCCGCCACCTGGGCCAGGGCGTGGCCGGCGTCGGGCATTGACCGGCTGCCGAAGGTGCCCATGTCGTAGGGGCAGAGATCGGTATCGCCCATCGCCAAGCGGACTTTCGACAGGGGAACGTGCAGCTCCTCTGCGACCAAGAGACGCAGCGCCGTGCAGTTGTCCTGGCCCACGTCAACCTTGCCGGTGAACGCAGTCACCGTGGCGTCGTCGCCGACGTGGAGCCAGGCGCCTGCTCCGGTCGTCCAGCTGCCGGGCGCGAGGGGCGGTGCCGGGAGTACCACTACCAGCCCGTCGCCAAGCACCTCGAACCAGTCGCGGTCCTCAGGTTCGGTCATGTCCCAGGGGCGCGAGGGGCGCCGCTGGGGAGTCCGTGGATCTCCAAACTCCCAGCGGTCCGCCGCTCGAGTGGCATCCATTGCGGTGGCGCCGGACTGCTCGCTCAGCTCAACCGCCCGATGCACCGCCCGGCGGATTCGCGGATAAGTGCCGCAGCGACAGAGGTTGCCCTCCAGAGCATCGTCAATGGCGACGTCATCCGGATTCGACTCACGAGCCAAGAGCGCCACCACCGACAAGACCATGCCGGGCGTGCAGTAGCCGCACTGGGCAGCGCCGACCTCCACGAACGCTTGTTGAACATGGTGTAGTTTGCCGGCGTTCGCGACCGCCTCGATGGTCATGATGTTGCGGCCCGCCAAGTCGGCGACTTGACGCCGACAAGCATGTTCGGGTTCACCGTCAACAAGCACCGTGCACGATCCGCACGCCCCCTCCCCGCAGCCCGGCTTCGCGCCCGTCAAGCCCAACTCGCCGCGCAACGCCGACAGTAACGACGCCGGCGATTGCACAGACCGAGCGCTGCCGTTGACCGTCAACGTCACATTTCGCGCGTCGCCGTGCGCCTCGTCGTCTCTGTCCATGGTCGGATGCTAACCCCGCCAGTCGACGAGACCCATGGTGAATCGTTCCGGATTCTGCGTCGACGCTCTTCATCTGCCCCCATCTTGGGGTTCAGTTCCTCTCCACTGACGCTCCGTCAGCCACTACCTCCAACGTAGGAAGACTGCTTTTGAGAGCCACTGGATCTGTTCGAACTTCTGAATCATCGGACATGGCTTGTCGTTCCCTTTTAGGTATTCGATTGGGAACTCGAACTGCAGCCTCAACCTCTTCTCGACTCGGCCTCTGCTCCAAAAGTTAGTTGCTTCTTACGTAAGGCATGGCTAACATCATGCGCGTGGACACGATGCTGAAGACCCTTGGCGAGCCGAGACGGTGCGAGATCATCCGCCTCGTCTGGTCCAAGGAGCTGCCCGCAACCGAAATTGCGAGCCACTTTCCCGACGTCACCCGTTCGGCGATCTCGCAGCATCTTGGCGTCCTTCGCCGCACGGGACTCGTGAACGAGCGCCGCGACGGAACGCGCCGACTCTATTCAGTGAACCAGAGTGAGATAGCAAAACTCAGGGCGTTTATCGATTCGTTTTGGACCAACAATCTCGAGAAGCTTCGCGATCTCGCAGAGTCGCATGAACAACTGAAAGGTCATGAATGAGCACCGAAGTCGTCAAAGAGTTAACGATCAAAGCGTCACCCGCAACAATCTTTCCCTACCTCGTTGACCCTGAGAAGCTCGTGCAGTGGATGGGGACTGAAGTCTCCGTGAATCCGGTTCCAGGCGGTGAGTTCCGGGTTCTTTGCGGAGGCATCAATCCGAGCGCTGGAGAGTTCGTGGAGATCATTCCCAACCAGAAGGTCGTCTTCACCTTCGGATGGGACCTTCCCGGTCATCCGATTCCCGCCGGTTCAACAGAAGTTGAAATCACGCTGACCCCTGAGGGCGAACACACCCTGCTGCGCCTGATCCACCGCGGACTGGCCGACGACGCAATCAGCGACCATTTGAATGGATGGAACTACTACCTTGGTCGACTCGAAAAGGTCATCGACGGTGTTGACCCCGGACCAGACAGCGCGGACCTGGGCCAATGACCATCCATGAGTTAAGTGAAAGAGGCCTGGCATGAAGTCTCAGGAGACTTGGAAGTACATCCATTCGGAGCGAGTCCAGATGGCCGACACCTTGGATTCGCTTTCTGCGGAGCAATGGGGTGCCGCATCATGGTGCGAGGGCTGGACGGTCCATGAGACCGTCGGGCACATCGTGGCTGCTGCCGAGCAGACTCCTCTCAATTTCTACAAGGAGTTGATCTCGGCGGGAATCAAATTCAACGTCTTCACCGAACGTGGTGCCGCGCGCCTTGCGAGAGTTAGCCCCGACGAGTTGATTCGCCGTCTTCGAGCAAGAACTACAACGACCAACCACCCTCCGGCCCCGGTAATGGCGATGCTTGGCGAAATTGTGGTGCACGGTGACGACATCCGTCGGCCCCTTGGGCTCGTGCATCGATCACCAGAGGTTGCCCTCGTCGCAGTCGCCGACAGTTGGAAGAACTCGAACCTCCTCATCGGATCGAAGCGGAGAATCTCGGGGCTGCGGCTCCGCGCCACCGATGTCGCCTGGGTTCACGGTGACGGTCCAGAAGTGTCAGGACCATTGCAGTCGCTCGTGCTCGCCATGACGGGACGCAAGGGATCTCATCAAGACCTCTCGGGCGAAGGTCTTTCGATTCTCGCGAGTCGCATCTGAACCCGCCTTCGAGCTCAAGACCAGGGCGTCTCAAGCGTTTGCGCGACGATAGCCGTCTTGACTCTTGGGACTAGGAGTTCATGCACATGCATGTCGTTCGCGACGACTTTGGTTTGAACAACCTCAAATTTCAGGCTGCGTCAACAGTCGTGGCACCAGCGCCTGTGCACGAGTGTGAGCGGCAATCTCGCACATCGTGGCTACCCACACCCCAGGCGCCCCCACTGCTTCTTCCATGATCTGTGACAATGCGGCCGCCCGAGACGGACGACCGGACAAGAATGGATGAGCGGTCAGCACAAAACAACCGCCTTCGGTGGTCGTGGCTTGCAACTCCAGCGACCACATTTCTCGAGTCTTCGCGGGACTCTCGATCAAGCCACTGCCGAACAGGTCCGGCACGTAGCAGTACTGCTCCCAATCATCGAGAGCCCAGTGAATCGGAATCTCCACGATGCTATCGACGCCGTTGCCGGTGGCGAGCTCATAGGGATTGTCGGCGTCCATAAGGCTTGAGTCGTAGAGGAAGCCCCGCTCATGGAGCAGGGCGGCGGAGCGATAGTTCAACTCCCACATCGGTGCGCGATAACCAACCGGCGTGATCCCCGCGACCTCTTGGAGCGCGGCGATGCCTCGCTCGAGATACTCGATCTCCGAGGCCTCGTCGGCTTCGCCAAGAGGTTCGTGAAGATAGCCGTGGTGAGCGATCTCGTGGGCCGCCGACGCGATAGCTCGTACGGTGTCCGGGTAACGATGCGCCGTGTAGCCCGGAACGAAGAAGGTCGCCTTGATCCCGTGCTGTTCGAGCAAACGCAAAAGGCGAGGAACACCCGTCAAGGGTCCGTAGGACTGATGCGACATCACGCTCATCCGTGATGCGGCCTGAGGGGCGAACGACAAGACAGCGGATTCGGCGTCAAGATCAAAGCAGAACGAGGCCGCCGCTGTCTTGCCGTGCGGCCACGTGGTGCAAAAGGAATCCGTCATCGCCTGCGGGCTGCTTCAAAAAGCGCCACGAACTCATAGGCCAGATTCGCCGCAGCAATCCCGGTGATCTCAGCGTGATCATAGGCAGGAGACACCTCGACAACGTCGGCACCGACAATATTGGCGCCGACAAACCCACGCACCATCGCCACCAGCTCACGGCTGGTCAGCCCCGCAGATTCGGGCGTTCCGGTGCCCGGAGCAAACGCGGGGTCCAGCACGTCGATATCAATCGACAGGTACGTCGGCAGATCCCCCACCTGGTCTCGAAGCCGCTCGATGATTGCGGGCACGCCGACCCGGTCAACCTCCAGGCAGTTGATCATCTGAAAACCCATCTCGGCATCCTCGGTCAGATCACTCGTCCCGTAGAGCGAGCCGCGAATCCCAACGTGAGCGCTCTGGCCGGGGACGAACAAGCCCTCTTCGGCAGCCCTGCGAAAGGGAGTCCCGTGGGTGAAGGGAGCGCCGAAGTAGGTGGGCCAGGTGTCCAGGTGGGCGTCGAAGTGCACCAGCGCGACTGGTCCGTGCACCTTGTTCATGGCACGAAGAATCGGAAGCGCGATGGTGTGATCACCGCCCAACGTAACGAGACCTTGACGCTCCCCCATCAGCGCCAGCGCCCCCGCCTCGATCTGGTCGATAGCCTCGACAAGATCGAACGGATTACAGGCGATGTCGCCCGCATCGACCACTTGTTGGAACCGGAATGGTTCGATGTCGACTGACGGGTTATAGGGCCGCAGCAGCCGTGATGACTGGCGGATGTGAGACGGGCCGAAGCGAGCCCCGGGCCGGTAGGTCACCCCGGAGTCGAAGGGGACGCCAACCACGGCAACGTCATAGCGTTCAACGTCTTCGCGCCGCGGCAGACGGGCAAAGGTCGTGAGTCCGGCGTAGCGAGGGACTTCAAGACCATTCGTCTGACCGATAATTTCCCGTGAATCGCTCATACTCGGCCCCGCACCTCTCCGCCGTTCACCTGCAAGATCGTTCCCACCATGGCCCCCATCCGCCGATCCGCCAAGAACGCGACCCCGGCCGCGATCTCGTCGGGCTGAGCCACGCGGCCCGCTGGAATGTTCTCGGCATAGACCGCTTCGATTTCGGACACGCTGACCCCGGCGGCCCCGGCGTCGATCTCAAGCTGTGGCGTCGAGGTCACACCAGGAGCGATGCCGTTAACGATAATCCCTTCGGGTGCCAACTCACGGCCCAAGGTCTTGATGAGTGCCACAAGTCCCGCCTTGGAAGCGGCGTACGCCGTGGCATTGGGCCACCCGATCACACCCCAGTAGGAGGACACAATGACAATGCGACCCGTTCCCAGAGCGCGCATCGATGGCAGCACCCCTTGGACCAGGTGGAACGCGCCGGTCAGGTTGGTGTCGACGACCTTCCACCAGTCATCGATCGGGTGTTCGGTGAATGGAGCCATTGTCATGTAGGCCGCATTGCAGATCAAGGTTCCGATCGGGCCCGAGGTCTCGACCAAGGAAGAAACCATCCGATTGACCTGCGCCCGGTCCGAGACATCAGCAGGGGCGACAACGCCACCCACCTCCTTGACCATGGCGTCCATCGCTGGACTCGCAACTCGGTCGTTGATGGCGAGCTTGGCGCCAGCCAGGGCGAAACGGCGCGCGATGGCGGCGCCGATGCCCTGCGTGGCCCCCGTAATCAAAGTTGTCGAGTCAGTATCGAGCACGGCACCGTTCATCAGATCACCGCCCCACTATTGACTGAGATCACTTCGCCGACCATGAAGCTTCCGTCGTCGACCAGGAACTGAACCGCCGTGGCGACCTCATCGGGACTGGCGAGTCGGCGAGCGGGCAACGTATCCAGGTACTCGCGCTGACGCCACGGGGAATCAGGCGCCAGCAGCGCCGTGTCGCATGGTCCGGGCGCCACCGAGTTCACTCGGATGCCCTTCGGCGCAACCTCGACCGCCAGACTGCGAACGAACCCGATGATGGCGCCTTTCGCTGCGGCGTAGTGAGCATCAGTATCACCCCCGCCGATCGCCAACTCCGAGGAGACGGCCACAATGGTTCCCTGATTACGCTCGAGCATGCCGGGCAATGTGGCCCGCACGACGTTGGTGAGACCCCCCAAGTGCACTCGCAACATTCGAGTCCACTGGGCTTCGGTGATCTCGGAAAACGGGATCATTTCGTAGTAGCCAGCGACGCTGACCACCGTGTCGATGGGGCCAAGCTCGTCGGTGGCTCGAGCGACGGCATCGTTGACTGCACCGACATCGGTGACATCACCGATGCACGACAGGTCTGTGTCGGACTCGACTAAGTCAAACCCGGCGACCCGATAACCCGAAGAGCGAAGCGACGCGGCCACACTTGCGCCTATGCCACTGGCCGCTCCGGTGACAATCGCGACCCGCCTTGACGTAGGTGACGTCATGCCCTCGTCGATTCGAAGCCCTCGATACCTTCAAGTTCACCCTGGCGCACGTGCACACCACCATCACGGAAGATCCAGAGGTGCAGGACCACGCCCAGCACCCCAAGGCCTGCCACCATGATGATCACGCTCCACGCCAAGAATCCTGTCCCGTAGAGTTCGGCTCGCGGCCACAGGATGTTGATGACCTCGAACGCGACCCAGACCGAGGCCGCGTAGGCAACGAGCGGGCCCCACTTGCCGAGCGTCCACGGTCCCGCTTCCCACTTGCCCCGCGCGCGAACCCACGCCACGCCAAAGACCGGCAACGCGTACGCGATGAAGAAGCCGGCGCTGGTGAAGTTGATGAGCATGCCGTAGACCTTGGGAGAGTTGATGAACGGAAGTGCCGCAGCGATGACGCCAGTGAAGATGACCGCGTTGTACGGAAGCTTCTCGTGCTTGGTCAATTTGATCAAGAAACTGTGCGCCGGAAGCACCCGGTCACGAGCCTGCGCCCACATGCAACGCGTCACCGCAGCCTGGACCGCCATGAAACTGGCCAGGAACCCAATGAGGAACAGGAACTGGAATCCCCGCGCCGTGCCGGCGCCGAGATGCGCCCGCAAGGTGGTGCCGATTGGGTCGAGTACTTGACCGGACATCACCGCGCCGATGTTGGGAACGGCCATTATGAGGCACAGACTCGTGTAGAGAACGACGATGCCCACGGTGAGCAGCGAGAAGAAGATTGCCTTCGGTACGGCCCGTCCGGGCTCTTCCACTTCCTCGGCAACCGACCCAGCCGACTCAAATCCCAGGAACGACCAACCGGCAACTGCCATGGCCGCCAGGAACGGACCGGCCAAATAGGCGCTCCCATGAAGGGCACCGGCGCTGTGGACGATCGCGCTGATGGGGTTCACGCGGTAGCTGATCAACAAGATGGTTGCAAGGACCACCGAACTGAGGACTTCAGCCGCGATGCTGAAGTAGAAGAAGTACTTGAGGACCTTTCGACCGGCGACATTGACGCCGGAACTGAAGATCACAAGACAAACCGCGACGAGGGCTTGCGTGTCGTGCGACGCAGCGTTCACGCCTAGGACGCCGAGCAAGAAGCCTGCGCCTCCGTAGGTCAAGGTGGCCAGGGCAATGGTCAGGCCCCAGATATATGCCCACGCCGTGAACCACCCATAACGAGGGCCCACTAGCTGGCGGGACCACTGGTATACCGAACCGGCCAACGGAAAGCGCGAAGCAACGTCGCCAAATACCGCAGCGATCAGCAACTGCCCCACGAGCACGATTGGCATCGCCAACCAGAATCCCGCCCCGCAAATGGCAACGATGATGCCGAAGACGGTGTAAATCGAGACAATCGGCGAAATGTCCGAGAACGCCAAGGCGAACACCGAGGGAAGCGTGAACCCCCGCTTCAGTGTCAACTTATTGTCGATTAGGTCTTCGGCGATCTCCTCCGCCGTCTCAACCCCGTGAACTCTTGGACTATCCGCCATGACAAGATCCCCCTCATCGAAATGAACTTGGCGAAAGTGTACGAACACCAACGCGCCCTGTACAGTGACTAATTGATACAAATTGAAAGGTTGATTTAGACAAATGTCTAAATTCGCCCGTCTGGGGGAACATGGCAATCACGGTCAGGGAACTCACGGAGCTTCCGCACTTGCGCATGGAGGTGGTCGCGGGGTCGTCCGGGCTCGATCATCTGGTGACGTGGGCGCACTCTTCCGATCTCGACCGGCCCTGGGCATGGCTCTCGGGTGGAGAACTCCTAATGAAGAACGGACGGACGCTCCCGCGCAATGCTGACGAGCAGGTTGACTTCATCGAGGGTCTCGTCTCAGCGCACACCAGTGCGCTGGTGATTGGATCGGATCCAGAATCGCCGCCCATTAGCGAACGCGCGCTGCGACGAGCCGACGATTTGGGCATGCCGGTACTCGGGGTCCCCTATTCGATGAGCTTCATCGTGCTGAGTCGTACCGTTGCCGACGCTCTGCTCAACGAGGAGGCCTCTCGAGCTACCCGTACCGAGAAGATTTACGACACCATCCATGCAGCAGTTGCCGGTGACGATCCGGGCGTGTTCGTGCGGCGGCTCAAAGCAGAACTGTCGTGCGAGTTGTACATCGTTGACTCCGAAACGCTCAATCCCATCCTCGACGGTACGCCGTCACCGCCCGACGGGCTGTGCGACAGACTTCGCGAGGAGATTGCGGCTCGAGATGGGGTCGTTCCGGGGACGCTGCGCTTCGCCGGACAGAGTAAGGGCGAGGTCGTCGTCGTCGAAGTCCCCTACGAAGAGCCCACTTTCCTCATAGCCTTCTATCCCAACAAGCCACCGCTCGATCTCGTACTGCTCCAACATGCAGCGACCGCGGTTGCCGTTGAAGTTGCCCATGCTTCGCTTCGCGCCGATTACCAACGTCAACTCGGCACTGACCTGCTGTCACAACTTCTCGAAGGACGTCTCGACTCGCAAACCGGGGCGGCCCAACTTCACCAGCGCGAAATTTCGCCCACCATGGCAAGCCTCCTCGCAATCGATGGAGCCGACGCCACCGAGGAACGTCGTCTCCACATCGGCCTTCGACGTCGCGGCATCGCTCATCTGCTCCTGCGTCGAGAAAGGGTGCTCTTCCTCCTGCTGGAAGAGGAGCCGGGCGACATCGAACGCCACGCACTCTCGCCAGCGGTGAAGTCGTTGCTCGACCGCCTCAGCCGCAATCGGACGATAGGAATCAGCAACCCGCTGGTCGATTCCTCGCGAGCACCGGCCGCTGCGCGCGAGGCACTCTGGGCGTTGGCCGGCGCTTCTGCGGATTCCCCGATCATGACGTACGAAGAGGCTTCACCACTCCCCGCGCTCCAGAGTCAGGAAGAAGCACAAGCTCTCGTTAGCCGCGTGCTCGGCTCCCTGATCGAGTACGACGCGGCCAACGGCAGCGACCTCGTCCATTCACTCTCCGTATTCTTGGAAACCCGCCGGTCGTGGCAGAGGTGTGCCGAAGTGCTCAATGTTCATCGCCAAACCGTCATCTACCGCATGCGACGCATCGAGCAACTCACCGAACGAAAATTGTCCGAGACCTCCGACCTCGCAATCCTCTGGTTGGCGCTGTCGGCCTACGCCATCTTGCGCATCGACGAAACAGGATTGCTCCGCCGCCCGCTTGGTGCTGGCGAATATTCTGCCACCGACTAGTCATAGCCTTACGTGCGGTGTAGAACCGCGCGCCATCAGGTCCGTAGACGTGCAGGTCGCCGAAGACTGGACGGTTCCAACCCCCGAGGGGGTAGTGGACGCCGGCCCTTGGCGTCGCTCCAGCGGGTGATGCGATTCACGAGTGGCCCGTTGGCTCAGTTCACTGTCCCTGAACGGTTCGATCGGCGTCGTGCAACGATTGGGTGAGCACGTCAATAGCGGTGTCCGCCTCTCCCATCGTGACGCTCATGGGCGGGGCGATACGCAACACGTTGTTGTAGAGGCCGCCCTTGCCAATCAATAGCCCGCCGCGTCGGCATGCCTCGAGCACCAACTGGGCGGCCTGCGGGTTCGGAGTGAACGTCCCGGGATCGACCAGTTCAACCCCGATCATCAGGCCTTTCCCTCGTATCTCTGCGACCACTCCAAGTTCGCCGCAGCTGGCCTGGAGTTGACCTCGAAGATGATTACCCACCTTCAAGGCGTTGGCCTGAAGGTCATGCGAGAGGATGTAGTCGAGGTTGGCCAGCGCTCCGGCGCTCGAGAGCGGGTTCCCTCCGAAGGTTGAAATCGAACTTGCCCGCACGGAATCGATTAAATCGGCCCGCCCTACCACGCCACCAATGGCGAGTCCGTTGCCCAGGCCCTTGGCGAAGGTCAGGAGGTCGGGTCGGATGTCGTGGGCCTGGAAGCCCCAGAAGTGCTCCCCGGTCCGACCCCAGCCGGTCTGGACCTCGTCGGAGATGAAGAGGATGCCGTACTCGTCGAGCACCTTCTTCATCGCTGCGAAGAACCCGTCGGGCGGCACCACGAATCCCCCGACTCCCTGGATAGGTTCGGCGATCATGCAGGCCACATCACCCGACGTGGTGGTCTCGATGACGTCGCGCAGATCCCGAACGCACGCCTTGGTGAACTCCTCATCCGAGAGATGACCGAAGGGACTGCGCAGCCGGTTCCCACTTTGCACGAAGCTCACACTGAGCGGGCTCAAGCTGGACGGCGACCACGAACGGTTGCCGGTCACCGACATCGCGGTGAGTGAGCGACCGTGGTAGCTGTTGCGTAGTGCGAGCACCTGATTCGATTCGCGTGCGGAGCACGAGAGCATGAGGGCGGTCTCCACCGCTTCGGTTCCCGAACTGACAAAGAACACCTTCGCGTCTGGAATGGTTGACAGCTCGGCGATGCGTTCAGCCAGTTCGATCATTGGTCTGATGAGATACAGGGTCGACGTATGCAACATCTTCCCGGCCTGCTCCCGGATGGCATCGACGACTTCGGGCACGTTGTAGCCGGTGCTAGTCGTGAGGATTCCGCCGAAGAAGTCGAGGTAGCTCGCTCCTTGCCCGTCGCGAACGTGGCGACCCTCGCCACTGACCAGTTCAAGCGGTTCGTCGTAGTACAACGAGAGCCAGCTCGGCATTACCTTACGATGTCGGCTCAGGAGCTCGGAGTGTGATGATGCCATATTGATCTTCCCTTTCTAGGCAGTTGATGCAGACGGGCCGAGCGCAGCCGCAGCGCCCGCGAGACGTCTCGGCGCCCGTTCGTGAACCGGAGAGTTCCCTCGATCCATCGAAACGCATTCGCACGACCACCCTCCACGTCACACTCACTGCGCACGGCCAAGGCGCCCCTCTACGTCAGGACAGGTTGCGGCTTCCCCTCTACTCTCCCTCGTAATAGCGATCGGCGACGTCAAGTGCGTCGTCGAGGATGTCCAGACCCTTTTCAACATCCTCCACCGAAGTCGTGCAGGGCGGCACGACGTGAGTCCGGTTGAAATGCACGAATGGCCAGAGGCCGGATTCCTTGCACGATGACGCGAACTCCTGCATTGGAAGGGCCTCGGGGCCGGTGGCGTTGAACGGAACCAGCGGCTCTCGGGTTTCGCGATTGCGGACCAGCTCGATAGCCCAGAACACTCCGAGTCCCCTCACCTCACCAACGGAAGGGTGCTTGAGAGCGAGCCTTTCCAAACCCGGCCCGATGGTTTCGTCGCCCAGTGAGCGGGCGTGCTCGACAATGCCCTCCTCCTTGAAGATGTTGATGGAGGCCACGGCCGAAGCACACGCCAGCGGATGACCGGAGTAGGTCAGTCCACCTGGAAAGACCCTCTTCGAAAACGTGGAGGCGATGTCGTCGCAGATTATGACGCCGCCCAGTGGCACGTAACCCGAGTTCACCCCCTTGGCGAAGGTGATCAAGTCGGGTCGCACGCCCCATCGGTTGATGGCGAACCACTCACCGCAACGACCAAAACCAGCCATCACCTCGTCGGCGATCATCACGATGCCGAACTCGTCGCAGATCTCACGCACACCCTGCAGGTAGCCATCCGGTGGAACCAGAATCCCGTTGGTTCCAACGACCGTCTCCAAGAGAA
Organism: Acidimicrobiaceae bacterium; assembly: GCA_003132205.1. Taxonomy (GTDB): domain Bacteria; phylum Actinomycetota; class Acidimicrobiia; order Acidimicrobiales; family RAAP-2; genus RAAP-2. The sequence continues at coordinate 105,932 of PKWY01000033.1, forward strand.
TCGCGGCGACGGACTTCGGCCCTTCGACCATGATGAGGTCGCGCAGATGCTGCAGGGACCGGACGGACTCCTCCTCTTCGCTCTGTGAGTAGAAAGCCGAGCGATAGAGATACGGTCCCCAGTAGTGGATGACTCCGGGTATCGCCGGTTCCGACGGCCACCGTCGCGGGTCTCCCGTCAACGAGATAGCGCCGGCGGTCGCACCGTGATAGCTGCGATACGCCGCGAATACCTTGTTGCGACCCGTGTGAAGGCGGGCCATGCGAACCGCATTCTCGATGGCTTCGGCGCCGCCGTTGGTGAAGAAGACCTTCTCCAGGCCCGGCGGCGCGACTTCGGCGATCAAGCGGGCCGCCTCGCTACGGGCGTCGTTGGCGAACGAGGGCTGAATGGTGCAGAGTCGACCCGCCTGTTCCGCGATGGCCGCAACGAGCTTGGGGTGCTGGTAGCCGATGTTCACGTTCACCAGTTGGGACGAGAAGTCGAGGTAACTCTTCCCGGCGTAGTCGGTGAAGTAGGAGCCCTGCGCCGACGCGATGGGGAGCGGATCGATCAGATCCTGGGCCGACCACGAATGGAACACGTGGGCCCGATCGTCACCGCGGACGGTCTCTTCGTCGTGCGAAGCGAAACCTGGCACTGTTTGCGTCATATCAATTCTCCGATCAAATCTTGAACTACTAGCGGGTGCGGGGAAAACCGAGGTCAATCGTCGAGGTTGCCGGATCGGGCCAGCGCGACGTCACGACTTTTCCACGACTGAAGAAGGCGACCCCTTCGGGTCCATACATGTGATTGTCACCGAAGAGCGAGGCCTTCCAGCCGCCAAAGGAGTAGTAGGCGACGGGCACCGGGATGGGCACATTGATCCCCACCATGCCCACCTCAACCGCCTGCTCAAACTTGCGCGCCGCCCCCCCATCGCGGGTGAAGATCGCCGTTCCGTTGGCGAAGGGATTCGAATTCACGAGTTCGATCGCTTCGTCGAAGGTGTCACGTCGAACCACCGAGAGGACCGGGCCGAAGATTTCATCTTGATACACCGTCATTCCGGGCTCAACCCTGTCGAGCAGCGTGGCGCCCAGAAAGAAGCCGACGTCCGGGAATTTCGCATCACGACCGTCGACGACGACTTCAGCACCCTCGCGAGAACCGGCGTCAATGTACCCGGCTACCCGGTCACGGTGCTGTTCGGTGATGAGCGGGCCCATCTCGCTCAAGGGATCGATGCCCGGTCCAGTGGTCAGATGCGGGAGACGGCTCGCGATCGCCTCAACGAGTGCGTCACCGATGCCGCCCACCGCGACGACCACCGAGACCGCCATGCATCGTTCGCCGGCGGCGCCGTAGCCGGCCGAGACCGCGGCGTCCGCTGCCATCTCCACGTCGGCATCGGGCAGGACCAGCATGTGATTCTTGGCGCCGCCCAAAGCCTGCACGCGCTTGCCTCGCGCCGTGCCCGCCTCGTAGATGTACTTCGCGACCGGCGTGGAACCAACGAAACTGAGCGCCGCCACGTCCTCATGGTCTATCAATGCGTCCACCGCGGTCTTGTCACCTTGAAGCACCGAGAAGATACCGTCGGGAAGTCCAGCTTCCTTCCACAACTCGGCGAGGAAGAGAGACGCCGAGGGATCCTTCTCGCTGGGCTTGAGGACGAAGGCGTTGCCGCACGCGATCGCGGTACCGCACATCCAGAGCGGAACCATGACGGGAAAGTTGAAGGGGGTGATCCCGGCCACCACCCCGAGTGGATGGCGGGTGGAATACACGTCCACGCCACGCGAGGCTTGGGCGGAATGGCCACCCTTCAAGAGCTGGGGAACTGACGTGGCGAACTCGATGTTCTCGAGTCCCCGAGCGATCTCCCCAGCGGCATCACTCAACACCTTGCCGTGCTCTCTCGTCACTATTTGAGCGAGGTCATCGCTCCGGTTATGGAGCAGTTCACGAAAGGCGAACAGCACGCTCGCCCGCTGCGAGAGGGAACTCTCCTTCCAGGAATCCGCCGCCGCTCGGGCGCTCGCAATCAACGTGTTGACTTCAGACGCCGCGGCCAAGTCAACATCGGCGATGTGCTCACCGGTTGCAGGATTGAACACTGGCGATGTGGCACCAGAAATCCCTTGAACGTGTTGCCCGTTAATCCAGTGTGAGATTCGATAGGTCATGCCGCAACATTACGTACCAATACTTGACCAGTCAAGTCACTTATTGTATTGTTACAAAATGATCAATGCAGTCGAAGTCATCGGAGCGCAGCTCAAGGCTCGAACGGGTCGCGCCCTCGCCGAAGCCGTGAGCGGCGCGATCGGCAGTGGCCTTCTCGAACCCGACACCAAGTTGCCGCCGATTCGAACTGTCGCCGCGTCGCTCGAGATGTCGCCGAGCACGGTGAGCACTGCGTGGAACCTGCTGCTTCGAGCGGGTGTCATCAGGACAGACGGGCGAAGAGGGACGACAGTCTCAAGTCCCGCCAACCCCGGTCCGACCCGCTATCGACGAGCTCTTCAACATCAGAGTTCGACGGGCCTCGACCTGTCGTCGGGGATTCCCGACGCGGCACTGCTTCCGGACCTCAGCGCCGCTCTTCGCAACCTGCGCCCGTCGTGGCAACAGAACTACCTGGACGATCCGATGTTGCCGGAGCTGAAGGACGTTCTACTATCGGACTGGCCCTATCAGCCGGATCGACTCACGATCGTTGACGGCGCGATGGACGCCATCGATCAGGTGGCCAGCCATTTGATACGAATTGGCGACGCCGTCATTGTCGAGCACCCGACGTTCCCTCCGTTTCTTGATCTCCTGGACGCCCTCGGTGCGCGCACCGTCGGTGTCGATGTTGATGACGAGGGGATCCTTCCCGAGCAACTCGAGGCGGCCCTGGCGTCGGGAGCAAAGACCCTCTTGCTGCAACCCCGCAGTCACAATCCGACCGGCGTGTCCATGAGCACGCGTCGCGCGAAGGCCCTCTCGGCCGTGCTCTCGGCCTGGTCGGGCTGGATCATCGAAGACGACTCGGCGGGATCAATCTCTCTAAGGCCGCCAATCAGCTTGGGTCAGTGGCTTCCCGATCGCGCCGTGCATATTCGAAGCTTCTCAAAATCGCATGGCCCTGATCTGCGTTTGGCGGCAGTAAGTGGACCGGCCAACCTCATGGACGCAATCATCGAGCGACGAATGCTTGGCCAGGGTTGGACCAGTCGGCTTCTACAGTCACTCTTGCTCGATCTGTTGAAGCGACCAGAGACCATCGCCCAAGTCTCGCGCGCCAAGACTATCTATGCCGAGCGTCGTGCGAGCGTCGTAGCCGAACTCAACCGACTACACGTCACTACGATTGGAGCCGATGGCTTGAATATTTGGTTGCCAGTGGAACACGAGACTGCCGCAATGTTGTCCTTGGCGAGCAGAGGTGTGGCAGTTGCCGCCGGAGGTCCGTTTGCGACCAAGGTCGATGACGCGGACCATCTGCGGGTCTCGGTGTCGTCGGTAAACCGGGATTTCGAAGAACTGGCGACGAATCTTCGCGATGCCTCGTTGGCAGCACCGACCTGGGGGCCGCGGTAGGTCACCTAGCGAAACGAGAAAGTGCTTCGCCGTGGTCTCTACGGCAAGGCACCTTCCAAGTTCGATGAGCCGGTAGTCCGGGGCGACGCCCCGGACTACCGGCTACGCCTAGCTCTGCTCAACGCGATGTTGAGAAATCTTGCGGTCCGGACGTACGATGACCTCGTACAGTGCTCCGATTATCACGATGATCGCCATGACGAGCAGGGTGATCCATCCGTAGTTGAAGAGCGCGCGACCACTCGCCAGAGAGCTCGGCCAACAGATGTTTACGAACATCACCAGCAGGTACGTCATGCCAGTGACCGTGACGGGCATGCCCCACTTGCCGAGTGTGAAGGACCCGCTCGGCTTCCAGCCGCGCTGGCGGGCGATGAATGATCCAAGCACCGTGAGGAAGAACGAGAGGTAGATCCCCGACACCCCGAACGACACCAGCGCGTACAGGGCGTTGACGTTGGCCGGGTAGTAGAACCAGAGGATGTGGACGGGCTTGGTCGGGTTGACCAGAACTAGCAGCATGAAGAGGAACGGAACAATGACTCCAATCAGGACCGCGTTCGCCGGCGTCTTGAACTTCGGCGACACCTTCTTCACCCAGTTACTCGCGGGAAGTGCGCCGTCACGAGCTAACGCGTAGGCGACGCGCGCGCCCGCTCCCTGAACCGCCGTGCCGCAACTGAAGAAGGCAATGACGACCATGACGAGGAAGAAGTCCGTGATGTAACTCGGCAGTTGCCCGAGGACCACCGGAATGCCTCCCGAGACTACGCCCGCGATGCCGGCCTTCGGCGTAGCGAGCAGCAAACCCATCACCAAGACGAAGGAAGCGATCCCACCGTAGAGAATGGCGCTCCGCATTGCCCGTGGCACCTCTCGGTGCGCGTCAATGGTCTCTTCTGAAATGTCACCGGCTGACTCGAAGCCGTAGAAGATGTACGCATTGGCAAGAACGGCAACGAGAGCGGCTCCCACCCACCAGTTGCCCGCCAAGTTGACGCCGAACCCGTTTTGGGAGGCGACTTGCACGTGCTGGCTGGTGAACAGGAAACCAAATCCCTGATGGAATCCGTGAATCGCGAGGGCCAGGAAGACGCCGAAGGTGCCGATCGTTTCGACGTAGACACCGAGATTGGCGACTCGACCCATGATCTTCGCGCCCACCCCGTTCAGAATCCCGGAGAGGATGAAGAACAGTCCGACAATTACGAAGATGGTGAGGTGGTTGGACGGGTTGAGATGGGTCTTGAACCAGAGGTTGATCAGATCCACGATGTACAGCACCGCGCCCGAGTCAACCGAGGCGACGGTGGCCAGTAGCGCAAACCCGTAGATCCAGCCCACGTACCAGCCGTAGCGCGGTCCGACGTTGTACTTGCCGTACTGGTAGAGCGCGCCCGAGAGCGGGTACTCGCTCGCCAGTTCCCCAAAGACAAGAGCCACCAGCGTCATGAAAGCAACGACGATGGGAATCGTCCAGATGTAGCGTGGTCCTCCGGTGCCGAGTCCCAGCGTGTACAGCGAGTAGATCCCGACCATTGGGCTCAGGTAACTGAAGGCCACCGAGAAGTTGTCGAAGAATGACAGCACTCTCTTCAGTTCTTCACGGTAACCAAGCGCAATCATTCGTGCGTCTTCGCCGTGGCTAGCGTCGCTCACGTCGCTAACTTCGTTGTTAGTCATATTTCCCCCTGGTGCGGACTTCCAATGAAGGCCTTTGTAAGGAATATACAAGTTGATGAGCGATCTTGTGGGAATGTACTATGGCGAAAACCGGAGTCGCCGAACTGTGAGCGGCCCTCAACGAACCCGGGCACGAGAGCATGGTGGGCCTGCGGTGGCACAATTCGAACCTCTCAACAGGATCCCGCGTCGCTTGGTTGGGTTGTCGTGACGTCATGGTGCAGTCCGCAACCGGCAGGCGAGCGTCCTTGCGTCATCCAATTTCGCAAAGTCGGCCGCGCTCCTCGGCCGGCCGCACCAACTCAGCGCCAGTGGGGATAGGTGACGTAAAAGAACTTCCCGTACGAGTCGCTCTCCCACAGCACCACGAGCCCCTCGGCCTGGGGTATGTAGACGACGTCCCCGGGCAGGAAGCTGACCTTCTCGTCACCCTCGGTGAGCGTTATCTCGCCCTCGATCATGTAGCACACCGCGCAGTCGTTGTCGTATTCGAAATCGACCGGCGCGGACTTCCAGATCTCGGCTACTCCGGACGAAACTGGAGCGCCCTGGGCCTGGGACACGAGATCGACGAGATGGAACTTCCCTTCTCCCACGTCAAGCGGCTCGGGCTTGATGTCGTTGGCCCTGTTGAGAAATATCAGCATGTGCAGCTCCTCATCCTCTTGTCACCTTGAACGCAGACCGTCAGCACGCATACGCTCGAAAGGACGCTTACCTGGCCTTCTCTCGGATGGTAGCACCGGGCTACGTGCACTCCTCGGCGACGAGCAAGTCACCCCTCGGCCAGCGCCAGTTGGCGACCGGCACGATTCGAAAGAATGACCGCGTCGGCCGCCGTGCGCGACAGTCTCACGGGCATCATCGGCATCAAGGACCCCCTCCAACGCGATCTTGCCACTCCACATTGAGCGCAACCACGCCAGATCTTCCCACGTGACACTTGAGTCAAACTGCCCAGCAACCCATTCTTGAGAGTCTTGGGGGACCTTCCCTGAGGGACCGCGCTTTCGAGGTTTCCGAATGTCAGGGACTTCCCACCCACGGCAACTTGCCGGAGTCATTTGGGATGGCTTGCAACATCCAACTTTCGGCAGTACGGATTCAGATGCGAGATTCCTCCGTTGAGTCCGTTACGGGCATCACGAAGTCGCCGACGCAACCGCCAAGTCAACGATCAACGCCAGGGTCGTGCATCCGGCGGCTTGGGCTCTGACAATGAGATTCTCCGCGAAACTACGATCCTTCACTATTTGGAATTGGAACCAAAAGGGTCTGAAGACTTTGCGAGTAACTTCTTCAATACTGCAAATGGAAAGCGTTCACTCACAGAAGCTGACGCCGACCCGTTCCGCCTGATCTTGAGAGTGACCGGGCAAGCATGCCAGCAAATCCGACGGGGGGCAAGGGAATTGATTGCGTCTTTCCGAGCGCTGAGGTTTGAAGATTCCGATGAAATACATCACGAAGCACTCTTTGGTGATGTTTGATTCGGCGCAGGTTATCTTCGTTCGCCTTCAAAGAGTTCTCGGCAAATGCGCCACCGTCGATGTAGTCGAACAGTTGACGAGGAGGTCCCTTGCGAGCCAGTTCTCGGCAGTCTTCAGTTGTTGCCCGAACGAGTCCAAGAGGGTGATCACCGCGAAGTGGTGAAATGGTTACTCCCTATCATGCGCGATACCATCAAAGCCACAATCGTGCCGGCCTTTAGCCGCATAGAGCGTATTTCATCACCGATCGTCCAGGCTCTGATGGGGAGAGCATCAGAGCCTGGACAGTCGGGACTTGGTGCCCCCAAGCCTATTTCGCCATACGACCTTGAGCCACGCGGCCTCACTCGACCTTCTCCTTAGAGGCCTCTAGACGCGCGGGTATTGATGTGGGACTGAGAATCCCTCGCAGTGTTTAGGGTTCCGTCAACCGTCCAGTAGCGCTTGCCGGCGACCAGGAGTTCTTCGGCGGGGAATTTGGTAATGACCTCACAACCGGTTGCGGTGACAACCATCTCTTCCTCAATCCTCGCCGCGCCCCAGCCGTCCTTCGCCGGCCAGTAAGTCTCTAGGGCGAAGACCATTCCCTCCTCGATCACTTCTGGGTGATCGAAGGACACGAGCCGCGAAAAGATTGGCTTCTCCCAAATGGATAGACCTACACCGTGGCCGTACTGCAACGCGAAGGCCGCCATTTCGTCTGGGAATCCAAACTCTTCGGCCTTGGGCCACACCGACACTATGTCGGCCGTCGTGACACCCGGCTTCACGAGGTCAATTGCATTGTCCATGAATTCACGACACCTCGTATAAGCGTCCCGCTGAGCAACACTCGCACTTCCTACGGCAAACGTTCGGTAGTAGCAGGTTCGATATCCATTGAAAGAATGAAGAATGTCAAAGAAGGCCGGGTCACCGGGACGAAGTATTCGGTCAGTAAAAACGTGGGGGTGCGGGGAGCAGCGCTCGCCCGAAATGGCGTTGACGCCTTCCACGTGCTCGCTGCCAAGATCGTAGAGGACCTTGGATACCAGTCCGACACACTCATTCTCCCTGACGCCCGGACGCAAGAAACCGTATAGCTCGTCGTACGCGGCATCGACCATCGACGCCGCCGTCGCGAGCAATGAGATCTCGTCCACCGTCTTGATTCTTCGAGCCTCCAAGAAGACCTGTTGGCCATCGACCACATCGATGCCAAGATCCTTAAGCGCCATAAGAACGGGTATTTCAACGACATCGACGCCGAGCGGCTCGTTCGCGAGTCCATATTTGTCTAATTCCCGCTTGATTGCCTTTGCAACATCCTCGGCGATGCCAGCATCAGGAGAGAACGCACCTCGAAGCGTCGAGATGCCAGCCCTTGAACCGTGTTCTGGCTCAACTCCTTCACGAGCACCGGAACCGTGATCCAGCCAAGGGTTATAGAGAACATGATGCTTCGCAGCCGAGCCGAAATCCCAGACGACCGGCTTGCCGCCTCTTGGCAACAAGGCAAACCTGATGAGCTTGTCAATGGCCCACGTTCCGATGTGCGTTGACGTCATGTAACGAATGTTGTTGAAGTCAAAAGTCAGAAGTGACCCAAGATTGCTTTGGTCGAGCTTCGTATTGAGCCGAGCCAGCCGCTCTTGCCTCAATCTGTCAAAGTCGACGCGTTGTTCCCAGTCAACGGTGTTGATTCCGAATGTCTTTACCGCCATAATTGCCTCCAGTTTGGAATTTCTTGCTGTGTCGTGCCTCGATGTGTTTCTTGATAAGCAAATGTCTTGCTCTTCGCGCGATTCTTCAATGAACCTGCTGTCCCCCACTGACGTTCAACGACTCGCCCGTAATGTTTGAACCGGCGTCGGAAGCGAAGAACAGGCAGGCGAATCCCATGTCCTCAGGACTCTGGGGCCGACCAAGCGGAATTCCACTCACGAAAGCCTGCCAACCATTCTCCCCATCGAGGTCGTTGAGGATTCCGTTGGCAGAGTCATCCCAGAGCGGCGTGCGTACAACGCCGGGACAGACCGCGTTGACGGTCACGTTGTACGGTGCGGTTTCGAAAGCCAGTGATTGAGTCATCCCGACAACACCGAACTTCGTCGCACAGTAGTGTGCGAGCCGAGGAAGTCCTTGCTTGCCAGCCATCGAAGAGATATTGATGATTCTTCCGGACTTTCTGTTGATCATGCCCGGAAGAATTCGCTGGGTAGTGAGCAATACCCCCTTTAGATTGACGTTCATCATGCTGTCCCAATCGTGATCATCGATATCGAGGAAGTCTCGAACAGTCGAGATGCCCGCGTTGTTAACCAGGATGTCGATCGAGCCGACCGTTCTTTCAATCTCGCTCGCGGCTGTGTCAATTTCGGTTCTTGACGTGACGTCGAGACGTACTCCAGTTGCGTTCTGTCCGGCATCGTTCAATTGTGCGGCGAAGTTTTTCGCCGCTTCAAAGTCGAGGTCCCCTATCACTACGTGGGCGCCTTCTCGCGCGAAGACCTGAGCCACTCCCGCACCGATACCAGAGGCTCCTCCGGTGATCAGCGCCACTCTTCCTTCTAATTGGCCGTTGCCCATATTCTTCCTACTTTCTGTTGGAATCCGCTCAAACTGCATGACTCGTCGAGACCGCTGGAAGGACCTCTTTCGCAATGAGCTCGAGAGATTTGGTGCTGACGTCAAGTGGCATTCCAGGTGGACGCGCCCAAAAGATCAACTCTTCGAATCCAAACTCCCTTTCCGCCGAAAGGATTGATTCGATTATTTCGTCAGGGGTCCCGACGAAATAGTGCGACGTGGACAGTTCACGGTAGTCAGTTACGACATCACCATGTGTGTCGACGTCATCCGCGTCGGCGAACCACTTTCTATAACCGTTGAATTGGTACAACAAGGATTCGCCGGCCAGTTCCCATGCTTCCTCTTTTGATGAAGCGGCGAAGATAACTCGGTTCGTCGCGAGTCGAGGCCTCCCGGGACCGTGGAAGTTTTCCTTGTACGCGTCGTAAATGTCCTTACCCGCGCCGGAGTCCGGCATGAATCCGCATCCGTATTTGGCCGCTCGCAACGAGGCGAACTTGGAATTCCCCCCGATCCAAAGTGGCGGACCACCTTCGCTGTAGGGCGTTGGGGCAACGATGACATTATTGAAGTCAAAGTGCTCCGAGTGATATGAGAACCTTTCACCCTTCCAGGCCAACTTCAAGAGTTCAATCGTCTCGTCGGTACGACGTCCACGCTCGGACTTTGGAACTCCCATAACTTCGAACTCTTCGGGTCGATAGCCTGGAGCAATCCCCAGTTCGAGCCTTCCCCGAGAGAGTTGGTCGACGAACGCCATGTCTTCGGCTAGCCGCAGTGGATGATGGAGCGGCGCGAGAAGGACTGCAGTACCCAATTTGACCGAGGAGGTCCGATCGGCGAGTACCGCGAGCATCGGCGCCAATGACGGTAAGTAACCTTCTTCGAGGAAGTGATGCTCTGAAACCCAAATGGAATCGAACCCGATCTGCTCAGCCAGCACCGCCTGATCAAGGAGTCCTTCGTAAAGATCCGGCCACGGCAACTTCGCCTCCGGAGGATTTCGAAAGTCGTACCAGACGCCCATTTTGGTCATTTCGCCACCTCAATCAGTACTTTGACATCACCGCTACCGCGACGAATGAGACTCTCAAATCCCTTATCGACTACATCACCCAGGGCAATAACCGATGACACCACACGGTCAACGGGCCAACGACCCGTTGCCACCAGTTCAATAACTCGGGGGAAGTCGAACACCGGGTAGCACCAAGTGCCCGAAAGGGTCAGGTCCTTTACCGCGAGCATCTCGGCAGAAATCGACGCGGGCACCACATGAAGGGCAGTCTGGACAATCTGACCTCCGGGCTTTACGGCATCAATGCAAGCCTGCAGCGCAGCTTCTTTACCCGCACACTCAACCGCGAGGTCAACGCCTAAACCATTGGTGTGGAGTTTGACTACAGCCGCGAGGTCTTCGGTGACCGGATTAACTGGAATAATCTCACCGAGGCCTTCGCCGAGTTTTGCTGCACGTTCCAAGCGAACGGGGTCTGACTCTGAGACAATTACGCGACGCGCACCCCCCGCAAGGGCGTACATCGCTGCGAGTGACCCAATGGGGCCGGCCCCTGTAATAAGCACAGACTGTCCGGGTTGGAGGTGGCCACGATCAACCCCATACGCGGCGACTGCAGCCGGCTCAATTAGCGCCGCTTGAAGCGGTGTCACTTCTTTCGGAACTGGAATGATCTGCGAGGCCTTCACAATCGCCAATTCCGCTAGTCCGCCCCACGCCGCAGAGAGACCTGTGCAGGCCATAGTACGGCATAGATGATTAGCGCCTCGAGCGCACTGGTCACACTCGCCGCAGTAGATAAGGGGCATTACCGTGCAGAGATCACCTTGCTTGACTGACGTAACTCCCGCACCCACTTCAACGACGTAAGCCGAGAACTCGTGTCCGAGAATCTGTGGGGCTTTGGAACCGTTCAGAGGGTGTGGCTCAACGGGGATGACAATCGGGCCATCGGTGTACTCGTGAAGGTCAGTGCCGCAAATTCCACAGAACTGGGGACGTACAAGTACTTCACCAGCTCCGGGATTTGGCGGTTGGGCCACCTCATCAACGGTGATGGATCCTCGGTTATGAAAAACTGCTGCACGCATTGATGCTCCTTGCTAAAAAGGGGGGAAGTTCGTTCTAAGCCAGAGTTACTTGTTCGGTGGACGGTTCGCGAGGTAGTTCGCAATTCCTGCATCGACGTCGGCCTTAGGGCGCCGGTATTTGTACTCCACTAGTTCGAGGGGATAGCCGTCGGGGTCAGCAAAATACACCCAACGCCAGCCCGCCAGCACTCCTTCGTCAACAACATTGATATCCGAGTAGAACTCAACTCCCTTGGATTCAAGCAGGGACTTGGCTGCGACAATGTCGTCAACTTCGAATGCAATATGTGACGCACCAATGTTGTTGGAAAGAAGTGCTTCCTCGGTGTCGGACTCTGGAGCCTTGTATTCGAGAAGCTCCATGTAGGTATCACCAAGCTTCAGGCACACCTGGCGCAGGATTGCTCCTGGTACGCCAACGGCTGGCCCGAGACCGGCGTGATCAAACCAAGGACTTGGTTCGGTACCAATTTCGAGGCCAAGAAGATCCCTATAGAAGTAAATCGATTTGTCAAGATCCTTGACGGTGAGTCCAACATGACTTTGTGCCTTAAACATCTTGCCCTTTCTGATTGTGTCGTTTCAATTCACTCATCGCAGTAGATCAACCACAATCTTTCCTTTCGCTCTTCGTTCAACGAGCGGAACGATCCCCTTCTCCATCAATTCATCAAGAGAAATAACTCGGTCGAGAGCCAGCGCAGCGACATTCGATGACGACAGGATTTCTAGAGCCTCTGGAATGTCCTCGGCACATACGTGAGCCAGGGTTCCGTGCAGGTCAATTTCGCGGAGAGTGAACTGGAGCAAATTGACTTCGCTAATGCCAGTGTGAAGACCAAGAATCAATACGTCACCACCACGGCGAACCATGTCGAGAGCCTGCTGTGGGCTCCCCTTCACACCTGTCGCTTCGATGATTGAGTGTGCACCCAAGCCGCCGGTTATTTCGAGGACACGTGCAGTGGCATCTTCCTTGCGGGCGTTGATGACGTGAGTGGCTCCGAGTTCTGCTGCGCCTTTGAGCCGCTCTTCGTCAATGTCAATGGCAATAACTGGACTCGCCCCGCGAGCAACCGCACCGGCGATCAAGAATCCCCCAATTCCCCCAACGCCAATGATGGCGGCACTGGCACCGCTTCGAACTCTTGCTCGACGTAGCCCATGCAGCGCCACAGCAAAGGGTTGAACTAACGCCGCGGAAACATCATCGACATTGTCGGGAACTTTGCGGCAGATTGATGCGGGACTCACCACGTAATCCGCAAGCCCTCCATTTGCATGAAGACCTAGCGTGTAGTACTTGTCACACAGGTTCGTGCGCCCCTCTTGGCACCATTCGCACGAGCCGCAAGAAACGCCCGAGCCACTTACGACGCGTTCGCCCACGTTAAGTCCAGTTACCTGCGAGCCAACTTCTTCAATTACGCCCACAAACTCGTGACCGAGAATGACCGGTGGCACTGCGAGTACTGGGCCGTGATCCCACTCTGAAGAATCTGAACCGCAAATCGCTGCTTTCGAGACAGCGATGAGGACGTCAAATGGCCCCACCGAGTCGGGTTTTGGCGCATCCTCGATGCGGATGTCACCGGGACCGTAGTAGATGGCGGCCTTCAACTTCCCAGCTCCACGTGAACCTTCGTCGTCTTTCCGCCGGCGCGTGAAAGAGCGAACGCCTCAGCGCAGTCACTGTGAGCGAAGTGGTCAGAGACAATCGGAGAAGGATCGACCACTCCGGAGCTAAGGAATCGAATGGTCTGAGGCCAAACGTTCATCGAACCAATGATGCCCTTCACCTCTAGAGACTTCGCCTGGATAAGGCCCATGGGGGCTTGAGCGGTGCCGCCAACATTGATGCCGACGAAGACGAGACGAGCGCTGTGGCCCGCGAGTTCAATCGCGTTAGCCATCGCTTTGGGGTGGCCGGCCGATTCAAGCACCACATCAAACATGTCGCCATCAGTTAGCTGAGCGGCCTTCTTCTGGTCGGCTGGCGACTCCGGATCAAGGACGTACTCAATGCCAAGCTCCAGTGCCTTCTGACGACGGAACTCCTGAGGCTCGAACAGCGCAACCTTGGCACCGCGTCCTTTGGCAGCAAGTGCAGCCATCAACCCAATGGGGCCTCCTCCGAGCACCGCAACCCGGTCAGCCGGATCAACGCGGGCAACGAATGTTGCGTTGTATGCAACGCTGAAGGGCTCAACGAGCGCACCCATGGTCCAACTCATGGAATCAGGGAATTTGTGAAGCCACTCTGCTTTTACAATGAAATACTCAGCCATTGCTCCAGAGATGGTGAAACCAAAGTGGTCTTTGCCGCCTGCGTTCACCACGCACTCACCCACTACGCGGTCATCGGCACTGAACCCAGTTACGTCACTGCCGACTTCAGTTACCTCTCCCGCCCACTCATGGCCGGGAATAATTGGGTAACTGAAGGGCAAGATGTAGCGGCCTTCAAGGAGTTCGATATCCGAGTGACAGATGCCCACCGCCTTTGACTTAACTAGCACCTCGTCAGGCCCAATGGAAGGGACATCCGCATCCATGAACTTGATCGATTCTCTATCCGTGAAGACCGTGGCTTTCATTTCTCTTTCCTTTGAAGAAGGTGTTGGGACTGACTACTAGGCATTGGCGAACTCCTCAACTCTTGATTCCGTTACCTTGGGGTTCGCACGACGATTTCGGGCGTAGGTGTAAATTCCCACCGCGAAGAAGATCAAGAATCCCTGGGACCAGTATTGATAGGCCTGGGATAGGTTCAAGAACACCGTAATGTTGAGAAGCTCTTCGAGAAGTAGTGATCCAATAAAGACACCAATGAACGATCCCCGCCCGCCGAAGACGCTGGTACCGCCAAGCACGACCGCGGTAACGCCGGCCAACGTGAAGTTGACACCCTGGGTTGCATCACCAACGCCAATCGAAGCCATCAGCATGATGCCTCCGAGTGCCGAGAAAAGGCTGCAAATCATGTAGGCGCGGATAATTGTGAGATTTGGATTGATACCAAGTCGGAAAGCGGCTTCCGGATCGGAGCCGACGGCCCGCAAGCGGCGGCCCCATTTACGTCGACGCAGACCATAGTCAAGCATCACCGCGCCCACGACGCAGATCATGAACGCGTACGGGATATTCAGTACGCCCTCCTGAACATCATTAATGATGGTGTATGAAACGTAGCCCGCTTGGAATGGCCGGATAGCGAGCGAAACTCCCTGCAAACCAATATAGGTAACAAGTGTCGCCGCAACTGGAGTAAACACCTTGCTTTGAACCAAAAGGCCATTGACAATTCCAACAACAGCGGCAACGACCGCCATGACGACAAAGCCAAGTATCACCTCACCAATATTCTTGGTAGAGGTTTCGTACACCGACCCTATTACCGCGGTAAGACCCACCATTGGACCAGCGGACAGGTCAATTCCACCAGTCATGATCACAAATGTCTCGCCGAAAGCGACGAAGCAGAGTCCGGCGATGAGCAAGAGGAGCCCGTTGAGATTAAAGGCCGACAAGAACCTAGGACTGTGAATTGCTGTAACTACTGTGACCAATACAGTGAGTATTGCGAGCACGGCCGGAGCACCATAGTCGCTACGGCCAAATCTCTTGAATCGATGACTGGATTGATTTGATCTGGACTTCCGCTCGTTGCTGCTCTCCTGGCGGCGCCTCGTCGCTGTAACAATCGACTGCGTTATGTTGTGGCTGATGACATCGTCTCCGCTGAGTTCAGCGACCTTCTCCCCGGACGACAAAGTAATAACTCGGTCGCAGAGGCCGCTTAATTCACGGTTGTCGGAGGAAACGATGACGACGGCCACACCCTTCTCCGCAATCGAACGAAGGATTTTGTAGATTTCTGCACGGGCACCGACATCGACGCCCTGCGTTGGCTCGTCAGCGAGAAGCACTTTCATGTCCTGGCTCAGCAAACTACGCATGAATAGGACTTTTTGCTGGTTTCCGCCAGAAAGGGAAAGGACGTTCGAGTCAATGGAATTCGTTTTAAGAGCGAGGGATTGCGCTCGTTCGCGCACAGCCACGGATTCCACGCTGGAACGCACTACCCCGAATTTTGAAAACATCTTCAAGTTTGAAACAACCGTGTTTTCGCGTACCGACAACGACGTCATGAGTCCTTCATGCAATCGGTCGGCCGATAAGTAAACGATGCCTTCTCGCAAGGCGTCGGATGAATGACGAAGCTTCTTGACCTCCCCATTAACGACTATGTCGCCCGCCGCGCGGTTGAGGCCACCCAACGCCCGAAGTAGTTGGGACTGACCATTGCCAATGATGCCAGCGATTCCAAGAATTTCGCCGGCGGGTACTTCCAGGTTAACGTTGAAGAAACCGTCTCCAGTGAGGCCCCTAGTTACGAGTGCGGGAGCGAGAGTCGCGCCCGCATGTTTTCCCGGAAACTCCGAAGCGAGGGCGCGTCCCACAATCAGACCAAGGATTTGCTGATCGGTCGTATCCGTAACGGCAAAAGTCCCGCGGCCTTCACCGTCGCGCAGAATAGTTACCGTGTCACAAATCTGTCGAACCTCAGTGAGTCGGTGGGTGATGTAAATGATTGAGACCCCCGAGGTCGCCAGTTGGCGAACCCGTGAAAACAGCATCTCGGTTTCCCGAGCGCCAAGCGCCGCTGTTGGTTCGTCGAGGATGAGAATCTTTGGCTGAGCCATCAAGGCTTTTGCGATTTCCAAGAGCTGCTGCTCAACAACGTTCAAATCACTTACTCGAGCGCTTGAAGAGACGTCCAGGCCCACATTTGAAAGTTGTTGAGCAACAAACTTCTTGGTAGCACTATCCAATTTGCTCACCTTTGAAGGCAAGCCCATTGCAAGGTTTTCGAAGACGGTGAGATCAGGCGCGAGCGCCGGGTGTTGATACACAATTGAGATGCCCAATTCCTGGGTCTTAAGGGGATTGAGGTCTTCGGCCTTCACGCCGAAGACCTCAATCGTGCCTCTGTCGGGTTGGAGAGACCCTGCGGTCACTCCCATCAGAGTCGACTTTCCCGCACCATTTTCTCCAAGAAGAGCGTGAATCTCCCCCTGTTTCACCTCGAGCGAGACATCCTTGAGGGCTGCCACGCCATCGAAGTGCTTCCATACGTTGGAGATCTTCAGTGCAATGGGGTTCGACTGCTGAGTACCGGACATCTAACTATCTATCTTTCTTTCTTGACTACTGCTGACTGTTACAACGTGGCCTTACTTGCGCTGTGGGACCTTGCCTGCAAGGGCAGCCTTCTGCTGTGCATTTGTCAGACCGCTCGAGTTGATAGCGGTAGCTGGCAGCGATGATTGGCAGTTCGGCGCAACTTCACCACCACTTGGGTGAACCGAGTTCTCATAAGTTTCCTGAGGAACGTTGGTAGTAGGCACTTTGCCACCGGTTGCCTTCGCAACTGCATAGCGAATTGCGTACTCAACCATCCAATTCTGTGATGAAACTGTCATCAACTGGAAGCTGGGGTCAGATGCAGAGTCAGCCTTGAACGCGCAAGCGACGTTGTTGCCGTCTTCAGTAGCGATCACCGGAATCTGCTGACCGGCCTTCGCCCACTCTGGGAATGCACCCGCAAGTGCTGAACCGTAGTCACTGACAACGGCCTTGATGGCGTTCGAACCCGTGTTCTGCGAGAGCAGTCCATCAATGACCGTCACGGTTGTTGCCGGGTCCCAGTTGGTCACGTTAAATGGTGAAGTACCTACCAACTTGATATTGGGGTAGCTCTTAAACACACTGTTGAGTCCCTGAAGCTCTTGCAAACCCTGCGAGTTTCCTGGAGGACCTGAAAGGAACGCAACGTTTCCGCCAGCCGTGCCGAGTTGAGCGGCAACGAACTTTCCCCAATCGACACCAGCCGATACGAAGTTCGTACCGATGTAAGCAGTGTAGTTAACGTGCGCTTTTCCACCAGGGCTGACGCGGTAAGGAACAACAATTGTTCCAGCCTTGTAGGCCTTGGTGAGCACCGGAAGCATCGCGGCTCCCGCGTCCGGGAAGTCAACGATTGCATTGATGCCCTGTGAAACAAGCCCGTTTATGTCGCTGATCGCCTTCTGGGTGCTTCCCTGACCATTCGTGTACACGAACTTCGAAACGCTCTTGCAGCTAAGAGCCGTCAATGCGCCCGAATAACGCGTGATCTCGCGCCAGGTGTTGTTACCGAAACCATCAGCAAGAGCAACGGATGCGTGCTTTGGTCCGCACCAGCTACCAGGTGAAGTTGCGGCACCTGACGGTGTGCCCGAGAGGGTCAGTGGCGCAATCAGAGCTACAACCATCGCTGTAGTCCCAATGATGCCCACCTTCCTCGACCTAGAAATCATCTTGTTAATATTCATTTCCCCCCTTATAGGTTTTTGGTGTTACTTCATTTACAGCAACTTCTCCCACTGCAGTAGCGATGGTCGAAGAAATTCGCTTAATAGAAAAAGTTGGCAATGCCTCCTTTGTCTTCACTAAACGATCTGGTGTGCTTCAATGCGATCATGTTGAGGAACCCGTACTAACGGGGTTCGAAACCAACGATGGATTGTGACCTCGCGTCGTCCTTGGGCGCTTGAAGAACTTGGACAACCCGCCCGACGAACGCAATCCGTAAACGCTGATCCCAATGGCAAGCGCGACTGCTTGAACAATGTCTTGAACCGCCGCAGTCGCACCAGTGGCGAGCACAAACCCTTGGAGTTGGATGAGAAAGGCAGCTCCGAATGCAGTGGCGACCGGACTACCCGCTCCACCAAGCAAAGCGGTGCCGCCAAGCACGACAGCCGCCACCGATAAGAGCAAGTATGTATCACCCTGGAAGACGTCAGGCTGTTGGATGATTCCCGCGAGCATTACACCTGCGAGCGTGTACAGCATTGCCGAACCCACGTAGGCCATGTATCGGTAACGATTCGTGCGCAGACCAGCTGCGAGGCCGGCTCGCTCGCTCGCACCGCTCGCTTCAAACCTTCGTCCAACGATTGTCTTCTTCATTACCAACTCGACTGCAACAATCACGATGACCCCAAGCACGAAGGGCATTTGAAGTCCGAACACGTGGTCATTCATGAAATTGAAAAGGTGTGTCGTGGTTTGGGTTGGCGTTCCGTGACAAATTGCAACGTTTATGCCGTACAGAACAGCATTCATTCCGAGGGTCTGAACAATTGGCATGATGCCAACTCGTGTAACCATGAATCCGTTCACGAATCCGGCAACAATGGCGACGCCAAAGGCTAGGAAGATTGAAGGGATCAACAGTGAATTGTTTCCGTTTGGCATGTGCGAGACAATGATCGCTGAAAGCGAGATGAATCCCGGTGCCGACAGGTCAATACCGCGCTGCTGAATAATTAGTTGCTGACCAACACCAACGACCATCAGGACGCCGACAAAAGGCCAGAAGGCAGCGAGCGCGGCGCGTCCTAGACTCGATGGTTCAACCAGCGCCGAAGCAATGACGAGCAGCAGAAAAGCAATTGCAATACCGCTTGATTTTGACCAGCGGCTGAATTGATCTCTCATTTACGACCCCCTCCCCCGAGAAGACATTTCGATTCTTTGGCACAGCAAGCAATGAACTACTTCCGAACTCTCATGAACTAGTGAGAGTGATCGTCACCACCCACCGTTGGGTAGCGCATTTCATAGCCGGCAGTAGCTTTGGACGAGGCGCCTGCCCAACCCCAGATCATCTCTGCTTCTTCTGTCGCCGATGTGTTCCTAAAACCGTGCCAGGCACCCTTCTTATGAAACGCAACGTCACCTGCCTTGACAGGTATTTCATTGTCACCATCCAGAACGATTCCCTCGCCTCTGGTGATGTACGCAAACTCCTCGGCGTTCTCGTGGCGGTGCCACTGGTGCTCGGAATGACCCGGAGCGAAGCGAGCTCGACCAAATACAAGGTGTTCCGAACCGCCATTGAATGCGTCAATCACGAACTGCACGGTCATACCAACCCAGCCTTGATCTGGACCGAGATCCGGTTGTGCCGGCACTTCGTCAATATTCACCTTGTACGTCTCGCCCATGAGAACCCCCGTTTCTTGGTCAGGCTAACCACATCATTGGGTAGCATATTACACACAGAACGGACGTCTTGTTCAATAATGCTTGAAAATCTTGAGCGCTAGCGAACAACATATTTCGTCTGAAAGTTACTGGGTAGTATGAGTTATCTTGGCTTTCTGAATGATCTATCTCTCCTTAACGAATTTGGAGAGGGACAGAAACATACACATCGGGCGCACACCAAGACTTAGAGTTGAATGAGACAGGAGGCATTGATATGACGACAGAGATTGGTGCCCTTCTACGGCGGGCCAGACTCAAGCAATCGATGAGTCTCCGAAGCCTCGCCTCTGCAATTGGTGTATCAGCGAGTCTTATTTCACAGGTAGAAACGGGAAAGACTCAACCGTCAGTTTCAACTCTTTACTCCTTGAGCAATTATCTGGGCTTGTCCATGGATGATCTCCTGGGGAATAGTCCTTCGGAAATAACCTCATTGAAGCGATCCGCTGCGGCCATGCAAGGACCACACGGGACAGTCCTCCCCGCAGTGCAGTACGCCGCTGACAATCCAAGCATTGAAATGGACAACGGCGTTCGCTGGGAGCGACTGGCCGTTGGCGAAGGTGGTCCCGCTGAACCCTTGCTCGTGACTTACGCACCTGGCGCGTCGAGTTCGATTGAGGGGAAACTCATGCGTCATAGCGGTTTTGAATACGCCTATATTCTCGAGGGCGAGCTAACACTTCAACTGGAATTTGATACTTACGTTCTCTCAGCCGGCGATTCGCTGCAATTCGACTCTGTACGGCCGCATATGTACACCAATCACGGCACGGTGGCAGCACGAGGAGTCTGGCACGTGGTGGGCCGTCGCCAGCAAAACCAAGAAATGCCGACGGCGCCAGAGAATCCCAACTCGAGAGTCAAGAAAGGCGGTACGGATTTGAATACCGCTGTTGATGTGCTTGACGCTCTGGACCGGTTCATTTCTTGAGTTTGACCTACTGCGACCCTCGAATCTCCTTCGACTCGACACGCTCAGTTTCTTAGCATTTGTCGGGTACGATACAAGTTCAACTAGTTGCAGCGATCAACTTCAACTTGACTTACATCGCGCCTTCAGTCACCTGACTAGCGATCTCTAACTACCGCGGGGCCGGTCAATCCGGTGGCTCACTATCCAAATGGTGACACCGGTTACACCCGCTGCTATGAGTCCACCTAGAGATCCATGAATGCCGGAAATGTCAACAAGGATGATTGCGATCACGCCCGCTGCCAACCCGGCCAGCACACCCCACTTAAGGCCTCTCGTCATCATCCTCCTAGGACTACTCGACGAATGATAGGGCCTGTCGTGATTGCGCCTTGAAGACATCAGGAAGTTGTTGCTTGACAGTTCACCCGAACGTGCCAGAGTTGCCGCGTCGAGTTCGCGCATCTGCATGCAGCACCATGGTCGTTTCAGCAGCGCTATGACTCATAGCGACGATGCCACTGCCTCGAGGTGCACCGTCCGAGTTTCGAGGTGATCGACGCACTTCTTATCGAGATTGCTACACCGTTGTCAACCACCCCAAACACCCGCCGGGCTCTGGCGCAGGGCTCGGCCGACTCCACCACTTGCTTGCGCTATCTTCGACCTCAACTCGGCTAGCCGGAAAGGGCGGTCGGCGTCAAAAGGTCTTCCACGAAAGCCGTGGACGGGCCGAGCTCGGACCAACGACTCGTCACACGAATCGTGGCCAACGCGCAGGTGGGGAATCCGGCACGCACTGCATCCAGGCGGGCCGGATCGCCATCGCTGACCAGTTCAATTAGCAGGTCCTGTACGCCGGGGTTGTGGCCGATGAGCAGCACTGACTGCACCTCGTCGGGCAGCGCACGGAGCCGCGCAAGCAACTCGGTGCCGCTCGCGCCATAGAGCCCCTCTTCGATTTGCACCTCGACCGAGTTACCGAGAAGCTTGGCGATCGGCTGATACGTCTGTACGGCGCGAGTCGCCGGGGAACAAAGAACAAGTTCCGGCAGCGGGAGCGTCCGCGCCAGCCGTCGGGCCATACGCCGGGCTGCCTTCTCCCCTCTGGGGGCGAGTGGCCGCTCGAAATCGGGCACGCTGGAATCCTTCCAACTCGATTTAGCGTGGCGCATGACGTACAGGGATCTTTTCATCTGCCGATTGCACCCGTCCAGTTGTCCATGGTTTCCCCGGTCTTCCTGCCGAATCACGAAACTGAAGGAAATTGCGAACATTCACCCGGGCCTTCACGTTCGCCTGTCCACAGTGGCCGGCACGTGAATGCCAGGCAGAACTCACCGTAGCAGCGCTGCGGGCGTTGGCTCTTTGCGCACTTTCCATCGTCGAGCTTCCCGCACTGCGTTTGTCGGGGAGGGGAAGCTTTGGGTCGAGTCAATCACGGAGCGCCCGCGCTGGCTACGCTCGTGACCTTCGCCCCTACCTGGCCGCTCGCGGGACGCACAGAATAGCTCCATGGGAAGCAGAGATCGCGGCGCAGGGCGAGTGGGAGGTGTCCGGCGGTGCCCGGAGCGCTTCTGACCGACCTCTACGAGCTCAGGATGGCGGCGAGCTACCTGCGCCACGGCATGGATGCGCCCGCCACGTTCAGCCTCTTTGTCCGCAACCTGCCGCCGAGTCGCGGCTTTCTCGTCGCCGCCGGTGCGGAGAGCTGTTGTGAGTGGCTGGAGCAGTTCAGTTTCGAGGACGGAGACCTCACGTACCTCGCTACTCTCGGCTTCGATGACGCGACACTCGCGTCGTTCTCCGAGCTCCACTTCACCGGGGACGTCGTTGCCGTTCCCGAGGGTCGGATCGTCTTCGCCAACGAGCCGATCCTCGAGGTCACCGCCCCCATCGCCGAGGCGCAGCTCGTCGAGACCTACCTGCTCAACAAGGTCAGCCTGCAGTCGATGCTCGCCACGAAGGCAGCCCGCTGCCGCCTGGCCGCAGCGGGCAAGATCGACCTCGTCGAGTTCGGGTTCCGTCGGACCCAGGGCGTCGAGACGGGAATCGCCGTGGCACGCCTTTCGGCGATGGTGGGGTTCTCCGCGACGAGCAACGTCGAGGCCGCCCGACGCTACGGACTCACCGCAACCGGGACCATGGCGCACTCCTATATCGAGGCCTTCGAGCATGAAGTCGACGCCTTCTCGACCTTCGCGAGCGACTTTCCCGATCAGACGACATTCCTGGTCGACACCTACGACACCCTCGCCGGCGTCGCCCGCGCGATCGAGGTCATCGAAAGCCGCGGCCTTGCGCAGCACTCCGGCATCCGTCTCGACAGCGGTGACCTCGCGCAACTCGCCGTCGCTGCCCGAAGCCTCCTCGACGCAGCGGGCCTATTCGACGTCCGCATCTTCGTCTCTGGGGGACTCGACGAGTACGACCTCGCGCGTTTCGTCGCCGCTGGCGCCCCGATCAACGCGGCGGGCCTCGGGACCCGTCTCGGCGTCTCGGCGGATGCCCCGTACCTCGACTCCGCCTACAAGCTCGTCGCCTACGACGGCCGCCCGGTAGCCAAGCTCTCGGAGGCAAAGGCCACCCTTCCCGGCCCGAAGCAGGTCTTCCGTGGTGCTGAACTCCGAGATGCGATCGGCTGTCGGGACGAGGCGGCCCCGGCCGGCACGGTCGGTCTGCTCGAGGAGATGATGCGGTCCGGTCGGCGGCTCGGGAGTCCGGACTCGCTATCCGCCGCGCGCGGACGCTTCGAGGCCGACCTGCGCGAGCTGCCAGACGCCGCCCGCGACCTCACCCATCCGGTCACGCCGGTCTGCGAAATCACGGCAAGGCTATCGCGGCTCACCGAGCAGGTCCGAGCCGCAGCCCGCCAACGGGCGGGCCTCGAAGTTGGCTCACCATAGCGGTGGTCGAGAACGTCGTCGGCGATCGTCAGTTTCCAGTGCTGCCGACGCGAGCGTGCGCATTCGCACGCTGTCTTTGAGTTGAGGTGAATCCCGGCGGATCTCGTTGCCCTTGCTCGCTTTCATCTCGGACAATCTCCGAGATGGGGCGGTACAGTTCATCAGATGACGACCAAGGTCTCTGAATCCGCGCAAAACGTCACCACGGCGCTCGTGCTGCGCGAAGACTTCCAGGCACGAGTTTGTAACCCATGAAGACTGCTCTCATCGTGGTCGATGTGCAGAACGACTTCGCCGACCCGTCCGGATCGCTCTACGTGCCGGGTGGTGAAGGTATCGCAACGAAGTTGGCCGCCGCCCTGGATCACAAGGGCCCACCCGGTGATGCCGATCTCGTCGTCGCCACCAAGGACTGGCATGGTGACCATCCCGGCGATCACTTCAAAGTGTGGCCAGTCCACTGCGTTGCCTCAACGTGGGGAGCTCAGTTTCATCCGGCAATCGACGCCGTAGCCGGTGCTGGCCAGGTCTTCTACAAGGGTGCGCTGGGCGCGGCCTATTCGGGCTTTGAGGGCACCAACCCCAACCACGAATCCCTCGACGCCTACCTGAAGTCAATGGACGTCACCGATGTGACAGTCGTCGGTCTCGCTACGGATTACTGCGTGAAAGCCACTGCACTCGACGCCGTTCGCCTCGGCTACAACGCCACCCTGGACTTGGACTTCTGCGCAGGAGTGGCGCCAGAAACGACCGAGGCGGCAATCGCGGAGATGCAAGCTAGCGGAGTGAGCATCAAACGCCCCAACATCCACCCTTAGGCCCGTTCAACGGTCGAACGGCATCTTCCAGATGAGGGGTTGGAACGCTGAAGGGTCCTTGTCCACGCAATACCCGCGGCGATTCACTCCGCAGCTTTGGCGAGAGCCTCAACGTATATCGCAGCCAACCGATCCCACGCAGCATTTGCGGGTTCATCAATTTCTTGTCGGCGGTGGTCACTGTCAAACCAGTCCACGGTCTGGCGGATACCGTCGGCAAACGGCATAACGGCGTTGAACCCCGGCACCAGCCCACGCAGTTTCGAATTATCGAACACCGACGAGTGAGCCTTATCGCCCCACAAGGTACCCAGCTGCTCGGGATCAGCAGCGATAACTCCGTCAGAAGGAACATGCAGCAAGTCCGGCTCGACGCCCGCGGCCTCGCCTACCAAGCGATAGATCTGGTTCCAGGTCAACGCTTCGTCAGACGTGATATGGAAAGCCTCGCCAATCGCCTCCGCCCTACCAAAAAGCGGGATGAGCCCTCGCGCGAAGTCACTGCTGTGCGTGATGGTCCAGATACTGGTTCCGTCGCCCGGCACCAGTATCTTGGCGCCCCGGCGCATTCGCTCGATGATGGTGAAGGGCTTTGCCCAGCTTCCAATGCAGACCGGTATCTGTGAAAGGCCGTAGGTCAGCGAAGGGCGGATAATCGTCACCGGAAGACCGGTCGTCTGATGGGCCCGAACCAAGGCGTCTTCGCAGGCGATCTTGTCCCGGGAATACTGCCAGAAGGGGTTCTTCAGAGGGGTCGACTCGGTGATGAGCCAGTGCGCCGGAGGTTTCTCATAGGCCGAAGCCGAACTGATGAAGACGTACTGGCCCGCATCTGAATACAGACGAACATCCAGCGCGACTTGAGCTGGAACGTAGGCGGTGAATTGAACCACGACGTCAAAATGCCGATTACCCAGTGCTTCACGGACTTGCAACTCGTCCGATGCATCGGCGATCAGCGTACGGTCAGCCCTCACCTGGCTCGGCAGTCTCGAAAGACCCCGGTTAAGCGTCGAGACTTCGTGACCCGCTTCGAGGGCAGCGGCCACGCAGGCGCTGCTGATGATTCCGGTGCCGCCAATGAACAAGACCTCCATCGAAATACTCCTCCGTCAGTGACATCACATTAAGGCAATGACGCTCGTCAGAAACGCGAGGTCCAGCAAGTGGAATTGTGAATTCTCCAGAGATCGGAATGTCAAATCGTCTCTGGAGTCAAGACCAAGAGAAGAGCCGCTGCAACGTTTCGGCGGCTGCGTGAAGCCGCAGTCCCGTAGTCCCGAGGTGCGCGGATCAAGACCCGTCGACCAACTGGATTCTGACCGAAGGCCCCGCGTCAAGCCACCGCAATCAACGCTGGCGCGTCAAGAAGCTGACCGCAACGTATTTCACCCTTCCCGTCGAATTGACGCAAGGGTGCAAGAATCACTTCTCGGATTCCGAAATCGACAACGTGGTAAGTCGTCGGCGATGAATCAGCATCTGGGCTCTGTCGATCAATACGGCGAACAAGAGAAGCACTCCGGTGATGATGAGTTGCCAGTACGTCGCCGTAATCCCGATGAGATTCAGCCCCTTATCAATCGTGAAGAAGAAGATTATTGCGATTGCTGTTCCAAAGGGCCCACCCGACCCTCCGACGAGCGCCGTTCCACCGAGCAGCACCGCCGCGGCCACAGTGAGCTCGTCGCCACCAAGGGCCGTTGGATCCACCGAGTTTGAATTGAATCCGATGAGCAATACCGAAGCAATGCCAGCGCACAGCCCCGAGATCGCGTAGACGGCGACGGTCACACGCTCTACCGCGATTCCCGATAGGCGCGCCGCGTGTGAGTTCCCTCCCACCGCGTAGATGTCCCGACCAAAATACGTCTTGTGGAGCACGAGACTGAGAACCACCAGTACGGCCAACATCAAGAGTGAGATGTACGTGAAGGGTCCGAGTTGAGCGTAGAAGAACGATCCAAAGGTCGTCGTCGTCAGTACGAGGGTGCTGTCATTCAAGATAAGACGCGCCAACCCCTCGTAGGCCACCAGCCCGGCGAGCGTGACGATGAAGGCGTTGAGACGAAGTCGCGCGATAAGCAACCCATTGACGGTTCCCACCACGAGGCCCACGACCAGGCAGGCGAAAATCCCGACCACGACTCCGAAGTGAACCGTCATCTCACCACCACAGACCGCCGCGAGGACCGCCGTCGAGGAGACCGAGAGATCGATGCCCCCCGAGATAATGGTGAGCGTCATGCCCATGCCCAGCAGGAAGTCAATCGAGGCACTGCTCAGGATGCTGTTGACGTTGGTCTCATCTAGAAAACCCGAAAATTTGACGCGGAAAGTTACGACAGCCGCGACAAAAACCACCAGGACCGCTGCGAACTTGGGCACCTTTCGCAGATGCCCCCAACGGTCCGCCGGGCTCAGCACCGTGTCCCTCGCTCCACTTTCCACCACTTCATGTTCCGTTATTGTCATGACTTCCTTTCAGAAATTGCGACCGACATAATCTGCTCCTCGGTGGCGCCTCGATCAAAGACCCCCACAATCCGTCCCGCCCTCATCACCGCTATCCGGTCGCAAAGTCGCAGCAACTCCGGCAGTTCGGATGAGGCGACGATGATGGACATTCCCTCGTCGGCGCACGCCTCAAGAATTGAGTAGATCTCTGCTTTCGCCGCCACGTCGATTCCACGCGTCGGCTCATCCAAAAGCAGTACGCGAGGCCTTCGCCTCAGCCATTTCGCGAGAATCACCTTCTGCTGCTGTCCACCAGAAAGCGACGACATCGGGGCATGCAGTGGCGTTCGGGGCAGACCCAGCCGCGCCATCCAGGCGAGGGCCTCTTCACTCTCGCGTCGGCGTGAACGCCAGAACTTCAGGCCCCGCTTGGTCATGAACATGTTCTCGAGCACCGTCATTCCGATGACCGCCCCCTTCTCGCGGCGACTGTCGGGGACAAGGGCGAGCCCAGCTCGCATCGCCTCTCGAGGCGATGGCGCTTGCAGTGCGACGTCCGCCATTTCGATCACGCCGCTTGACTGCGGATTGAAACCAAAGATGGATTCGAGAAGTTCGGTCCGCCCCGCGCCCATGAGGCCCGCCATGCCCAGAATCTCACCCCGGTGAACCTCGAGCGATGCCCCCTTGACGAAGCCATCCTTGGTGAAGACGTTGGTGATGCGAAGGGCCGACTTCTGATGGCTCTCATCGTTCAAGGAGATCGAACGAGGATGAATCTTCGCGAGTTCACGTCCGACCATGCGACTCACCATCCACTCCTCATCAATTCCTTTCGCCGCGCTGGTCTCAATATGAACACCGTCGCGCAAGATAGTGATGGTGTGGGCGAGTTCCAGAATCTCGGCGGTTCGGTGAGAAGTGAAGGCCACCGCCAAGCCCTCGCTGGCGAGTTGCTGTACCAGCTTGATCAGCGTTCGCACGTCATCGGATTCGAGTGACGCCGTTGGCTCGTCAAGTAAGAGCAGTCGCGGGCGAAACGACAACACCCTCGCGATCTCGACCAGCTGCTGCTGGCTTACCGAGAGGTCACGCACCGGCAGGGAGACATTGACATCAAGACCCACGTAGTCGAGTGCCCGGATCGCCCGGCTCACCAGGTCCGGCCAGCGCAAGACTCCATTTCGAGATGCAACGCGCGAACCGAGCAGGACGTTCTCAGCGACACTCAACTCGGGAATCAGACTCAACTCCTGGCTCACTATCGCAACACCGCGCATTCGGGCGTGACGAACAGAGACGTGGTGCTCGGCGATGCCATCAATCAGGATCTCGCCGCTGTCAGGCCTCAGCATCCCGCTGAGACAGTTGAAGAATGTCGACTTGCCAGATCCATTTTCGCCAACTAGAGCGTGAATCTCTCCAGCCCTGAACGAGACCGAGACGTCGTTAAGCGCCGTCACCGGACCGAAGAACTTGGAAATGCTCCTCGCCTCGACGATGAGCGGGCCATGCTCCGCTTCTCCGAGCATGCTCGGTGACACCTGCTCGGTGACCCCACGACTTCCCACTAAATGACCCCCCATGACATCGAACTACTACGACCCAGCGACCTTGCGCGAGACCGAAATCAATTCCGCGAACGCTTGAGTCGCGACGGCCCCACTCGTTCGATCGCCACAGAACTTCATAAGAGGACCTGCCGACGCTCCGCGATTACCTGGATTAGTCGCAACACTGGGACCAATGCTCCGCTGGAATACCGTGCGCGCGGTTGGCCCCAAGAGCCCCATCTCCTGGTCCAACACCGCACATGGAACCGGCCACGAAACGAGAATTGATCCGCCGCACAGGCTTTCGTACCACCAAAATCATCGCCTTAGTCTAAAGTGTATAAAGTTCTGTGTCAAGTTTAGTCCACACTCTGGCCGCTGCGTTTCAATGGCATGAATTCAGGTTTTCGGCGCCAGCGCCCTTAAGGTTCAGGTCGCCCGGTTTTCTCGAACTTCGCCGATGGATCCCAGCCGTTCGAGGAGTCCCCTGCAGCCGGATGGGGGTCAAAGCGGTGCTTATGAGCCTGCCAAGAGCGCTCCGGCGCGCGGGACCACCGTTTCAAGGCCGAGCACTTTGAGCGTCTTCCACACCGTCGCGACAGAAGCGGAGAGAACAGGTATGTCAAATTGGTCCTGAACGATCTGGATCGCTGGTAGCGACGGCATCTGCACGCACGCGCTCAACACCAAGGCATCCACGCCTTTGGTGTCAATCTTGTGGGCGAGCTCGGTGAGATTGGCGGGATCGAGTCGGCCAACGGCGAGATTGTCGGCGACACCGAGACTTATCGTGTCGTGCACTTCAATGCCCTCAGTACGGATGTAGTCGCATACCATCTCAGTCAAGGCCGGCACATATGGGGTGATAACCGAGATCTTCTTCGCGCCAAGATGGTGCAAGGCCTCAACGAGGGCTCCGGCCGACGAGATGACGGGGACATTAAGGTTCGCCGAAGCCTTCGCTGCGGCGCGGAGTTTTTCCTCCGACTTGCGGTGGTAGCCCTGTCCCTGAGCCATGATGGCAATCAGACACGCGTAGGCCATCACATCCACATCGGCATCGGCCAGTTCTACCGCGCATCGTTCGGAATCGCAGTCCATCGCCCGTAATTCCTCCGGCGTGACGTGCTTCATCCGCATTCGACTGGAATGGAACGTAAAGCGCTCCGGACGGGTCGTCTCTCGCAGGTGAAGCATGGCGGGAATCTCCGTCTCCATTGTCGTATTGGAGCTCGGCACGATCAGGCCAACGCGTATGGCGGTCATCAAGGGTCTCCCAAGGGTCTCACCCGCCAGTGAAGGCGGGCTCGTAAAGCAGGTTGTAGGTAGCCAGCGCCGGCATGGACGCGGTGTCGCTGCGTTCCCACCGCAGCACGGCGGGACGAGGAATGCGACCCTGTGCGTCGCTCTCGAGATTGATCCCGATGCCGCGAAGCGTCAATAGCAGCGGGTCAAAACAGTGGTCCGGATTGAGATCAAGTATCAGCCCCAGCGCCGCGTCAATGAGGTGGAATTCAAGCACCTGATGCACCAATGCGCCATCACGTTGGCGAATCGCGTTGAGGAGCAGTTTGTCCGCGTAAAGAAAATCTTCGGGAACGCGGGGGCGCGAGAGGTACGCCCGTTGGTGGCGGTAGATCTTCGCGTGCAACGAGTGCGTCAGCTCTGCAATGGCGCTTGGGTAGTGATCCAACGCGACATCATGAAAACGCCTGTGCGCCTCTTGAAACTCACGGGTTCGATCGGTGTAGCGACTCATCGCATCGAGAGCTTCGAGCATCTGAGCAATGTCCTGGTCGGTGATCCGGTCAAGCAGGGCCGTCAGCGTCGGGGGCTCCACCAGGAGTCGAAGCGCGTAAAACTGCTCGGTGTCGCTGTTATTCAACGAGGAGACGTGCATGCCACGGTTCGCGCTGATGTTCAGCAGTCCGTCGCGTTCCAACCTTTGAAAAGCCTCACGTAGCGGCGTCCGACTCACCTGCAGCTCTCTCGCCAGATGCTCTTGTGATAACCGCTGTCCGGGCGCGAAGGATCCGTCGATGATGCGTTCACGCAGCACCAGATAGATCTCGTCGACCATGGTGCCTGAGCGACTGCGGCGAACTTCTTCGGTCACGAAGGCTCCTCGTACGAACCAAGGTTTCGGGCAAAGAGTTCGTTGAATTTTTCCGGCGTGAGGGTCGAAATAACTTCGAGTTGCATCGCGTCCAGCAGAACGCGGTGCCCGAACTTCGGCGTGGCGAGCTCGAGCCTCTCGCCGTTGCGGGTGATCACCTTTCGAACCTTCACTCCGGTGAACTCATTCGCGATTCCAAAACTCCCCTCTTCTCCGATGATGCCGTCATCGGCCTCGTCGGAGAAGCCCTGCTCGTCCCCGCTGATCGTGTTACTCACTTTTCTCGACCTCCCAGTCATTGGCGACCGCATAGTCTGTGACAACGGCACCGTACGCATCGGGACGCACACCACGCAGCACCGGCAGCTGCTCACGAACTCGGTCAATGGTATCGATATTAAGTTCGACCACCTGGTACGCCTCCAGAGCCTCGCCCAGGTCCACCACTACCTCGCCCCACGGGCCGATGACACTCGCGTGCCCGTACGTGGGAAAGGCGTCGTCTTCGGCCCCGCCGATGGTGGCCGACGCAACGATATACACCGCATTCTCGATAGCTCGGGCGCGTAGCAGTACCTCCCAATGCGCGCGTCCGGACGTTCGGGTGAACGCCGCGGGAACAAGAATGACTTCCGCGCCGGCCAACGCGAGGCGTCGATACAGTTCGGGAAAGCGCACGTCGTAACAAATCGTGACTCCCACGCGCGTCCCGGCAATATCAAGCACAACGGGCCCCCCACCTGCTTGCTCAACCGACGACGCCTCGAACGACTGCCCGTCGATTCGGGCATCGAACAGGTGAATCTTGTCGTAGCCACCGACCAGGCGGCCCGTCGGATCGAAGATCAGCGCTCGGTTTCGGGGCCGTTCATCCTCGTCGACAATGAACTTCGCTCCACCCAGCACCACGGTTACCCGATTCTCTGCGGCGGCCTTGGACAAACGGGTCAACGCGGGACTGTCGATCCGGAATGCTTCGGCTCTCATCTCGGTGTTGCTGCCGAGCATGAGGCAATTCTCGGGCAAGAGAACGAGCTCGGCGCCCTCGGCCGCCGCGCGAGCGACAAGGCGACACGCTGTCTCGACGTTGCGTTCGATGTCCCGAGTCGCGTGGAACTGTGTCAGTCCCACGCGAAGGACACGCTTGGGCTCCGGATGCTTCATACCGGCAGCTGCGCAGTCTGGTCGATTCGCAGGTTCACGACAGTCCAACCGCCGCCCGATGCCACCATTGGCTCGTAGGCGTAAACATCGGCGCACGCCCCCGGGCCCACCAGACCGAGCATGATTATCCAGTTCAGGAATTCGTACTGGCCATGGCTCAGCAGTGCGAAGGGTTCCAGTTTCGCCAAATCCAACCCGTGTCCGACCTGCAGCAGTTCCAGAATGTGCGTGTCAAACTCAATGTCGACCTTGCCGAAGACGCCTGGATCCAACCAGTGCGATAGGCCGCCGGTCGCGAGGACCCCGACCCGTTGATTCGAAGCCTCGACCACCGATCGCAGTTGCTCGCCGAACGCCCGGGCGTTCCATGGGGAGAAGCTTCGCGCCGGCTGGGTGATGATGGGGATGACGGGCACATTCACGTCGGACAGGAGTTGGCGCAGCGGCACGATGAGCCCGTGATCCAGTTGGACCTCGGGGGCGTCTTCCACCTCGAGGCCGGCGTCGCGAACCGCTTGAACAATGGACGACGCCAACCCTGGGGAGCCCTCAACCGTCAGATTCAGATCCGGTCGGCCGAAAAATGCCATCGAGCCCGTATGGCTTGCCCCCGTTCCCACGACGAATGCTCCCGTCTTGAAGCTTTGGAAGTGGCAGTCCGCGGTAACGAGCAACACATCGGGCGCGGCGGCGCGAAGCGCCTCGGCCAGCTTCTGATAACCCTGGGTGAGTCGACCAACCGAGTCGGCGGGATCGATTTCGGGCCGGGCCAGGAGATCGGGCACGTGAGAGCACCCACCGGCGAAGACGAGATTCGCCGGAACTTCTGATTGTTCGATCTCGAGTGAGCTCACGTGGAAACCACCGGCGCTGCCCGAATCGGCAAGGTCCCCTCGGAACCACCTGCTGACCAAAATAGTGATGCCGTCATTGACCCCAGCACTTCGCAGTCGGTCGCGGTCTCCTGCGGCAATAACCAGCGCCCACTCCGGATCGAGCCCGAGTTCCTCGCCAACGGCAATTGGATCAACTTGAAACTGCTTCAGTACATCGGGGCGCCGGCCAAGTTCCAGGATGGCGTTTTCGAGTCTCGACAGCAAGTCCGCCGTCATGCAGTCACCAACTTTCCGGTATCAACGACGATGTGGCCGTCGATCTGGACTGTGCAGTCCCTCATCGGCACGTCCAAGTGGGCGGGCGTATCGCGGTTCGCGAAACGGTTGCTGCCCGTTGACCACATGAAGCTTCCCGGAGCGGAACGCAGCTCCTGCCCGTAGAGCGTCCGCGCGTCGTAGACATCGAATGCCGCCCAGCTCGCAATCGGGTGAAGGCCCCATCCCATGTGCGAGATCGCCCACACTTCTGGATCGTTCCATGACTCAAAGTAATCGCGCAGGAGGAAGGCATCAGCCCCGCCCTTGACGTCGACGATGAACCCGTCCTCAACGGTGAAGACGACTTCGTCGCGGACATAGCGCTGCCACGGGATGAGCGCGTCGCCGGGCTGGAGCACAATGGTTCCTTGCGTCGTGCGATCATTTGGGAAGCACGCGACGAATCCACTGGGCCAGTGATCCCAGCGGCCGGGCTCATCAACATAACCCCACTGGTGCGTGATCGGAAGGCTCTCTCCGGCGATATCCGCGCTGAGATCGGTGCCTACCGGACTGGTCACCCGCAGGGTTGTCCCGGCCTTCAATAGTTGGCCACCGGCCAATACGCTCTGGCGTAGTTCGTCATTTCCCATGAGTCGATCAAGGACGTTGGCCGGTTCGGCGACGAAAAGCATCCGCTTCCCATTGCCGGTGATTCTGGTGCGCACCGTGGAATGGATCAGGCCGCCCACGGTGACGTCGATCACCATGTCGCACTCCGCGGCGCCGGCGAGTAGCGCCGCAATCCCCCGATCGTCGGATTGGTGGGGCGGCAGCATGGGATGCGAGAGGCTGGGGGCGGTCAGTATGATCACACCGGCACCGATTTCTTGGGCCGCCGAGACCGCCGCGTCCACGTAATTCCCCTTCTGCCCCTGTTCGCTGATGACCGCGACGGTCTCGTCAGCGGTCAGCTTGCACAGTCGATACTGCTTGATGAAGAGTTGGTGCAGGCTACTGGTCATTGTTCGTGTTCCTTTAAGTTAAAGAGTGGATCGGACGGCGCCGCCGTCAATATTGATGGCGGTACCGGTTGAGAATGATGAGACGGGCGAGGCGAGGAAGGCCACGGTGTCGGCAATCTCCGACGCTTCGGCCCATCGACCAAGCGGAATGTCACGGACCGTTGCCGCACGTTCCTCATCCTCCGTCGTCGCGTGCTGTACCGACTTGGCCCGCATGATGTCGCGCATTCGGTCGGTGCCGGTCGCGCCCGGCATCACCTGATTCACCCGCACCCCGAACGGGGCCAGTTCGAGGGCCAGTTGTTTTGCCAGCGCCGAAACTCCAGAGCGCATTGTCGCCGACAGCACGCCGCCAACTGCGGGCTGCTTTACCCAGGTGGAAGTCAGAAAGACGATGCTCCCCGATCCCTGCAGGCACATCTGCTGCGCGGCGCGGCGCGACAGTTGTACCGCCGGACGAAGCAGGGCGGCATACGCCGCTTCCCAGTCCTCGTCAGTCGTTTCGAGTGCGGGCAATATGCGCGGCCCCGGCGTGTTGCTCACGAGGATATCCAACCGGCCATGCTCGGCGATGACCCGCTCGACGAGAACAGTGCCCGAACGGTCAAGGGTCAGGTCAGCTGCCTGCTTGGTGACGCCGCTGCCAATTCTTTCGATGGCGTCGTCAAGGGACGGACCCTCGCGCGAACTGATGACCACCTTCGCGCCTTCGCGAGCGAAGCGTTCCGCAACCGCGAAACCGATTCCCTTGCTCGCCGCGGTGACGAGCACCACCTTGTCATCCAGACGCAGGTCCACGTCAGCCCTCGATCCCGATGGCGTTTTCGGCACAGCCCGCGGCGGCATTGCGGGCGGAGTCCTCGTCACCGGCCGCAACGACGCCGCCATTCAACAGTTGGGCGAAGCCAAACTCGTCAATAACGAAGAGCGATGGGCAGATGTCCGCGCACGCTCCGTAGCCCGAACACTTGATCGGGTCTAGAAAGACTTTCATTACTTCTCCTTTAGTTGACGGCAATCGGTTGCGTTGCCCGATCCGATGTGATTATTCTTGAGAAAGTGCCGGCGAGATTCGCCGCACCGTCGAGAAACGCGCATGCGCCGCGCCCCTGTAGCGCGGTTCCCCAACGAGCCAAGTTCGCCAGGGCATCGGGCTCAGCGCTGCCTTGACTGAACAGTTCGAGTGTGTCGGCGATGGCCGCGGTTCCCTTCACGCAGACTCCGCACTGCTGAGCGGACTCTTCGACGTACCAGCGGGCCAACCGAGCGACCACATCTTCTATCCGCTCGTCGCAGCCGAGCACGGTCACGGCCCCGCAGCCGATGCCCGAGCCCGCAGCGCGCATGGCGTCATAGCACCACGTCGCCTCGAGCAGCGACGCATCGGCCACTCCCATGAACCACCCACCGGCGAGCACGCCACCTATCCCATTGCTCAATCCTCCGGCGCAGTCCTCGATCAGATGTCCCAGCGTGAGTCCGTAGGGCACTTCGTAGACTCCAGGGCGCCGACAGGATCCGCCCAGGGTGACCAGCATTGTTCCGGGTGAGGCACTCGTCCCAAGTTCGCGGTACGTATCTGCACCGTTCCGCCCGATCCATGCGGCTTGGACCAGGGTCTCGACATTGGAGACGAGAGTCGGTCGTCCGTCGACGCCGGACTCGAAGGGGCGTGGCGGCTTGGACAGCGGCAGCGCGAGGCCACCGTTGATGGAGCGGCACACCGCGGTCTCCTCACCAGCGACGTACCGGTGTTCAACCACGTGAATCTCGACAGCGACGCTGCCCGGTCTTGGCGGCAGCTCCTCCAGAGCCCGTTGCACCGACGACACAGTCTCTGGATGCGAAAGATAGATCACGGCCCGATCCGCACCGACGACGGCCGCCGCCAGTAGAAGACCGTCAATCACCGCGTGCGGACGGTTGGTCAGCAGCCACCGATCCTTGAAAGACGACGGCTCACCCTCCTCGCCGTTGGCCACGACAACACGAGGGGCGCCACCATCACGGACTGCACGCCACTTGCGGTGCGCCGGAAAACCCGATCCACCCCGCCCGCGCAGTCCCGCCTGTTCGAGTTGGTCGATCAGTCCGCCGGTGACGACCGGCGCGTAGGTTCCGGCCGCGATCTCCTCTTGCAAGCTCAGCGGGCGCGAGCCGGACTCGCCGATCACGAACCGGGGCGTCAGGCCCGGGTAGACGTCGGCAAAATGCTCTGTCATGCGCGCGCCTCAACTTCGGCGCTCGCCTCGTCAAACAATGCCAGGGCTCGGTCGAAGGTGACCACGTCGGCATACTTCGCATTCATGTCGAAGAGATTTGCCTCGTGGGGACCCTGGTGCCGGTCACCGACGCATGATTCGGGCACCAACGTCGGATAGCCAGCAGTACAGGCGTCGACCACGGTCGCGCGGATGCAGCCAGACGTCGTCGCCCCGGTGATCACGAGAGTGTCGACACGCAGGGTGGCCAGCAGGCTGGCGAGTCCCGTGCCGGCGAAAGCCGAGGCGGCCCGCTTCACGATCAGTGGCTCCGAGTCCAGACGCCCCAGGCGCGGATCAATCGCCACCGCCGGGCTGCCTTCGCTCATGCACCGAAGCCCCGGCATCTTCGCGAGCCAGACGTGACCCTCAAGAGCGTCAGCCGCGAAGGCGATGGTCGTGAAGATGACCGGA
The DNA here is from genome assembly GCA_003132205.1 of Acidimicrobiaceae bacterium. GTDB lineage: Bacteria > Actinomycetota > Acidimicrobiia > Acidimicrobiales > RAAP-2 > RAAP-2. The sequence goes on from PKWY01000033.1 coordinate 142,185, forward strand.
TGACCACTGGCGCGGGCTCGCCTCACCAACTCGGCCGTTCGTTCGACCACGTTATCGAGATCGCAGCCCGGTGCCCAGGCATCATCGGTGAATCCCACCGCCAGGTCAACCACGAGCAGCGCGGGCCGGTGTCCGACGCTAAGTCGGCCACCAATGCCTTTGCTGACGTAGCCTTCGCGCGCATCGTTGAACCAGGCGGGACTGCTCACGGTGTCCGCCTCGCGGGAGCGATGCCGCGAACGAGCAAACCCGAATCAACGGGAATCACGGTGCCGGTCATTGCAGCTGACCCTTCCGCTGAACCGAGCAGCGCGTAGACCGCGCCGTAGTCGCTCAACTCCGGGATGCTGCCGAGAGGGAGGGCATCTTCGGTGCCCGGTAGCACCGCATCTTTGGGCGTCTGGCCGAGCGAAGTAAGACCGGCCATCACCGTTGCGGCCACGCCGGGCGCCACCGCATTGATCCGAATATCGGGAGCGAGTTCGTAGGCGAGTTGACGCACGACGCCCACGACCGCATGCTTGGCCGCGGTATAGAGCACGCCGCCGCCGCCCGGTTGGAACGAAGCGAACGAGGCGGTGAGCACAATTCGACCACGTGATGCTCGAAGGTGGGGCAGCGCCGCCTTGATGCCGAGCAGTGTCGAGCCGACGTTGACGCGGAAACTCTCATCGATGGCTGCTTCGAGCTGCGCTGGATCGATCTCGGCGAGCGAGACGGCTTGGTCGTAGATACCCACGCAGGACACCAACACGTCAAGTGAACCGAATTCGGAAATCACCCGCTCAACGAGCCGCTGGTTGGCCGTCCACGTGGACACGTCCGAGCACACCCCTACCAGCTGACCCCCGGCAATGAAATCCGGAAACTCCTGGCTCAAGGCATCGACTCGCTCGTTCGACCGATCCGCCGCGACAACGCGAGCTCCCTCTTCGAGGTATCGCCGCACCACCGCCTTGCCGATGCCGCCCGCTCCTCCGAGGACCAAGCAGGACTGCTCTTTCAACACACCCATGACGATCCCGTCAATCCTCGTCGAACGTGAGCGCGGGCCACTGACCTGGTTCGGCCTTCATCATGCCAAGGTAGAACTTGAACAGGTTCCGTTGAACACCCTCCTCGTAGCGAGTCCAAAATGCCTTTCCCGGCCCGGCCCAATCATCTACAGGATGACCAATTCCGATGCCCGGCATCCCCATTTGATAGTTGAGTTTGAAGTCCAGAACCTCAGCGGCGGTTGAACGCCCGGTTCTAGCAACGGTGATCCATGGTTCGGTGTCGTCCATCTCGAAAGAGCCGCCCATCGAGAAGGTTCCCAGTCCCGCCCGGTAGCTGCGTTGCTTTTCCTCTTCGGTCATGTTCTTGTAGGCGCAGAACCAGTTCCAGATCTCGACCTTTCCTTCGCTGACGGGCTGCCACGTGCGTATCGTCAACACCGCGGTCGGCGGAAAGTTGGCGCCATCTTCGGTCATTGGCAATGCGAGGATGGAGAAGTTCGGAAAGACGTTTCCGACGAACACGCGCGAACGTCGCGCCACATTGAGCTGATCCTCGCTAATCCTTTCACTGGTGAACGTCTCGGCAACTCGCTCGGGGTAGCCGAAGAACTTCGGCCCGGGTTCATCGTCGTTCGGGGCCATCGAGAAGGACAACGAGTGTCCCGGTGATGCTTGGATGTGGTATCCCATCATGTTGTCCTGGAATGACACCGGGAACGCGCCAATCTCCCACACTGACTTGTGCAGCGTTCCCAGGTGGTAGTCATCACCCGAAAAGTTGTCAGCCCCGGACTTCCAGTTCGCATCAATAACAAACCGCTGAGGTGCCCCGAGCACCTCGACGCCGTGCTCGTTGAGACCGAAGACCAGGTCCAGATACCAGCCCATGCCGCCGAGGTAGTCATCGAGCGACGGGGCCGTCGGGTCCAGCGTCGCGAAGATCAGACCGTGCTTGCTCCCCACCTTCGCGGCGCCGGCGAGTCCGTTACTGGACTTGTCCATGCCGCCAAAGGCGTTCTTCCACAGCGGCGCGCCGATTAGGTTGCCCTTCGTGTCGTAGGTCCAGCCGTGGTACGGACAGCGAAAGTGCGACGTATTGCCCGAGTCAGCGCGACAGATCTGGACGCCACGGTGTCGACACGCGTCAAAGAGAACGTTGATTTCACCCTGTTCGTCACGTACGACGACGAAGTTGTCCTCGCCGACCTTTCGCAGGACGTAGTCGCCCTTGGCCGGAATCTCGGATTCGTGCGCCAAGAAGACCCAGCAGCGTCCGAAGACGTTGCGCTTTTCGCGTTCGTAGATTTCCTTGCTGCCGTAGAGCGACGCCGGCAGCTCACCGACGGGTAGGCCGGCTTCGAGTTGGTCCAGAATTCGCTCTGAGTTGTCAGTACGGTTGGTAAAGTTCGTCATTGTCAGCCTCGCTATTAGAAGAAGATTGAGAGATTGTGCGTTCCGATGGCCGTCATATCCAGAAGAATCCTGCGCTCGAGCAGTCTTAGGACCCCATCCTCTCTGCGCAGGACGTCATGACGTTCGCCCGACAGTAGCTGTGGCACGACGTTGTCTTGTCGCGTGCGGTAGATGAGCAGGTTGCTGCGAACCGAAACTGTCCCGTCGTCGTTGGCCACGGGTCGCACGTTGGTGACGAAGTGGCGTATTCGAGATGGCGGATCCTCCGCCCACGCGTACGCGCTTTCGTTGCGAGCGACTCGGGAGTTCAAGGAGCCGTAACGTTCATCGAGATGAAACGTTCCTTCAACCCACCCAGCCCCGCGGGCGCGCTCAACGGTCTGGCGTAGGGGAAGTTGGTAGACAATGTCGCGACTGACCATGTCCTCCAGCCAGGTGCGTTCCAGACCGTCGTCCAGAAGTTCCGCTTCGCGAAACAACCATTCTTTGATCTCCGCTCGAAGATTGACGACCGACTCTTGTGTACTCATGTACCCCCCCTATCCTCAAGTAAGAAACAAATTTGAATGCTCATGTCACCGACATACTAAACAGAAATGAATACAGTTTTGGCAACGAGGACCTTGGCGAAGTTCCGACTTCGACCACTCGAACCTTGCGTCCAGTAGCTTCCGGCCCCGGGGTTCACCGAGCTGCCCGACTTTTCGCGCCGGGTGCGCTCGGTGAACCCCGTTTACTTCTACAAGTGGCTCTTCTCGGTCGCGGTCAGTTTGCCAAAGTTCTTCGCGTTGTACTGGGCGAACGGACCAATGATGGTGGTCTTGGCCGAGGACTCGTTGTTGATGGCGTCCCATGAGAGCGTGCCCAGATTGGTGCCGGCCGCGCTGTAGGCACTGAAGTCCCAACTGGCGCTTATCTCACCGCTCTTGATCGCAGCGACACCAGGAACGTCAAGTTCCGAGCCGAGGATGATTACTTTGCCCTTTCGTCCAGCAGCTTTCACGGCCGACGCGGCGCCAATGGCGGACGGATCGTTGTAGCAAATGAAACCTGCCAACTTTGGATAACGAGCAAGCGCGGCTGAGGCCGGGGCGACAGCGCCCGCAATATTATCGGTGGGGTTATTCACACGCTCGACAACTTTGATCGTGGGGAACTGTTTGGCCACCTGCATTGTCAGCGCATAGTCCTGATCCAACGCCGCCACTGGCTGGCCGTAGCCAATGTACGCAACTTGGCCCTTGCCCCCTCGGAGATGCGCCTTCAGATACAGGAAACGCTGTTTGATAAATGCCTTGTTCGCGTGGGCATCCAGGTACTGACCGGTGAAGGGAGCTGACGGCGCAGTGCCACTCGCTGTCGTTGCCACCGCGTCATAACCAATGACTGGGATACCAGCGCTCGCAGCCTGCGTCAAGACAGTGGTGTCAGTTTGTGAATCCAGGGGCCAAATGATTATTGCGCTGACCTTCTCAGTAATGAAGGTCTGGATGTTCGAAATCTCGGTTGTCGTACTGTAATCAGCCTGCAGCGTCACAACCTTGCAACCTTGCTTGGCCAAGTACGCCGAGGCGCCAGCTTCCGAATTGGCCAGATAGGTGTTGCCCGCAGTCGGATCAGAGAAACCCACCGTACAACTCGTGGCCGCTTTCGGCGTCGACGAGGCAGCTGAGATAGATGCCCAACCAGCGCACGATATAAGCATTAAAGCTCCAGCGGCGAGCACTTTGATTGCTCCTGGAGTACGGACGGTTACACGATTCATGCCAATCCTTTCGTCAGCCACTACGCAGCGACTGTTTATGGTGAAAACAGATTTCTACTATCTACTATTTAGAACACAAAACTGAATACAGAAGTTAGTGGTCAAGGGGCAAGTTGTCAAGTCTCCAGAGCCCTTTAATTGCAACGATTTACAGAAGTTTTGCCCGACGTCGCGCCTTGGAAGCACTGGTCTTCCCCGAATCTGGACTCAGATCTTGGCGCCCTCTCGCCAACTATTGACGTTGGGGCTCGTCAAAATTCACCGACTTTCCTCTTTTGGTTTCCTGTCAGCAACCTTCCGATTTCCTCGAAGCTTCCCGGCCATTCCCAGCTCTTTCGTCGATGTCTTCTCGAAGGAGCGCTAGCGGCATGTAGTTCTCGACGTCTACGCCTCACTGATTCTCAGATTCAACTCCCCCCATTGGCTTCCCATTAGTCGATACTGTCGACGGGGGAAACCTGACATTTCGATGGCCAATTCGATAGCCACGAGATCAGTTCTGACAGAACATCATGAAATGGTGAAGGACGGTCTACCACCTCTGACCAGTGAATTTGAAATGGGGCATCCATCTGACTGCCACCGCGAGTTTCTGATCAGGAAGTTGGCGAAGCGAAAGTTCGGTAAGTGGCGGTGACGTGGATACGCCTCAATTTGAACATTGAGCGATGCCGGGAATTCCTCTTGGAAGTGCCTCCCAAGGTGCCGAGATCGAGGTCCCAGTCGGCTTCCAGTCCGAAGTGGCGCCAGTCCTCAAGGGCGCCTTTAACGATGGCCGGCAAGTGCACCAGAGCTCACGATGCTGCTTTTTTGGCTGAAGGGACCGTGTACGAATCCCTTTCGAGGACGTCAGCTACCTCTGGTTGTACTTCACCCGACGCGACTGGCCATTTGCCAGGGTGATGGTGAACGTGAAGACACCATTTGGTGATCCGGGCTTCACCGTGACCCTCAAGGAAAGCAACGTGCCGCTATCGCGCGTGACCAATGCGGTCGTACCGCGATGGCTGGCCACGGACGGTCGACCGTAAAAGCCAGCGCCGACGACGGTCAGCGTCGCCGACCTCCCGGCGACGGCGTAACCAACGACGTGAATCGGACCAGGGGCAGCGAAGGAAGGGGGCGGAGCAGGGTTGGTCACTTCCAGCCTGTAGGTGAACGTCCCTGCATCACCGTGCGCGTCACTCGTGTTGCCCCTCGCGACGTACGTACCAAACGCCAACGTGGCGCCCGGCGTGACGAGGCCACTGGCGGAGACCGCGAGGTTCGCGGTACCCGACGTTTGCGCGAACGTGACTGCCCCGTCGTTGTGGCTCACACTGAGCTGGTCGGTGAAGGCGGACAGCGCCGTTGTCACCACTGAGTTCGAGGTCGGCGCATTCTGGGTGATCGCGCCAACGACCAGAGCGAACGCGAACGTCCCGATGTCGCCGTTGGGGTCGCTCGTCGTGCCCGACGCCGTGTAGGCGCCAACCGCGAGCGCACCGCTCGTGGTGACAAGACCGGTTGAATTGACGGTTAGCGCCGGGGCGCCCGTTGTCTGAACGTAGGCGACCGCGCCATTGTTGCCGCTCACCACCAACTGGTCGGTGAACGTCGATGAATTCGGCGCCTTCACCGAACTCGAAACCGGCGAAGCCTGATTAATCGTGCCCACCGTCAAAGTGAAGACGAACGTCCCGATGTTGCCGTTGGTGTCCGAGGTTGTGCCCGTCGCGGTGTAGGAACCAGCCGCGAGGGTACCGCTCGTCGCGACAAGACCGGTTGAATTGACCGTCAGCGCCGGGGCGCCCGTTGTCTGGACGTAGGTGACCGCGCCGTCGTTCCCGCTCACCACCAACTGGTCGGTGAACGTCGATGATCCAGCCGCCGTCACCGATGCAGCGGCAGGTGTGCTCAGCAGGCCGCAGACGTAATCGCCGTCGAGCCCGTTCGAGGGGTATTGAATCATGGCCACTCGCCCGCCGGTGAATGACGGCGACGTGCAAGCGACTTGCGCCGACGACAACGTCGCGTATCCGGGCACCCACACCGGCACCGCCGGAAACGTGGAGTCCGTTCCTCCCGTGATCGTGTGCCACTGCGACGGCGTCGAATACGTCCCGATCGAGGTCACGCCGATGTTCGACAACGAGGCGATCGATCCCTCCAACATCTGCTGGTCGTTCGCTTTCGACGACGCCGTTTGTCCGTAGCCCGGCTCCAGGGTCTCCCACGTGTTGCCAGTTTCTACGTCGAGCCACCAGTGCGCGACCCTCGCCGAGGACGCCGCTGACAATGAACCGTCCGCCGTCTCGGCGTTCACGGCGTTACTGAACGAGATTCGTGCCGTGTTCCATCCGAAGTCGTAGGAACACGCGGGCGAGTTCGCTCCGTGACAGATCCGAGGGCTCTGTTGATTGGTGGGCCAGTTCGACGAATACGACGGTCCGGGGTTCCCGGTGTTCATGTAGAACGCCGGCGCGCCACTCACCGTGGTCTCGGCCCAACGAAGCTCGCCTGACAAGCAGGGGTTCGCCGAGAACGGGTGACCGTCATTGACGCCCACGATGCCAAAACCTGTCGAGGTCGGCAGGGAAGCACCGCACTGCGGATAACTGACGTCATAACCAGTCAACGCAGACACCGCTGGCCCGGCACCGGCGGCGAAAGCAGTCGAGCCGAGAAGCCCCGACGCGATCAAGACGGCGGCGAACAAGCCCTTGGTTAGTTGATTGAACACGTCCTTCAACCCTAGGTCGGTTGCCTCACTCCGTGAAAGGGCGTAAGACTTAGAATCTCCTTAGAGAGGGGATTCACCAACGCGGTGCCGGCGTCGCAACGCGCTTATTCACCAGGCAGAGTTCTCCGGCTCAAACCTTCACGCAATCGTAAGATGGCGCCCTCGTAACGGCGAAGGCTCGCAGTTCTGCAACGATCCACTACGTTTGCCTTCACGACGAGTTGAGGGCGCGGCGCTACGAGACCGAAATCACCCAGTAATCGTCCACTCGCATCGAACCCATTTTCATAGGGCGTGGTTAAGGTGACAACAGAGGTTCGTCCAACACCAGATTCACATGCTGCGTGGGTTGAACGTGCCCGATCGTTACGAAAAAGGTGGTTACGTGACGCCAGAATCGAAACACACTTCAGATCCATCGGAGAACAAAGTCGGCGGACGGTCCGCTGGACCCCAGCCCTTCATCGCTTCACGCCTCGGAGAAGCTGGATGGCTGGGTCCGCCAAGTCAGGACGCTCTTGCGACGATCTTTCCTCCCATTGCCGACTACGCGTTTCTCTCGGATTGCGAGAACAGCTGTCTGGTCGCACCCACGGGCGCCATTGAATGGCTCTGCCTTCCCAAGCCGCACGACCCCAGTATCTTTGGCACCATTCTCGACCGTGCCGCCGGCTCGTTCCGATTGGCGCCCGTCGACAGCGCCGTCCCCGCTCACCGCCAGTACGTGCCGGGAACGATGGTGCTCGCCACCACCTGGCAGACCCGCAGCGGCTGGTTGGTGGTGACCGACTTCTTGGCGGTAAGTCCCTGGTACCGCACGGGCGACCGATCCGATCTCCATCGACGAACCCCCGGCGACTTCGACGCCCGACACATACTCGTGCGGTCGGCTGTGTGCCTACACGGCACTGTCGACATTCTGCTCAACTGCGAGCCATCTTTCGACTACGGCCGCTCCGACGCCCAGTGGGAGTACACGGGTCCCGCGTACGACCAAGTCGCGACGACCAACACGGACTTCGACCGCCTGACCCTGACCGGGGACATGAGGTTCGGCATCGAAGGCCGTTCCGTTCGTGCGCGCCACCGACTGACTGAAGGCGAGTCGTCGTTCGTCGTGTTGAGTTGGACCGACGAAGCTCCCCCGTCGACCCGCGCCCAAGTTGACACGTACCGGGCCGAGACAAGTCGCTTCTGGCGGGACTGGATCGACGGCGGCAAGTTCCCCGACCATCCGTGGCGGGAGCTCCTCCAACGCAGCGCCCTGACTTTGAAGGGGCTCACCTACGCGCCCACCGGGGCGATGCTCGCGGCACCCACCGCCTCCCTGCCGGAACAACCCGGAGGACAGCGCAACTGGGACTACCGGTACACGTGGATTCGCGATGCGGCATTCACCCTTCGCGCGCTGCACGTCCTCGGGTTCGACACCGAGGCGGATGATTTCCTGGCCTTTCTCGGCGACGTGCTCGAACCAAAGGGTCGCAGCATCGGAGGAACCGCGCAGTCGAGGGCAAACCTCCAAGTGCTCTACCCCGTTGACGGCGCGACCGCCCTCTTCGAGACCGAACTCGAGCACCTCACCGGCTACGTCGGAAGCCGACCCGTGCGAATCGGGAACGCCGCCTACAACCAGACCCAGTTCGACATACTGGGAGCGATCGTCGACTGCGTCTTCGAGCACACGCGATCACGGGATTCTCTCAGCGAGCGCTCGTGGCGCATCGTCGTTCAGGCCGTTGAGACGACGCTGCAATGTTGGGGCGGAACCGATCGGGGCATCTGGGAAGTGCGCGGTGAGCCCAAGCACTTCACGTTCTCAAAAGTCATGTGCTGGGTCGCCGCCGATCGCGGCGCGCGCCTCGCGGCGCTGCGGGGTGAGAAGGAGCGGGCGGATCTCTGGTGGAGCGCCGCCCAGGAGATCCACGCCGATATCTGCGACAACGCTCTCAGCGAGAAGGGCTATTTCGCCCAGTCGTACGGATCGGATGAGCTTGACGCGTCGCTCCTGTTGCTGCCGATGCTCGGCTTCTTGCCAGCCGAAGACGAGCGAATTCGAGCGACCGTCCTGGCCATTGCGAGCGAGCTGAGCGATGGTGCCTTCGTCTACCGCTACCGTACCGATGCAACCGACGATGGACTGGGCGGTCAACCCGAGGGAAGCTTTACCGCGTGCTCCTTCTGGCTCGTTTCGGCGTTGGTCGAAATTGGTGAGCTCGAACGAGCACGAACCCAATGCGAGAAACTCATCGGCGCCGCGAGCGCGCTGGGGCTCTACGGCGAAGAGATCGATCCGACGACCGCTCGACACCTCGGCAACTTCCCCCAGGCGCTGACGCACCTGGCGCTCATCAATGCGGTGCTGCACGTGATCGAGGCGGAGCAGCGAACGACCGGAGCGCCGCGCGGGCCCGCCGGCTCACCCAGCTGGTGGAGCTCTACGGGCAAGGACGTTCGTCCGAACACGATCCCCTAGAGCGAATCATGGAGGACGCTCCGATGGCCTTCTAAGGAGAATCGCCTACTTCGCGTCGAGGTCCGAGAGTTCGGTTGTGAGAGACACCGGAACGTCCTCGTTTCTCCGCAATTGCGTGACCTTGGCTGAGTTCGCAACGACGAGGTTAGGCTCGACTCCAAGTATGACCATGTTGGAACAAACCAGTAGTCCTGTTGAACCGACCTCGTCAGAAGGTCGGATATCAATGTCCGACCCAAGTAGGGCTGATTTCGTCGTCGTCGCAAACCGCCTTCCGGTCCAGCATTCGATGTCCCAGGGCAACGAGGAGTGGCGGCCCAGTCCCGGAGGCCTGGTCTCGGCGTTGACGTCGGTCCTGCAGAGTCGCAACGGACTTTGGATCGGCTGGCTCGGTGTGTCCGAGCACGGAGAGCCGCCCGCCACCTACGAAGGAATACCGCTCAAGGCGGTCAGCATCAGTCGTGGGGAGTACGACGACTACTATCTCGGATTCTCGAACGCCACCTTGTGGCCGTTGTATCACGACGCCATTCGCGCCCCGACGTTTCACCGCCACTGGTGGCATACCTACGAGGACATCAACATGCGCTTCGCGACGGCGGCAGCCGAGGCGGTCGCTCCGGGGGGGACGGTGTGGATTCACGACTACCAGCTCCAGCTCGTGCCCAACATGCTCCGCCAGCTCCGGCCGGACGTTCGAATTGGTTTCTTTCTCCATATCCCCTTTCCCCCCAGCGAACTCTTCATGCAGCTGCCCTGGCGACGCGAAATCCTGGCCGGTCTGCTCGGCGCCGACCTGATCGGCTTTCAGGTTCCCCACGTCGCTTCGAACTTCTCTCGCATAGCGCGCCGCCTGGTCGGCGCAACGGGAACCGACTCGATACTCAACTTCGAGGGTCGCACCATTCGCGTCGGGGCTTTTCCCATCACGGTGGACAGCGCGCAGATCATCGCGCTGGCGTCGGATCCGGGGATTCGCGAGCGGGCGCTCGAAATCAGGCGGGATCTGGGCAACCCCGAGGTTGTGCTCCTTGGGGTGGACCGCCTCGATTACACCAAGGGCATTCAGCAGCGAATCAATGCCCTCACCGAGCTCTACGCCGACGGCTCGCTCAGCGGCGGGAAACACGTCGTGGTCCAAGTCGCCGTTCCCAGCCGCGAATCCGACGCACATTACGACCTCGAACGCCATAACCTCGAGCAGGTCGTCAGCGAGATGAACGGAGATCACGGTCTCGTCGGCAGCCCCGTGATCCATTACCTTCATCAGAACCTCCCTTTCGACGAGCTGCTGGCGCTCTACCTGGCGGCCGACATCATGCTCGTGACTCCCTTCCGAGACGGAATGAACCTGGTGGCCAAGGAGTACGTCGCGTGTCGGACCGACCTGACCGGGAAACTGGTGCTGAGCGAGTTCGCCGGGGCCGCCGCTGAGCTGCGTGGCGCGTTCATGGTGAACCCGCACGATCTCGAAGGGATCAAGGAGGCAATCAGGCTCGCGTTGAAGGCCGGACCCAAAGAGGCCAAGGCTCGGATGTCGCGCATGCGTCGAAAGACCTTACGCCGAGACGTCTACGACTGGGCCCAGTCGTTCTTGGCTGCGTTGCAACAAGGCACCGCCTGAGCGGCAGCTGCCGTCATCGGTGCAGCAGAGTTGCTGGGCCAGAAACGACCTCGGAGAGATTCTCGGAACCGGGGGAGAGAAGCGAACACTCGACGACGAACTCGACCCCGACCGCCCTAGAGTTCGTCGATCAGATCAGCGATCGAGCCGACGACTCTCGACGGCCGGTACGGGAATCGATCGGCGTCACCTTCACCGTTGACGCCTGACAGGACCAGAATCGTCTCGAGTCCCGCGTCGATTCCGGCCAGCATGTCGGTCTCCATGCGATCACCGATCATCACGGTCGTAGTGGAGTGCGCCTCGAGCACGTTCAACGCTTCGCGGATCATCATTGAGTTGGGCTTGCCCACGTAGTAGGGGGTGACGCCGGTCGCGCGCTCGATCATCGCCGCCATTGCTCCGCACCCCGGAAGCGATCCCTCCGGCGACGGGCCGGTTGGCTCCGGATTGGTGGCCACGAAATGGCTCCCGCCTTCGATGAGCCTGATCGCGGTGGTGAAGTCATCGAAGGAGTAGTTCTGAGTCTCACCGAGAACCACGTAGTCGGGACTCTGGGAGTCTTCGCGGTAGCCAACATCACCCAGAGCCATGTGAAGGCTGGTCTCGCCGATGACGAACGCCGTTCCGTGAGGTCGCTGGGTGTGGAGGAATTGGGCGGTGGCGAGGGCCGAGGTCCATATCTGCTTCTCAGTGACTTCGAGGCCCATCGACGAAAGCTGCTCGCAGATCTCGCGAGGCGTGAACAGGGAGTTGTTCGTGAGGATCAGGAACGTTCGACCCGTTGATCGAAGTCGCTCCAGGAACCGGTCTGCCCCCTCGATCATCGAACCATCGACGATGAGTACGCCGTCCATATCGCAGAGCCAGCTCTGAACCCGGTTACCGTAAGTCACCTGAACATTATGGACACACAATCCGCCTCGCCTGCACTTCTGCAGTGTCTCTACGAGATAACGGGCGATTCAACGCTGAGCCGACGGAAGTCCCATTTCCTTGAATGAGATGCTTTTCGTGGGTGATGCCATCTTCGATGAGGGAAACGATTACGCGGTTCAAGAGGGCGGCGTTGACTCGATATCCGTTCGAGGCTCCGAAGAAGCAGTCCAGATGACCAAGGATGTTCTCGCCTGGCTGGTCAACGGCTCCTCCGAAATCGTGACCAGAGAGGTATTTTGAAAGGTCTTCTCAATTCACGTCTCTGACTCGAAAACGGGCAGAAAGCGGGTAGCCGCAAGGTGCTCAGAGTTTGTGGACCCTGCTGACGTCCAAAAGCCCTGGAAGAGGCGTGACCATTGGCCCTATCTTTGACGCCCTTAAGGCCTTAGTCTGAGAATGTGACTATCGAAGTCGCCGAGAAGGCGTCGGCACTCAGGCCGACAAGTTCGAGTCCTACGCTCGCGCCTCACGTGATTGAACACCCTCGAACGGTCGCGATGGTTGGCACCTATCCTCCGACGGCCTGCGGGCTAGCCACCTTCACGAGCAACCTGGCGGCCGCGATTGCCACTCGCGAGTCGCACTGGCGAGTCATCATCGTCAGGGTGCTCGATCAACCCGAAGTCGAAACGCACACGGAGGTCGCCGTCCAGTGGATCTCCGGGGATCGTGATTCGCTCGCTCGCTCGCTCGCCGCCATCGAGTCGTCCGACGTGGTCGTGCTCCAGCACGAGTTCGGACTGTTCGGCGGGTTGGACGGTGAGGACGTCCTGGAGTTGGTCGAGGGCGTGCGAAAGCCTCTCGTCGCGGTGCTGCACACGGTGCTGTCGCATCCGCGCGCCCATCAACGTTTCATACTCGACCGACTGATTGAGGCTGCGACATTGGTCGTCGTGCAGAGCAAGGACGCTCGCCGTCGTCTTGTAACGATTTACGACGCGGATCCCGGTCGGATCGCGGTCGTGCCACACGGCGCCGAAGAGAACTTCGCCGGACCGCCGCAACCAGGCGCGGTGCATCCCTACATTCTCACCTGGGGCCTGCTGGGCCCGGGCAAGGGGATCGAGTACGCGATCTCCGCGGTCGCACATCTGCAGGATCGTTCATTGGCGCCGACGTACATCATCGCCGGCCAGACCCATCCGAAGGTCCGCGCCGCTGAAGGCGAGAGCTACCGCCACAAATTGCAGCAACAGTGCCGAGACCTCGGCGTGACGCAGAGCGTGCACTTTGACGACGGTTATCACGATTGGGAGTCACTTCGCGCCCTGGTCCGCAGTGCGGACGTCGTGTTGCTGCCCTACGACTCGCTCGATCAAGAGAGTTCGGGCGTCCTCGTCGAGGCCATCGCGTCGGGCAAGCCGGTCGTGGCGACGAGGTTCCCGCACGCCCTGGAGCTGCTTTCCCGGGGTGCCGGGCTGCTGGTCCCCCAAGGCGACGTTCAAGCCATGACCGACGCCCTCGAACGGGTGCTGTACGAGCCGGGTCTCGCCGAGACAATGAAGGCGTGCGCACGCCGGGAAGCGGCCGTTCTGCTGTGGCCGACCGTCGGCGCGACCTATCGCCGGCTCATCTCGCAAATCATGGCTCGCCGGGAAGTGGCGTGATCAAGCAGACGGCGCCGCTACCCAGTCTGGTCTACCTCGCGCGACTGTGCGACGACAACGGAATCGTTGAGCACGCGCAGTTCGACCAGCCCCGGCGCGAGTATGGCTACTGCACCGATGACGCTGGGCGGCTGCTCGGTCTCGCGTCTCGGCTTCCCGGCGACCCGGATGCGCTGCACCTCGCCACTCTTGCCCTGGGTTTCCTCGAGCGTGCCCACCTTGGCGGGGCTGAGTTTCGCCTGCGTCGGAGGGGTGACGGTACTTGGACCGAGGACCACCCGAGCGACGACGCGACTGGTCGCGCGCTCCTCGGCCTCGGGGCGGCTGTCGCCTGGGCCCCGTGGCCGGGCCCGCGAGAGCGAGCGCTCGCTCTCTTTGACGAAGCTTCGACCTTTCGCTCCGAACACGTTCGCGCCGTCGCTTACGCGACCCTGGGAGCCGTCGAGCTGGTGCGGGCCGAGCCCGCGAACGCGGGTGCTCGCCGCTTGATACGCGAGGCCCCACTCCTCCTGGGCGGCGCCGGGGCGAGCGAAGCATGGCCGTGGCCCGAGCCCCGACTGAGCTACGCCAACGCGCTCATCCCCGAAGCCTCCCTCTCGGCGGCCATCGCGATGGCGGATCGGCGGGGGGGCCATGAATGCCCTGCACCAGCTGGACTAGCTCGTCGCCCGAGAGACGCTCGGCGGTCACTTCAGTTTCACGCCGGTCGGTGGTCGCGACGCGACGGCGACACAGCCGATGTTCGACCAGCAACCAATCGATGCGTGGGCCATGGCGAACGCCTGCGCGAGGGCCTTCGCCTATACAGGGGACCGTCGATGGGCGGAAGCGGTGCAACGCGCGGCGGCGTGGTTCCTCGGCGACAACGACGTCGGAGTCGTGGTCTTCGACCCCGTTACCGGTGGTGGTTTCGATGGGCTGGAGCCCATCGGGGTGAACCGCAACGAGGGCGCCGAGTCGAGCATGGCCTTCGTTGGAACGATGCTCCAGCTGCACGAACTGACGCTGGAGCTCGAAGCGACGTCGCGCTAGTCTCCACCGTCTCACGACGAAGTCGTATCTCAGGCGGCGTCGTGCAGCGCCTCGAGCAAGTGACCAACGTCCGCAGTCGCGACGCCGACGCAGCTATCGGCGGCACCGTACGTGAGGTACACGATGTCGCCTTCACGGTGCGCCCCCTGGACGAACACGACGTTCTCCATGTCACCTCGACGCTCCCATTCGAGTTCGGGCTCGAGGAGCGGTTGGTCAAGTTGGCTCACCAGTTGTCCCGTGGCCTTGTCCAGGAGCGCCAGGTTAACCGTGTAGGCGCCATCGGCGCGACGCTCATGGAAGAACAGCAGCAGGCCCTCGTCCGTCTCCACCGGAGGCGCTCCCGCACCGATGCCGAGGGCTCCCGGCGTCGGTCGGATCAGAGTGTGCGAATCGAGGTCGGACATGTAGGCGTCCCAGTAGTCCGGACCCGCGTGCCACAAGTGGTCGAGATCGTCGAAGATCGCCAGTTGCATGTCGGGGTGGATGCGGTGAATCAGCGCCACGCGCTTGTCGGCCAGTGTGAACACGATGGCGTCCTTGTTCGCCACATCGTTGGGTCCGAGAAGCTGGCCGGTCGCCCCATCGAGATGGAATCTGCCAGCGTCCCAGGTCAGTCGGTGGGCCCCGATGCGCCAGGGCCGCCCGCTCTCGTGCGGCGGGAGCGAGGTGTACGTCATGATGATGTGTTCGCCATCGGCACCCTGAACGCGCTGCACGCGCGGATCCTCGAAGCAGTGGACTCCCGACGCGCCCGCGCGAGCCAGCACGTACCCGAACTCGTAGGACCGTCCGTCGGTCGACGTCAGCACCAGGACGTCCGAAATGTAGTCCAGGAACCGTGGACCTGACCCAATGTTGCGCCGGTAGCCGTCGCGAACGCCCCTGGCGAAGAGGTGATAGGTCCCTTCGTGGTACAGCAACCCGGCGTTGAACACCGCTCCGTAGCCCGGCACCGATCCCGCTTCAACAATTGGCCGGTCGTGCAATCGATTGGCGCGAGGCGCGCGATCGGACACCATCTCCATAATTTCTTCTCCCGACACTTCTCTCCGACAGACGAATGACACTACCGTGCATTCGCACGCACGAGTACGCAAAGTGTAGAAGTGAACTAGTTTCTAGTGAGGGATACCTATGAGTCCGCAGACCGATTCACGAGAGCTGTTTCAGCGCTTCGGAGGCAACCCAATCATCGGTGCCGCCGACTTTCCCAAGATGGTGAACGCGGTGTTCAACCCCGGGGCCACCGAATTCGAAGGCCGCACCCTCCTGCTACTGCGGGTCGAGCACCGCACCGGCCTCTCCTCTCTGGCCGTCGCCACCAGCGACGACGGGCTCACCGGGTGGGAAATCGACTCGGTCAAGGGGTTGGAACCCGATCCGGATCTCCTGGAGGAGTGCTGGGGGATCGAAGACCCGAGGATCACTCGCATCGGCGACGAGTACTTCGTCGTCTACGTCGGTTACTCGGCCTATGGGCCACTCGTGAGTCTGGCCAAGACCCGCGATTTCGTTCAGTGGGAGCGCTGCGGCGTCCTCCAGGCACCCGAGGACAAGGATGCCGCGCTCTTTCCCGTAACCTTCGACGGGCGCTGGGCCCTCATTCACCGTCCGGTCCCGGCCGCCGCTGGCTTGGGTGCTCACATCTGGTTGTCGTTCAGCCCCGACCTGCATTATTGGGGTGAGGCACAGATGTTGCTTGCCGCGCGGCGCGGCGGCTGGTGGGACGCCAACAAGGTAGGTCTCGGTCCCCCGCCTCTCCTCACCAAGGAGGGCTGGCTCATCTGTTACCACGGGGTGCGGGTGACCGCCTCGGGGTCGATTTATCGCCTTGGTTTGGCGCTGCTCGATCGGGACGACCCCTCCATAGTTCTCGCGAGGGGAAACGAATGGATCTTCGGGCCTCAGGCACCCTACGAGCAGTCGGGTGACGTACCCGACGTCGTCTTTCCGTGCGGCTGGATCCTGCGTGACGACGGCGACACCCTGCATCTCTACTACGGCGCCGCGGACAGCGTCGTTTGCGTGGCGACGGCGAGTCTGGCGCAACTAATGAGCCATCTCGTAGTGCATCCCTTTCCAACGAGCTAGGCCGGAGCTGGGCCCGGCGGAATAGCGAGTCTGCGACAAAAGTCCATCAAAGCGGGTGACCTTTGTCGCGTGGCCGACTTCTTCACTGGCGCGGACCAGACGTCCTCGCCTCACCGCTGGAAGAGGTCAACGCGCTGCCCACGCGAACCATCTGATCTGGCCTAAAGGGTCAGACTCCCATGGAAAGCAACGGCGTGAGAACCAGATGCGCAGTCCTTCTGGGGTGACGACAGCGTGGCATTCCTCGTCACACTCAACCCGACTCCGCTGGTGCTCGCGAACGAACCGCTGGCGACGCTTCCGGCAGCGTAGCCAATATCCAAGTACTGGCGAGTTCCGACCGTGACCACCTGAGCGGTCTCTCCGGTCAGAGCAACACCCACCGACGCCGCCATCTTCGAGTTCGGTGACCATGCGATCTTGCCGCCAGCGAGGCTTGGCAGCGAGCCCACCGGCAACAGGGTGCACGCCGCGGCGGTCGTCGTGGTGGAAGGCGTGGTTGCCGTCGTCGAAGTCGTTGTCGAGGTGGACGAGGTCGTCATCGTAGTAGAAGAGGAACTCGTCAACGGGGTTGAGAAGTGACCAGTCTTCAACTTGGTGCCGCCTCCGCTGGCGCCGCTCGCGTCAGGCCCAAGACAGCGGACTTCGAAGGGCAGTACGCCGAAACGTTCGCGAGCACCGACGGAGGCGACATTGACGATTGATCCACCTCCGCTGCGGCACATCGCAAGGACGGCAGCCTGCATCGCGAACAGATGTGAGTAGCAGATGACCGCCATCAGACTTTCGAAGTCCTCCCGCATCGTCTCCTCCAAGGACTTCAGAATCAGGATGCCGACATTGTTCACCAGAACATCAACGTGCCCGAACGCCGCTTCTGCCTGCGCGACAAGTTGCCGGCTCACGTTCTCATCCGTGATATCGCCCGGTGTGATCACGACGCCGGCACCCGCTTCAGCTAGTTCGTCGGCCAGAAGTTGTAGTCCTTCGGCATTCAGTTCCGTGAGCCCGAGATTGACGCCTTCGGCCGCGGCCATTCGGGCAGCGGCCCTGCCGACGCCGCTCGCCGCATCTGTCACCAATACTGTCTTCCCGCTAAGCCTTGGACCGCTCCTGTCACCCTCTCCAGCTATACGTGGTTCATCTCATCCTTCATTCTCTGCGACGACCTACGAATACAGGCTCACCGAGCGCGCCATCATCCGAAGGTCCAATCGACCGATGCCTGGACCCGGTCGACGATCTCTCGCGCAAGCGCAAGAGAGGAAGTCGCTGCTGGTGACGGCGCATTGCGGACGTGAATGGAGCCCGGCGTTTCGGAGAGAACGAAATCATCGACGAGCGCCCCGTCTCGGCCCAACGCTTGCGCCCGTACGCCACTCGAAATCCCTGCGCGAAGACCGTACTCACCCACGGCCGGAACGTACTTCTCGGCTTCCTTAAGCAAACGTCGCCTCATCGCAGCCATCATGATCTCGTCGATTCCGGTGCGCCAGAACTTGCGGAACATCTTCCATGTGCCGGGCCAGCGGATAATGTCCCAGACGTCTTGAAGCCGGATGGTCGAAACC
This sequence comes from Acidimicrobiaceae bacterium, assembly GCA_003132205.1. Classification (GTDB taxonomy): domain Bacteria; phylum Actinomycetota; class Acidimicrobiia; order Acidimicrobiales; family RAAP-2; genus RAAP-2. Next base: position 160,426 of record PKWY01000033.1, read on the forward strand.
CGATAGCCGTCGCGAGCGAGCACGAGCATGGCCGTGGGACCAAGGACGACGTCTCCGTTGATCAACTTGGTGACATGGACACCCAGGAACGGGAGTTCAGGGTCGGGAACCGGATAGACCAACCCACGAACGACAGGAGTCGGTGATTCGTTCAAAGTGAGGTACGCGCCTCGAAACGGGACAATCTGAGGATCGGCAGGCGCGCCTGCGGACACCGCAAGGCGATCGGACCAAAGCCCCGCACAGCCGATCACGAAGGAGGCACTGACCGATCCAACGTCGCATGTCACTTTGGTGATCGAGTTGACTCGTTCAAGGCCATGCACTGGCGTGCCGAAGCGGATCTCGACTCCCTGACCCCGCAGCTCGCTCGCAAGGCTCGAAGACACCTCATGGTAATTAACAATGCCGGTTCCCGGACAGTGCAGGGCCTCAATGCCCCGACATCCAGGCTCGATCTCGGCGATCTCGTCTGCCGCGAGTCGGCGCAGCCCCGCCACATTGTTCGCTCGCCCACGCCGCTCCAACTCGTCCAGACCGGAGATCTCCTGTGGCGTAAGCGCCACGATGAGCTTTCCGCAACGTTCGTAACGGATCGAGTGCTCGTCGCAATACTCGTACATCAACTGGGATCCTTCGACACACATTCGAGCCTTCAACGATCCCGGTGTGTAATAAACCCCGCTATGGATCACGCCGGAGTTGTGCCCCGTCTGATGCTGTGCGACATCGTTCTCGCGCTCGAGAATGACCATCGAGATGTCGGGATGGCGGCGGCGAAGTTCACGGGCGACGGCGAGCCCGACAATCCCTGCACCGACAATCGCCACATCGAAATGGTCGGGTTGAACGTGGGAACCTTGATCGGTCATTCGTCCGAACCCTCCGCGTCGCTGTCAGCGGCCGACATGCCGATCGTGCCTTCCCTTGGTGGCAACTGATCGACCAGACCCGGGTTGATCTTTGCGCGACAACGCTCCGCTTTGCCCAGAGCCCAGGAATGGAAGCCGCGTCCGCTCTTGGCTCCCAGGTCGCCTCGTTCGACCATTGCGGCGAGGTAAGGATGGGGAACCGGCGTAACGTCAATGTCCGGCATCAGTATCTCGTGAATCGCGATCGTCAAAACCGTCCCGCCGAGATCTGCCTGCTCGAGGAGTCCGACGAGCGCCAAGCGCCGCCCAAACCCGTAACGAACAACCGCGTCAACGGTTTCGGCGGAGCAGACTCCATTCGCCACCAGTGCAATCGCTTCGCGCTTCAAGGCGTGCTGCATGCGGTTGCCTACATAGACCGGCACATCAGCCTTCACATGGACCGGCTTCATGCCCGCGCCCGTGAGCAGTTTGATCGTGTCCTCGACCACGGTCGTCGACGTCGCCGGCCCTTGGACCACTTCGACGAGGGGAACAAGGTACGGGGGTTCCAGAAGTGAGTGCCGATAACCCTCGACGGTTCGGCCACGGCTTGGGCGATGACTCCGATTGGAATCGCCGACGTGTTGCTAGCCAGAATCGCCGTAGGTCCCGAGAGTTCGCTCAATTCGGCAAAGATCGCGCGCTTGAGTGCGATATTCTCGGGGCCCGCTTCAACGATCAGCGAAGCACTCTCGCGGGCTGCCCCGACGTTGTCGTGGATCGAGATGAGACCGAGCACCTCATCCGAGTCGAGGCCCGAGAGGTCACCTCCCGTTTGGAGACGATTGACGAGCGAAGCACGTGAGGGGGGGCTGGGATCATAGGGCGCGCACTCGATTCCAGCACTCGCAAACACCTGGGCAACGCCGACGCCCATGAGTCCGGCGCCGATGACGGCGACCCGGGTCGGGTGGTCAACTTCCATGTCGTTCCATTTCGTCCCTCATGTCGCCGTGTACCCTCCGTCGACGCAGACGATCTGCCCGGTGACGAAGTCGGACGCAACCGAGAGGAGGTAGATCGCGATGCCGATCAAGTCCTCCGGTTCACCAAGACGCTTCAAGGGAATCCGAGCGTAATTGCGCTTTCGAGATGCAATACCCTCCCCCGTATCGGCGAATATCCAGTCGGTGAGAGGCGACCTGAACACCGATGGAGCAATGGCGTTCACGTTGATGCCGCACGGGTCCCACTCCGTGGCGAGAGTCTTGGTGAGCGAGTCGACTGCGCCTTTGGACGTGCAGTACGCGATGTACCCAGCCGGCGATGCCTGACGCCCGCGCTCTGACGACACCAGGACCATTCGGCCAGGGCCCCCGCGTTGGCCGACGTGAGAGCCGTTGGCCTTCGCGAGCAACCATGGACCACGGACGTTGGCGTCGATGATCTCCACCCAGTCGTCGAGAGGCATGAGTAGTCAGGGATGATCATCGACCTAGGCTTTTCGTAGAGAACGACCGAGCGGACCTCTGGCACCGACTCCGCGCAGAAGTCGGTCACCATCTTCAAGGTATGGCCGGAGTCCGCAACGTCATCTGCGATGAGCACGACCGCCCCGGAGAGTTCGACCTTGTTCGGCACGGGTGACAGGACGACCGGCATGGCCAGCCGTTCATTGATGCCGGTGTAGAACTCGACGCTCATCATGAAGGCGTTCTTGACACCGAGGGCGTAACCGAGTCCCGCACCGAGGAAGAATCCTCCCCTCGCGATTGAGAGCACGATGTCGGGAGCGAAACCCGAATCGCAGATCTGCTGGGCGAGTTCGCGGGTTGCGCGACCGAAGTCGTAATAGGTCACTCGTTCTCGATCTGTCATGGAATAGAAGGTAGACGATTCTCCAGCGAGTTCTCTAAGGACAGATCGCGCCCAATTGATCCGGCGAAAGAAGACGCTGTCGATGGACGTGCCAGACTTCGACAAGGTGCGCCAGTCGAGCTTCCTACGCGCCGAAGCGCCGCTCTCGGCGCGTGAAGTCGCGCAAGGCGCGCAGCAGGTCCACCTTTCGAAACGCTGGCCAGTAGGGATCGACGAAGGCGAACTCGGCGAAGGCCGACTGCCACAGCAGGAATCCCGAGAGACGGGCCTCGCCGCTCGTGCGAATCACGAGATCGATGTCAGGCAGTTCGGCGGCGTAGAGATTGCGCGCCAGACCCTGCGCGTCGATCGACTCGGCGAGTTCATCCGGCTCCACTCCGCCCGCGAGGAGGTCGGCGACCAGGGAGCGGCATGCGTCAACGACTTCTTGACGTCCTCCGTAACAGAGGGCGATGTTGACTGCCATCCGCGGCGCGCTGACCTGGGCTATCCGATCGACCGCCTGCTTCGCAGCGAGCGCGAGTTCGGGAGGAAGAAGATCAAGGCTCCCGCTCACTGACAGCGAGAAGTGCAGACGTTCGGCCAACTTGGGAAGCCTGTTGAAGAGCTCGGTCAACACTTCGAAGTAAGGGTCCAGCTCGGCGGCGGGGCGGCGCAGGTTCTCCGTCGAGAGCACCCACGCGGTCACGGCCTTGATATCGAGCTCCGCGCACCACTGGAGCAACTCCTCGAGCTTGGCCATGCCCGCTTCGTAACTGGCGCGGTATTCGCCGTCAGTGACCTCTCGGGCGAAACGTCGATGTCCGTCGAGAATGACGCCGATGTGGCGAGGGAGATTCTCGGCGGGCAGAGCGTTCGCCAGCCGGTGCTCGTAGAAGCGATACGCAGTACTACGAAGAGCCATGGACCCCTCCATTGCACGAAATCGTGACGTCACTATCGATACTACCTCGGCCCCTCGGAGCACCTCCGCCGGGCAACTGAAGGACGAAGCCGGCCGTCAGCACAACGGCACGAAAGGCCAGGGTCGAAGGAGGCTCTCCCACTTGCTGGATGTCCCTCATCTTCGAACTCGTCGCAGACGACGAAGAAGCCCCTCCTCACCCGTTGAGGGGTGAGGAGGGGCGAAATGACCGTTACACCTGATCGCCTTCGGCGAGGATCCCGTAGAGCGCCCGACGCGTCTCCACCAGAATATCCGTAGCCCTTGAGACCTGAGTCTCCGAGCCGGCCATCAACACCTGGCGGGCAGCCATGCCCACCTGGCGGGCGGTGCCCATGAGTTCGCGGGCGGGCGCGCTCGCGCCCAAGTCCGCACTCTCCCACGGCTTTCCGAGCTTCTCGCGCTGCTCGGCGACCATTGTCTTGCCGGCTGAAGTGAGTCCGTAAGTACGGCCGGTTCCCGTCGCGCTCACTTCGACCAGTCCCTCGTCCTCCAGTTGCTGGAGCAGAGGGTAGATCGAGCCGGGACTCGGACGCCACGATTCGTTCGAGCGCTCCGTCAACTCTTGAATGAGCTGGTAGCCGTTGCGAGGCTGCTCTTCAAGCAGGACCAGCACGGCCGCTCGAACATCACCACGACGCTGGCGGCGTCCTTCACGACGGAAGGGACCCCCTCGGGGATGACCGTCATGGCCTGCGCGGTCGTGTGCCGGACCGCGACGGCGGCGACCCTGTGAACGGTCTTGTCGGGCTTCCCATTGATTGTTGTTGTTTTCGTTGAACACTGTGTTCCTCCAAAGATCTGTCTTTATGACTATTACGTTATATAACGATATATCGTTAGCCTTCAATTGTCAAGGGCCAGTTCCGTTCCCGCACTAACGTCAGTATTTCAAAGGAAATCGGTGGGATGACCGCTTCCAAACGGCCGAGCTGTTCGGAATCGAGTTGGCCAGAAGCCAGGCAATCCTCCGCATTCCGAACCGCTTTGACCTCCTGAGTACTTAGTGAAACCTAGGCCGGCGAAGAACGAATCAAGCCCGAGGACAGACCACGACACCACGACCAGCAAGAAGTCCCTTCAGCGACCATGCCCTGACGAGCAGACGATCTCGCTTCAACGACTCGGTGTGACGGTGCGCCTCAACGCGTGCGTGACGATCTGGTGCTCGAGCTCGACGAACTCTGAAGACGGCTCAGTGCCGACCTCATCGGCGAGAAAGGCCCGGTACTCCTGGAACGCGCGAAGGGCCTCGACGTGCCTTCCTGACTCGGCCAACGTTCGCATCAACAAGGAGCGAGGCCGGTCCCGAAATGGATGGGCCGCGATCAACGGCTCCAGGTACGAAATAGCATCAGCGAACTCGTGCTGTGCCAAGAACAACTCGACCAAGTTCTCGACCGCGCCCGAACGCAACTCCTCGAGCCGCCGTGACTCGGCGATGGCCCAGAGCTCGTGCGAGAACTCGGCATAGGCCTCGCCACGCCAGAGCGAGAGAGCGCTCCTATAAAGAGAGAGCGCGGCCCGGGCGTCAGTCGCCCGAGCCATCCGGATCACCTCTTCGAACTTGCGCGCGTCGACCTCCTTGATTCGAAGGAGGTAACCCGGAGGCGCCGTGATAAGTACGTCCGAGCCCAACACCCGACGAAGGCGACTTATGGAGGTACGAAGCGCACCGTGCGAGAGACCCAGTTTGTCCGCGAGCAGGTCGGCCATCACGACCGAGCCCGCATGAAGGACGAGCAGGCTCGTGAGACGACGCTGTTCGACACTCCCCAGACGAACCGCCGGACCTTCATCAGGGACGACCCACGTGGGCCCAAGCACCAAGAACTGCAGTGTTCCTCCCCCTTGCGCTGCGATACCGCATGATAAGTGCGAAAAGTCCAGAATGCCAAGTGATGCGCAACTGTAACGGGACACTGGAAACATCACGGAAGGGTCAAACGACCGGTATTCACGATGAAAGAGAGCGTATGAACCTAATTTCTAGATCACTATCCGTCAGTCCCGAGAACCCAGATGGGGGTTACGCCGTAAGCGTCGAGCTCGCCGAGTACATCTCCAAGAACCATGGCGTCGCGGTGACCCCGTGGGCCACCGTCTACGGCGCTCCTCTCGGCATCGTCACGTTCAGTTGCCGTGTCGACTCGCTCGCGGCGATGGGCAAGCTCGACGCCGACCTCGCGGCCGACAAGGCGTACATGGACGTCGTCGCAACGGCCGCCGGCAAGCTGGTCGGTCCGGTACAAGACTCGGCGGCTCAGTTCGTCGCGATGAGCGGTGAGCCCAACCTCGCTGGAAAATACGCTGGGATCGTCAGCGCGCAAGCCGCCGGAGGGAAGATCGCCGAGTCGATGGGTTGGGGCATCGACATTCTGAATCACGTCACCTCGGTCACCGGCGTCGGTGGATCCTTCGTACGAAGCCTCTTCGGCGATTGGGGACGCGTCTCTTGGATTGCCCTCTACGACTCGCTCGAAGAACTCGACGCCGCCGAGGCCAAGCAGTCGAGCGACGCGGCGTACATCGAGAAGCTCGACAGGGCCGGAGACCTCTTCGTCGAGGGAAGCGCCACTCAGATTCTCCTCCGGCGACTCTCCTAGGGAACGTGCACGAGGAGCCGGCGGCCCCCCACAGGCGGGTGACGTTCGCACTTCATCGAGGTATAGGCGTCGACCTCAATGAAGTGCGAACGCCCCATCGGATCTTCCGCTCACCAGAGTGCTGGGCTCTAGCCTTCGGCGACTTTCGTGCTCAGAGGTCGTTGCCCGCGTAGGAGAGGTTGAAGCTCTTGTTCGCCAGAGGGAAGTCCGGCACAATGGTGTCGCTAAGAGCAACTGACAGGGCGGGCCAATTCAGGAACGAAGGATCGACTGTCCGGGCACGCGAAATCCTGCCGCTGGCATCAAGTTCAACGCGATGAACAATCGTGCCTCGCCAACCCTCCGCGATGCCGAGTCCCGAACGTGACGCGTCAACGGACGACGCACTGCCGGCGCTCAGTCCGGTCGCCAGGTCGTTCAACCGGCGCACCATTTCGAGCGAAGCGTGGAACTCGTCCACACGTTGGTCGAATCGGGCCATGACGTCGCCGCCGCTCTGGACCGCTGGGACGAATCCCCGGTCTGTTTCGTAGAAGGGGTGCGACGCTCGGGCGTCGATTGCGAGTCCTGATGCGCGACCCACGACGCCGATCGTGCCGATGGCGGCGGCGTCAGCGGCGGCGAGCACGGCGGTGCCTTCGAATCGGTCCACAACCACGGTGTTCGACCGGGCCAACTGCACCAGCGCATCGAACGCTTCGCCGACCTGCGCGAGTTCCGAACCAGTCGGGAAGGTTCGAACGCTGGTGGCGCCGACTCGAATCGAACCTCGGAGGAGTCGATGGCCCGTGACTTCTTCATTGAGCCGAAGGAGCCGCTCACGAATCGCCAGCGCCCGGGCATTGGCGACTCCGAAGCTGACGTCGTTGCAGAGGGCACCCACGTCGCCAACGTGGTTGTACATCCGCTCGAGCTCGAGCAGCATCGAACGAAGCGCCCACGCCTCCTCGGAGACTTCCAGCCCCAGCGCCTCTTCGACCGCCATGCAGTACGCGAGCGTATGGCCCACCGCCGTATCGCCCGAGATCCGCTCGGCGATCTCGAGTCCCCGGTCGATGTCGGCTCCTTGGAACATGCGCTCGATGCCGCGGTGCACGTACCAGAGCCGAGCGGTCATCTTCAGGATCGTCTCGCCCACGACGGAGAACCGGAAGTGTCCGGGCTCGATGAGTCCCGCGTGCACCGGGCCAACCGGTATCTCGTAGACGCCAGAACCCCGCACCTCAATGAAGGGGTACGGTGCTGCGTCAATCCGCTCCGCGGGCATGGTGCCAGCGTTGTTGCGCAACGGGTACCAGTGCTCGGGCCAGTGCTGATGGCGAACGAGGGGACGAAGGAACGGGTGACCCAGCGGGACGATTCCGAAGTTGTCGTGCAGTTCGCGCTCGAAACGACTCGCGCTGAAGGAAAGATCGCTCAACGTCGGGACGGCCGGACTCTCGGCGTCGAGTCGCACGACGAGCTCGCGGCGCAGGTCCGGCGGTCCGCTCGTGAAGACGTACACCACGCGCAGGAACTCCCCGTCGTCGTGACCCACGACCGCCGCTAAGCGGTGACCAGTGTCGAAGAGCGATGCCGCAAGATCGTGGAGCTCGTCAGCACCGATGTCGGTCGTCGTGCGCGTGCCCACGGTCATGGGACCACCACGTGCGCGGCGCTGTGGAGCAGCGACTGGAGGGGCCACGCGACGACGCCGATCACCGCGCAGATGACCAGCGCGGTGACGAGCGGAAGCGCGACGGAGCGAGCGGTTGCCGTGGGTACCTCAGACGGTGACGGGCCCGCTCCCATGAGCATCTGACGGGCGTGCATGGCAAACGCCCCGAAGATCACGCCGAGGCACGCCAGGGAGATCGCGACCACCCACCACAGACCGACGTCGACCTCGGCGCGCGCCATGGAGAGCTCGCTCACGAAGAGGCTGAAGGGTGGAAACCCCACGAGGGCCATCAGGCCGAAGCCGAAGACTCCCCCGAGCACCGGACGGCGGGCCAGCATCCCCGAGATCTTCGCTATCTCGGTAGTGCCCTCGACGTGGTAGATCTCGCCCGACGAGAGGAAGAGCACCGACTTGGTGATCCCGTGGCCGAGGATGTGCAGCAACACCGCGGCGACCGCGAGCGGCGTGCCCGCCGCCGCGGCGAGGGCCAAGAGCCCCATGTGCTCAATGCTCGAGTACGCCAACATCCGCTTCAAGTCGCGCTGAGCGATCAGCATCCCCGAGGCGAGCACGAGCGAGGCGATACCCACGACGATGAGCAGGGTCCGGGGAAAGGCCGTCCCGAGGGCGGCATCGGCGATTGCCTTGAACCGCAGCAACGCGTAGAAGGCGACCGTCAACAACACCCCCGACATCAACGCCGAGACCGGTGCCGGCGCCTGACTGTGCGCGTCGGGCAGCCNNCTGTGGGCGTCGGGCAGCCAGCTGTGCATCGGGACGAGCCCCACTTTCGTGCCGTACCCGAGAACCAGAAGCGCGAAGGCGAGGCGCATCACGCTGGGATTGAGGTGATGGGCGATGGCCATGACCGACGTCCAGTCGAGCGACGCGCTCTGATGAAGACCACCGACGTGAAGTTCGGCGAAATAGACCAGCACGGTGCCGAGGAACGCGAGGGCGATGCCGATCGAGCAGAGGATCACGTACTTCCAGGACGCCTCGTACGCCCCGTCGGTCCGGCGATGGCTGACGAGGAAGGTGGTGGCGATCGTGGTCGCTTCGATCGACACCCACAGCACCCCGAGGTTCGCCGTGAGCACCGCCATCAGCATGCAGGTGATGAAGACCTGCATCAGAACCACGTAGCGACGCGCGAAACGCACGGTCGTGACGCCGGACTCGATCTCCTGGCGCATCGTGCGCGGCGTGAAGAGCGTCGCGAGCAGCGAGACGGTCCCGATCACCACGACCATGAACGAGCTCAGCGCGTCCGCGCGCAGCGCTCCGTGAAGCGCCATGAGCGGAGGGTGCGACGTCGTCCGCACACTGAGCGCGATGCCGAGACCCAGGATCGCCCCGCTCGATACGGCCGTGGTCCAGCCCACCCAGGGTCGCCACGCGAAGGAGGCCGCTAGCACGGTCGTGAGCAACGGGATGAGGAGTGCGAGAATGCAGAGCATCAGTCGTGGAGCGCTTTCATTTCGGCCAGCTCATTGGTCCGTAAGTGCCGCCCCATGTTGACGACCAGGAACTGCAGCACCACCACTACGAGCAGCACGTCGAGTGACGAACCGAGCTCCACGATGAGCGGTACCCCTGACGTCAAGAGGAAGGTGACAAGGGCGATGCCGTTGTCGACGAGGATCAGCCCGACGATCTTCGAGACCGCACGTCGGCGGGTGACGAGCATGAAGTAGCCGACGAGCACGGTCGCGATGCCGATGGGCGTCAAGTGAGTCGCGACCGTCGGCGCGAACGAGGTTACCCGCGAGCTGACGACGTAGGAAAGGACGATGAGGACCGCGGCGAACACCAGGGACGCCGGCACGTTGACGAGCGGCGCCGATTCGCGCGAATTCGGATCGAGCTGCGAGACCCGCCGCAGGAGGCCGGGCACCACAAAGCCCTTCACCACGAGTACCAGGAGTCCCGTCGCCAGCAGCGCCTTGTCATGCTCGTGCGTCGCGAGGACCACCGCGACGCCAGCGAGGGCGATGCCCTGGAGGCTCAGCATGGTGACGATCGAGCGCACCTGGCGGCGCCAAAGCGTCATGATCGCCGAGACGAGCACGGCCCCCGACGCCAGTTCCAAGGCCCCGACGTAGGTGGTGCTCACCTCGTCACCAGCCCGGTGATGACGGCGAGCACCGACAGCACGAAACCTCCGGCGAGGAGTTCGGGGAGCCGGAACAAGCGCAGCTTGGCGCTGCGAACCTCGATGAGCGACACGCCGAAGGCCACCAACGCCGTCTTCGCCACCAGTACCGTGATACCGAGAAGCAGCCCAAGGATCGATCCGCTGGTGGCGATGCCCCACGGGAAGAAGAGATTGGCGATCAGAGAGAACAGCAAACCGAGACGCATCGAGGCGCCGAGGGTCACGAGCGCCAACTCCGGTCCGGCGTATTCCAGGATCATCGCCTCGTGGATCATGGTCAGCTCTAGGTGGGTGGAAGGATTGTCGACCGGCAGCCGCCCGGTTTCGGCGATGACCACGATCACGAGCGCCACCAACGCCAACAGCCGCGAAGGACCCGAGACCCAGTTGGGGTGAGTCAACGTGGTCGAGATCATGGACGGCAGATTCGAGGTTCCCGACTGGATGGAGAGCGCAACCACCGCCACCAACAGCGCTGGTTCGGCGAGGGCCCCGATGGTCATGGCCCGGCTCGCTCCCATGCCGCCAAAGGCCGTGCCCGCGTCGAGGCCCGCGAGCGCGGCGGCGACTGACCCCGTCAGCAGCAGATAGACGATCACCAGGATGTCGGCGCTCGAGCCGAGCAACGGATGGGTGGTCACCAGGGGCGATATGGCGACGGCGACGGATGTGGCGGCGAGAATCACCATCGGCGCGAAGGGCAAGACCACGCTGGCGTGGCGCGCGTGGAGTCGTTCCTTGGAGAGCAGCTTTCGAAGGTCCCGCAGGGGTTGGTTTATCGGCGCCCCGACGCGACCCTCGGCGCGGGCCTTGACCTTGGCCATGAAGCCAATGAGCATCGGCCCGAGCAGGACCACGAGCACGATTTGCACAAGGGTCGCGACAGTCGAGTATGCGACTGAAGGCACCATGGCGATCACGCGAGCACCACCAGTATCAAGAGCAGCGCCACGAACCCGAAGGCGAGGTAGCGGTGGATGCTGCCATTCTGGATTCGCCTCGCTGATTTGCCGACTCGAAGGGCCGCGTCGATCACGGGGCGGTAACCGTGCTGCTCCAATGCGTCACTCACCCGGTTCTGGTACACGAGCGACTGCTCGTAGTACTGCGATTCTGCGACGTGGGTGACTTCAACGTCGGACTGGGGGCGCAACACGTCGGCGAAGACCCTTTGGAGGGGCTCGGCGAATGAAGTCGCGGTGTACTGCATGCGGGGCGTCTGCACGTCGCGTCCGCAACCCCACGCATCGACGCGGCGCGCGCTGCGCTGCGCGAGCCGTCGGTTGACGGCCCAGACGATCAAGAGCACCAGCACCAGTCCGGCGAGCAGCACGGCCGGTTCGATGGTGCCGCGGAACTGGGTCAGGACCAAGCTGGTCCCTCGCTCGACGGGCGATGGGGTCGCCGTCGCAAGTCCCGTCGTGGCCGCTCGATTGATGAGCGGGAGCAGGAGACCCGGCACGACGCCGATCACGATGCTCGGGATCACGAGCAGCGCCATGGCGATCTTCATCGACGGCGCGACGTCGACGGCGTTCGCCGCGCCGGGCGAACGAGCCTGGCCCAGGAAGCCGATGCCGAAGGCCTTGACAAAGGCCACCGCGGTGAGCCCGCCGGTGAGGGCGAGCGCCACCACGCCCACGAGCATGATGATGAGGGTGGGCGTGCTGCGATCAGTGAAACCGTGCAGCAGCCCCTGCAGCAGGAGCCATTCGCTGGAGAATCCGCTCAGGGTCGGCACGGCCATGATCGAACACGCCGACAGCGCGAACAGCGCCGCCGTGAAGGGCATCCGATGGATCAGGCCGCCCAGTTGATCGAGGTCTCGGGTCCCGGTCGAGCGCTCAATCGATCCGGCACCGAGGAACAGAGCACCCTTGAAGCCGGCGTGGGCGACGACCAGCAGCAGCGCCGCCATCATCGCGAGCTGGGCGACGCCCGGGTGCCCGGTGTCGTACAGCGCGCCGGCGGCGCCGACACCTACTAATACGAGGCCCAGGATGTCGATCGTGGAGTACGCGAGCAGCCGTTTGATGTCGGTGCTCGTTGTGGCGTGGAGCGCTCCGTAGAGGGCCGAGACGGCTCCAAAGGCCGCGACCGTGACCCACCACCAGACGGTCCCGCCGTGCAGCAGGTCGCCGCCGACCCTGATGATGCCGTAGACACCCATCGCCACCATCGAACTGGACATCAAGGCCGAAACGGGGCTCGGGGCCTCGGGATGGGCCTTCGGCAACCACACGTGCAACGGCACCGCGCCCGCCTTCGACGCGAACCCCAGGAGGGCTAGGAAGAATGCGAATGACCGCACCGTCGACGAGAGCGCCGTCGAGTGCAGTCTGATGTCGGCGAACGTCTGGCCGCCACCGTGAACCGTCAGGAGCAACAGCCCGAAGAGAATCGACGCCGCCCCAAGCTGGGTCATGACGCCGTACCAGAGCGCGGCGCTTCGCGCTTCGCGGCTGTGGCGTTGGTCGGTCAGGATGAGCAGCATCGAACTGAGCGCCATCAACTCCCAGCAGAACATCAGACTGACGATGCTCGAGGCCACGGGGACGGCGAGCAGCGTGAGGATAAAGACCATGAGGAGCGCCATGGCGGTTCGTGATTGCAACTCGCCTCGCGCGTAGCCAATGCAGTAGATGCACGCCGCGAAGCCCACGAACGAGGTCGCGACGATGAACAGCGCGCCCAGCGGATCGATCGACAGCGAAAGTCCGATCATCGGCAGCAACCGGGTGGTATGAAACGATTCAACGCCGCCAGTGACGAGCACCCGCATGGCTGCGGCGAACGCGATCGCGCAACCAATCGCGCCCAGGCCCGCCGACACTGGCACCCGGCGCGAGCGGGGCAGGGCGCTCGCCGCTGCCGCCAGGACGCAACAGCCAAGACCGAGCAGGAGCAAGGCCATCGCTATCGTCCGGTCAGGCTTCGAAGCGCCTGCACGATCGCGGTGGGGTGCGGAGGACAGCCAGGGATTCGTACGTCCGGCGTGACTACTTCGTCGAGGGTCGATGCAACTCCGGAGGCGCCGTTGAAGATCCCGCCGTTGACGGCGCAGTCGCCGCACGCGACAATCACGCTCGGCCGGGGCAACGCCGCCAGTGTTTGGCGGAGCGGACCCGCCATGTTGCGCGTGACGATGCCGGTGACCAAAAGTCCGTCGGCATGACGAGGCGAGGCGACTAGTCGTGCCCCGAACTGGGACGCGTCGTAGTTGGGACCAAGCGCGGAAGTGATCTCGACCTCGCACCCGTTGCACGAGCCAACGTCGACGTGGCGCAGTTGCAGTGATCCACGGAGACGAACGCCTTCGATGGTTACGGGCCGGGCATCCGGTTGATCCGTGATTGGCTTGCTGATCAGCGCTCGGAACGGAGAATTGGTGAGCGGGCGTCGGGCGTGCTTCATTTCGGAGTTTCGAGATGCTCAAGGGTCTGGCGGGCACGGCCGAGCGTTGAAGCCAGAACGGCCCGGGCGGCGTCAAGGAACTCAGATACCGATGGGTCGGTGATCTGGTAGGTCACGCCGTTGCCTCGGCGACTGGACACCACGAGGCCGGTCTGCTTCAAGACTTTGAGATGCTGGGACAGTGATGAGGGTTCGATCCCGACTACCGCGACCAAGACGCTGACCGGCTTCTCGCCCGAGACGAGCAGTTCAAGAATTCGTATTCGGGCCGGATGTCCCAAGGATCGAAAGAGTTCGGCCTTGGCCACGTAGAGCGGCTGGTCAAATTGAATCTCATCCACCAAGGAATACTATCCATGACTTTAGCAATTCTGCAATTACTAAAGTCCTTTCTCACAGCCCGAGACGTAGTGATTCCCGTTCGAACTCTGGGGCCGTCGAGATCGGAACGGACGAGTCAAGCACGAATTGACCTCCTTCTTGCCAACCGCCAAAGCGGCGCGTCCGAGCGAGTCGCACGGCATCGAGTGAGCACCTCGCGAAGTGGAAGCCGGGACCTGACGGACACAGCCCTCATCCTCTGTCCACCGCCGTCGCGACTTGAACGCCCCGCGGCTGGTCGGATTGGTCCCCGAGAGATGCTTCCACTCAGGTTCTCCGGAATTGACTCCTGAGGGACGCCGGAAGACCAATGGCCAGACCTCGCCTCTCCACGTCGCGAAGAAGCGGCCGCTGAACTCTTTTCATTACGCATGGCCGGACCTGACAGCCGCATGGTCCACGAGACATAATGAAGTCATGTCATTTACCGCCATTAATCCCGCCACAGAAGAAGTGATTGCCGAGTACCCCAATCACACCCACGAAGAAATCGAGGCAGCACTCCAAGCGTCAGTCATCGCCTTCAAAGACTGGCGGGCGACCTCCTTCAAGGAGCGTGCGGAACTGATGGTGCGCGCCGCTGAGATCTTGGACGCTGAGGTCGACGCGGTCGGCAAGTTGCTGACCTCGGAGATGGGAAAGACCTACACCTCGGCGAAGGCCGAAGTGCTCAAGTGCGCCGGGACCATGCGCTACTTCGCGGAGCACGCCGAGGCGCTGCTCAGCGAAGAGGAGATCCCCTCGACCGCATCGCGCAGCGGCATCCGTTACCAGCCACTCGGGACCGTCCTCGCCGTCATGCCGTGGAACTACGCGCTGTGGCAGGCGATTCGCTTCATCGCTCCGGGTCTCATGGCCGGCAACGTCGGCATCCTGAAGCACGCCCACAATGTCCCGGGCTCGGCGAAGTTCCTCGAGGAGCTGTTCCTTCGCGCGGGCTTCCCCGTTGGCGTGTTCGCCAATCTCTTCCTCAGCCACGACGAGCTGTCCGCGATGATCGCCGACGACCGCATCGCCGCCGTCACGCTGACCGGATCCGAAGGCGCGGGCCAGAGGGTCGGCGGCCTCGCCGGCGCCAACCTGAAGAAATGCGTCCTGGAACTCGGCGGCTCTGACGCCTTCATCGTCGGAGCTTCGGCCGATCTGGAGCTCACCATTCCCAAAGCCGTCACCGCTCGGGTGCAGAACAACGGGCAGAGCTGCATCGCCGCGAAGCGCTTCATCGTCGTAAAGGAACGCGCGGACGAGTTCATCGAGGGTTTCGTGAAGGCCATGAGTGAGGTCGTCGTGGGCGACCCAATGGATCCCACAACGGTGCTCGGCCCCCTCGTAAACGCGGAACAGCGCGACCTCATCGACGAGCAGGTCCAGGACTCGATCGCGAAGGGTGCCGTGCTGCACACCGGCGGCAAGAAGCTCGAAGGAAAGGGTTACTACTACCCCGCCACCGTGCTCACCAACGTCCCCCGGGAGTCGCGCGCCGGTTGCGAGGAGCTCTTCGGTCCGGTCGCCGTGGTCGAGGTCGTCGACAACATCGACGAGGCGATCGAACTCGCCAATTCGACGCCGTGGGGCCTGGGCGGTTCCATCTGGGCAACGGACCCCGCCGAAATCGAGAAGGCCATCGCCGGCATCGAGTCGGGCATGGTCTTCGCGAACGCCATCGTCGCATCGACGCCGGAGCTTCCTTTTGGCGGAATCAAGAAGTCGGGATACGGACGCGAGCTTTCCGCGCTCGGCATTCGCGAGTTCGTGAACACCAAGACTTTCTTCATCGCCTAGTAGCGGCCCATTCAGACCCCTGTCTTCGATAACCGGGCTGGACCGCTGAGATTCGACACGACTGACCACTGTTGCCAAATCAGTCGTGTCGAGAAGGCGCTACTGGCCGGGACGCGAGCAATGCGCGGCTGGGAAGGCCACTACTACCAACCCGTACGAGAGCATCCGTATTGATCAGGGACCCAGCCGTTGGTGACCTTCATACCGATGAGGATCTGCTGGTCCTCGGAGGCTTCGCCGGCGAACGGCGCGTAGCGCAACCCGCCGTACTGGTACCACGTGGCGTTGAGGAAGCCTATCCCCGAGTACTTGCCGCCAGTCATGGACCAGTTGCCGCCGACCTCGCAGATCGCGACGCGCTGCCACTCGGCGCGCAATTGCGCGATCGTGACGTGCATGGCGGCCGCCGGGGCGGCGAGTGCGGACACGTGGGGAACTGGAACGGCAACGTGACGGTGCAGGACCGGCTTAGGTGACGTTCTCACCGTTTCGGCGCCCACCGGCGAGGGCAGGACTGCCGCCGTAATAGATGAAATCAGTAAAACGCACAGGATTCTCCGCACGGCTCTCTCCTTGATCCACGCGAGAGCACCGAAACGCCAAATTACGACCGAGTCGTTGGCGAACGGCACAAACCTTGGCGAGCTAATGAAGTTCCCCACCAAGGGGCGTAGTCGGGTTGGTCACATGATCCACAACGTTGTGGGGTGACGACGAAGCAGGCGATGCTGCCAAGAGAAAGCCTAACTGGGCTTCTCACTTTGCGATGCGGGAAAGGGCCAAATTTCCAACACTAATTGCACTTGATCAGGTATTACGCTGCACGTCTCTTTTCGTGCAAAACGCCTGTTAGGGACACACACGGACGGAATCCGGTGCAGGCAATAACCTACGAAAAGTATGGATAACTCAGCCCTTGCGCGCCGCGCGCCCCTGGGACTGCAGCATGCACAGTTGCACGTAGCGGGCGATGTCGCTGGGCGAAACGACCCCTACGAACGCGCCATTCTCGTCGATGACGAGGGCCCGGCCATCGGGCGCTGCCTGCATTCGCTGGAGAAGCTCGGGAATCGGCTCACTGGGTGCACCGATCGGGACTTCGGAGAGCGGACAGGCGATGTCGATCAGCCGGGTCGTTTCACGTGCGTTCGCCGGCACGTGGCGAATCCTGCCCATGGTGGCGAGACCCTCCAGTTTCCCGTCGGCTCCGACAAGTGGGTAGGTGTTGAACCGGTGATGGTGAAGTTGCGTGTCGATTAGTTCAGCGACGGTCGTCGTCGCTGAGAACGTGACCGGATCAGGGGTCATAATGTCACGGACATGGACATTGGCCAACGAACTGCGCAGCACGACCGAACTCTCCTCCGCGCGCGCCGCAGTGAGAAGATACCAACCCAGGAAGACGAACCAGAGGCCGATGATCCCGACTTCCAGGAACTCCAGGACCCCCAGCGTCACCAGGATGTAGGCGAACACCTGACCCGCGCGAGCCGCGGAAGTCGCAGCGCGAACCCGGTCGCCGCTGCGTCGCCACAGCACTGAGCGCAGCACGCGGCCACCGTCGAGCGGTGCAGCGGGTATCAGGTTGAACACACCGAGGAGGAGGTTCATCCACGCCAGCCACCCGAAGGCTGATCCGAGCAACCCGACGCCACCAGACTGGTGAAGGAGGACGGCCAAGACTGCGAACACGCCAGCGAGCACGAAACTGGTGACGGGACCAATCACGGCGATTCGAAAGTCGGCGCTGGGAGTCAGCGCTTCGCCTTCGAGTTCGGATACTCCACCGAAGAGCCAGAACGTGATTCGGCGAACCCCAATGCCGTTTTGCTTCGCGACGACGGAATGGGAGAGCTCGTGAGCAAAGATTGACACGAAGAAGAGCAGACTCGTCGCCAACGCGACAGCCCAATACGTCGGCGACGAGTCATGTGGGTGGTAAGCGGGCAGCACCAGGTCGGCCAACTCCCACACGATGAGGAAGAAGATTACGAGGATGCTCCAATTAATGCCAACCGGAATCCCGTCAATCGTTCCAAGTCGAATGTCCTGGTCCATCTTCACTCCGCTTCTCTGACGCCCAACTTCCCAACCGTGTCGTGCGACGATGCACTACCAGCATTGAACCACCGGCGTCGCCAGCGCTAGGGCCGAAGGGCTCAAACTATGAGTTCTGTGAACTTCAGGCCCGACACTCTCACTCTCAATTCGAAGTTTCCTGGGGTTACCCGCGGGTGGCGGGGGTCAGGATTCGTGACCGAGTCCCTAGATGAACTCCTTGTACTCCTCGAACCAGTCGCGCAGCAGGGAAAGCACCTGGTCCTGCGTGAGGGACTCAAGGTCGCTGTCGATTGCAGCGACCACCTTCTGGGCGATGTCGGGATGCTTGCGCTCCCAGTACTGGGTGAGGTGAAGCATCTCGTTGGCCTTGCCCTTGCCGTGGCCAATCAGCACGATCGCCGACGCTGGCCCCACTGCTTCGGTGATCGACTCGTAGAAGATCGAACTGTGGTGATCAGTGTCGTGACCGTGGTGGTGCTGAGCCTCACGGACATGGTGGTGACGGGCAATTTCGTTCGGAGCGTGAACGCTCACGGGCTTCGTACCCCGCTCGACCCCCGTGGCCCAAACGCGCGCCTCATCGCGCATGATCGCCACCGCAACCAGTCCACCCGCAGATTCACCCATCGTCAACCTTCCTCTCCTTCTCAACTTACCCAATTCATACAATCCACACCCATTAGTTGCTAGGGAAGGAAGTAACTTCTCCGCCTCAGGCCATCGATCTTCTATTAAAGCTCGAAGGCCACGCGCGAGTCAGATTCCGCGGACCGCGACCAAGATCACGGCTGGCTCCCTTGTCGACCGGCGCTTCTGAGGCCGTTTCCTGGCGGAAACGACCGTTCACGACGACATGTGTGTCAGTCTTGTTTCAAACGAACTCAAAGACGATTCGAACTGGGGCACTCCGCAAGGTCTCCATCGTCATCAGGTGCCGAGCTCGACCTCTTGGATATGACCTTCGTCACTACTGACCCAGCGCAAACCCGTGATTGACTCAAATGGGATGGGTGCCGGTAGACACTTCTCGCCGAGCAACGGATCCGTTGCTCGGCGAGAAGTCCTTACTCGACATCGTTCGGTCCACAGCGTTAGCTCATCATCCTGAGAAGGTGCATGGGAGAATTGGGTGTGGGAAGACTTCAGGGGTCTAGGAGGCGGCGAGTGGAAGGTGAAGCAGAACGGCCGCTAGCCACCGACACTTCGGTCGCCCCGGAAACCCAGCGCCGTGTTATGGCTGCGCCGGCCATTGAGGTCATAGACGTCGAGAAACGCTTTGGCGATCTCGTAGCTGTTGGCGGCGTCAGTTTCAGCGTGCAACCGGGTGAGGTGTTCGCGTTCCTCGGGCCCAATGGCGCTGGCAAGTCGACGACCATCAACATCCTTTGCACCCTGGCATTGCCGACCGGAGGTAGCGCGCGAGTCGCCGGATTCGACGTTGTCAAGAATCCCAATGAAGTGCGCCAGAAGATCGGCCTGGTGTTTCAAGAGCAAACCCTCGACGATCAGTTGACCGCCGAGGAGAACCTCCGGTTTCATGCGGTGCTCTACGGAGTACCCAAGAAGTACCGCAAGGAGCGAATCGAACGGGTTCTCGAACTCGTGAAATTGGCCGACCGGGGCTCGGACTTGGTTTCCACATTCTCCGGGGGCATGGCACGTCGTCTAGAGATCGCCCGAGGGATGCTGCACACTCCGGCCGTCCTGTTCCTCGACGAGCCGACCATCGGGCTCGACCCGCAGACGAGGTCGTTGATGTGGGACGACGTGATGACGCTTCGCCGCGAGGAGGGTGTCACGATCTTCCTCACCACGCACTACATGGACGAGGCCGAAGTTGCCGACCGGATCGCCATCATCGATCACGGTCAGATCGTCGCCCTAGACACCCCCGAAAGACTGAAGGCGATCATCGGGGCCGATACCGTCGATCTCGAGACGGGCAACGACGCCGCCGCGTTCGAGGTGATCAAGGCCGCCGGGTTTCAAGTGGAGCGCGGCGCTGAGAGGGTCACGGTCTTTACGGAGAATGGCGAGGGCGAAGTGGCCCGACTGGTCGAACTCGTAGGCGGAGGGGTCCGCTCAGTGCACGTCCACAGGCCCACCCTCGACGACGTCTTCTTGCACTTCACGGGACGCGAAATCCGCGAGCAGCCAGGCGAATCGCACACAGGAATGGGTCGTGCATGGGGGGCGAGGCACCGATGACGGACGTAATCAACACGAACGACAACGCTAACCCCAACGGGTCGAATTTCTCCACCGAGCTGCGCACGATACTGATGGTCTGGCAACGCGAGCTCATCCGGTTCGGACGCAACCGAACACGAATCATCACGAGCCTCTCCCAGCCGTTGTTGTTCCTCTTCGTACTCGGCTACGGGATGTCCACGCTGGTGGGCTCGACCGAGGGATTCGACTTCAAGAAGTTCCTCTTTCCCGGCATCGTCGCCATGAGCGTCGTCTCCACGGCAATCTTCAGCGCGATTTCGATCGTATGGGACCGCGAATTCGGGTTCCTTCGAGAGATGCTGGTCGCGCCGGTTCGGCGCTCGTCGCTCGTGATTGGAAAGACCCTCGGTGGCGCGTCGGTCGCCGCGCTGCAGGGGACCATCATGCTGGTCCTCGCCCCGCTCATCGGGGTTCGCCTGACCGTTCTGCTGGTGATCGAGGTCATCGGGCTCGAGCTGTTGATGGCGATCGCGCTCACCGCGTTCGGGGTGTTCGTCGCCAGCCGGATTGAGCGGATTGAGGGGTTCCAGGTCGTCATGCAGCTGGTGCTCTTCCCGATGCTCTTCCTTTCCGGAGCCCTCTTTCCCCTCAGCGGCCTGCCGGTCTGGTTGTCGGTGCTGACAAGGGTCAATCCCCTAACGTACGCCGTAGCTCCCCTACGCCAGGTGGTGTTCGCCGCCCAGAATGTCCCGCCCGCCGCTGCGGCGCGCTTCTCGGCGCAGGTCACCATTTTCGGTCACGTCTTGCCAATCTGGAGCGAGGTCAGCCTCGTCGGGATCTTCTTCGTGGTCTTCTTCCTTCTCGCCGTACAGGGCCTGTCCCGGCGCCAGTAGCCGATCCGAGTCCCTCCGCCCGCGACTTGAACACCGTCGCGGTGGCGACCGAAGAGTTCAGTCCATGTAGGCACCACCGTTGACCGAGATGGATTCACCGGTCAAGAAGTCAGCATCGTCGGACGCCAGGAACGCGACAACTTTCGCGACGTCCTCGGGCGTCTCAAGGCGCGCCAGCGGCGTGTCGTTGATCCACGACTGCTTCACGGTCTGGGGGTCCGAACCACGAAGCTCGGCCTCCCACGCGAGTTCACGCGTCTGCATCGGCGTTGCGACGAAGCCCGGGCAGACGCTGTTCACGCGAATGCCGTACGGAGCAAGCTCGAAGGCCATCGCCTGGGTCAGCCCGAGGACCGCGAACTTGCTCGCGACGTAGTCCGCGAGGAACGGGACTCGTCCCTGCTTGGCGGCCATCGAAGCGGTGTTGATGATGCGTCCCGGAGTGCCCAGGGCGATCATGGCCCGGGCGGCGGACTGCCCGCAGTAGAAGACGCCGTACGTGTTGACTTCGAAGTTGCGGGCGAGGTCGGCCGGCGAGATGTCCACGAAGCGCTGCATCTTGGAGATTCCCGCGTTGGAGACCCACACGTCGAGGCGTCCGTGCTGCGCGACGACGCCGTTGACGAGTTCGTCGCACGCCGCAGGGTCGGTCACGTCGAGGCTGGACGCCTGGGCACTTTCGATGCTGTCGGCAACCTTTTGCGCGCTCGGCCCGTCGACGTCGGTCACCACCACGTGGTAGCCGCGACTTCCGAGCGTCGCCGCGATGGCGGCGCCGATACCCGATCCGGCTCCCGTCACGCAGGCGACTGGTCTGGTCATAGTGAACTCCTCGCGAGTAAATGGGAAAACGATGCCGTTGCCTCGGTCAGTTGGACGAACTCCCGGTAACGCTCTTCGTAGAGGGCGACGTGGCCCGCATCGGGCGAGATGATCTCCCCCTCCTCCAAGCCGGATGTCACGTAGGACCAGTCATTGATCAGCCCCGTTCCGATGCCGGCGATGACCGCCGCCCCGTAGGAGGCACCGGGGTGGTCGATGATCGAGATCAGATCCCGGTTCAGGACGTCAGCGAGTATCTGGCGCCAAAGGCGCGACTTCGATCCGCCATTGGTGATCCGGGTCCGGCCAATGATGAGGCCGCCTTCGGCGAACACCTCGAAGTGCGACCTGAACCCGTACGCGATCGCCTCGAGGAACGACCGATGAATGTCGCCGCGCGTCGTGCCGAGGTGCAGCCCGACCATCACGCCGCGCAGGTCGGGGTCGTGCAACGGCGTCTTTTCGCCCAGGAAGTAGGGCAGGGTGATCAGGGCCCCGGGTGCGCTGGTGGCTGCGGCATCGTCGAGTTCGGTCAGGGACGCCGCGTTGAAGATCGACTGCTCCCAACGAAGCAGCGAGCCGCTCGTAGCCATGCAGCCGTTGGGCAGCCACTTACCAGGCATCGGGTGGCTGTCGAGGTACAGGCGCTTATCGAGGAAGACCTTGTCGCTCACCGCCAGGATGTCGCCGGCCCCGCCGAGCTTCACGAGGCAGTCGCCCTGCTCCACGAGGCCCGCGCCGAACGCGGACAGCACGTGGTCGGCACCGCCGACGATCAGTGGCGTGCCGGCTCGAAGGCCGGTCGCCTCGGCGGACCCGGCGCTCACCTCGCCCACGACGTCGCCGGGCATCCTCACCTCGAGCAACTCCGGCCAAGCAATTCCCGTGGCTTCGGTCACCGCCGCGAGCGGCGACATGTCGATGTTGTAGAGCCCACTCTCGAGGGCCCAGTTGTGCTCCACGTGCGCCTTGGCTCCGAGCATCCGCACGAGCCAGTCGTACGAGCCCTGCAGCGACGCCGTTCTCGACCAGACATCCGGCTCGTGGCGCGCCAGCCACAAGGCGGTGGGCGCGACCGACTGCTGGGAGAGCACGGACCCGGTGTGACGAAGAAGGTCAAGGTCGCCGAGCGATTCGCGGATATCTCGGATCTCCTGGGCCGCGCGGGCGTCGTTCTGCAGAATGGCTCGCCGAAGCGGCAGGCCGTGTTCATCCAGCACCAAGACCGCGGGCACCATGCCCGTGACCGCCACCCCGCTGATTTCGGCGCTCGTCACGCCCGCGGCGTTGGTCAGGTGGGGAACCAACGCGCACACGGCAGCCCACCAGTCGTTGGGTTCAGCCTCCGCCCAACCAGGGTGGTCGCTGTAGAGCGCGACGCCGTCGGTCTTCGAAGCCACGATGCCCACGGCGGGATCCAGCAGCACCGCCTTCACCCCGGAAGAGCCGAGGTCGATTCCCAGAAGCAGTCGGCGACCCGGATCAGGCACTGCGGGCCGCATCGATGAACCGCTTGACCCTCTCAGGATCGACTTCGTTCCAGGTGTAACCGTCGCGCTTCAGGTCGCTGCCGACGATGCAGCCGTCGGCGTACTTGAGGTATTCCTCGATCGTCGCGGCCTTCGCCCCGGTGTTTAACAACACCGGCACCGACTCGTCGACCGCTTCACGGACGTCGGCGACCGTCCTCACGTCGGGCTCGCTGCCCGCCATGGGGCCAGATACCAGGATCACGTCGGCCAAGCTGGAGACCACGGTGGACCTCGCCATCTGCGCGGGCGTGCGCTGGCCGATGCTCGAAGCGAACTCCGGGGTGATGTTGGCGAAGATCGCCAGATCGTCGCGGCCGAAGTTGTGGCGGTTGCGAAGAAGCGTCGCGGCGTCGGGATTCCACGGGCCCATGTCGGATTCCCACGAGCCGGTGATGACCTCGCGCATGAAGAACGCGCCGCTGCCCACCGCGATGGCGAGCGCGCACTGCGCATCCCACAGGAAGTCGACGCCGAAGGGGCGGTCGGTCGGACGGCACTCGGCGGCGACGCGGGCCATCACGGCTGACGCCTCGAGTCCGGCGTGCAGCTGATAGGGACGGTCCCCCTCGTTGCAGAACAGAATCGCGTCGAATCCACCCTCGAGGAGCTTCTCGGTGTCGCGCTTCACGTGATCGATCAGCCCCTGCACGCCGGCGGCGGCGTCGTAGAGCGGCGTACCGGGAAGCGGCGGAACGTGGGCCATGGCAATGAGTGGCTTCGCCACCTCGGGGAAAATCGTACGAAATCGGGACATCAGTCCTTCTCCTTCTTGAACGGCTCGACGTGCAGCACTTCGACGCCCTGATCCTTGAGGCGTCGAATGACGGGGTTCTCGGGCAGAGCGGTCGTCACCAGCAGGTCGACGACGTTGACCGGGGCTACCGTGACGAAGGCGACGTGGCCGATCTTGGACGCGTCCGCGAGCACGACGACGCGTCGTCCCGATTTGATAGCGGTCTGCTTCACGTAGGCGTCGTCGAGGTTGTACTCGGTCAAGCCCTTGACGTCGCTCACCCCGGCAACACCGAGGAACACCGTGTCGCAGTTGAGGTCGTCGAACGACGCCTGGGCCCGCGGACCCACCAAGCTCATCTCGCCAACGCGCACCACTCCACCGGTCACGATCGTCCTCACCGAGGACCTCGTGCTCAACTCCGTCGCAATCAGCAGCGAACTCGTGATCACCGTGATCGCCAGATCATCCTTGATGGCCTTCGCCATCTCGTGCGTCGTCGTTCCGACGTCGAGCACCACGGTCTCGTTCTCGCTCAAGAGGGCGGCGGCGGCGGCGCCAATCCGTCGTTTGTCCTCGGCCATGTGCGCCGCACGCTGCAAGATCGGCGGCTCGAACGAACGGCTCTGGACCGAGATAGCCCCGCCTCGTGACCGACGCGCCAGGCCCGCGGACTCCAAGAGCTCAAGGTCTCGACGAATCGTCATCTCTGAGGTTCCATAGAGCGCCGCCAATTCAACGATCGCGGCCTCACCCTCAACTTGAAGACGCTCAGCGATGGTTGCCCTACGAGTCTTGGTGTCCATCTGAACATAATATGTGATTTTTTAACACTCAGGGCCTACGAGTTGAGATATTTTGACAAGTGTGGCCGCTTCATGAGGAAGACGAGCCAGCACAAGACTCGATCGCTCAGAAGCTACCGGATGTAACCCGGCCCTAGCCCGGCATCGAAGTCGAACCAGCCCGTGCGGTCGCGCCAGTGTCCCCCGCTCAGCAGGACCTCCTTTACCGCCCGCTGCAAGGTGGTGGTCGCTTCGAGGTCCGACAACTTCTTGCCGGTCTGGCGAAACACGAACTCCAAGACGTCCTGGTCGTCATCGCGCCAGCGAGGCAGCAGGTTGAAGCGGCGCTGGAAGCGGATGATGTTGCTCGTCTCCGCCAAGTAGGAACTGAGCCGGTCGTCGAGCATCCAGGTCTGGCATGTCGCGAGGCGGCGCTGGCCAACCGGCCATAGGGTGGCGATCACCGCGCGCGCGCGCTGCAACGACGCATCGACCGCCTCGGGTGACAGATCGCTTCGTTCGGGGATGTGAATGCCGACCGAGGGATCACCTCTTCGAAAACCCACGCCGAGCTCAGCGGCTTCTGCTTCGCCAAACCACGGCGAGGGACTGAGGCTGCCGACCCCCAAGGTCACCCGGTGGAACTGCAGGCTGCCCACGTGGACGATTTCGCCGCGCAGGGTTGGAATCATCCACCATCCGGCGTCGACGCCGGTGGAGGCGAACTTGCGACGGTGGATCTGCGCGTGGCGCTTCAGGATGGAGAACGTCGAATCGATAATCTCCTCGGGGCATCCGCCGCGACGAAGAAAGTCCCTGGTCCGTTCGAAGCAGAGGGCGAAGAGATAGAAGAGCAGGAACCGACCGTCGGGCCCGCTCTTCTCCATGTCCGGCCAGATTCGTAGCGGGGCGTCGAAGTCTCCCCTCTGCAGTTCGACCATCTCCACGAGATCCGCCAAGAGGCTCGCCCACCCAACGTCTCGTTGAAAACCGCCCCAGTGGGCAGCGATCTCCCCGACCTCCGGCGTCGAGATGCCCAACTCGACCAGGCGGGCGACGAGTTGCTCTGTCGAAAAGTCTCGAACCCGCCCTGCCACGTGCGGCGGCGCAGTTGGAAGGAACCGACGTATCTGCGCGATGACGTCCGGTTCGCAGAACATTACGCGGGGTCGAGCGGCCGATAGGCAACGCCCATCGCAGAGAGGCGTTCGAGATGAATGACTAGACGCTTGCGGAAATCACTCACCATGGTGCTCGTCCCCCACGCCACCTCGCTGAAGGCGCAGAGCCGTGGAAAGGCCATGTAGTCGAGGTGGGCCCGGGTCGCGATGTACTCGGTCCAGAGTTGGGCCTGCGCCCCGCGAATATGGTGGCGCAACTCTGGCTCGATCCCGAGCGGATAGACGGAGAAGCCGTACACCTTCTCCCAAGTGGTGGCGTAAGGGGCCGGGACCACCGCGACCGGCTCATTCGCGTTCAAGCTGTTCGGCCAGTCGAAGTAGAGGAACTGCATGGGCGCCATGATGGCGTCGAGGCCCCGCGTGGCCGCTTCGATGCCCTTCGTCGAACTCCGCCACGCCATGATCACCGTTCCGTCGGGCACCTCGGCGTCGAGCACCTCGTCCCATGCGATGACTTCGTGACCCTCTCTTTGCAGGGCCGCCGCCATCCGCGTCGTGAAGAGGCCCTGCAGCTGGCGCGCTTCAGTGAAGCCGTGTTCGGCCATGACCGCCTGGGCCAGGGGGCTGTTCTCCCACTCGGTGGTCGGACATTCGTCGCCTCCGATGTGCACGGGGCTGCCGGGAAAGAGGCTCGCGACGTAGCAGACCGCCTCCTCGGCGAACGCCAGGGCTTCGGGACCGACGTTGAGCACGTGGTCCGAGATCCCCCATCGGGTCCACACCTCGACCGGCTCGCTGACGTTGCCCAGTTCTCCGTAGGCGGCGAGCACGGCCTGGGCGTGAGCGGGCAGGTCTATCTCGGGAACAACCTGCACGCACCGTTTGGCCGCGTGCTCGCGGATTGTCAAGAGGTCGTCGGCGCTGTAGAAGCCGCCGTGGGAGATATTGTCGTCAACTCCGTCGTCCTCGTGGCCGAGCGGCGACGATCGGCGACGCGAGCCGACCTCGGTGAGACGGGGCCACGCGGGCACCTCAACCCTCCAGCCTTGATCGTCGTTCAGGTGCAGGTGCAGTTTGTTGAGCCGATGCGCGGCGATCTGGTCGATGAGCCGACACACCGTCGAGACATCCCAGAAGTGGCGCACGACATCGAGGTGGACCCCGCGCCAACGGAATTTCGGACCGTCGTTGATGACGAATCTCGGCAGTTCGATCTTCTCGAGTTCAGCGCGCGCGCTCGACCACAACTCCACCGGTCCCATCTGACGGAGCATCGTGAGGGCGTAACTCGCGCCCGCCGCCGAACTCGCCTCGATCGTGGTCGGCTCGCCGGTTTGCAACTCGTAGTCCTCGTCGCGGTACTCGGCCCTGCGCAGTATCTGGATGTCGGGAGTGTCGTCCTCGGCGACGATCTCGACCTGCCAGCCAATCGAGTCGTAGAGATCGGCGGCGAACGCCTTGACGACCAACCGCCACTCGTCATCGACCGAAATCCGCAGTGGCGACTTCCACACGACACCGCCGGGGCGAGCTGCCATCGATCGCGGCTGGGGTATCAGTCCGAGATTCAACTCTTCTTCACCGCGTAACAGGCCGCCCGGTTGGTCGGCGAAAGATCGATCATGGGCGGCGTGCTCGTTCGACACTGCTCCATGGCGAGGGGGCACCTCGGGGCGAAGCGGCAGCCCGGACCGGGATCGATCACCTTGGGCGGCTCGCCGAAGTCGTGGTCGCCATCGAACTCCACGGCCTTGATCCGCGGGTCGGGAGCCGTCGACATGAGGAGTCGCGTGTAGGGATGCTGGGGCGAACCGATGACCTCCTCAGTGAGTCCCTCTTCTACAATGCGTCCCGCGTAGAGGACAATCATCCGGTCCGCGACGTAGCGGGCGCTCGCGAGGTCGTGCGTAATGTAGAGCAACGAGACGCCGTCGTGGTCGCGCAGATCCTTCATCACGTTCAAGAGACCGATACGAATCGAGACGTCAAGCATCGAGACAGGCTCGTCCGCCAGGATCAACGAAGGCCGCGACGAGAGAGCCTGTGCGAATCCGAGGCGCTGTCGCTGGCCGCCCGAGAGCTCGTGCGGGTAGCGCTCCAGCACGTCCGCGCCGGGAGTCAGCCCGACCTTCTCGAGGAAGGCCACCGCTTCGTCGAAACGGGCCGACTTCGAGACATCGGGACGGTGCAGCTTCAACGATCGGAGCAGACTGTGCCCGACACGAAGGACCGGATTGATGGAACCGAAGGGGTCCTGGAACACCATCGGCATGCGCCCGCGGACGCTGCGGCTGGACCGGCGTCCCAGGGCCTTGCTCTCGAAGACGACCGAGCCCGACGTCGGCGGGTACAGCCCCGCGAGCACTCTCGCAATGGTCGACTTGCCGGAGCCCGACTCCCCGACCAAAGCCACGATCTCGCTGGGCGCCACTTCAAATGAGACCTCGTCGATGGCGTGGAGTTGACCGCGCGAGCGGAATCCCCCAACCCGGAACTGCCGCGACAAGTTCTCAACCTTGAGAATCGGCTCACTCATACCCTCGCCACCTTGTTGATGAGGTGGCAACGAACGGCGTGATTGTCGTTGGTCACCAGCTCCGGGCGCAACTCGCGACATTCGTCGGTCGCGTGGGGACAGCGCGCCGCGAAGAGGCACCCCGGCGGAGGATTGACGAGCGAAGGGGGGTTGCCGGGTATCCCGGTGAGTTCGCGGACTTCGCCGAGCAACGAGGGAAAGGCCTCCATCAGGCCCTGGGAGTAGGGATGCTGGGGATTGTCGAACACCGCGCGCGTGGCGCCAAGCTCCACCACTTCGCCGGCGTACATGACGGCCAGACGGTCCGAGAAGTGCGAGACGACGCTCATGTCATGGGTCACGAAGAGCACCGAGAATCCGAACTTGCGTCGAAGCGTCTCGACCTGGCGCATGAGCAACCGCTGGGCGACGACGTCGAGGGCCGACGTCGGCTCGTCCATGATCACCAGCTTCGGCTCGAGCAGCAGGGCCATTGCGATCATGGCTCGCTGACGCATC
This sequence comes from Acidimicrobiaceae bacterium, assembly GCA_003132205.1. Classification (GTDB taxonomy): domain Bacteria; phylum Actinomycetota; class Acidimicrobiia; order Acidimicrobiales; family RAAP-2; genus RAAP-2. Next base: position 189,255 of record PKWY01000033.1, read on the forward strand.
CCGCCCGAAAGCTGGAACGGATAGCTCCTCAGGTGCACCGGGTCGATCGAGACCATCGAAAGGACCTCGGCGGATCGCTCGGCGATGCGCTCGCGGTCCCAGTCCGTGTGCGCCTCGCACGCGTCAGCCAGCTGCGCGGCGATGGTGAGCGTGGGATTGAGGGCGTTCATCGCGCTCTGCATGACCACCGAAATGTCGCGCCAGCGATGCTGGCGCAGCTCCTCAGGCGTCAACGACGTGAGATCCACGCCCTCGAAGACAACCGATCCGCCGGTGACGCTGGCGGGGTAGGTCAGCAGTTGGGCGATGGCGAACAGCAGCGTTGACTTGCCGCAACCCGACTCGCCGACGACCGCGAGGAACTCACCCTGCTGGAGGTCGAGCGACACGTCGCTCACCGCGAGCGCGGGACCGTTCGGTGTCGCGTATTCGACCTGCAGGTCACGAATTTGCAGGATGGGATGGCTCATGCTCGCGCATTCTTCAGTCGTTTGGCGGACACCGGTCGAAGCGCTGGATTGCCGATCTCGTCAAAGGCGTAGTTGAGGAGGGCCAGTCCGCTTCCGAGAATGGCGATGGCCACTCCCGGTGCGAGCGCCCAGAGCGGCAGACCAATGGAGAGCGCCTCGTTGTTCTGCGCCCAGTACAGCATCGTCCCCCAGGACTGGGTGTTGATGTTGCCGAGCCCCACGAACTGAAGACCCGCCGCAGTGAGTACGGCGTAGAGCGCGGCGCCGAGGAAGTTCGCGACGATGAGCGACGTCATCGGGGGGATCAACTCAACGCAGATCACGTACCAACTGGACTCTCCGCGGGCCCTCGCCGCCAGCAGGTAGTCCCGGTTACGCAGCGACAACGCCTGCACGCGGAGCTGGCGGGCCCCGTAGGACCAGCCCGTGATCACGAGGACGAGCACCATGAGCCAGAAGCTGGCGCTCTTCAAGTAGGCGGTGATCACGATGATGAGCGGGAACGTGGGGATGACAAGCACCACGTCGGTGACGAGAGAGAGCACGTCATCGACGATGCCTCCGGAGTACGCCGCGGTGATGCCGATGCCCACTGATAGCACGGTCGAGATGAAGCCCACGATGAGCGCGATCATCACCGATTGGCGGGTTCCAGCGATCAATTGGGAGAAGACGTCTTGACCGAACGACGTGGTGCCGAGGAGATGCGACCACGAGAGGCCGGCGCCCGGGGTGTAGATCTCAGCCGAAGGGTCGTGGGGCGTGAACCACGTGGGGAAAGCCGTGATCACGAGCAGGACGAACATGATGATCGAACCCGCGGCGGCCTTCTTGTCGCGTCGCAGGAACTTGAAGGATCGCAGCAACACGTCGCCGATCGAGGAGAGGAACTTCACGAGCTGCTCCTCGTTCGTGGATCCAGGAGAGCGGTCGCAACGTCAGAGATGAATATCGCCACGAGCACGGCGACCGTGATGAGCAGGAAGAGCGACTGCATCAGCGGGTAGTCCTCGTTCTGAACCGCCTGCAGCAGGGTGAAACCGAGGCCCGGATAGTTGAAGACGTACTCCACCAGGATCGCGCCCGAGATGACGAAGCCGAGCGACATGGCGAAGCCCGTGAGGTTCGGCAGGAGCGCATTGCGTCCGGCGTACTGCCACAGGACCCTTCGCGGCTTCAGTCCCTTCGCGCGCGCCATCTTCACGTAGTCCTCGGCGACGACCGTGATCATGTTGTTGCGCATCGTGAGGATCCAGCCGCCGATCGAGGTGAGCAGGATCGTGAACGCCGGCAGCACCGAGTGCCACAGGATGTCGCCCACGAACCCCCAGCTCCAGGCCACCGTCGCCGTCTCGGTGTAGCCCCCGAGGATAGGGAACCAACCCAGCGTCAGCGCGAAGAACCAGACGCAGAGCAGGCCGATCCAGAAGTACGGGAATGCCGAGATGACGATGAAGGCAGGCGGCAGGACATTGTCCAAGATTCCACCTCGTCGCCATGCGGCGATGGCGCCCAGCGCGGTTCCGATCACGAATCCGAGAATCGTGCTGATACCCACGAGGCCGAGCGACCAGGGCAGGGCCCGCATGATGACCGTGCTCACGGGGATCGGGAAGTAGCTGAGCGACAGGCCCAGATTTCCGTGCATCGTGTTGTTGATGTACTCGAAGTACGAGGAGATCAGGCCTTGATGGTTGTTGATGCCGAAGGCGACCTCGAGGGCCTTGATGGCGGCCGGGTTCACGTGACCGTGAAACTTCGCCATCATCGATTCGGCGGGATTGCCGGGCATGAGTCGGGGGATGAAGAAGTTCACCGTTAAGGCTGCCCATAGTGCTACTAACAGGAAGCCTAAACGGCGTACTAAAAACCTCATCTCCCGACTCTGCCCAGCAATTCTCTAGCTAAGTGGCTTCAGGTGCAGCAGCACCACGCCCCAGTCAGGCTCGTTGTAGAGAGCTGGCTGCGCGTAGGGGTTCTTCGGTGTTGGGAAGCCTGAGTACTCCTTGTTGTTGTACTGGAACCAGTCGACCTCTTCGAGGACCGGGATGATCGGAGCCTGCTGGACCATGATCGTCTGCAGCTGGTTCATGATCGAGTGCTGGGTCGCCACGTTGGTGGTGGCACCGTACTGGTTCAGCAACGCGTCAACGGCGGGACTCTTGAAGCGCTCCCAGTTAGACGCCGCGGCCGATCCAATGGGCGCCGAGTTCTTCGAGTACAGCCACTGGCGGAACTCGTAGAACGGCGACGGTCCGCCGGTCTCGACGTTGTAGGCCAACTGGAACTTGCCGGCGTAGACGTCGGAGTAGAAGTTGCTGCTCGCGACGGGGTCGACCGTGATCTTGATGCCGATCTTGGTCAACTGCGCGCCAAGCACCTGCATCGAGGCAATCCAGTCGGAGTACCCGCCGTTGGTGATGACCGTGAAGGCGAGCTCCTTGCCGTTCTTCGCGTAGACGCCCTTGCTGTCCAGTTTGTAGCCGTCCTTGGTCAGCAGCGACTTCGCCTTGGCGGGGTCGTAGCTGGAACCAGCGGCCTTCGTCGCGGCGCTGCTTGACCACGATGAGAACGTGGGCGCCACGATGCCAGTTTGGCTGGCGGGGGGCTCGTAGCCGTACTCACCGATCTTGGAGACCGACGCGCGGTTGATGCCGTAGCTGATCGCCTGGCGGACAGCAACGTCGTTGAGCCCGGCGACTGTCAAGTTCGGGAAGAGCGACACGTTGGCGACCGGTGGGAACCAGTAACCGTTGCCGGCCTTCTTCGCGACGAAGTAGCTCTGGATGTTCGGGATGAACTGAGCGCCGTACGCCGACTGTCCGGTGGCCAAGTATTCGTTGGCCGTGTTGTTGGACAAGAAAGCGGGCATGTTCACCGTCTTCACCTGAGCGAGTCCGGGCTGCCAGTAGTTGGGGTTGGCCGTCCACTGGATGTTCTGAGGTGTGCACTTGGACATGATGTAGCCGCCGGTGCCGATAGGCGTGCTGACCGGGTTGGTGACAGGATTCGAGATCTTGCTCCAGATGTGCTGCGGCACGATCGGCACCTGACCCGCAACGTAGAAGAAGTACGGCACCGCCGACTTCGTGAAGTTGAAGACAACCTTGTTCGAACCACTCTGGGTCACGCTCGAGAGCACCGACCACACGGCGTTGGCGTCGAGGGCGGGGGTCTTCTTCAGAAGGTTGAACGTGTAGGCGACGTCAGCGGCCGAGAAGGGCTTGCCGTCGGTCCACTTCACTCCGGAGCGAATCGTGAAGGTCAGCGTCTTGTTGGCGTTGCTCCATGCGTACGCGGAGGCGAGCCAAGGGGTCACCTTGGCGTTCTCCAGGGCGTCGATGAAATCGAGTGTCTCGTACGTGAGGCCGACCGAGTAGGGCGACGACGTGGGGAGAAAAGGATTGAACGAACAGGCCCACTGCATTCCTTGCTCATTGTCAAGATTCAAAGGCACTTGACCCGAGGCACCAGCGACTGATGGCCCGAGCACACACGTGCTTGTCACAAGGGCCAGAGCCAAAGCGGCGAGTCCCCCTTTAAACTTCTCTCTCATAGTCCAGCTCCTTTTCTAAAGAACCTTTAAGGGTTCGTCGGTTCACAGTACTCACTACCAATTGCTACAGCAGATCAAGTGGGGCAGCGCTTGGGAAGATGAACACAGTGACCATCGAGTCACAATATGCGCTTTTTTAACAGATTTCACCCCGAGTTGAGATAATTTAACAATTCTGTTAAATTTCACGGCATAAATTCTCAGAATGTTCGGCGAACAGCCGGGGCAGTGTGCCGAAAGGACCAGACGGTTGGAGCCGGTGGTCTTGAAAAGCTGCAGATACCTCAGGACGGAGCGAGCCAAGACGCGGGGCCGCCTCCGGCTAAACAGCAAGGGTGACCTTGTTCAGCCCAGGCGACGTGTCGATCGGTCGTCCACGGAGTTCGCCGAGCCGCAGCGCCAAGACCTGACCCACAACGACTTGCGCGAGTCCGAGACTCCAGTTTGGAAGCGATTCGTCGAGGACTATCTCGCCGTCGCACGCCATTGCGTTGCGGTCACTGGAACGCAGCACCACCGTGCGCATTCCGGTCTGGCGGCCGCCGTCAAGAATCAAGGCGCAGAGTTCTGCGGTCATCTCCTCGGTCACGACCAGCAGCAGCGTGCAGTCGTCGCCGTCGGCGCCAATCGGACCGTGAGCGAAGTCGGATGCGGCGTAGGCCTCCGACCGGATACCGGTCACCTCACGGATCTTGAGGGAGATCTCGGACGCCACGGCGAACCCCACCCCCCTTCCCACCACGGTGAGGCCTCGTGACGCGTTGAGCAGCGACGTAGGAAGCGACGACGAAAGCGCCGACTGCGCCACCCGGTCGATCACGTCGGGAAGCTCGTCCAGCCCGTCGAGGGCGCTTCCCTTCAGTGCCTCAACCAACTGGGCCAAAGCGTGCCAAGTCGAGGAGAAGGTCTTGGTCGAGGCAATCGCACGTTCGGGTCCCGCCGCGAGATCGACGACCGTGTCGCAGTTCATCGCGAGAGGCGAGGTGACGTCATTCGTGATGACGGCGTTCGGGCGGTGCTGGTCCAGAGCCTGCTGGAGTATTTCCCCGATACCCGGCGACCGACCTGATTGGGAGATGACGAGAACCCCGGCGCCCGTTATGTCGATCACGTTGTCGCCCTCGTAGAGCGAGGGCGCCGCGAGCGCGACCAGGAGTCCCAACTCCTTCCCGGCGAGGTACTGGAAGAAAAGGGCGGCGTTGTCCGATGATCCGCGAGCACCCAGCAAGGCGTAGTTGATGTTGATCCACGAGTCTGCGACGCGTTGAGCCTTTTCCATGCCCGCCACGGTCCGCCGACGAAGAATTCCGGCCTGCGAACGGATTTCCTCTTCAAAGATTGTTGTCATTGATCCTCATTCGTCTGATGGCTGACCGCGACAGTTAACCGAAGTGTAGTTGGACGTTTCGAGCAGATGACTGGCGAAGACTCCGCCGTCACGACTACGAGGACTCCGATTCGGCGTGCTGGAAGAGCTTCGCCGCGCCGCGCAGAGTCCCGAGGTTGTCGTTCACTTCGATTCGATAGGGTGCGTCGCCGAACAGCGACAAGTCAACCAGGCGAGCATTGCCGCCGCCGATGTGCACCGTGTCCGCGCCGAACTCCTCGACGAAGTTCTCCACCGCCCACAGCAGCAGTTGACCCCACCTAGCCTGGTCCTGCGACCGCGACAACTCGCCGAGCAGTTGATCGTACGTCTGGCCATCGCGGAAGATCTCGCCGCCCACGTCACGTATTCTCTCGATCGAGCCGTCGACGACGAGGGCGATCCCGAACCCGGTGCCTAGGGTAAAGACAATCTCCCGGCCGACGCCGTCGCAGTAGCCAAGCGCGGCGAGCGCGGCGTCGTTGACCACTCGGATATCTTGCGGAGACGCCTTTCGGAAGGCTTGTTGGAGGTTGAAGCCCAGCCACGCCTCGTGAATCCTCGGATCAATCTCAGTGGTGATTCCTCCGGGTCGCGAAAGATTGCCGGGCTCGATCACGATGCCATCAACGAGTTCGCCAGGGAACCCGATTCCGACGCGTAAGCATCCACTCCCCTGGATTACCCTCACCACCACCTCAATGAGACGGTCTGGAAGACACGGGTAGGGAGTCGCGATGCGCCGGACTGGTTCCACGAGGTGACCGCTCGGATCAACCACGCCGAACTTGATGCCGGTCGCTCCGATGTCGATCGCCAGGATGTTCTCCCTATGTGGATCCGGTGCAATCGCCATGTGCGAATTGTAACGATGCCGGTCGAGCCACCTGCGTGCCAACTCGAGTGCCTACTCTCTCTTTTGATGAATACCATGAGAAGGCCTAACCTCCAAGAGGACTATGAGCTTTCGCAAGAACCGGTCAGCGACCGATCCTCAAGCTCGCTGAATTGAGAATGCCCGTGGATTCCATTACTCCTGCGACACCCGCAACCGAGGTCTCGTTTCGGCCCTTCGCATTCGCGAGCACGACTGGAATCTTCATTCTCATCGGAGCAACGTCATCGCTCTTCGGACCGTTGCTCGTGAGTTTCACCCACCGATTTCAACTCTCGCTCCCGAGCGCGGGCAGTGCGCTCAGTGTCTATTTCGTTGGCGCAGGATTCGGTGTACTGCCGGGTTGGCTTGGCCTCAAACGCCTCCAGGGTCGAGTGGTGCTCGCCGTGGCGCTGCTCATCATTGCCGCCGGAGCGTCGGGCGCCGCCGCTACTCGCAGTTGGACTTTCTTCCTCATAAGCGTGCTTTTCATCGGACTGGGATTTGGCGCACTGGATATCAGCCTCAACACGCTGCTCGCCCGCACGTCGTTAAAGGGTCGTGCCTTTCGACTTAGTGTGGGCAACGCCGGCTACGGGGTCGGCGCCGTCATCTGTCCGCTCATCATCGTCTTGGTCCGGCCCAACAACTTCCCGATGGTGTTCGCGGGCATCGGCGTCATCGCCCTCATTCTCTCCATGCTGAACGGTGGCGTCCACGCTCCGGCGCTCCACGCGGAATTGCTCCAGCAGAGGATCTCGGGTATGAAATCGCAGCGTCGCCCGATCTTGATCACATTCGTCGTCGCGTACATCCTTTACGTCGCCATCGAAACCGGAGCGGCCGGTTGGATGGCCACGCAACTGCACGGGGAAGGCTTCTCCCAGTCGGTGGGGAGTTTCGTCACCGCGGGGTTCTGGAGCGGGATGGCCATCGGGCGTGGACTCGGCGGACCCCTTTACCACCGTCTGTCGGACAAGATTCTCGTGCTCGCCGGTCTCGCCTTCGCGATAATCATCTGCCTCGCGGCCTTTTCCCGATCCCTCGCCCCGTACGCATACCCGCTGCTCGGACTCATCCTCGCCTCAATCTTTCCGATGGGGCTGATGTGGTACTCAATGCTCTGCCCTCACGACAGCGACGGAATATCGTGGCTGATTCTCTTCATGATGATCGGCGGGGTTGGCGGTCCCGGCGCCCTGAGTCTGATGGTGTCCGCCTTTGGCGTACACGTCGTGCCGCTCACCATCGCCGTCTTCGCCGGCCTCGACCTCGTCGCATTTGCGAGCGCCCTGCGCTTCAAGTCGCTGATCGTGCAATGAGCGACGTGACCGTGCTTTGAAGGCCCTGGCGATCCACTGGAGCAACGCCACGCCTCTGATCACCACCCGCTGCGGCGCCGCCATTCGAAAGCCTCGTCACGACGGGGCCATGCCATACTCGGACGGTGCGCCGCTTGTTTTCGATTCTTACTCTCGCGACGCTGGTGCTCGTCGCGGGCACCTTCTTTCTCAGTCGGCATTTTGCGTCTTCAACGCCCACCACGATGTCCACTTTGAGCGTTACCAAATCCGCTCTCGTCCCGCCAGCGCTCAGGGAGACCTTCACCCTCTTGCCCTGCTCACAGAACACCACGCTCGGGCTGGAGGGGTGCGCCGAGCATCGAATCTTGGTGCTCGACAGCCGCGTCAACGTCTTGAGGCGCGAGGTGTTCCGGCATCTCTACGACAATGCTGCGAGGCGTCGGTTCATCCTGGCCGAAGTCGACTGGACCGCGTTTCGGCGCGTGACATGCCTCAGCGAGGCGGACGTCAATGAGGGCGGTTCGCTCGTTGCCGTCGATTTCGCGAACTGCGTCGTGCGCCTTGATCAGCAGCACGTTTCGGAACTATCAGTGCTCGATTCGAGCTACCAAGCTGGCCAGGCGTCCCGTCGCGTTCGTCGGGTGACAAACTGAGTGATGGACGAGATGGAACCCCTCAAAGCGGCAGGGCTGATTGTCTCCGAGCGCTTTCCTTCCGCCGAAGCTGCGTTTCTCGCCGGCAGCGCGCTTACCGCCAATCGAACCGCGACCTCGGACCTTGACATCCTGGTCTTCCTCGGCGAGGAAGACCAGGCATTCCGCGAGACGCTGCGACTGCACGGATGGCTCGCCGAATTGTTTGTCGAAACGCCATGGTCCTTCCACTACTTTGTGAACCTCGAGACGAGAGCGAGGCGATCGCCGCTGCTCCAGATGTGCGCCCACGGGACGATCCTCCTTTCGCTCGACGGTGCTGCGGAGAGATATCAGAGCGAATCTCGACACATGCTGGCGAAAGGCCCGCCCCCGATCACCAAGGATGAGCTGGACCAACGCCGCTACGAGCTCACCGACCTGCTCGATGACTTCATCGGGTCGACCAGCCCTGAGGAGCTGACGTACATAACGGGCCAACTGCTCACCAAGTCGAGCGAACTCGCACTCCTGTCAGGTTCGCAGTGGCTGGGCACCGGCAAGTGGCTGGCTCGCCGTTTGGAGCAATTCAACCCGGACCTCCTGGCCCGTCTGAACAGCGCCGTTCGCTCGGTCGTGCAAGACGACGACCGGTCATCGATGCAATCCACCGTTCGTGAGGTTCTGGACACCGTAGGGGGACCGCTGAGCGAGGGCTATCGAAATGTCGCGAAGCCCGCTCCCAAGCCCACCAAGTTCAACGAACCGGCCCGACCAAGTGACGTCAGCGAAGTGGACCGAAGGCGCTCAACGCCGACGGCTGACGCGAGCTGACGATCTGTTCAGCCAGGAGTCTTCCGGTGATCGGGCCGAGCGTTATTCCCCACATGCCGTGGCCTCCTGCCACGAAGACCCGCGGGCTGGACGTCGCGCCGATGAGCGGCAAGCCGTCGACGGTAACCGGGCGCGAACCAACCCACGTGTCTGAGACCGAGTCCCAGTCGATACCACTCAGCACCGGCTTCGTCGCCTTGATAAGTGCGTTGACCCTCTTCTGACTGATGGGCGCGTCCTGGGACCTGAACTCCATGGTTCCGCCAACCCGCAAACCTCCCCGGTACGGCGTGCAAGCCGCCCGGGCAACGGGAAAGTAGATCGGGCTCGGAACGGGCTCTTGCGTCGCCACCGAGAACGAGTAGCCGCGTCCCGCCTGGACCCGTGTTCGAACACCGAACCTTGAGGCCAGGTCACCGAGCGAGGCTCCCGTCGCGACGACAACGGCGTCGCCGCGCACGGAGTCGTCCCGGTCAGTGATGACCGTTAGCCCCGTCGCGTCGGCGTCGATCCCTCGAACACTTCCTCCAAGTCGAACATCGGCGCCCCTCGCGGCGACGGAGTCGCCGAGCGAGTTCACGAACGCGCCGGGATCCAGATAACGCTGCCCGAGCAGTTGCAGCACGAGCTCAATCCGGTCCGAGAGGTTGGGGGCGACCCTACGGGCATCGGCACCGGAGATCTCGGTGACCTCGACGAGTTGGCCTGCTTCAGCAAGCAGCTCGAACTCGTGGCGCATCTCGTTCGCCTGCTCGGCGTGTTCGTAGGCGGCGTTGATCGGCGCGCTGATAGTTTGCGCCGCGACGCCACCGTGGCCGAGCTGATCGAACGCATCAAGGGCGAGCCGGTTGATCTCGAGGTAGGCGCCCATTGCCCTCTTCCACTGCTTCAACGTGCAGTTCATGGCGAAGCTCGAAAGGAATCCCCACAGCTTCGGGTCGAACTTGAACGGCACGTAGAGCGCGGCGCTCGGATCGAGAAGCGCCTTCAGACCGTAGCGCAAGACCGCTGGTTCAGGCAGTGGCGCGGCGAGACCCGGCGACAACCATCCAGCGTTCCCCCACGAAGATCCGGCGGCCACGCCCTCTCGATCGATGACCGTGACCTCGACGCCTCGCTCTTGGAGGAACCACGCGGTCGAAAGGCCGACCATGCCTGCCCCAATCACCACGACGCGATGAGGTGAAGGCGAACTCATGGCCACTGACCCATCCTTAGAGAGCTAGTTCCATACGTACGGGGCCGCTCAACGCCACCGAGGTTCGCAACACTAACCGTTCTTCGGGCGTGGATCGAAGTGGTCCGGGCTCGGCGTGTTCCCACGCTGCTCCCCTCTTGAAGACAGAAACTAGAGAACACCTGACGGGCTCGCGCCAAGCGAGGCGGCAATTCCCTTTCAGCGGGCCGTGGACTAAGTTGGCGACAACTTCAGAGTAACTGCAGGTTCTCGTGACTTCACGACTCGCCGCCGACGTCCAAGGCATCAGCACGCAGTGGCTGCATGAGTTGAACCTGCCTGCCCTCATTTCCGAACAACTCACACCGTTGGAAGCTTTTGACGTCGACGTCGACGTCGTCGCGCTGGGCAAGGCATCGAGAGAGATGGCTGCAGCGGTGCAGTCCATTCTCGGCTCACGTGTCCGGCGACGCCTCATAGTGTGCGACGTCGAGAGCGCGTCTCGCGGTCCTCAAGACCCCGACGTTCGCGTCGGGGAGCACCCGATTCCCGGTGACGGAAGCCTGGAAGCGGCACGAGAACTGGTCGCATTTCTTGATGCTCCGAGCGGAGCAGACCTCACCCTGTTCTTGCTCTCGGGAGGGGCGTCAAGCCTGTGCTCGCTGCCCGAACCGCCGCTGGAGCTTGGCGACATGCGGGGGATTTGGCACGCGGCGCTCGCGGCGGGAATCGATATCACGGCCCTCAACAAGCTCCGCGCGGCCACTTCCCAAATCGCCGGCGGCTCGATACTTCGACACGTGCACACGATGGGCTCGCGAAGCCTGATAATGGTCGACAACGTCCTTTCCGGGGCCGAGTGGGTGGCTTCAGGATTGACCTACGAGTACACGCCGCCGCGAAGCGAGGTCGAGTCGCTTGTTGAACGTATCGGGCTCACGAAGACCGGCCTCGGGAAGAAGATCTTGGCGGCTTTCGAGAGTCGCAGCTCCTCCATGGCGCTACCCGTTCACGGCGTCCACGCGAACACCGTGGTGGCCGATCCCGAGGTGCTGCTGGATGAAGCCGTGAGGGAGGCCGGCCGCCGCGGTTACCGGGTGGTGGACATGGGAAGCCACATAAGCGGCGACGTGCACGACGTTTGCGACGAGTGGGCCCACGTGCTCGCCCGCGTGTCGAAGCTTGACGGCCACCAATGCGTCGTGGGAGTAGGCGAAGTGACCGTCCAGGTGCGTGGGAATGGATTGGGTGGTCGCTGCCAGGAGTTCGCGTGGTCAATGGCCGGCGTGCTGGAGCATCTCGGACGCGACGCGGCCTTCGCCGCCAGTTCCTCGGACGGCCGCGACTTCCTGCGGGGTGTCGCCGGCGCCTGGGTGGACGCCACCACCAAGAGGCGAGCGCAGGCCCTCGGGATGGACTGGCTTCACCTCAAGCAGGAGAACGACAGCTATCGGGGGCTCCTCGCCGTGGACCAGCTGCTGGCGGGCGGGCATACGGGCTGGAATCTCTGTGATCTCTACGTGGCCGTGCTGTAGGCGACACGCCCGTCGATCGACATCCACCCGTTACTTCTAACACTTCACGTCTTCATGGCTACCAACGGAAGGCATTTGATTCGATGAGTTCATCAACGAGAAGTGACACGCCATCGCCGGAACGAATCGGGAGGATGATCGAAGACAACTATCCCATTGGTTTCAAGCTCGCCCTTCACCGGAAGGATCTTGGAGCGGCCCTCGAACTCGCCGAGAACATCGGCGAGTTCTTCCGGTCTCCACAATGGCCGCAACCTTCGAGGACGAACTGATCGGCGAAGGTTGCGGCGATGGCGACAACTCCGCACTCGCCCCCAGCATCCGCAAGTTCCCTGGACTCTAGGGCTTCTTAGAAGAAATCCTCTTCACGGTACTCGCCCTCGGGACGCGCGTCGCCGCGATCCGACTCGGCGCCGCGCAGCTCGACCCGGCGGATCTTGCCGCTGATGGTCTTTGGCAGCTCGGAGAACTCGAGACGTCGGATCCGCTTGTAGGACGCCAGATTCTGGCGACAGTGGGCGAATATCTCTCCGGCCAACTCCTTGCTGGGCTCGCGCCCCGCGACCAGCACCACGTAGGCCTTGGGCACGCTCAAGCGCTTCTCATCGGGCGCGGGCACGACCGCGGCCTCGGCAACGGCGGGATGCTCGATCAAGACGCTCTCCAACTCGAACGGGCTGATCCGGTAGTCGCTCGACTTGAATACGTCGTCGGTTCGACCAACGAAGGTGATGAAGCCGTCGGCGTCGCGGCTCGCGACGTCTCCCGTGTGATACCTACCGCCCGCGAATGCGCGTTCGTTCAGCTCGACGCTCGAACCGGTTCCCGTTTGGTAGCCCACCATCAGGCCCACGGGCCGCTCCCCCTCGCTTCGCACGCAGATCTCCCCGTCGTCTGCAACCTCGCCCGTCACCGGGTCGACGAGATCGATGCGAAAGCCCGGAAGCGGGCGCCCCATGGAGCCCGCCTTCAGCGGCTGGCCCGGTGAGTTGCCTATCTGCAGGGTCGTTTCGGTCTGACCGTAGCCGTCACGAATGATCATTCCCCACTCGCGCCTCACGTGATCGATCACCTCGGGGTTGAGCGGCTCGCCCGCGCTCAAGGCTTCTCGAAGCGACATCTTCCACTTCGACATATCCTGCTGTACGAGCGTGCGCCACACCGTGGGCGGCGCGCAGAACGTCGTCACCTTCGCGTCGCGCAGCACGTCAAGCATCGCCACCGGGTCGAATCGTTCGTAGTTGAAGAGGCAGATGGTGGCGCCGGCGATCCACGGGGCGAAGACGCACGACCAGGCGTGCTTCGCCCATCCGGGGCTCGAGACGTTGAGGTGGACGTCGCCCATCTGCAGGCCAATCCAGTACATGGTCGAGAGGTGCCCGATCGGGTAGCTCACGTTCGTGTGCTCGACAATCTTCGGCAGGGCCGTCGTGCCCGAGGTGAAGTACACGAGCAGCGGGTCATCAGCCTTCGTCGGTCCGTCGACGGTGAAGGACTGGGAGCTGCTCCTCGAGTCGGAATAGCCGTGCCAGCCTTCTGCGGGGCTGCCGACCGCGACGCGCAGGTATGAACCGGGCACGTCGGCGAAGTGGCTCGCGATGTCCGAGCGCGCGATGACGGCGCCCGCATCCGCTCGGTCGATGCGGTCGCGCAGGTCCGACGGCGTGAGCATCGTCGTCGCGGGGATGAGGACCGCGCCGAGCTTCATCGCCGCGAGGAATGTCTCCCAGAGTTCGACCTGATTGCCGAGCAGGACCAGCACCCGCGTGCCGCGCGCGACCCCGAGCGATCGCAGCCAATTCGCAACCTGATTCGATCGACTCGAGAGCTCGGCGAAGGTGTAGGACGCGTCGGTCCCGTCACCCTCGATGACGCGAAGCGCAACCCGTTCGGGGTGCTCGCCCGTCAGCACGCCGTCGAACCAGTCGATGGCGAAGTTGAACTCCTCGGGTCGCGGCCAGACGAACTGTTCGTACGCGGTGTCATAGTCTTCGCGGTGCGCCAGCAGGAAGTCGCGGGCGCTTCGGAACTCATCAGTTGCTGTAGTCACTGCGGGCCATCCTTGGTCATGAATGCGCCGCCGTTCGTAGCGGGCACCACAGTCTTAAACTCCCAAAATCCCCACGTCAAATACGTCTCGACTGGACGGCAGTGACGCGAGTGATCATCGGCACGAGAACGACCATCTGATACCCAGCCGATGAACTCCGACTTCTGCATAGCCCGCTTGGACACATCAGACTCGACGGCTCATTCAACGAGGCTTTCACCACCGCCGAGCCACGATGGCCGGGTGGTCAAGGAGTCCGGAGTTTCTCCGTCGACTGCCCCAGCCTTGTTGGCATGTTCCTAGGTTGGGCACTCTCAGAGAAGGTTGTGCAAGGCGACGATGGCGGTGAGCAACCCGAAGACAATGACCAGCAAGGTGAACGCGTACGTCGCTCCCCTGCGCACGCCTCGCATCCTTAGCTCCGAGGGAAGAGATCGTCGCTCCAAGGCGAGCAGGAAACCGAGCACGATTGGCAATAGGCAAGCATTCATGACCTCAACGTCTACGGAGAGATTGACCAAGTTCGGAACCGCCAGCACCAGGACTACCCCGAAGAACGTTCCTCCGACGGCCAAGCTGTAAAAACCTACGGCGCGAGCCGGCGAATCGTTCAGGCTGTGGCGCCAACCGAGTACCTCGGAGACACCCCACGCCCCCGCGAGCGTCACCACGAGCGCCGCCACCACGGAGGCACCGATCATTCCCAGACCGAAGAAGACGACCGCTTCACGATGTCCGAGGAACGGCGTCAACGCGCTTGCGATTTCGCCGACGCTGTTAAGAGAGTGGCCGCTCTGGGACATTCCGAGCGTTGCCGCCGATGCGACAACTACCGCAATCATGATTACCTGGGTGATCAGCGCCCCAATGGCTGTATCGAACCGGGCTGAACGCAGAGCCGAGGGAAGACTGAGGCCCCGCCGGCCCTTGTCGATGACTGCTTCTTGCTGGTAGAAGATCATCCACGGCATGATGACGGCCCCCACGTTTGCGGCGAGCAAGGTGGCGTATCCATTGCCCAAATGCAATGGATGGGAGAAATCGTGAAGGATCGCGCCGACGTGGGGGTGCGCCAAGAGGGCCGCAGGTATGAACAGCATCTCCAGCGCGCCCACCGCGATCCCGACGTGTTCCACTCGGCGATAACGACCCAGCAGCACGAGCGCCGCAAGGGCAAGAGCAAGTCCCCCGACGGAAAGCCATCTGGGAAGACCAACGAGCGTCCCGACCCCGGCGACGCCCGCAAACTCGGTCACCAACGCGCCGACGCAAGCCACGAAGAGGGTGGCGGCTGAGACGAGAGCCCAGCGTTGCCCGAAAGTTCGACGAATGAGCGCCCCGTGACCCAGTTGCGTCGTCAGCCCCAGTCGGACCGTCATCTCTTGAATGAGGTAGAGGACAGGTATCAGCAAGATCTCCGGAAGCACCAGGGCGTAGCGAAACCTGGCCCCGGACTGTGCTGCGGTTATGACGCTTCCGGCGTCGGTATCGGCGAGCATTACCATCAGACCGGGCCCTATCAACGCCAGCAGCGCAGCCGCGCCGATCATGCGTCGTCTCCGCCCGGTCGAACATGGCTCGCCCGCGACGTCGAGTACCGGCCCGTCTAGGATCTCGACCCCCCGCTCTGGTGGGGCAGTCCCGAAGCCCCTGGGCCACCGCCGGGTTCAGTCTTCAGCATCGCTGAAACTGCAAAGCCCACATCTTCAACCATGTGAACTCGCCCGTCGTTGCGAGATGATCGCTTTCGAATTGACGTTCACCAGCTTCGAGGCCTTCCGCGAGTTCAGTGTTCCTTCTTGGCCCGTGCCACCTGCTCGACGGCGGCAGCGACCGCCTTCACGACGTTTGGGTTAAAGACTGTCGGCACGATGTACTCCGCCGATAGCTCCGAGGGCTTCACGATGTCGGCAATGGCGCGACCCGCGGCAATCTCGACCTCCTCGGTGACCTGGGACGCCCCGGCGTCAAGCAGCCCACGGAAGATTCCCGGGAACGCCAGCACGTTGTTGATCTGGTTTGGCTCGTCGCTTCGACCAGTCGCCACAATCGCGGCGTACCGGCGGGCCAACTGAGGGTCGACCTCGGGGTCGGGGTTCGCGAGCGCGAAGACAATCGAGTCCTTCGCCATCACCTTCAGGTGATCTTCGCTGACGAGGTTCGATCCGGAGACTCCGATGAACACGTCCGCCCCAACCATCGCGTCGGCGAACGATCCCGTCCTCTTTTCCTTGTTAGTGTGCGCGGCGAGCCAGCGGCGATCCTTGTCAAGTCGCGGGTCTTCCTCGGAGAGGATTCCGTTTCGGTTGATTCCGATGATGTCGCCAACGCCCTCGGCGAGGAGGAGTTTGCTGATGGCGACACCCGCTGCGCCGACCCCGAGGACGACGACCTTGATGTCCTTCATCTCCTTGCCAACGACTCGAAGGGCGTTTAACAGCGCGGCGTACACCACGGTCGCGGTGCCGTGCTGGTCATCGTGGAAGACCGGGATGTCGAGAAGGTCGCGCAGTCGGGCCTCTATCTCGAAGCAGCGGGGTGCGGAGATGTCCTCGAGGTTGATGCCCCCGTAGACCGGAGCGATGCATTGGACGATGCGCACGATTTCGTCGACGTCCTGGGTGTCGAGGCACACGGGCCACGCGTCGATATCCGCGAAACGCTTGAACAGCAGTGCTTTGCCCTCCATGACCGGGAGAGCCGCCTCGGGCCCGATGTTTCCGAGGCCCAGCACCGCCGACCCGTCCGTAACGACGGCCACGGTGTTGCGCTTGATGGTCAGATTCCGTGCGGCGGACTTGTCCTTGGCAATGGCCATCGAGATTCGAGCGACACCGGGCGTGTAGGCCATCGAGAGGTCGTCCCTGGTCTTCAGCGAGACCTTGGGTTCGACGCCGATCGTCCCGCCAAGGTGGAGCAGGAACGTCCGGTCGCTGATCGCGTGCACAACCGCGCCGGCAACCGCATCAACCGCAGCGCGGAGTTTTTCCGCGTGCTCGTCATCCGATGCGTTGCACGTCAAGTCGACAACCATCCGGCCCTCGATGGGCTCGACGACGTCGAGAGCCGTGACCAAGCCACCGGCGTCGCTCACGGCGGCGGAGATTTTCGCTATCTCGGACGCGCTGTTGAGAAAGACACGCATGGTGACTGAATAGGAAGCGCTGGGGAAACTCATGATTGTAAAGGACTCCTCTTGAATTGTGGCTCGGCAGTACCTGCAGTGGTCACGAGAATTTCGATGGCACCGCAGTAACCAGGCATCATTTCGATGCTAACAACGCAATCGCAGGGCTCCTGAGGGCCTTAAGTCCCATGCAGTGTTCCACCGCGTTGCCGTTCGGTACGAGGAACACGAACCATCCGGTTGAGCAATCCGTTCGAGAGTCACGCAACTCAACGTAGCGCCGCTCTGCGAACTCTTGCTACGTGGCGTCCTTCGGAAGCCCGAGCACGCGCTCGGCGATGATGTTTCGCTGCACGACCGACGTGCCGCCACCAATCGTGAGGGCCTGCGAGTACAGGAATCCGTAGTACCAGGAGTCCCCATCGGCGCCATTCTCCCCGCCCGGTCCGCGTCCGCTCAACATGCCAGCCGAGCCGGCGAGGCGGTGGGCCAAGCCCATCACCTCCTGGCCGTGGTCGTCGGCGAGGGCCTTTCGAACACTCGCTTCTGCACCGGGGGCACGTCCCGCGAGGGCGCTTGAAATGAGCCGCAAGCGAAGAAGTCGAAGTATCTCGCCGTGCGACCAGCACTTCACCAGGTCGTCGCGCTCCAACTCCGTGTGCGCCAGATGTTCCTCGGCGGCCAGGCGAACGAGATCCTTCGCGGTTGGCCCACGGCCCCACAGCGCTCCTTCGCCCGAGAGTGAAACGCGCTCGTTGCCGAGCGTCACCTTCGCGAGACTCCAGCCTTGGTTCACTTCACCGATGAGATAGTCAGCGGGTAGTCGCACCTCGTCGAGGAAGACCTCGTTGAATGCGTGGTCGCCCGTCATGTCGACGAGGGGACGTATCGTCACCCCCGGCGCCTTCATGGGGCAGACGAAGTAGCTGATGCCATTCTGATGCGGCCCTTCGTTCGACGTTCGCGCGAGCAGGATGCCCCAGGTCGCGATGTGGGCGTAACTGGTCCAGACCTTNNCCGGCGTTGGGTTCGCTGAAGAGTTGGCACCAGAAGTCCTCGCCACTGAGCAGTTTCGGAAGCCATCGCTGCTTCTGCTCCTCGGTGCCGGCGAAGGCAATAGTGGGACCAGCCCAGCCAATGCCGATCGGATTGATGGGCTTTTGAACGTGCGCGCGGCTCAGTTCGTCGTCGATCAAGAGCTGATACTCGACCGACGCCTTCCTTCCCCACGGCGCGGGCCAGTGCGGGACGACGAGCCCGGCCTCGGCGAGCTCGGTGCCCGACGGATTCGGGTGCTCATCGAGCCAAAGTCTTAGCTCCAATCGACGCGGATCGAGTTCGTCGATATCGTCCTCGACGATGGACGGCGTCACTGGAGCCAGTAGCCCGCGTCCGTTTCCCAGTTCTTCGGCACTGTTCGCCACAGATACCTCCCCACGCTTCCAACTCAAAGGTAACCTCTCCAGCGCTGTCGACACGAAAACATCACCGCCGTCTTCCGTCGGTCGGGACCAACCACGACCCGATAGCTTGCGCCAGGCCAGTCATATACTTCGAATCATGGCGATACTGTTCTGGCTAATCATCCTTTTGGTCTGCATTTTCGCCGAAATACACACGCAAGCCTTTGTCGCGCTGTTCGTCGGCATCGGCGCGGTTATTGCGTTCTTTCTCGCGCTCGCGAGTGTGCCATTCGCCGTGCAGACGGTGGTCTTCTTAGTCGTCTCCGGGCTCACCTTGGCCTCACTTCGCCCCGCCGTCGTCCACAAATTCCGGCGCAGCGAGGTCGTGGACTTGTCGATGCCGACAAGTAGCTCACTCACCAACCTGACCGGTTTCGTCGAGGACGTCGTGGGCGACGAAGGTCACCCCGGCAGGGTCAAGATCAAGGGCGAGTCATGGAAGGCCGTGACCGAGGCGGACGCGCCGATTCCGAGCGGTACCCAAGTCGTCGTCAAGAAGACGTACGGAACCACCCTCTGGGTCGAGCAGCTTTAGCCCGTCTCTTGACGATGCCGCAAGGTATCAACCCCCGCCCTTCGTCGCCCGTGAACTTGGGCGACTACCCAGGGTTGACGCTCGGGACTTCGGACATCACGCTCTTGATCGCCTGCACTGCGCCAAGTAGGGCCGCGCTTTCGGCGGGAATGATGAGCTTGGTGTTGTCGCTCTCGGCGAACTTTGCCAAGGTGTCGAGCTGGAGAATCGCGATCAATGAGGGATCAGGTGCTTGTGCCTTGATGGCCGCGTACACCGAACTGATCGCCTGGGCCCGACCTTCGGCTTCCAGGATGAGCGCTTGGCGCGTGCCTTCAGCCCGCAGGATCGCCGACTGCTGCGCGCCTTCTGCTTCCTTGATGGCGGCCTGGCGTTCACCGTCGGCGACATTGACGGCCGACTGCTGCTGGCCTTCCGACTCGAGGATCCGGGCACGCTTTTCCTGATCTGCTTGCTTCTGCAGGGCCATGGCCTGAAGAATCTGCTCGGGCGGCGTGATCTCCAGGACCTCAACGCGGTTGATGCGGACCCCCCACTTGTCGGTGGCCTCTTCCATCTGGGTCTGCAGCAACGTGCCGATCCGCTCGCGCTGGGAGAACGCCTCGTCCAGACTGATGCTGCCAAACACCGCACGGACTGACGTCCGAGCGAGGTTGTCGACGCTCACGAGGTAGTCCGAGTTCGTGAAGAGGGCGAGGCGAACGTCAACGACCTGGCTGAAGATTGTCGCGTTCACGATGACCGCCACGTTGTCGCGAGTGATGACCTGCTGGCGGTCACCGGTGCGGGGCGTCTCTCGAACGTCGACGATCTTCATCTGCTCGATGAAGGGGAAGATGAAGGTGAGCCCGGGGTTCTTGATATCCTTGAACTCGCCGAAACGTGTCACCACGCCCTCGAAGCCCTGCTGGACAATCCGCACAGACTTCAAGATCGCCGCAATGACCAAAAGGACAATGACACCCGCGATGATCGCGAGAACAATTCCCATCACCATGATTCCTCCACAACCGCTTCGTTCACATCGATGGCCGTATTTTGGCTGTCACTGCGAGTGTACT
Source organism: Acidimicrobiaceae bacterium (assembly GCA_003132205.1). GTDB lineage: Bacteria > Actinomycetota > Acidimicrobiia > Acidimicrobiales > RAAP-2 > RAAP-2. The sequence continues at coordinate 209,239 of PKWY01000033.1, forward strand.
GGGCACCTTGAAAACCTCCAGGGGGCAGCCGTGGGCGATTCACACGTTGCGCAACTCGAACAACGAACTGGTTGGCTCAAGTGAAGATGATCTCGCCGCCGGCGGCTATTGCGTAGAACTCGCCAACGGTGATGATGTCGTGAACCTGTGGAATGAAATCTTCCTTCGTGAATCCGAAGAGATCCACCGATGCCTTGCACGCGTACAACCCACAACCCGTGTCGGCGATCATCTCCATGAACTCCGGAATTCCAGGAATGTCGAAATCCTCCATCTTCTTCTCCATCATTCGCGTCGCGATGGCGGACATTCCGGGAAGAACGCCGATCAGGCTCGCCATGTGCATGCCAGGATTCCCGACGGCGGCGACCTTGATGTGGCTGAGCCTCTTCGCGTGAATCGCGTCGAGACCGAAGAAGGTGAAGAACAAGTTCGCCTCGATGCCTTCGGCCCTCGCTCCGTTGGCCATGATCAGCCCCGGGTAGATGCCCTCCAACGATCCCTTGGAGATGATGATTGAAACCTTCTCAATGGTGTCGCCCATGGCGATGCTCCTTTCATAAGGCCGCAGTTAGATGCAGCCACGTGGCTTGGGAATACCGGCGATTTTGGCCGCCAACTTGGCGGGCCCCTTAGGGAACAGTTGGTAGAGCTCTTTTATGGATACGCCCGAGGTCTTTCCAAGCATGCGAACACTCGGGCCCGATCCCTTGGTCTCATACTCCGACCTCATGAATCGAATGACTTCCCAGTGACGGTCGCTCAGTGTGTCGATCCCTTCTCGATGAGCCAGTTCCACCGCTATCTCTTCGTTCCATTGGCTCGGATCGGTGAGGAAGCCCTCCTCGTTGAGTTGAATGTCGCGCCCGGCAATGGTTTCGACGTTCATGATGGAACCTCTTCTTTCTTCTCGGTAATGGAGTGGGGCTTGCCCGCTGTGGGCATGGCGCTCGTGACTCCGGGAATGTCACGACCCGGCAGCAGACTGTGCCAGTAAAACCACTGGAACATCAATTTGCCCAGGTGGTTGAGACGCGACTCTTTCAGGAGCGGCAGCCCGACGGGTCCGGGGTAGTGGCCAGTCTGTGGCTCAACCTCGTAATTGAAGTCAATGAGCATTGCCTTGGAGAAGCCGGTCTCGATGAAGCAGTTCGAGTGACCGTCGTACGAAGCGTCGAGCGCCTGGCCGTTGAGGAACCGCTTGACGTTCTCGACGAGCACCTCACCCTCGAAGTGGGTCACCGAACCGGCCTTCGAAATCGGCAGCGACGCCGCGTCTCCGAGCACGAACACGTTCGCGGCGACGAGCGACTGCAGGGTGTGCTCATTCGTCGCGACGAAACCCAGCGCGTCACCCAGCCCCTCGGACCGTGCCACGTACGCGGCCCCGTTATGAGCCGGAATGACCACGGCAAGATCGAAAGCGATCTCGCGTTCGTCGTAGGAGATCAAGCGACCTCCGTCGCCGTCGACCTCTCCGGTATTGAATTCGGTGACGAGATCGATGCCGCGCTCGTCGAGCATCCCGCCAAGGCGCTTCGAGGCGATGGGCTTGGTAAACGCAGCGTCCAGAGGCGTCACGTAGGTCAGCGTGACCTTGTCACGGATTCCCCGCTCGCGGAAGTACCAGTCCGCGAGGAAGCAGAACTCCAGCGGCGCGACGGGGCACTTGATCGGCATCTCAACTACGTTCACGACAACCCGTCCACCGTCAAACGTGGCGAGCGCAGCTTCCAAGGCCGCGGCACCCTCTGGTGTGTAGAAGGTGAACACCCTCTCCATCCATCCAGCGCCTGTGAGCCCCTCAGTCTCTTCGGGCGCCAACACCGCACCCGTCGCGACCACGAGCACGTCATAGGCCACTTCGTCGGCGTTCGCCAGATGCACCGTCTGGGCCTGCAGGTCGACACTCTCAATCGCCGACGTCACGTATTCGATTCCGCGATGCAGTTGCCGCCCACGGGGCCTCACAATGTCCTCGGGGTGCGTCAGACCGAAGGGCACGAAGAGCAACCCCGGCTGGTAGACGTGCCGGTCGTCCTGGTCGATGCAGGTGATGGACGCCTCGTCAAGGCCAAAGACCCTCCGTAAGCGATTCGCCGCGAGCGTCCCGCCCGTTCCGGCTCCGAGGATAACAATCCGGTGCATAATGCCTCCGCTCCACCGTCTCCAAAGTGGTCCAAAGCCTGCTGAATTGATAGAGCAGTAAGTCATATCGATCGGCGAACCCTTCACCGCCCTTTCCTTCGTTTGCACCCTTCGTCGATCTGGAGAGATGCCACCCGCCGCCGGGAAGTTCCTCAAAAACCACCCTGGGCGTTGACATCCGAGGTCAGAGGACTAAAAATGGCGTGAGGACGGAGGAGAGCGGATCCGCTTCGTCCTTCCAGGTGTGTCGAGAGAGGATTGCTATGGACGTAGCGTCGTTTGTTTCTGCGGTCTTCAATGACCAGCTTCCGTTTCGCGTCGAAGCGTACGACGGGAGCAGCGCCGGGTCGAGCATCGACTCCGCCGCGAACAACATCACGCTGAAGATCCTGAGGCGCGACGCGCTCAATCGGGTGCTCACCCGCCCGGGTGAGCTGGGTCTCGCCCGGGCCTACGTCGCCGGCGACATCGACATCGACGGCGACCTCGATGCGCTCTTCGAACTCTCGACTCCCCCGGTGCGTCAACTCCTCAACGTCAACAACCTGCGCTCGCTCGCCTCGGTCGTTGGAATCTCCGCCTTCAAGCCACTCGCACCGCCGAGCGTCGAAGCGAGGCAGCGCGGGGCTCTCCACAGCCGCAGCCGTGACAAGAGCGCCATCTCGCACCACTACGACGTCTCGAACCGCTTCTACGAGATGGTGCTCGGTCCGTCGATGACCTATTCGTGCGCCGTCTTTCGAACTCCTGACGACACGCTGGAGAGTGCTCAACTGCGCAAGGTCGACCTGGTCGCGAGGAAGCTGGACCTCAAGCCCGGCATGAGGCTGCTTGATGTGGGCTGCGGTTGGGGAGCCATGGCCATCCACGCCGCGATGACGTACGGGACATCCGTCGTCGGCGTCACCCTCTCAACCCCCCAGCAGCGCTACGCCACCGAGCAGGCGCGCATCGCCGGCGTCAGCGACCTGGTGGAGTTCCGCCTCCAGGACTTCCGCGACGTCAACGACGGGCCCTTCGACGCGATCAGCTCCATCGGGATGTCCGAGCACGTGGGTCGTCGTTCGCTCGCGGCCTACACCCAGATCATGTTCGACCTGCTTCGACCGGGTGGACGGTTCCTCAACCACGCGATCGGACGCCCCGTGTCGTTCAACGAGGATCCGCAGCCTTCCAAGATCTCGGAGCTCAACCGCCAGATGCAGATCGCCCTCGGGATGCGCGGACCGTCGAAGATCGGCAGCCCCTTCATGGAGCGCTACGTCTTTCCCGACGGCGAGCTGCACGAGGCGGGGATGATGGTCTCGATGTTCCAGGCCCACGGGTTCGAGGTGCGCCACCTTGAGAGCCTGCGCGAGCACTACGCCCTCACGCTCCGCCACTGGGTCGACAATCTCACCAAGCGCTTCGACGAGGCCGTCGAGGAGGTCGGCGAGCAGCGCGCCCGGGTGTGGCGGCTCTACATGGCGGGATCAGCCGTGGGCTTCGAGCGCCACCACCTCGAGATCCACCAGATCCTCTGCTCGCGTCCCCTCGAGGGCCTGAGCGGTCTCGCGCTGCGACCAGAGTTCGAGCCAGATTTCTAGACCCTCGACTCGATACCGATCAGAGCCTCTCCCAAGAGCCGGGCCGCTTGGGAATCCAGATGGCGGCGGTGTCGTCGCCATAGGCGTCGCAGTTGCCCGAGAGGAACTGGGTGGCGACCCAGGCGCAGACGAGCGCGTCCAGCGCGTCTTCGACGCCCTTCAGCTCCTTGAGGGGGATCGAACCCACCGAATCCTCGCAAGGGATTCCCAGTGTGATGCCCGAGATGACATCCTTCAGTCTCGCGAGGATCCTCGACCACTCCCGGACCAGCATGATCCTGCGCTCCGCCGGAGGTGACTCCGGCCAGTACTTCTGCGTTCTTGAGAGCTTGTACTTCAAACGCTCCTGCTCGTCGACCAACGAGAGCAGTGCGGGATGTGGGTACGTCTCGAAGATCCGGCCCGACGAGCCGCCCATTCCCACCTTCGCGATGTCGTAGCCGAGCGAGGCGAAATCGCGGCTTAGTTCATCGCTCAGTTCCCCGGGCCGATCCTTGGCCGGCGAGTGGGTGCTGCACTTGGCCCGAGCGAATGCCTTGGACACCTTGGCGTCCGCTTCGCGTCGGGTCGTGATCGGCGACGTGGCTATCGGCATGTCGATGGCGACGACGTCAACGGCCACGCCAGCGAGATTCTCCGCGGACGCACCAACGCCGACGGATCGGGAGCACCCGCCACCGGATTCGTCCTGTCCACGGGGTCGCCGGGCGAGAGTCCGACGAACTGCCCGTAACTCGGCGCGAGACCGACGCACGTCCATCGAGTCCCCTTCTTCGCGAGCGCTGCGACACCGCTCGGGTTGTGAAGCGTCCACGCGGGGTCGATGCCGAGGACCGCCGTTACGCCGATATTTCGAACTCTGCCGAGGACTTCAGTCGCACGATTCGAAGCGAGTGGCGATTCTTCTCGACGGCCTCGTCGATGAGCGGCTGATAGTCCTTGGGAAAGTCCCACACGTACTTGAGGAACTCGAAGTCGAAGCGCTCCGGGCAGCCCCTTGCCTGAACGTCCTTGCCGTAGTTGGTGACGATTCGTCGGATGACCCGGAAGAGGCATCCCCATCTCGATGACTGGAGAGTAATGACGGTGTCGGCGCGCTCCAGCCGGACGTCGATCGTGCGTAGGTACGTCCCGTCGAGAATCCACCTGTCTCGCGCGGTCAATTCGCCGTGGCGCACCTTCCACTCCTCTTGGGGGGTCTCGACCCAACCGGGGTTCCAGAAGTGGCTGTCGAGGTGCGTGACCTCGATGCCGAGTTGATCGCCGAGCTGGCGGGCAAAGGTTGATTTGCCGGATCCGGGGGAACCAACGATCGCGATTCGGTTCATATCGAGCCATTTCTATCAGCCGGCGCCCGGCGCCCCGTCCAACGCACTGGAGTCACTAATCCCAGGTGGCGGCGCGGCGACCTCGTCTGCGTTCTCTAACCTTGCTCACGTGCCTCTTCGATTACGACCCTTCCAGAGCGACGACGAGACCGCGGCCCTTCGCGCACACGCGTTGCTCAAGTTGGATGATTTCCGGTTCCTGCTTGGATGGAGCGACGGTGACGACTGGACTGAGTACCTGACGATGCTCAGTCGCAATCGACAGGGCCTCGACCTCGGCGAGAACCGAGTGCGCGCCGTGCTGCTCGCGGCGCAGGTCGACGGCGTGCTCGTCGGGCGCGCGTCAATCCGCTTCGAGCTCAATGAGTGGCTGGCGCTGCGGGGTGGCCACATTGGCTACTGCGCGCTGCCCGAGTTTCGCCACAGGGGCTACGCCACCGAGATCCTGCGCCAGGCCCTCGCCGTCGCACGCTCCGAGGGGGTTGAACGCGTCTTGGTCGTTTGCGACGATGACAACGTGGCATCAGCCGCCACGATCGAGCGATGCGGCGGGGTCTTGGAACGTGTGGTCGAAGCGAGCGACGTGGATGCGGCCTTTCGCCGCTACTGGATCGAGTAGATCCGGCTTGGGTCCGGACACCCCCGAACGACTCCCGCAACGTCGTGCATGATTCCCGTGTGCACTGGATAGGGTGCGATTGGAGCCTGCGCGTTTCAATGAACGTCGCCATTGTCAGGAGGGTTGTGGAAGTGACCGACGAACGCCTCGAGGTGCAACGGACCATTGCATCCGACCCCGCCACCATCTTTCAGTTGTTGCGAGATCCGCACGGTCACGTCGCGATCGACAGTTCCGGGATGCTGGTTTCGGCTGAAGGTGATCCGGTAACCGACGTCGGCGACTCCTTCATCGTGCACATGGACCGCGAGGCCCTCAACGACTATCCCCTGGGCAAGTACGACGTCGTGGTGACCATCAACCGGTTCGTGCCCGACGAGGAGATCGAGTGGTCGGTCGCCGGGATCAGCCGCAGTTCCATTGGACACGTCTACGGCTACCGCCTCGAAGCCGCCGACGAAGGCACGCTGGTGACGTCATACTACGACTGGTCGGGAGCGAGTCAGGACTGGAAGGACCTCGCCATCTTCCCGGTCATCTCGGAGGGCGCACTTCGAGCCACCCTCGGAATACTCGCGCGCACCGTCGCCTCGTAGGACGAGTCCTCAAGCGCCCGCGGTGCGAGCGCAGTACGTGGTCGTGAGGTACGGAAGCTCGAAGGGTTCGTCGAAGTCACTGACCAGTCGCGCGACCTCTTCCACTATCGCCCGCTGCTCGTCATGCCCCATGACCGCGATGTAGCTCGTCGAGAGCACCCTTCGCTGCAGCGTCACCTTGTCGAGCAACTGGGAGTGGCGGAAACTGCGCATCTCGATCCTGACGAGCCCGCCTTCTTCGAGGGTCGGAATGAAGTCCATGCCCGCCGCGTAGGGCCTCTTGTCGTACCACTGCATCACGTGGCTCAACCGATCAACCCACGCGACCGATTCGTCGCGCTCGTTCCAGACGAGACCGAGCCCGCCGCCGGGAACGAGCACCCGGGTGAACTCGGCCAACGCCGCGGGCGCATCGAACCAGTGGAACGCCTGGGCGACCGTCACGACGTCGATGGAGTGAACGTCGAACGGCAGCGACTCGGCGAAGCCGTCGAGCACCGGGACCCCGAGGTCTTGACGGTCGAACTCGATGCGCATCCCCTCGGATGGCTCGACAGCAATGAGCCGGGGGCAGAATGGCGCGATCTCGCGGGTGAAGAGGCCCGTTCCCGCGGCGACGTCCACCACGGTGCGGGCCTCGCTGATCTTCAAGGCCTGGACCATGTGCGCCACCGCCGCGACCGGATAGCCCGGTCGGGCGGATTGGTAGCGCGCTCCGTCGGCGAAGCCCCGCACCGCATTCAATTGCCCGTCGTCAGTGCCCACGTCGCCACCCTTCAGTCGCCATTCCTACTATCCGCGGGCGGCGCCGACAAGTTCCTGCGCGTCGTCGCCCGGCCATCTCGTAACGTCGACGCATGGAAGTCGTTCGATGCCCGTCCGCCGCCGAGTTCTTGCGCCTGACGACCACGTACCGCGCCGTCGAACCTATTCGCACGAATATCCTGGGGTCGGTTGCCACATCGGTGATGAACGGCACCCAGCGCTACGACGGAAGTTGGTGGTGGTTGATCCGCGCCGAGGACGGCGAGGTCGTCGGGGCCGCCATGCGAACGACGCCCTTCGGAATGCAGATCGGACCGATGCCCGACGAGGCGGCCTCCGCCCTCGGCGACCAAGTCGCGAGGCTTGACCACGAGCTCCCCTGGGTTTTCGGATCCGAGAACACCGTCCAGCAGTTTCTCGCCTCCTACCTGAAGGCCATGGCGCCCGCGCGAGTGAGCCTGAGCAGGGGGCGATGCGACGTCATCTATGAGGCCGGTGACGTGATCCTTTCCAATGTCGAAGGAACGTTCCGCCAGGCGGCGATCAGGGACTTCGACCTCGCGCACCAATGGACGTTGGAGTTCTATGAGTTCATCGACGGCGTAGCTGCAAGGTTCGACGACGCCGACCGCAACGCCCTGCGGGCCAAGTTGCTCGCCGGCTCGATCTGGTTCTGGGCAGTAGACGGGTCCCCGGTCTCGATGGCCGGCCACGCATGGCCCGTCGAGACGCCGAACGGCATCGTCACCCGGGTCGGGCCCGTCTACACGCCGGCGCCACTTCGCGGGCACGGCTACGGGGCGGGCGTGGCCGCGTCACTCACCCAAGTCCTGCTTCGTCGAGGTTCGAGGGTGATGCTGTACGCGGACGCCGGTAACCCGACCAGCAACGGTGTCTACCGGCGCATTGGCTATCGGGAAGTGGACCGAGTGGTCAGGTTCGAATTCGCTTGGCGACTGGGGCACCCTTCGAGGCTCTGATCGCGCCTGGGTCATTGGCCGTGCTTGTCGTGGATTGCGTCTGCGTCAATCGCTACGGCGCACCAGGGAGCGCCTGCGCGGCACTTTGAGCTGGCCGAATCACCACGGTGCCTGCGAACTTGTCGTGCAGCGCCTGGTTCTTGTCATCCCAAAGGGGCCACAGGACATCGATGAGTTGCGGGATCTCCAGAGCCAAGGCAATCAAACTGTGGCGCGTTGCCGCCTGCGCCTGTTGGAGCGTGGGGTGGGAGTACGTCGTGAAATGCGCCACACCGCCAATGAGCACCAATAGTCCGAAAAGGCCGTTCCTCTTCACCGATGTTCGAAGGTCTATGCCAAGGGTGCGATCCGCGTTGACGACCTGTACCTTGGTGACCTTCATGCCAATGGTCTGTCCATTCTGATACGCCATGAACAGGGTCGAATAGATGAACTTCGCGATCGCCAGGGTCCCCACGCCCTCGTAGTACCCGAATCCCATCACCTTGACGGGTAGCTCGATCACGATGCTGACGAACAGTGAGTCGATCAAGAGGGCCAGGACCCGCCACCAGAAGCCCGCCAGCCCGGTCCTCACTGGCTCGACGACCTGATCCAATGGAAAATACGGAAGAGCCGAAGGATCGACCGCGCCGCCGACCTTGGTTCCGCATATCGTGCAGAACAGCTGGCCATCCTGCTCTGGCGCTCCGCAGCTCGTGCAGTAAGGCATCCCTAGCTCCTTGCCGTCTCAGCTTGTCTATTGCAGGATCGAAATTGTGAACAGCACCGCGTCGAACAGGAAGTGCGCCACAATCGGTCGATTGAGCTTGTGGTGCTTCTGGAACGATCGCGTGACCAGGTAGCCAAAGGGAACTGTGAGCAGCAATCCCAGTCCATAGTAGACGTGGTAACTGGTTCGAAGGAAAAGGCTCAGAATGAGGGAACCTCGCGGGGTCCATCCAAGTTGACCAAGTCTCGTCAGTAGGTATCCGTTGACGAGCACTTCTTCGGTGACTGCGGTCACCGCCGACATGACGATGCCTTCGATCACGTAGTACTTGGGCACGTTGCCCACTGCGACATGGTTGACCAGCGACGCGTGATGGGTGAAGAATGCAGCGAAGGGCAGGATCATCAGGATCTCGATCCCGAATGCAGCCGCCGCGATTCCAAGTCCGGGCAGCACGTCCCTCTTGAAGCTTGGCGCGCCAAGCCCCAAGACATCGGGTCCCTGTCCGGTCCGCTTCAGCAGGAAGAGGGCGAGCGGCACCATCGCGAAGATCGGAAGATACGCGAGAATCCCGAGCAGCATGTTCATGAACTGATTCGCCACTACCGAAGGGAAGCGTCCGACGTCGCCCGACCCGGACAAGTGCTGCGCCAGGACCAGCACCGCGCTGATCACTACGGGCGCGAGAAACGCCAGCATGACGAATCGAGTCTCCCAGACCAGTGAGCTTCGAACCTCACCGCGCGGAAGATTCGACCCATCAGGAACTACCGACGCACCGAGCTCTCCTCCCAGCTGTTCACGATCGTGCGCGGCTCGCGTCCGAGGCTCACTTGACGTAGCGAGTCCGCACGTCCCGCAGAACGCCCCCACCGCCCTGGTCCCGCACGCCGGGCAGTAGCTCATGCGCTCCCAACTTTCAAAGTTCCCCGAGTATCGCACGGACAACCTGAAGGGTGGCGCCTCGTCCGACGGGAAACCTCTCACCATTGCCACTGGCAAGCAGCGTCGGGGATCTTCCCGCACTGGCGAAGGTGGTCAATGAAGGTTCAAGTCAGTTGAAGATCTTCTCGAAGCGGACCTGATGAAGGTTCGCTCCTACTCTCGCTCTTCCTGTTCCTCAAGACGCTCGAAGACGACACCGGCGGATCCGACACCGATCTCGGCCATCGCCAGCTCACCAACTCCGGTGAAGCCCTCTTCGTCCTCTTCGGGACCCGTCATCGCGTGAAGCTGGACACCGGGGCCGCGCAGCCAGGAGAAGATCGCGCCGAGGAAGCACAGCCCGGCCGCCACGAGAAAGGCCATGTGCAGGCCCTTCGCGAAGGGCTTTTCGATCAGATTGGGGAAGAACCCTCGCCCCAGCAGCACCGACGAGTGCACGCCTGACTGGGCCAGGATGTGCGCCCCGAGCAACTGCTGCATCGGGTTGATGCCGAGGAAGGCAGAGAAGAGGCTGCCTATCGCGGGAATGTGCGAGATCTGGACGGCCTGAACGGTCGGGACCCCTTGCGCCGTGAGACCGGAAAGCAAGGTGTGCGGCAGTGAGGCCGCGAGACCGAGCGTGATCACGGTGAAGAAGAAACCAATGGAGAGCACGCTCGCCGAGTTCTGGAAGGTGTTGAGCATCGCCCCGCCCGCACCGCGGCGATTGGCCGGTAGCGAGTTCATTACCGCGCTCGTGTTGGGCGCGGCGAAGAGGCCCATCGAAAGACCCACGAGGAGAAGCAGCGCCGCGAAGACCGAGTACGAGAAGTTGATGGGGATCATCTGGAGACCGACGAGGCTGATGCCGGTAAGGACGAGTCCCAACGTCGCGAAGTTGCGCGCGCCGTGACGGTCAGCCAGGCGTCCAGACAGCGGTCCGGCGATGAAGAAGCCAACGGTCAGCGGCACCATGTAGATGCCCGCCCACAACGGCGTCTGGGCGAAGTCGTAACCGTGCTGGGGCAGCCAGATTCCCTGCAGCCAGATGATGAGGATGAACTGCAGGCCACCACGGGCGAGCGACAGCATGAGCGTCGCCATGTTGCCCATGGCGAATCCCCGATTGGCGAAGAGGCTCAACTGGAACATCGGGTCTTCGACTCGGGTCTCGATGATGAGAAAGGCCACGAGCACGGCCAGCCCGCCGAAGATGCACGAGAGCACGAACGGACTCGTCCATCCCATGGCGTGGCCACCATAGGGCTGAAGCCCGTAGACGATTCCCGTAAGCAACGCAATGAGGCCAATGGCGAAAGTGAAGTTGCCGAGCCAGTCGATCTTGGCTTTGGTGCGAGCCCCGTTGTCGTGGAGCTTCAGGTACGCCCACACCGTGCCGAAGATGCCGACAGGAACCGAGACGAGGAACACGAGGCGCCACTCAATGGGCGCGAGCAGCCCACCGAGCAGCAGGCCAAGGAACGATCCCCCGATCGCGGCGACGCCGTTGATACCGAGGGCGAGACCGCGCTCGTTCGCGGGAAAAGCGTCGGTCAGGATCGCGTTCGAGTTGGCGAAGAGGAACGCGCCACCGACGCCTTGGCCCACGCGCATGATGATGATCCACATCGCCCCGGCGGGGCCGGTCATCCACGTGACGGCGAGCAGGATCGAGAAGACCGTGAAGATGGCGAATCCCATGGTGTACATCCGGACCCGACCGAAGATGTCGCCCACCCTTCCGAAACTGACGACGAGTACGGACGTGACGAGCAGGAAGCCCATCAAGATCCAGAGGAAGTACGGGGTGTTGCTGGGCGAAAGAGGGTCGAGCTTGATTCCGCGGAAGATGTTGGGCAGCGCGATCAGAAGGATCGAACCGTTGATGGTCGCCATGAGAATGCCCAAAGTCGTGTTCGAGAGCGCAATCCACTTATAGCGATCGGGGTGCGGGTGCGGGTTCGGGTGCAGATCTGTTGGGGTCGACATTGATTCTCCAGGGATGAGTCTCGAAATTGGGTACGGGAAGATACTTAGTTAATACTAACTAAGTATACTGAAATCGTGACCGCAACGCCCCTACGAGCCAAGCCGGTGAAGCCCGGCCACCAGGAGACCTCACCAGCGGTCAGCCTTCGCGTTGCGGTCGCACGGATACACAGGGCGCTTCGCATCAACGCTGAGAACAACGTGACCCCGTCGCAGGCTTCCGCCCTCGCTCGTATCGAACAGGCCGAGCCCGTGCGCCTTGGCGTGCTCGCCCAACTCGAGGGTATAACGGCCGCCTCCATGAGCAAGGTCGTTGAATCGCTCGAAGCGCAGGACCTCCTGGTGCGGGTCCCCGACCCGCTCGACGGACGCGTCAGCATGGTCGAGATCAGCCCGACGGGGCGGAAGTTGATCCAGAAGTTCCGCTCAGCGAGCACCCGTGCCATCGAGGGGGCGCTCGATTCATTGAGCGCCGAAGAGCAGCAGATCATTCACGAGTCACTTCCGGTCCTGGAGAAACTGTCGGAGATCCTCCAAACCCGCCAGAGCAGCTGACCGGCGAGCGGATCCTTCAGGGTGCCACCGAATTACGGCTAGACCTGAAAGCGGATGGTGGAAGTAGTTTGGCGCCACCGCACGAACGTCGGGACTGAGGAAACTGGAGGAGTCGTGAGCGACCTAGAAGACTTCACCGGCGATGAAGAACCCGAAGGCCTCGAACAGTACGCCATCGTCGCCGCCCGTCGCCAGCAGTGGGACATCCTCTTGTGGCAGATGCCGACGATGGCCCTTACCGGCGAGGCGTTCCTGCTCACCATCGCCCTGGCGGGGTCCACGTCCCAGACCGGACGGATCGTCGCATCCGCTCTCGCGCTCGTGGTCGCCGTGGCGGCACTCCACTCGCTCTCGGCCCACCGGCTCAGCGAGCTGGCTGACGCCGCGTGGCTACGCGAGCACGAACGCGAACACGGGGCTCCGGAGATTCACGGCATCTCGTGGCGCGACCGAAGGATCGCCATGATCAAGGACCAGCTGGAGTCGAATCACATCACCGACCGGCTCGTCGCGCGCATGTACAAGTTCCGTTCCATCGCGGTCTGGTTCTGGACCATGGTCCTGATCGCACTCACGGCGACGATCGTCCTCGTGATCTCGATCGTCGACCCGCAACTTCTCCACACCTAGAGAAGCTACGGTCGTTGGCCGCGCAGCCTTCTCGTCGGAGCCAGAGCGACTAACGAGTAGTACGTGACCACCGCGATGGCCAGGTGCATCACCACGAGCACGAACACTGCGTCGGTGGACGCGCCATTGATCCAGATGAACGCGTCAGGCGCGAGCAGCACCACGGTGACGGCGATGGCCATGCGATAGAAGAGCCACCTCGGGGTCGACGAGATCCTGGTCACGATCGGCCAGCCCAGGCAGGCGATGACAACGCCGATCACGGTCAACTTCGAATAGTCGAATAACTGGAAGTGCTGATAGCCCTTCGTCGAAGGAAAGAGGCGCGTGCCAATGGCGACGAGGATCCAGTCGGCGACCAGCGACCCGACGATGGCCACGAGCGAGGCGAGAACCACCTCGCCCTTCGAGGGCTGTCGAGGCGGCTGGAAGTCGACGTGAAAGACCCGGAAGAGAGGTTGGAGGAACGCCGGGAACTGGTCAGCGGTCAGATTCATTTCGTCGATCCCCAATACTTCAAACCTCAGTGAAGATTCAATTTTAATCCAATTACGCGGACCGGTCGGTTCATGTCAGCTCTCGTCGAACTGCGTCTCTTCAAGAATTGTGCGGAGTTGGCGGCCCATTTCGCGAGGATTCCCGCTGATTTCACCGACGACGTCGCCTTCGATCTCGGTGTCGTCGCCGGGCTCGTACCTCGAAACGCGCATGCCTTTTCCGGCTCTTGACGCGCAGATCACGTAGGGAAGCCCGATCTGTCCCGAGTCACGCGTCGCCATTATCTGGCCGCTGCGTCCGAGACCGATGCTCCAACCCGGCGAACGAGCGGCGTCCATGACCCGCTGCACTTCGCCGCCACTTGAGAAACCAGAAGATTTTGCGATGCCCCCACCTTACGGGGTGGGTGTCGCACGCCAGGCTAGGCGTTGCCGGCCGCGCGCGCTTCGCACGTCTCCTTTAGCTTCTCGAGGGTCGTGCGTATGGAGGTCTTGGTGTACTCGGCGCGATTGAATCCGCTCTTCTTGTCGGACCTGCGAACCCACGCGTTGCGGCGTTCGCTCCAACCCTCGATCACCCTGCACCCGTTCGGGGTGGGCTCGACCGAGTACTCCCACTTGGAGACATGAAAGGGACCGTAGGTCACGTCAAACGCGAACTTCGAAGGAGGCTCGAACGCGGAGACGCGCACCATCGTCGTCCACGTATCGCTGCCTCGGGCGTTCGTTCCCTTGAACTTCGCGCCAAGCCCGGGTCCGGTCGCCCCTCCCAACCAGTCTCCACCGGTATTCTCCGGCGACAATCGACCCATCTCCGGCAAATTGCTGAGGGTGGCGAAAACGACCTCGGGGTTCGCGGCGATTTCAATCGAATCTGAGTAGTCCATAGCGAGACTCTACCTAGCACACCTGCGCGAACGCCCGCTGGTTTCGAGCGTCCAGGGCGTATGTCCACTCGATCAGGCACCAACTGAAGCCGAGATCGAAGATGATCTCGCCCTGGAGCAGATACGCGAAGTGCCAATCGGGTAGCGAAGCGGCAGCGAGTATCCCACCGGCGAGCGTCACGAGGAACGCCACGACCGAGCCTGGCGCGCGGTGCTGGACGAGCAGGAGCGCGCAGATTGCGAACTCGACCAGCGCCACGATGACCCCGATGGTCATGTGGGTCCAATTGAGGAACGTTCCCTTGTTGAAGGGTGTGACGAGAAGAAGAAGGAGCCCGATCGAGATGACGCGAAGCCCCGCCACCGTGAGGTGCGGCGCGTCAGTGCCCGTGAAATGCGTCGACGTTCTCCACATCCCGTACGCGCCGACGCAGAAACCCGGGACCATGAGCGGAATGGTGAGGTGGTACACCACGTAGAAGGAGATCCCGTCGGTTTCGCTCGTGGCGCTGTGGTTGATCAGCACGCACACCGCGATCACCACGAAGAAGAACAACTGGGTGCTGAGCAGCAGATGGCGAACCTCGGGTACGCTTCCCCTCTCGCTCCGCTGATTCATGCTCCCAAGTTAGAGGCGCAGACTATCCGGAGAAACGGACGCGCGAGGCCTCGAGCTCCTTCAGCGCCTCATCGCGGCCCACGTAGTTCTCGACCTTCATCCACTTACCCTCGTCGAGGTCCTTGTACACCCTGAAGAAGTGGCTGATCCGGTCGAGGATGTCCTTCGGGACGTCACCGATGTCGGTCGCCGACTTCCACCTCGGATCGTAGGAAGGAACGCATATCAACTTCTCGTCCCTACCGTGTTCATCGGTCATGATGCACATGCCGAGGATCTTCGACTCGATCAGGCAACCGGGGAACGTCGGGTACTCGGTGAGCACCAGCGCGTCGAGGGGGTCGCCGTCGCCGCCGAGGGTGTCGGGGATGAATCCGTACTCCGCGGGGTATCCCATGGAGACGAGCAGGTGGCGGTCCAGCTTGATCGTGTGGGTCTCGTGGTCGTACTCGTACTTGTTCTTACTGTCCCGCGGGATCTCAATGATTACGTTTACTGTGTCCATCGTTGACGGCTCCTTCTTGCGACCTTTTGGCCGCTGCGCAGTGCAAGCCAATCGTAGCGAGATGAAGAAGGTTCATTCTCTTTCGCCGCCCCTTTCTTAGGGTCATAGCCCGCGAAAGAGTGGCAAGACAAGGAGGTTCGCACCGGCGGACTTCCAGCAAGGACTGCCTGTGTCCGATTCTGCGCGGCTCCTTTCCAACATGCGCAGCACGCGTTACGGAGGAGTCTTCCTCGCCTTTTTCAACTACGAGCAACGGATCGAGGTCTACAACTCGTTCCCCCTCAACGACTGCCCGGATGACCTTGGGCGAGCCTTCGATTCGCAAGCGATCGCCAAGGAGAACGGTGCCGCACTGGCGGTTCTCAACGGACCCCGCTACTGGCTCATGGACGGCACTGGAAAGATGGTAAGTGTGGAGCTCCGGCTGCGCAACCTCGGAGGCTTCGACGTGCGGTGCGGTGCGACCCTTGATTTCGTCGGGCGGAAGGAAAAGGTGTTCTACGCCGAGCGCCACGTGAATCGTGGGGCCATCTGGTACTTCGACACTGGCACCAGGTCCGCGAGTTGACGGCACCCGGCGCGAAGACCTGCATCATGCAGGCCTACTGCGTTGGCGTTGACGAGTCGCTGGACGAACAATCCCTTTTCGACCTTGGCGCGCCTTGATCTTCCCGACGGTTAGGCCTATCGCTCGCTCGCGCTCGACGAGGAACTGCGCGTGGACACCACGCACCACGAGGCGACGGTCCTGCAGGACGAGCTCGAGAACACGTACACGTTGGTCGACTGATCGGCCATCGGGGACCTGTCCAGAGACCTAGACTTTTCCCGGTACGACATTGCGTCGACATTGGACGAGGAGGTCCCATGGAGCGAATTGGTGTGGTCGGTTGCGGCCTCATGGGGTCAGGAATCGCCGAGATGGTGGCGCGGTCGGGCTCGCAGGTCACGGTGATCGAACGAGACGCGGCAGCGCTCGAAGCCGGCCAAGAGCGCATCGAGAAGTCGCTTTCTCGGGCGGTCGCCGCGGGGAAGGTTCCCGAGGAGGAGGCCGACCTCGCGCGAGCCAACCTCATCTTCACTCTGGACTTCTCCGACCTCGCGCACTGCCAACTGGTGATCGAGGCGGTCGCCGAGGACGAGGCCACCAAGATCGAGATCTTCAAGAAGCTGAACGAGGTCCTGCTCGACCCGCTCGCCATACTGGCAACGAACACTTCGTCGATTCCGATCATCAAGCTGGCGATGGTGACCAAGCGCCCCGAGCAGGTCATCGGCTTGCACTTCTTCAACCCGGTGCCCGTGTTGAAGCTGGTGGAGCTCATTTCGTCGCTCCTGACGAGTGCCGAGACCACCCAACGCGCGCGCGACTTCGCGATGGGACCGTTGAAGAAGCGGGTCATCACCTCCCCCGACCGCGCGGGGTTCGTGGTCAACGCTCTCCTGATCCCCTACCTCCTCTCAGCCATTCGCATGCTCGAGTCGGGTTTCGCAAGCGCCGAGGACATCGACACCGGCATGGTGGTGGGCTGCGCCCACCCCCTGGGACCGTTAGCGCTCACGGACCTGATCGGCCTCGACACCACGCACGCGGTGGCGGACTCTCTGTACGCGGAGTTCAAGGAGCCTCATATGGCTGCGCCTCCGCTGCTCTCGCGAATGACCCAGGCGGGTCTGCTCGGACGAAAGACGGGCCAGGGCTTCTACTCGTATAAGAAGTAGGGCGTCCCGCTTCGTTGCTTCGTACACGGAGGTTCGCGCGCCGCTGCTCGGCGTGGGTGGGCGCTCTCCTAACCCCGGTGCCGCACGCACCTTCTACGCTTGAGATGGAAAGAGGAGTCCGTGGTCACCTACGTAGTCACCCTGCAGTGCAAAGACCTTCCCGGCATTGTGCTTGCCACGAGCACCGCGATCGTCGAGGTCGGTGGCAACATCCTGGAGAACGACCAGTTCACCGACCCCGTGACGGGCCAGTTTTGCATGCGTACCCGCTTCGAGACCGAGAACGGCAACATCGACGCCGTGCGCGATCTGCTCACGGGCGAGCTCGCGGCGTTCGAGCCCCGGTTGGGCATACGCAACGAGGAGACTGAGCGACGCGCCATCATAATGGTGTCCACGTTCGATCACTGCCTGGCCGATCTGCTCTACCGCAGGGAGCAGGGCGACCTGCCCCTCGACATCGTCGCCGTCGTGAGCAACCACCCGGACTGTGGCCCCCTCGCCACGCGCTACAAGGTTCCCTTCTTCGAGATTCCGGTTACGAGCGGGACGAAGGCGGCGGCGGAAGACGAGCTTCGCGTCCTCATTGATCGGTACCGCGTCGACATCGTCGTGCTGGCTCGCTACATGCAGGTGTTGTCCGCCCAGCTCTGCGCCGACTTGAGCGGACGGGCCGTCAACATCCATCACTCGTTCCTGCCGGGCTTCAAGGGCGCCAAGCCCTACCACCAGGCCTACGAGCGAGGGGTCAAGCTCATCGGGGCCACCGCGCACTTCGTGACGCCCGAACTCGACGAGGGCCCCATCATCGAACAGGACGTCGTTCGCGTGAGCCATGCCCGCCGCCCGGGCGACCTCGTGTCCCTGGGCCGCGACATCGAGCGAAATGTGCTCGCTCGCGCGGTCAGGCTGATCGCCGAGGACAGGGTCGCCCTCGTGGGCAACCGGACGGTGATCTTCTCGCAATAGGGATGGATCAGGTGACTGCGTTTCGCACCGTGAAACGCGGATCGCGGTACATCTCGGAATTCATGACCTCGACAATGCGTTCCACCGCGTCGTAGACATCGATGTAGCGCAGGTAGAGCGGCGTGAAGCCAAAGCGGCAGATGTCGGGGTCCCTGAAGTCGCCCACGACCCCGCGCTCGATCAGCGCCTGCACGATGCCGTAACCCTCGATGTGACGAAGCGCCACCTGGCTACCACGCTTCTCGTGCTCGCGCGGAGTCACGATCTCGAAGACCCCGGGCAGGCGGTCCTCGATCAGGTCAATGAAGAGGTCGGTCAGCGCCAGGCTCTTTGCGCGAACCTGCTCCATTGTGACGTGGTCCCACACGTCGAGCGCCCCGTCGAGCGCCGCGAGGGCGATCATCGAGGGCGAGGACGTGACGAACGCCTGCATGCCCTTGGCCGGCTCGTACTTCAACTCGAAATCGAAGGGGCGGGCGTGCCCGAGCCAGCCGGGTAGCGGATTCTGCAGGACACTCTGCCATTTGGTTCGAACGTAGATGAACGCCGGGGACCCCGGCCCACCGTTCAGGTACTTGTAGCCGCAGCCCGCGGCGAAGTCGACGTCACAGCCGGTGACGTCGAGCGGCACCGCGCCCGCCGAGTGGGCGAAGTCCCAGAGCATCAAGGCACCAACGGCGTGCACCTTCTGGGTGATGGACTTCATATCGAGCATCTCACCGGTGCGAAAATCAACCTGGGTGAGCAACACGAGCGCGACGTCGTCGTTGAGCTCTTGATCGAGGGTGGTGCGGTCAATGGCCTTCACCGTCATTGGACGTCCGGCGCGCGCGGCCATCGCTTCAACGATGTAGATGTCCGAATGGAAGTTGGCCACGTCGGTAATGACGATGTGGCGGTCCGGACGAAGTTCGAGCGCCCCGCCGATCAGCTTCGCAAGCAGGAACGTCAGCGTGTCGGCGACGAGCACTTCGCCAGGCTGGGCGCCGATGAGGGGAGCCACGCGGTCCCCCAAACGTGTCGGCTCGGCCATCCATCCCGCGCTATTCCAACTTCGAACGAGTCCCCGGGCCCATTCGGTGTCGATCACTTCATTGACCCGTCGGCTCGTCGCTTCGCTCACCGGGCCGAGCGAGTTCCCGTCCAGGTAGATCTCGCCGTCGGTGAGTCGAAAACCGCTGCGCAGCGAGCTGAGCTCGTCGCTGGCGTCGAGCGCGGAACAATCATCACGGAGAATCACAACACTGACCTCACTTCCCATAACAAGGAATACAGGCGCTGTAGCAGCGTCGTATCAAGATACGCCATCCCTTCGCTTCCGCCCGTTCCCGGGCGGCGGCCGATTTGACGACCCGCCATCAGCATGTGCTGGTGGCGCCACATTGCGAGACGCTCGTCGTGGTCCATCATCAGTTCCGCCACCGCGTGAAGCGCCGAGGTCTCCGGCGTCGAATGCGACAGGTAAAGGGCGCGAACGAGGTCGAGCAGATCGTCGTGGTTGGAGACGCCGAGGGTCTGGCGAAGCGAGTGCTCGAAGCCTGACCACAGGGAGGGGGCTTCGCTCATCTCCTTCAGCCACGCGCGCTGGTCGTCGTCAAACAGCTCGAAGTTCAGCATCGCCGGCTTTCCGCCACCGCTGAGGAATTCAATGGCGCGGAACTGAAACGATTGAAAGCCCGACGCCGGATTGAGCGGATCGCGAAACTCGAGGAAACCCTCGGGCGACATTGATTCGAGAACCTGAAGATGCGCGAGGAGGAGATCCTCGATGACCACCATGCGACGAAGGTGCGATAACGCGTTCCAGGGCTGGTTGGCGTGCAGCGCCGCGTTCGAGCGCTTCAGTTCATCGATGATGACCTTGAACCACAGCTCGTAGGACTGGTGGACGACGATGAACAGCAACTCGTCGGGAGCGTCGTCAGTGAGCGGGATTTGCAACTGCAATAGATCGGTGATCTTTAGATATGTCGAGTAATCGGTGCCGTTGCTCACGCAAAGAACTCTAGGCGTCGCAAAACTCGACTTTGCCCCGAACACGAATTTTTTCGGGCTTGCTAGGAGCGCCTAATGGGCTTGTAGCGAAGGCGATGGGGCTGATCCGCGTCGGTGCCGAGGCGCTTGTGGCGTTCTGCCTCGTAGTCCGAGAAGTTGCCCTCGAACCACCGCACGACCGCGTCACCTTCGAAGGCCAGCACGTGAGTCGCGATCCGGTCGAGGAACCATCGATCGTGGCTGATCACGACGGCGCAGCCGGGGAACGCGAGGAGTCCGTCCTCGAGAGCGCGCAGCGTGTCGACGTCGAGGTCGTTCGTCGGTTCGTCGAGCAGCAAGACGTTGCCCCCGCTTCGAAGCACCTTCGCCAGCTGCACACGGTTGCGTTCGCCTCCGGAGATCTCGCCGACCTTCTTCTGCTGGTCGCTGCCCTTGAAACCGAAGCTCGCGACGTAGGCGCGGGCGTGGATCTCGCGGTTGCCAACGACCATGTGCTCCTGGCCCTCGCTTATCTCGTCGAAGACCGTCGCGCCGGCGTCGAGATTGTCGCGGCTCTGGTCGACGTACGCGAACTTGACGGTGCTGCCGACCTCGATGGTCCCCGAGTCGGGTTGCTCCTGGCCGATCATCATCTTGAACAACGTGGTCTTACCGGCGCCGTTGGGCCCGATCACCCCCACGATGCCGCCGGGCGGCAAGAGGAACGTGAGATCCTCGATAAGCAGCCGGTCCTCAAAGCCTTTGGTGAGGTGGTTCGTGTTCACGACGACGTCGCCCAAGCGTGGGCCCGGTGGAATCGCGATCTCGAGCTTGTCGCCGCGCCGTTCCGACGCTTCTGATTCAGCAACGAGTTCGTTGAACGCGCTCAGGCGGGCCTTGCCCTTGCTCTGGCGGGCCCGCGGCGACATGCGGATCCACTCGAGCTCACGCTCGAGGGCGGCTTGGCGAACCTTGTCGGCCTTCTCCTCCGAGGCGAGCCGAGCCTGCTTCTGCTCGAGCCACGAGGAATAGTTACCCTCCCAGGGAATACCGTGGCCGCGGTCGAGCTCCAGGATCCACGACGCCGCATTATCCAGGAAGTAGCGGTCGTGGGTGATGGCGACAACGGTGCCGCTGTAGTCCTGCAGCGTTCGCTCGAGCCACGCCACCGACTCCGCATCGAGGTGGTTCGTCGGCTCGTCGAGCAGCAGCAGGTCGGGCTTGGAGAGCAGGAGACGGCAGAGCGCCACCCGGCGGCGCTCGCCTCCCGACAACTTGGTCACGTCGGCGTCGGGCGCTGGAAGTCGCAGCGCGTCCATGGCGATGTCGAGCGTGCGCTCCAGGTCCCAGGCGTTCAGCGCGTCGATCTTGGTCTGCAGATCCGCCTGCTCCGAAAGCAACGCGTCGAACTCGGCGTCGGGGTCGGAGAATCCCGCGCAGACCTCGTTGAAGCGAAGCAGGAGGTCGCGCTGCTCGGCGACGCCGTCAGCGACGTTGCCGACGACGTCCTTGGTGGGGTCCAGCTGGGGCTCTTGGGAGAGGTACCCCACGCTAAAGCCCGGCGTAAGCCGCGCCTCACCGGTGAAGCCGTCATCCAGGCCGGCCATGATGCGCAGCAGCGATGACTTGCCCGAGCCATTGGCGCCAATGACGCCGATCTTGGCTCCGGGATAGAACGAAAGGTTGATGCCCTTCAGAACCTCGCGGTCCGGTGGATAGAAGCGGCGAAGGTCTCGCATGGTGAAAATGAACTGGGCAGCCATGCCTTCCAGTGTGGCGCATATTCCCCGAGACGCCTTCCGCGCCGCCGCCGGACAAGAAAATCGACGCCATTACACTCGCCACATGCCAGAGAAAACCAAACACGATTCTCGAACGACGAAGTCCGCTCATCGTCACGCCCCCGACTGGATCATTCTCACGATCGCCTGCCTGGCCCAGTTCATGGTGGTCTTGGACGTCTCGATCGTCAACGTGGCGCTTCCGCGCATGGGCCGCGACCTTCACTTCACCGTCTCGAGCGCCCAGTGGGTGGTGAACGCGTACGTGCTGACCTTCGCGGGATTCCTACTGCTCGGTGGTCGAGCGGCGGACATCTTCGGGCGACGACGCGTCTACATGACCGGACTGTTCATCTTCACACTGGCGAGCATCGGCGCCGGCTTCGCCGCAACCGGCGCCCAGATGGTCGCGGTGCGCGCACTGCAGGGGCTCGGCGGCGCGGTACTTTCGCCGGCCACACTCACGATCATCGTCACCACGTTCCACGGGCCGCGCTTGCCCAAAGCCATCGGCGCATGGAGCGCAGTCGCCGGAGCTGGCGGGGCCGTCGGGGGGCTCCTGGGCGGAATCCTCACCGGTTGGTTCTCGTGGCGCTGGGTCTTCTTCATCAACGTGCCCTTCGGCATCGTCGCCGCGATCGTCGCTTCGATGTACCTGCGGGAAATGCGTAACCGCGACGCCGCCGTCAAGCTCGACGTCACCGGCGCGGTCCTCGTGACCGGATCGTTGGCGTCAATCATCTACGGTGTCGTTAACACCACGACGAAGGGTTGGGGATCGACGACGACGCTGTCGTGGTTCATTGGCGGAGGCATTGGCCTCGTGGCCTTCCTCTTCTGGGAGTCGAACGTGGCGTCGCACCCTCTCGTGCCCTTTCGTATCTTCAAGTCCCGCTCACTCTCGTCGGCGAACATCGTGATGTTCCTCGTCGGCGGCGCGTTCTTCGCCATGTGGTACTTCCTGACCTTCTACTTCCAGTACATCCTCCACTACGGCCCCGTGAAGGCGGGCTTCGCGTTCTTGCCCATGGCGATCGGCATCATCGCGGGCGCCCAGATCAGTTCGCGTCTTCTCGTAAAGACCGGGGCGCGACCAATACTTCTCACGGGCGCCGCGATTGCGACGCTGGGCTTCCTCTGGATATCGCTCATCAAGGTGGACAGTTCCTACTGGGGCTCGATCCTCGTGCCGGCGGTGATGTGCGCGTTCGCCATGGGACTGCTGTTCTCCCCCCTCGCCAATACCGCGACCGCGGGCGTCGACCGGGCGGACGCCGGTCTGGCGTCGGGCGTGCTGAACACGGCTCGCCAAGTGGGAGGTTCCCTCGCGTTGGCCATCCTCGGCACCGTCGCGGCCGACCGCAGCGCCACGTTCATGAACCCGGGTTCGGGCCTCGCGCTCGTGAGCGGCTACCAACGAGCCTTTGCGATCTCGGCACTCATCACGCTCATTGCGCTGCTCGCGAGCCTCGCCGTTCCGCGAAGCGCCGGCCTCGCGGCCAAGCATTAGGGCCGGAAGCAGCCAGAAGCAGTCCAAGATTCACACAGCCCAGCCGGCGGCCTCGCGCTTTCAGGGCTAACCTCGCGGTGATAAACATCTGACCGAGTGACAGGACCATGTCGGGGAAATTCCACACGATTGGACAGTCTTGTGAATTTGGACTGACTACATAAAGGGAGAAATAATGGGGAGCATTCGCCGCCTCGGTACGGTGCTCGGAGCCGCTTCACTGGTTCTGGGCACTTTAACGGTAAGCGTGGCCGCGACGACGGTATCGGCGTCAGCCGCTACCAAGTTCAAGGCCTGCGTGGTAACCGACACCGGTGGCATTAATGACAAGTCGTTCAACGCGTCAGCTTGGGCGGGCGCGCAGGCAGCAGCGAAGCAGGACAAGAACATCGTCCCTTCGTACCTGTCTTCCACCTCGTCAACTGACTACGCGCCAAACATCAAGACGTTCGAGGGCGAAGGCTGCGGCATAATCGTGACCGTCGGCTTCCTCATGGACGCATCCACCGCCGCAGCAGGCAATGCTGACCTGACTCAGAAGTTCGCCATTGTGGACGATGCTCCGGTCACCAAGTCGAAGAACGTTCTGGCTCTCCAGTACGAGACCGACCAAGGAGGATTCCTTGGCGGCATACTCGCCGCTGGAATGTCCAAGACCGGCACCGTTGCGACTTACGGTGGTGAGAACTTCTCGTCGGTCACCCTGTACATGAACGGCTTCGTAGCCGGTGTTCGCTACTACGACAAGAAGTACAACGCAAAGGTCAAGGTGCTCGGTTGGAAGCCGGCCAAGGGTGCGTGCAGTCTCGCTGCATGCAACGGCAAAGGCACGTTCGTTGGCAACTTCACCGACCAGACCGCAGGCAAGACCATTACGACCGGTGACTTCTCGGCCGGCGCTGACATCGTCTTTCCCGTCGCTGGCTCGGTGGGCTTCGGTTCTGTAGCGGCGGCACAACAGGCCGGCGCGGGCCACAGCATTATGTGGGTCGACAGCAACGGCTGCGTCTCTGACGCGACTGACTGCAAGTGGTTCGTCGGCACCGTCGCCAAGGGTGTCCAGCCCTCGGTCGAGGCGGCTGTGCTGGCCGCGGCAAAGGGCACCTTCAAGGGTGGCACCTACGTTGGCACGCTGGCGAACAATGGAACCCAGCTGGAGTACGGCGGCATCAAGGTCCCGTCCAAGCTCAAGTCAAAGATCGCCACTGCGAAGGCGGGCATCATCGCTGGCACCATTTCGGTCAACCCGAACAAGTATCCAATCGGCTAACCAGTTCGTCGATTGACGCTAACCACTCATAACAAAGGCCCGGGTTGCAAGAACCCGGGCCTTTGTTATGACTACGATGAACCGTGATGCGACTGGAACTTCGGGGAATAACCAAACGATTCGGGTCTCTCGTCGCCAACGACCAAATCAGCATCACCGTCGAGCCCGGCCAGATCCACTCGCTGCTCGGCGAGAATGGCGCGGGCAAGTCGACGCTCATGAACGTCCTCTTCGGGCTACTGCATCCCGACGAGGGCGAGATCCTGATCGATGGTGTCCCTACGAAGTTCGAGAACTCCGGCGAGGCCGTTCGGCGAGGCATCGGCATGGTGCACCAGCACTTCATGCTCGTGCCGGTGTTCACAGTCGCAGAGAACGTCGTCCTAGGCTTCGAGCCGACGAAATCTTTCAATCGGGTTGACTACCAAAAGGCGACCGACGACATTCGTCGAGTCTCCAAGGAGTTCAACCTCGAAGTCGACCCCGACGCCGTCATCGAAAGCCTGCCGGTTGGCATTCAGCAGCGTGTCGAGATACTCAAGGCCCTGAGCCACGACGCCGAGATCTTGATCCTGGACGAGCCGACTGCCGTTCTCACTCCTCAAGAGATTGACGCGCTGATGGAGATCATGCGATCGCTGGCGGCGGCGGGCAAGTCGATCCTCTTCATCACGCACAAACTGAAGGAGGTCAAGGCCGTCGCTGACGTGATCACGATCATTCGCCAGGGGCGAGTCGTGGGCACGGCAGAGCCGTCCGCATCCGAGTCCGAGCTCGCCTCGATGATGGTCGGGCGCGACGTCGAACTGACCGTCAAGAAGGAACCATTCTCGCCCGGCGAGGACGTGTTCGAGATCCGTGACCTGGTCGTTCGCGATGACCGTGGTCTCGCAGCAGTCAATGGAGTCTCGCTAAACGTTCGTTCGGGAGAGATCCTCGCGCTAGCCGGCGTCCAGGGTAACGGACAGACTGAACTCGTCGAAGCAATAGCGGGGATGCGCCCCGTGGAATCGGGAACAATTACTCTCAACGGCCGCGACATTACGAACGCCTCGCCTCGGAAGGTTCTGGACGCAGGACTGGGCCACATCCCCGAGGACCGACAGCGTGATGGGCTGGTGATGTCCATGACGGTCGCGGACAACCTGGTGCTCAATACCCCTCGAAGGGCGCCATTCGCAAAACGCGGCACGAGGAACCTCGCCGCGGTGACCGAAAATGCCGTGCGGCTGATCAAGGACTTCGACATCCGCACGGAGTCCCCCCAGGAGATCGTGAGTTCCCTCTCCGGAGGAAACCAGCAGAAGGTGATCGTGGCGCGTGAGCTGTCGCGTGAGCTCACGTTCCTCGTGGCATCCCAGCCGACCCGCGGACTCGACGTCGGCTCGATCGAGTATGTGCACCGCCAGATGGTGAATCACCGCAACCTCGGCAACGCCGCACTCGTGGTTTCGTCCGAACTCGACGAGGTCTTCGCCCTCGCCGACCGAATCGCCGTCATGTACGCAGGCAAGATCAGCGGCGTCGTCGATCCATCCGTCAGCCGGGAATCCATCGGGCTATTGATGGCCGGGACGGTCATGGAGACGGCCCATGACTGACACCACGCCGTCGGTGACGCCACCAAAGACAAGGCACACGGCCTTGGTATGGATGACGTCCCAGAGCCCGATCGTGGTCACCGTCCTGGCCCTGGTTCTAGGCTTTTTTGTAGGGGCCATCATCATCATCACCACGACGCCCGCGGTGCTCGATGCGTGGCGTGGCCTGTTCCACAGCTGGGGCGCCCCGGGCCACGCCATCAAAGTCACGTTGGACAATGTCGGCGCCGCCTACCGGTCCATGTTCACCGGTTCGGTCTTCGATCCGTCGCAACTCTGGCATTCCATCACCACCGGAAAGGGCTTTGACGCGTCGCTGACGCCTATCTCGGAAACGCTCACGTACGCCACACCCCTCATCATCGTCAGCACCGGCGTTGGCATCGCGTTCCAGACTGGGATCTTCAACATCGGGGCCAATGGTCAGGCCGTGCTTGGCGGAATCGCCGGCGGAGTCGCCGGATCGATGCTGCACATGCCGATGATCCTGCACCTTCCAGTGACATTGATCGCGGGAATCGCCGGTGGCATGGTGTGCGGGGTGATTCCGGGGGTACTAAAAGCCTTCACCGGAGCCCACGAGGTGATCGTCACCATCATGTTGAACTACGTCGTCTACGCGTTCCTGCTCTTCGCCGTGCTATCAACGGCATTCCAGCGGCCGGGCCAGTCGAACGACATCTCACGAACCATGGACCCGTCGGCGCAGTTGCCACCGCTCTTCGGAAGCACTTCGGGACTTCGCGTTAGTTATGGGATCTTCATCGCCCTCGCAGTCGTGCTCTTCGCCTGGTGGTTCCTCGACCGGTCTTCGATCGGCTTCGACTTCCGAGTCACTGGAGCGAACCCTTCGGCGGCCAGGGCATCTGGCATCAGCTCGCGAACTGTGATCGTCCTCGTCTTTCTCGTATCAGGCGGCCTCGCGGGCCTGGCCGGCGTCGTCCAGGCAGCCAGTACCACGCACTACGTCGACGGAGGCTTTCTCATCGGCAACGCAGGCATCGGCTTCACGGCGATCACCATCGCTCTGCTGGGGCGTAATCGTCCCATGGGTATCCTCCTGTCGTCCCTGCTCTTCGCCGCGCTGGGCGTGGGCGGCCGCACGATGCAGGCCGCGACCGGCATACCCCTCGACCTTGCAACGGTTATCCAGTCGATCGTGGTGCTCTTCGTCGCCACCCCGGTGCTGGTGAAGGAGATATTCCGTCTGCGCGCCGCCAAGACCCAGGCAGTGCAGCTCGCCACCCAAGGCTGGGGCTCATGAGCATCGCCCCAGCACCTGCGGAGACCAAGCTCGCCACGTTTCGCCCCAGCGGGCGCACCAGGGTTATCAGCATCATCATGATCCTGATCGGACTCTTCACGGCCCTCGCTTTTGGCCTGGGCAGCGTCGCGAGCGCCCATTCATCACTGACCTTCACCCCGGTCAACCTCACCGCCGCGCCGTGGCACCTGGGTACGCTCACCGTCTTGACGCGCTGGACGAACGTGATACTTGGGCTGATCATGGTGGCGCTGGGCGCCGAGATGTACCTGCGTCAACCCCGACGGGGCGTCATGGGGCGCTTCGGCGTCGTCGCCGTCCTGTTCCTGCTGGCTTTATTGTTGTGGGCATCGCGAGCTCCCGGGCCGTCTCAAGTGGGGTATGTGAACGTGACGGCGGTCCTCATCGGCAGTTCCGAGGTCGCGATGGTTCTAGTCTTCGGTGCGCTCTCGGGTCTGATGTGCGAGCGATCCGGCGTTGTGAACATCGCCATCGAAGGCCAATACATTGGCGGCGCTTTCTTCGGCTCCGTCATCGCCTCGACCACGCACGACTTCTTCTTCGCCGCGATCGTCGGCGCGGTCGTCGGCGGACTCCTCGGACTCTTGCTGGCCTTCTTGTCCCTGCGGTACCTCGTGGACCAGATCATCGTGGGCGTCGTCATCGTTACGATGATTAGCTCCCTTTCGTCGTATCTGAATCTCCAAGTCCTCACGCCGTTCCCCCAGTACAACACGGGCAATCTCGCGCCGAACCTTGCGATTCCCCTGCTCTCCAAGATTCCGATCATCGGTCCGGTCTTCTTCAACCAGAGCGCCTTCTTCTACCTCATGCTCGTGCTGGTCGGCGTTATCAGCTTCGCCCTCTTCAAGACCCGCTACGGGCTGCACGTTCGCGCGGTCGGCGAGCACCCCCACGCCGCCGCGACCGTCGGGATCAACGTGGTACGCGTGCGCTACATCAACGTCGTTCTGGGCGGCGCCATCGCCGGAATCGGCGGCGTCGCCTTCATGGCCTCGCAAGGTCAGTTCCAGCCGGGCTACACGTCGGGGCTCGGCTACATTGCCCTCGCTGCGATGATCTTCGGGCGCTGGCGGCCGTCTGGCGCGGTGGCCGCATCAGTAATCTTCGGACTATCGGTCTACCTTTCGGACAACCTGCAGACCTACTCGATTCCGATCTCCACCGAGATCCTGGGCATGTTCCCCTACATCATCACGATCATCGTGGTGGCCGGACTGATCGGACGGGTGCGCGCCCCCGGTGCCGACGGAATTCCCTATCGTCACGAATAGCCTCGAGAACCCAACCCTCCGACAATCGTCGATGCCGCCTCCATTGACAGCTTCAACGCTTCCTCACACTCGACGCCCCGTAAGCGAGCCGCGAGGTAAGCGCCGGTCGCAGCGTCGCCGGCTCCCGTCGTATCGATGATTTCAACATTCAACGACAGCTGCCTCCAGATCTGAGTACCCCGTACAACGAGTGCGCCGTCTCTTCCTCGGGTGATCACTACCTCGTCGCTCGCCTGGCAAAGAGCCGCGCCGGCACTTTCAGCGTCGGTAGCTCCCGATAGCAGCAGCGCCTCCTCCTCGTTCGCGAACATCATCGTGACGTGGCCCGCAGACTCCAGGAACTCCACGGCGCCGAGCTTCGCGAGAGGGCCCACCGAACACGCGTCTACCGACGTTGACGCGCCCCGGGCGCGAGCGGTTTCGAGGGCGGTCGCCGCGACCAGGCGGGTGGCGCCGTCGAGAATCGTGTAGCCCGACACGTGTAGATGATCAAAATGACCGCTCAGAGCGTCATTGACGGTGTCGATCGATAACAAGGAGTTGACCCCGCGGTCGGTCATCATCGCGCGCTGGCCGTCATCGGCGACTATTGCGACGACGACTCCCGTCGATCCTTCTTCCACCTGGAGTTCCGCACCGATGCCGGCGTCCTCGAGATCACGGGCAAACATCTCGCCCGGCTCGTCGTTCCCGACGACGCCGACGTAGACGACATCGTGATGGGCGCCGAGCGCCACGGCCATGTTCGCGGCGGACCCTCCGCGACTGAAGCGGACCTTCGACCTCGTGTCGCTCGTGGGCGCCAGGGGTTCCTCGGGGCGCACCACCACGTCCAGCATCGCGTCGCCAATGACGACGATGCGTTTGGTCACCTCCTCGCCCGTGAGACTTCCGCGGCTATGTGCCCGGCGAGCCCGGCGTTGGACACCACGAGGTCCTTGTTGACCTGCACGCTGCGTCCTTCGCTGAATCGGGCGAACTCCGCGAGCAGCACCGGGGTCACTTCTCTTCCCGTGACGCCGAGTAGCTGGGCCTTCTGGAGCGCGCTCTCCAGGGCCTGGTCGTGGAGAGCGCCATCGAGCTGATGCTCCTCGGCGACCGGGTTCGCCACCAGAAAACCGGTCGGGGAAAAGCGGCGATGATGGAGAAACGCACGGGCGGCCTCCTCGGCGCTCTCGAGCGACCAATCGAGCTCGTAACCGCTGTCGCTTCGATAGAAGCCCGGGAACTTCCTCGTGCGAAAGCCCGCGATCGGAACGCCGAGCGAGTCGAGTCGCTCGAGGGTCGCTCCGATATCGAGAATCGACTTCACGCCCGAGGCAACGACGAGCACCGGAGTCCTCGACATCGCCGTGAGGTCAGCGGACTCGTCGAAACTGCGTACGGCGTCGCGGTGCACTCCGCCGAGGCCGCCCGTCGCCATGACGTCAATGCCGACGCGATGGGCGACTGCAATTGTCCCTGCGACGGTCGTCGCGCCGTCAACGCCGCTCGCGAGCGCCACACCCAGATCGCGCGCCGAAAGTTTGGCGGCATTGCGCGAGGGCGACGCGAGCTCTTCGACTTGCTCGATGGTGAGTCCGACGATGATGCTGCCGTCCAGAATGCCAATGGTCGCGGGCACCGACCCGCCCGCACGCACCGCGGCCTCGCACTGGCGGGCGACCTCCAGATTCGTCGGCGCCGGCAGGCCCTGCACCACGATCGTGGTCTCGAGGGCGACTACGCCACGGCCCTCAAAGAGTGCGGTAGCCACTTCATCGTGCAGCACGACCAAGGATTCGAGAGAGTTGTCCATTCCATGCGAAGTGTACTGTTTGACCGTGAGTTCTCTTAACCAAATCCCCTGGAATGAGCTCCGAGAGCGAGCCCGAAACTCCACCTCCTCCTCCTACGCGCCGTACTCGAACGTGCACGTCGGGGCTGCCGGCTACACCACCGATGGACGCTTCGTGACGGGCGCCAACGTCGAAAACGCCAGCTACGGCCTCACGCTCTGCGCCGAGTGCTCGCTCGTCAGCGATCTCATTCGCCTCGGCGGCGGACGGCTCGCGGCGGTCGCCATCGTCGCCGGTGACCTCGAGCCCATCGCCCCGTGCGGCCGTTGTCGCCAACTCCTCTTCGAGCACGGCGGAGGCGGGCTGCTCATCGACAATGGCCCCGATAAGGCGCCCTTCCACCTGCACGACCTCCTGCCGCACGCCTTCGGTCCGGACGACTTGGGCGTGAGAAGAACCAAATGAGTTCATTCTCCGCAGTCGACATCATCACTGCCAAACGTGACGGAGCCGCGCTCAACGACGAGGCCATCGCGTGGATGCTCGGCGCCTACGTGAAGGGCGAGGTCGCCGACGAGCAGATGTCTGCGCTCCTCATGGCCATCTTCTTCAACGGACTTGGGTCCCACGAGTTGCTGACCTGGACCGACTGCATGATCGCGTCGGGCGAGCGATTGAATCTCAAGGGCCTCTCGCGCCCGACCGTTGACAAGCATTCGACGGGCGGCGTCGGGGACAAGATCTCCTTGATCCTGGCCCCGCTCGTCGCGTCGTGCGGAGCGGCGGTTCCCCAGCTCTCGGGCCGTGGCCTCGGCCACACCGGCGGCACGCTCGACAAGCTCGAGTCGATCCCCGGATGGCGGGCGTTGCTCTCGAACGACGAGATGCGAGACCAACTCGAGGGCGTGGGCGCGGTCATCTGCGCCGCTGGCCAGGGACTCGCTCCCGTCGATCGAAAGCTCTACGCGCTGCGCGACGTGACCGGGACGGTCGAGTCGATTCCCCTGATCTCTTCGTCGATCATGTCCAAGAAGATCGCCGAAGGCACCAAAGCGCTCGTGCTCGACGTAAAGGTCGGGCGCGGCGCATTCATCAAGACCATCGAGCGAGCGCGCGAACTCGCCACCACCATGGTGTCGCTCGGCACCAGCCACGGCGTCGCCACCGTCGCCCAGCTCACGTCGATGAACCAGCCGCTCGGACGAGCGGTCGGCAACGCCCTCGAAGTGACCGAGGCAGTCGAGGTGCTGCAGGGCGGCGGTCCGCTCGACGTGAGGGATCTGACCCTCGGACTCGCGCGCATCATGCTCGAGCTCGTCGGCATCAACGAGGACCCCGCGGCGATGCTCGATGACGGCTCCGCGTACGAGGTCTACCGTGCGATGATCAAAGCCCAGGGTGGCGACCCGGACGCCGCGCTCGAGGTCGCCAGGTTCAGGGATGTCGTCCTCGCCCCCCAGGACGGAATCGTCCAGTCCGTTGATGCGCTGAACGTGGGAATCGCGGCGTGGCGGCTCGGCGCGGGACGCGCTCGGAAAGAGGACCCGGTGAGTGCCGGCGCCGGTGTGATGTGCCTCGTGCGGGAGGGTGACTACGTCGAAGCCGGCCAGCCGCTCTTCGAGCTTTTCGCCGACGACGATGACCACCTTTCGAGGGGCCGAGAGACCATCATCGGGGCCGTGAAGCTGGGCGAGGAACCAGCGCGTCAGGAGCCCATCCTGTTGGAGAAGATCACGGCGGGCTGAGACGTCGGGTTAGCTAGCCTTGACCCATGTCTGGCGCCTCCCTTACCCGAGAACTGATTCAAAGAGCCCCCAAAGTGGTCCTCCACGAGCACCTCGACGGGGGCCTGCGTCCTACGACGGTTCTGGAGTTGGCCCGCGAGATCAGCTACAAGGGACTTCCGACAAGCGACCCCGGTGAGTTGGCCGAATGGTTCATCGCGGACGCTCCGGGCAGCGACCTCGTGCGCTATCTCGAAGGCTTCTCCCACACCACCGCCGTGATGCAGACCAGGGATCAGCTCGAGCGGGTCGCCAGTGAGAGCGCGCTCGACCTCGCGCGCGATGGCGTGGTCTACGCCGAAATCCGCTTCGCCCCCGAGCTGCACACCGGACGTGGACTGTCGCTCGACGAGATCGTGATGGCCGTGCTCAACGGCTTCGTACACGGGACCAAGCAGGCGGCCGTCGAGGGACACAGGATCATCGTGCGGGCCATCCTCTCAGCGATGCGACAGAACAGTCGCAGCGAGGAAATCGCCCGTCTGGCCGTGACGTTCCGTGACGCCGGCGTCTGCGGCTTCGACATCGCCGGACCCGAGGACGGATTTCCCCCGACCGAGCACCTGAGCGCCTTCCATCTCATTCAGCGCGAGAACTTCCACATGACTATTCACGCCGGTGAAGCCTTCGGACTGCCGTCGATCTGGGAGGCGGTGCAGTTCTGTGACGCCGAGCGCCTCGGCCACGGCGTTCGAATCACCGACGACATCACCCGTGTCGGCGACGGCTACGAACTCGGACGCCTCGCGAGCTACATCCGGGACCGACGAATCCCGCTCGAGGTGTGCCCGACTTCGAATGTCCACACCGGCGCGGCTTCATCAATTGCGACCCACCCGATCGAGCTCCTTCGCAAGCTGCGGTTTCGCGTCACGCTCAACACCGACAATCGGCTCATGAGCGGCATCACCATGAGCAGCGAGTTCGAGGCGTGCGCGAACGCGTTTGGCTGGACCCTCGAGGACATGGAGTGGCTGACGCTCAACGCGGCGAAGAGTTCGTTCTTCCATTTCGACCAGCGCCTGGAGATGATCAACACGGTCATCAAACCCGGCTACGCCGCGCTCCGCGAGGCCTAGAACTTCAAGAGGATCTGCAGATCACGGCGAACAGCCGCGAGTTGCTCTGCACCGACAGTCCTTTGCGCGCTGAGTGAATGTCCCTGGCCAGGTGCGAGTTTCACTTCCATGTAGGCCTTCAGCTTCGGCTCGGTCCCCGACGGGCGAATGACGACGCGGCCGCTTTCGCCCAGCTGGAGCAATACGCCGTCGGTGGGGAGCAGTCCGTTCCACCCTTTCGCGAGGTCGATCGCTTCGGTGACCGCGATCGCGCCCAGCGTCGAGGGAGGAGCCTCTCGGACCTTGTTGACCGTGTCGCGAATCGCCTTCAACCCGCTTGGACCTTCCGCGCGCAGGGACAACTGCGCTCCGGCGTGGACCCCGAAGCGGCTCTCGAGCTCATCCAAGCGATCGAAGAGCGATTTCCCTTCCTCGGCCAGCTCGTGCGCCAATCGGCACACCGCCAGCGCCGCCGACATCCCGTCCTTGTCCGCGACCAGGGGATCGACCGCATAACCGAGCGCTTCCTCGTAACCGAAGCGCAGGACGCCGTCGCTGGCGGCGCGAGAGATCCACTTGAATCCGGTGAGCGTCGCCTCGAAGTGGACGCCGGCGTCGCGCGCCATCTCCTCGAGCATCGTGGACGAGACGATGGTCGTGGCGACGACGTCATCGGGTGACGTCATCTCGTCCAGTAGCGCTGACGCGAGCAGCCAGCCGATCTCGTCTCCGCGAAGCGTGCGCCAACCGGTGCTGGCCTTTGCCGCCACGCCTAATCGGTCCGCGTCGGGATCGTTGGCGATGACCAGTGTCGATAACGCCTCTTCGGCTTTCGCCATCGCGAGGTCGAGCGCGCCCGGTTCCTCGGGGTTCGGGAACGGCAGGGTGGGGAAACGTCCGTCGGGGGCGAACTGCTGCTCGACGACGGCGATGGAGCGAAACCCGGCTTCGCCAAAGAGCGACATCATCGGCTCGCCGCCGACCCCGTGGAGCGGCGTGTACGTGATCTTCAGGTCACTACCACCCGCGACGGCGAAACGCCGCGCGAAGTGCTCGTGGTACGAGGCGAGAACCTGGTCCGAGACCGCATGGTGCCGGTCGCTCGAGCGATCACCGAGCGCCGGGGTCGTCGACGCGTTGGCGTAGCGTTCGACGATCTCGTCGCTCGGCGGGATGATCTGGGACCCATCGGGTCCGTAGAGCTTGTAGCCATTGTCCTTGGGTGGGTTGTGGCTCGCGGTGATCATGATCCCCGCGCCCGCGTGCAGGGCCTTCACGGCGTAAGCCACGAATGGTGTCGGGAGCGGGCGGGGCATCTCGTAGACGGTGACGCCGGCGCCCAGCAAGACGGCGACGACTTCATCGTTGAACTTCTCGGATCCGCGTCGAGCGTCACGCCCGACGACGACTCCCCTCGAGGGTTCGACGCCGATCTCGTCGAGCCACGCGACGACTCCTTGCGTGGCGCGGCGCACCGTGTAGCGGTTCATGCCCGCCGGACCCGCCATCATTGGGCCACGAAGTCCGGCGGTCCCGAAGTTCAAGCGGGATTCGAACCGGCGATTCAGCTCCTCTTCGTCGCCCCGATCGAGCAGGTGCTGCAGCATGGCCCGATCCTCATCATCGGGATCGCCCGCGATCCACGCCTCGACCCGGTCGATCAACTCACCGTTCACAGGGCTGGCACGAGTTCGGCCAGCAGCGCACCGAGAGAGCCTGCGGCGTTCTGTCCCGCTTCGAGCACCTCCAGGTGGTTGAGCGCGGTGTGCGACACCCCCGCCGCCAGGTTCGAGATCAGGCTGAGGCCCAGCACTTCGACGCCGAGATGGCGCGCCGCGATCGCCTCGAGAACGGTCGACATGCCCACGAGTGTCGCGCCCATGGTCTTCACCATCGTGATCTCAGCGGGGGTCTCATAGTGAGGTCCGCGAAAGCCCGCGTAGACGCCCTCGCCGAGCGCGGGGGCGGCTTGCTTCACGACGGCGCGCAGGCGCGCGCTGTAGAGATCGGTCAGGTCGACGAAGCGTGAACCGTACCCCTCGGGAGGCGAGGCTCCCTCCATTGGCGAAGTCGACGTCAGATTGATGTGGTCGCGGATGACCACGACGGTTCCCGCCCCGTGCGCGGGATCGATGCCGCCGCAGGCGTTGGTGAGCACGACTTTGCTGGCTCCGGCGGCGATGATAGTGCGCACCGGATGAACCACCTGGTGCGCGGTGTTCCCCTCGTAGAGGTGCACGCGTCCCGCCACGAGAGCCACCTTTCGCCCGTTGACGTCGAGCGACAGGATCTGCCCGCTGTGTCCGGTGACGGTAGGCGCGACGAAGCCGGAGAGTTCGGACGTCGCGACGACGCTTTTCGCCTCGCCGAGGACACCGGCGCCCTCCTTCCATCCCGAGCCCAGCACGATCGCGATGTCGTACGAGTCGAAGCCGCTCTTCTCGCGCAGTTCATCCGCCGCGAGTTGTGCCAATTCATAAGGATTCGTCATCACTGTCCAATCGTGTGCCATACGGTCGAGGTCTCGATGAACGCTCGCAGCCGTCGAGTTGTCGTTGCGGTGTCGCTTTCGTTGGGGCGAAAGACCCGCTTGATCGACGCGGCCGCCGTGATGCTCAGTTCGTTCGCCTCATCGCCAACGACCCCGGCGAGGTCGATCCCGTCAACGTCCTCGTGCGACGCGAGCGTGGGCGCCAGTTCGGCGGTGATGCCGGAGACGATGTTGAGTACCCCCGGCGGGAAATCCGAGGTGACGGTCATCTCGCCGAGCAGGATGCTCGGTGTCGGACGCCGCTCGCTCGAGATGACGACCACAGTGTTGCCAGCTGAGATCGGCGCGAGCACCTCGTCGACGAACCCCTCCAGCGAGGAATTCTGCGATGCGATGACCGCGACGACACCGCTCGGGGTCGGAAGCGAGAAGTTGAAGAACGGACCCGCCACCGGATTCGCTCCGCCGAAGACCTGGGCGATCTTGTCGGTCCATCCGGCGTACCAGACCATCCGGTCGATGGCGCGCGAGACGCTCTTCTGTGCCTTCTTGGCGCTGAGGCCCTCGGCGAGGGCCACGTGCTCGGCCAACTCGGCCCGGCGTGATTCGGCCATCTCCGCGAGACGGTAGATGACCTGGCCTCGGTTGTACGCGGTCGACCCCCACCACTTCGCCTGCGCTGCGCGGGCGGCCGCCACGGCGTCGCGAAGGTCCTTGCGCGACCCCTGAGCCACGTTGGCCAGGAACTCCCCGCTCGCCGTGGTCACTTCGTAACTGCGGCCCGACTCGGAGCGCGGAAAGGCGCCGTTGATGAGCAGCTTGTAGGTCTTTCGAACGTCGAGACGGCTATCAGACATTGAGGTACGCCTCCAGACCATGACGGCCACCTTCGCGCCCGAAGCCGGATTCGCGGACCCCTCCGAAGGGGCTCGTCGGATCGAAACGGTTGTACGTATTGGCCCAGATCACTCCGGCGCGCAGGCGCTGGGCGACCCAGAGGGTCCGGCTCCCCTTCTCACTCCAGACACCGCACGCGAGCCCGTAGTTGGTGTTGTTGGCCTTGGCGACCGCTTCTTCGGGGGTGCGGAACGTCAGCACCGAAAGCACCGGGCCGAAGATCTCCTCGCGCGCGATGCGGTGCGACTGCGAGACGTCGGCGAAGATCGTCGGCGCGAACCAGTAGCCGTTCTCGGGAAGCACGCACGAGCTCGTGTAGCGCGTCGCGCCCTCGCCCTCACCGAACGCGGTGAGTTCCTGGATGCGGGCCAACTGCGCCGCCGAATTGATGGCCCCGACGTCGGTGTTCTTGTCCATCGGGTCGCCCACGCGCAGCTGCTCGACGCGGCGCACCAGCCGGCGAAGCACTTCGTCGGCGATCGACTCCTGCACGAGGAGCCGCGAACCCGCGCAGCACACATGACCCTGGTTGAAGAAGATGCCATCG
Source organism: Acidimicrobiaceae bacterium (assembly GCA_003132205.1). GTDB lineage: Bacteria > Actinomycetota > Acidimicrobiia > Acidimicrobiales > RAAP-2 > RAAP-2. The sequence continues at coordinate 246,520 of PKWY01000033.1, forward strand.
ATGATGCCTTCGATCATCTCGTCGATCGGGGCGTCCTCGAACACGATGTTCGCTCCCTTGCCGCCGAGCTCGAGTGTGAGCCGCTTCTGGCTCGACGCGACACGCTGCTGGATCAGCCTTCCGACGTCGGTCGATCCCGTGAACGCGATCTTGTCCACTCCGGGGTGGTCGACGAGCGCGGCGCCCGTCGTGCCGTTCCCGGTGACGATGTTGACGACGCCGGGCGGCAGTTCGGCCTGCTGGAGGATCTCGGCGAGGATCAGCGCGCTGAGCGGCGTCGTCTCCGCGGGCTTCAACACGCAGGTGTTGCCGGCAGCGAGCGCGGGAGCGAGTTTCCACGCCGCCATCAGGAGCGGGAAGTTCCAAGGGATGATCTGGCCCGCAACGCCAATGGGCCGGGGATCCGCCCCGAATCCCGCATGGTCGAGCTTGTCCGCCCAGCCGGCGTAATAGAAGAAGTGCGCCGCGGCCAACGGGATGTCGACGTCGCGCGACTCGCGGATGGGCTTGCCGTTGTCGAGGGTCTCCACGACCGCGAGCTCGCGGGCCCTTTCCTGGATCAGCCGGGCGATGCGAAAGAGGTACTTCGAACGCTCGGCGCCCGTGGTCTTGGACCAGACCGTTTCGTAGGCGTGGCGGGCCGCCGCGACCGCCGCGTCCACGTCACCGGCGCTCGCCTGGGCGACCGTCGCGATGACCTCCTCGTTCGCCGGATTCAGCGTCACGAACTGCTCGTGCTTGGATGGATCGCTGAACGATCCGTCGATGAACAGCCCGTAGCTCGGCTTCAGCCGAGCGATCGAGGCGGACTCGGGAGCCGGGTCGTACTCGAGTGAGCCCAGTTGCGAATTCGCCAGTTTCTTCTCGGTCATGTCAGTCCCCGCTGAATTCGTCGGGTCGAACGTACGCCCCGCGTTGCTGCTTGAGTCGCTGCATCAGGAGATCGTTGAGCAGTGACGACGCGCCGAAGCGGAATAGATCGGGCGTGAGCCATGTCGAGCCCACGGTCTCATTGACGAGGACGAGGTACTTCATCGCGTCCTTGGTGTTGCGGATCCCGCCCGCCACCTTCACCCCGACAATCCGACCCGTGGTCTCGGCGAAGTCACGAACCGCTTCGAGCATGACGAGGGCGACGGGCGTCGTGGCGTTCACCGTGACCTTGCCGGTGGAGGTCTTGATGAAGTCGGCGCCAGCGAGCATCGCGAGCCAACTGGCTCGGCGAACGTTGTCGTAGGTGACCAGCTCTCCCGTTTCCAGGATGACCTTCAGGTGCGCTTCGCCGCACGTCTCTTTCACAGCGGCCACTTCGTCGAAGACCTGCCCCAATCGGCCAGAGAGGAACGCCCCGCGGTCGATCACCATGTCGATCTCGTTGGCCCCCGCGGCGACTGCCTCGTGGACATCGAGCAGCTTCACGTTGAGCGACGCGCGTCCCGATGGGAACGCCGTCGCGACCGAGGCAACGGCTACGGGTGCGTCGGCGAGCACCGAACGCGCGTGTGCGACCAGGTCCGGGTACACGCACACCGCGGCGACCGACGGTACGGTGAGGTCGCGAGGGTCGGGTCGAAGGGCCTTGGCGCAGAGCGAACTCACCCGACCGGGCGTGTCGGCGCCTTCCAGAGTCGTGAGGTCCACCATGGAGATCGCCAGGTCAATGGCGGCCAGCTTGGTCGACTTCTTGATCGATCGCGTCGCCAGCTGGGCGGCCCGCGCCTCCGCGCCAACGGCGTCAACGCCCGAAAGAGCCGTAAGAAGCGCGCGAAGCTGCGCCTCGGACCCGACGGCCGGAACAGTGCTCGTGCGGGGGATCTTGACGCCGTAATCATCTTTGCTCACGAGGCGAAGAGGCGCGGTACTCACCTCAGCAACGCTAGCAACGAACCACCACGAAAACCCAAACTCCCCTTAGCCAAAGGCGGGAAGTTCGTTCGCCGCCAGACGCGCGGCCAGCGAAGGCGCCGCGGCATCCTTGGGGCTCAGGAGGGGTTCACCGTGGACGGTCCACGGGACGTTGATCTGCGGGTCGAACGGATCAATCTCCAACTCGAACGGCGCGTTGAAGGGCGACGACAAGAGATACGAAAGCGCCGCGGTCTCGCTGGTGACGCAGAACCCGTGAGCCACGCCCGCGGGAAGCAGGACCGACCGGCCCTCGCTGGCGCCGAGGTGCACGACTTCGACGCGGGCGAACGAAGGCGAACCAACGCGAACGTCGACAATGACGTCATCCAACTCCCCAAAGACGCACGTGACCACCTTCGCCTGGCCCTGGGGAGCGAGCGAGTAATGGAGTCCGCGCACGACGTCGCGGCTCGACATCGAGAGGTTCGCCTGCTCCGCGTGAAACGAGACGCCCGCCGCCTCGACGTCACCGAGCTTGAACCATTCGCGAAAGAATCCTCGGTCGTCACCGTGGACGGGTGACTCGAGCACGAAGAGCCCGGGGATCGAGAGTTCGCGCAACTTCATCACTGCGTCTCCTTCAGCGGCCGCCACCACACCTCGTTATCGTGGTACCACTTCACGGTTGCGGCGAGGCCCTCGTCGAAGTTGACCAGGGGTTCGTAGCCGAGCTCTTCGCTGATCTTCGTGCAGTCCACCGAGTAGCGACGGTCGTGGCCGAGACGGTCGGTGACGGGCTCGATCCTCGACTCATCGCACCCGCAGAGCTCCAGCAGGCGACGCGTCAACTCCTTGTTGGTCAACTCGGTACCGCCGCCGATATTGTAGATCTCCCCGGCGCGGCCCTTCTCGAGGACGAGCAGTATCCCGCGGCAGTGGTCGTCGACGTGCAGCCAGTCACGAACGTTCAGCCCATCACCGTAGAGCGGCACGTTGAGTCCGTCGCTCAGGTTGGTGACGAACAGGGGAATAACCTTCTCGGGGAACTGACGCGGCCCGTAGTTGTTCGAGCACCTCGTCACCATGACGGGCAGACCGAAGGTCCGGTGGTACGCGAGCGCCGCCAGGTCCGCGCCGGCCTTGCTCGATGAGTACGGCGAATTCGGCTCGAGGAGGTGGTTCTCGTGCCACGACCCCTCGGGAATCGTCCCGTAGACCTCGTCAGTGGAGATATGCACGAAGCGCTCGACCCCACCGCGGCGCGCACTCTCGAGCAGCTGCTGGGTGCCGAGAACGTTGGTTTCATAGAACGCCCGTGCTCCGGTGATGGAGCGGTCAACGTGGCTCTCCGCGGCGAAGTGAACTACCGCGTGGGCGTTTCGGAGCAACTCGTCGGTGATCTCCGCGTCGAGGATCGAACCTTCGACGAAGGTGACACGCGAGTCGAGGAGGGCCTGAGTCATGTTCTCACGACGCCCCGAGTAGGTCAAGGCGTCGAGGAGGATGATCTCGTCGTAGCCAAGTCGCTCGGCGTCCCCGAGAAAGAGTTCAGTAAACCGAGAGCCAATGAACCCGGCCGCCCCAGTTATCACTATGCGCATTGAGGTACCTCGGCCTTTAGAAAGGGGTGTTGAGACTTCTATACTAATGAGGTGAGGGGAATCATTCTGGCCGGAGGTAGTGGGACTCGCCTGTATCCCATCACGCGCGCCGTGTCCAAGCAGTTGCTGCCGATCTACGACAAGCCAATGATTTACTATCCGCTGAGCACGTTGATGCTCAGCGGGCTGCGCGAGATCCTCCTCATCACGACTCCCCACGATCAGGACGCCTTCCAGCGCCTGCTCGGTGACGGATCGCAACTGGGTATCAAGATCTCCTACGTCGTTCAGGAGCAGCCCAACGGCCTCGCCCAGGCGCTCATCCTCGGCGAGGAGTTCCTGAACGGCGACAAGTGCGCACTCATTCTCGGCGACAATCTCTTCTACGGTCCCGGACTCGGAACCCACCTCCGCCAGAACATCGATGTCGTGGGCGCGCTCATCTTCGCCTACGAGGTGGGCGACCCCTCCGCGTACGGGGTCGTGGAGTTCGACGAGCACGGCAAGGTCATCTCGATCGAAGAGAAGCCCGCCGTGCCGAAGAGCAACTACGCAGTGCCGGGGATCTACTTCTACGACGAGCGCGCCACGAAGCTGGCGCACGAGCTCAAGCCCAGCGCGCGCGGTGAACTCGAGATCACTGCACTCAACAACGCATACCTCGAGATGGGCGAACTACGGGCGGAGGTGCTCTCGCGCGCCACCACGTGGCTCGACACCGGCACCCACGAATCGCTCTATGAGGCCGGCGGACTTATCCGCACGCTCCAGCATCGCAATGGTTTTCGCATCGGCGACGTGGAGCAGATTGCCCGCGACCAGGGCTGGATCGAGTAGCGAACCCGTTCAAGGCTTCTGGGTCAGCGCTCGAGCGACGCTTCGAACTCGGCGAGCAGATCAAAGAAGCGTTCGGGCTCGACGAGGTGCGGATAGTGGCCGGCGCCCTCCCACTGCTCGATGCGCGCCCCGCTCACGAGGTTCGAGAGCCAGTCCTCGTAACCCTCACCCGGGTTGGTCCCGTGCAGTGATAGATACGGCACGGCGATGGCGCTCGCCAACGACGTGACCATCGCTTCGAGGTCCTCGGCCTCCGCTTCAAGCACAGCGGCCCAGATGGAGAGCACGACTTCGTGATCAGCGCGTCGAAGCGTGGCCAGTCGCTTCCACTCCTCATCGTCGACTCTCCCGCGCATCGACTCGAACACGATGGTCATCGCCTGCTGGAAGGCTTCGTCGTCGCCGCGCAGCATCGATTCGATCGGCCGCAGGGAGGTCTGGAAATCGCCCAGTCGCATGGGCTGATCGATGTTGACAACCCCGCGGCACGGGTACATCGCGGCGTACACGCTCGCGACGGTGCCACCCAGTGAGTGGCCGATGAGCAGGGGTTTCTCGATCCGGAGGGCCTCGACAACCTCGTGCACGTCGGACGCCAGCGTGATCACGTCGTAGGGCCCCATCGCCTCGGACTCGCCGTGGCCGCGCAGGTCCACCGCGATCACGTCGTGGGAACTGGCCAGTCGTTCCAGAAGAGGATCCCACGATCGTCGCGACTCGGTGATTCCGTGCACGAGCACGACCGGGGTTCCTTCACCACTTCGTTCAAATTGGAGCATGTGGCCTTTCTATCACTGGCCGCAACGATACGTTCCAGAAGGTGCCGAGCTCGGGGACTACTCGACTTCGCAGATCATCTCGATCTCCACGGCGATATCGAATGGAAGCTCAGCCATCCCGACGGCCGAGCGCGCGTGGCTACCGATCTCCTTGCCGAAGATATCGACAAGCACGTCCGAGCAACCATCGATGACCTGGGGGGTCTGATTGAAACCTGGCGCGCAGTTCACCATTCCGAGGACCTTGACAATGCGCGTCACGCGGTCGAGCGAACCAAGCTCGCGTCGAATCGTGTGCAGCAAATTGAGGGCCGCCAGTCGCGCCGCGTCGCGCGCCTCTTCAAGAGTGAGGTCGGCGCCAACCTTCCCGACCCTCATGGTCCCGTCAAGGTCGTAGGGGCCGTGACCGGCGAGGAAGAGCAGCCGTCCCGCCCGCACCGCCATCACGTAATTGGCCACGGGCACAGACGCCTCGGGAAGGATGATTCCCAGTTCGATGATGCGATCCTCAGCGCCCATGCCTGAACGTCCTTTTGCGTCAATTTTCAACAAGATACATGTTGAAATGGAGGCGAGGGCTTGAACTCGGCAAATATGGCTTCTTTCCTCACGCGGGCATGCGATGTGGATAGCATCGAACTGAAGTGGAAGGGTGGAAGTTATCACTCATTGCACGAAAGCGAGAACCGGTTCGATGAGTGAATTCGAAGAGTGGGCTAGAGCCACCTATCGCCAGTCAAGCATCGAAGTTGACCCCAGCGACCTCGCCCTCATCGAACTCATCTACGCCGGCACGATCCATCAGCTCGAGGCCCTCGACCACATCGATTTGGAGAAGTTCCCCGCAGTCGGGATCGATTTGCGTCACGCGCCCAAGCCATCATGAGTCATCCCCAGGACTGGACCCTTCGCCAACAAGCTGAAGCCGTGAGGCGAGGCGACCTGAGCGCCCGCGAGCTCTTGGACGCGACGATTGCGCGCATAATCGAGCGCGACGCGTCTATAAATTCGACACCGGTCATCTTCGAAGCGACCAGTCGTGAGGAACTGAATCCGGTCCCGCCGGGCCCGCTGCACGGGGTGCCGATAACGGTGAAGGACATGTTCGCCCTGCCGTGGCGGGCGGCACGAAACGGCACCTCCTTCGATCTCATTCCCGCGAGCGCCTCGGGCCCTTACCGCAACCTGCGTGACTCGGGCGTCGTCATCGTGGGCATCGCCAACCAGCACGAACTGGGGATTGGAACGACGGGAACCGAGTCCGCGTACGGACGCATGGGCAATCCTTGGAACCCGGGGCACTGCGCGGGAGGTTCCTCCGGCGGCAGCGCCGCCGCGGTATCGGCGCGACTGGTAGCGGGAAGTCTCGGTAGCGACAGCGGCGGATCCACCAGGCTCCCCGCCTCCTACTGCGGCGTGGTTGGCCTCAAGTTGACCTACGGCGCCGTGCCGTACGACGGGTACTTCGGAGCTGCGACCACGTTCAGCGCGCCGGGCGTTCTCGCCCGAGATGGTGGGGACGCGAGAATGCTCGCCGCCGCACTCCTGCAGCGCCCGCTTCCCCAGCAAAGCGGGAGCGGACTTCGCGTGGGCATCATCCGTGACCCGTTCTGGAGCGACGTCGACCCAGAAGTCACGTCAGCCGGTGAAAAGGCGCTGGGCGCCGCCGGTTGGCACGTCCATGAAGTTCGTCTCGAGCATCTCGAACTCGCCGGCGCCGCGTTTCTCAGTCGTTTGATCGCCGAAACCGGGGTGCCACCGAATGACCTGCTCGCCACTCTCAGCCGGCCCACCAGGTCACTGCTCCTCGCGGGAATGCTCGCTCCCGCGCGATTCATCCCGCGGGCCGATCGCGTTCGCGCCGCGGTGCGTGAATCGCTCGCCAAGGCCTTCCAGTCGGCCGACTTCCTCTGCTGGCCAACGACACCGGCGCCGGCGCCCCCTCTCGACGAGCCGAGGGTGAACCTTCCGTCGGGAAGGGCGTTCGCGGATCTGTCCAACGTGCGCCAGACCCTGCTGGCCAACCTGACGGGAGTTCCCGGAATATCAATTCCCATTGGACTTCACTCTTCCAAGCTGCCCATTGGTCTTCACCTGCTTGCTCCGTGGGGCGGAGAGGCACGACTTCTCGACGCCGCCGAGCACTTGGAACGAGTCACCGATCGCGCCTTCGTCGATCTCGTTCCGCCATTGGCTCGCTAGCGAGCGACGCCTCAACGGGGCCATCTCGGGTAACTGATCGGTAAGCCGCCACGTCTCGCAACCTCGCCTAAAGTGTCGATACCTTTCACAACTAGGAGACTTCCATGTCAACCGTCGCCATTCTGTCGCAGCGTCGCCCTGTACTCGCGGACCTCGTATCCAACACCCTCGTTGCGAACATCGCGCTGGTGACCGGCGCTGCCGCTCTCGTTGGCGTGCTCGCGCAGATCTCGATTCACATCCCGCATACGCCGGTTCCGATCACGGGACAGACGCTCGGTGTGCTGCTCGCCGGCTCGGTACTCGGATGGCGCCGGGCCTCGCTCGCGATGAGCCTGTACCTGGCGGCGGGTATCGCGGGAGTGCCGTGGTTCGCGAGCCACACGGGCGGTTACCCCACGGCGACGTTCGGTTATATCATCGGCTTCATCGCCGCGGGCGCCCTGACGGGCTGGCTCGCCTCGCGCGGTGCCGACCGTAACGTGATCCGCACGGTGATCTCGATGATCGCCGGCGAGTTGCTGATCTACGCGATTGGCGTTCCGTGGCTGGCCGTCGCCACCCACCAGTCGCTCCTTTGGGCCTTGCACTGGGGAATGGTCGTGTTCATCGCCGGCGACATCATCAAGGCCGCGTTGTGCGGGGTCGCCCTTCCATCGACGTGGCGGATTGTGGAGCGCGCCACCAAGCGTTAGAGAGCCTCCGAGGAGAAAACGCCAGCCTCGCGGCTGGCGTTTTCTCATTTGCGCGAGTAACCGAGGAGTCCCGCCTCGGCCCCGTGGATGAGGCGCTTATGGATCCCGAGGACCTTCCGGTTCAGCGTCGCGTACTTGTCGGCGACGCCAACGGCGTGGCTGAGGACCTCGTCCTCGTTCGCCACGGCTTCGACGATGCCGTGGCCGCGGGCGTCCTGGCCGGAGAAACGATGAGCCGTGGTGGCGGCGATGATCGCCGTGGCACGGGGCAGGCGGTTGTCGAGAATCGACCAGAGCTGCTTGTCGAGCGGGAGCCCGATCTCAACTTCGTTCATGCACCAGAAACCGCGGTCGGCCCGCATTACGCGATAGTCGAACGCGCACGAGATGAGCGCGCCGCCGGCGAAGGTGTGGCCGTTCAGCGCGGCGACGGTGTAGGCGGGATAGACCAGCAGCCGACCGATCAGTCGATTGAGTTCCCCGATTGACGAACTGTACAGAGATGCGTCGTCACCGAAGCGTTCGAGGTCGAGGCCGTTGCAGAAGAACTTCCCACGTCCAGTGAGCACGATGGCGAGGGGACCCTTGATCGTGTCGAGCTCGTCGAGGATCTCGTGAAGGCGCCCGAGCGAGTCAAGGTTGATCCGATTCTCCCCCTCGTTCCAGGTGATGATCGCTACCGGGTCCTCTTGCGTGACTGAAATGTCCATATTCGGAGCATACGGCGGCCCAGAAAATGCCCGAGTAAGTTAGCCACTGTGAGCGACACCAACCAAGCAATTCCCGAACCCGACGTCTCGGCGGAGAACCCGATCTCCGAACACTGGGTCTGGGTTGGGCCCCATCGTCCGCCGTGTCCGCGCGTCCTCTTCGAGCACATGACGGCCAACTGGGACGTCGCCGGCGTCAGCGGCGACGTCCATCCAGCGAGCGCGTTCAGCGCCGCTCGAAGGAAGAGGCTCGGCGAGCACTTCACCGGCAAGACATTGGTCATCCCGACCGGGAACCCCAAGGTCCGGGCCAACGACACCGACTACCGATTCCGCGCGGGCACCGACTTCTTCTACCTGACCGGCTGCTCCGAGCCCGACGCCGTGCTGGTGATCGCCCCGAGCGCCGCGGGACCGCGATCGACGCTCTACGTGCCCCCGCGCCGCGACCACCACACCCACGAATTCTTCACCGACGCCCGCTACGGCGAACTCTGGGTCGGGCCGCGCCGCGGCGTCGACGAGGCGAGCGCCTACTACGAGATCGAGTCCGCGCCGCTCGAGTGCCTGGAGAAGGACCTGACCTCGCTCGCCGCCACCGAGGTGCTGACCCTCCGCGGCTTTGACGCGAAGGTCGACTCGTTGATCACCGCGAGCGCCGACGACGAGCAGATCGCCGTTGTCCTGAGCGAGCACCGCCTCGTGAAGGACGAGTTCGAGATCGCCCAGCTGCAGGTCGCCATTGCGTACACCGTCAAGGGCTTCGAGGACGTGGTTCGAGCGCTCCCGAACGCCGAAGGCCGCGGCGAGCGCGTCATCGAGGGCATCTTCAATCTCCGAGCCCGCGTCGAGGGCAACGACGTTGGCTACGACACCATCGCGGCGAGCGGATCGCACGCGACGATCCTGCATTGGACGAGGAATGACGGAGCGGTCCGACGCGGCGACATGCTGCTGCTCGACGCCGGCGTCGAATGCCAGAACCTCTACACCGCCGACGTCACGCGCACCATGCCGGTCAACGGCACGTTTTCTCCCGCCCAGCGACGCATCTACGAGTTGGTCCTTCGCGCCCAAGTGGCGGGCATCGCCGCGGTGAAGCCGGGAGTCGCGTTCATGGCCGCGAACGACGCCGCCATGAAGGTCCTCGCCGAGGGATTGCACGAGCTGGGCATCTTGAAAGAGGACCCCGAGACGGCGCTGCGACGCGACCGCCAACTGCATCGCCGCTACACCCTGCACGGGGTCAGCCACATGCTCGGCATCGACGTGCACGACTGCGCGAACGCCCGCAACGAGCACTACCTGGGCGATCTCCACGAGGGTTACGTGCTCACCGTGGAGCCGGGTCTCTACTTCCAGGCGAACGACCTCACGGTTCCCGAGGAGTACCGGGGTATCGGCGTACGAATCGAGGACGACGTGCTCGTCACCGCTACCGGCTCGAAGAACCTCTCATCCGCGCTTCCGCGCGAACCGAACGACGTCGAGGCGTGGATGGCCGGACTCTGGTCACGCGGACCAGTCAACCTCGGCCTGTAACGCCTCAAGCAACCATCATGGGAATGTGGCGAGGTCCTCGGACCTGACCCTGCGCCCACGTAACGTCGCTTGAGTCATCGATCTGGAACTTCGGGTACCGCTTGATGAACTCCTCCAGTGCGATCCGAAGCTCCAGGCGCGCCAGGTTGGACCCCGCGCAACGATGAATCCCGAGACCGAAGGCGGCGTGACGGTTGACGGCGCGGTCGATGATGAACTTGTCCGCATCCTCGAATGCCGCCGGGTCGCGGTTGGCGGCGGGAAAGCCCAGAAGGATCCAGTCGTCCTTCTTCATCGGACAGCCGGCGTACTCCATGTCCTCCTTCACCATTCGCGCCATCGTGACCGGCGCGTAGAAGCGCAGGAACTCCTCGACGGCGAGGGCCATTAGGTCGGGCTCGTTCACCAGGCGCGCCAGGTCGCCGGGGTGGGTCGCCAGGTGCCAGAGCGACGATCCAATGGCGGACCACGTGGTGTCGATGCCGGCGACGAGGATGAGCACCATCGATCCGCGCACGTGCTCGGGCGCCAACTTCTGGCCGTTCACCTCGACGTTCAACAGGTAACTCGTCAGGTCGTCGCGAGGGTTCTGGATGTGATCCTCGATCTGCACGGTGAAGTACTCGGCCATGGGCTCGAACAGCGGCGCGCGCACCTCGGGCTCGAGATCGATGAGGTCGAGCACGACGTGGACGAACTCGCGGAACTGGTCTCCGTCCTCTGGAGGAAAGCCCAGCATGTGCGAGATCACCCCCGGCGGGATGAACTGTGCGTACTCGATGCCCGCGTCAATGAACTCCCGGCCCTTCAGCCCGTCGAGGTGCTGGCGGCAGAGTGCCCGGATCTGCGGCTCGAGCGCGTTGATCGGACCAGGAGCGAACGCGGGCAGGAGGAGTCGACGGGCGATCTGGTGGAAAGGCGGGTCCGACGTGATGGGCGGCGCGCCACCGATTGGCGCGGGTGGCGCGAACTCGGGGTACTTGTTCTTCGAGACGACGACCTGACGGCTGGTGAAGTGCTCGGTATCGTTCGCGATCGCCGACACGACCTCGTGGGTCGTCGGGAACCAGCCGCCGCCGTAACGCTCGGTGTGTGCCACCGGGCAGCGTTCTCGAAGGTCTTCCCAGATTGGATACGGGTTATTGACCCACTTGGGATCGGTGTGATCCCAGTCGGTCGCAAAATCAAGCACCGATTCCTTGTCAGCCATTTGCTCCCCCTGGCTAATGACCCGCCGAACTTCAGCGTGACTGTCTACTTGAGAATACGAAATGGCAGGTTACGCGCCCCACGGACTTGTCCGGCCGCCCACGTCACGGCCGCGGGGTCGGCGAGCTCGAAGCGAGGGTACCGCTTGATGAACTCCTCGATTGCGATCCGAAGCTCCAGGCGCGCCAGGTTGGACCCCGCGCAACGGTGGATCCCGAGCCCGAAGGCCACGTGTCGGTTCTCCGCACGGTCGATGATGAACTTGTCCGCGTCGGGAAAGACCGCGGGGTCACGGTTCGCCGCGGGAAAGCCGAGGAGGATCCAGTCGTCCTTCTTCATGGGACAGCCCAGGAACTCCATGTCCTCCTTCACGAGGCGCGCCATCGTGACCGGAGCGTAGAAGCGCAGGAACTCCTCGATCGCGACCGGCATGAGGTCGGGCTCGTTCACCAGACGCGCGAGGTCCTCGGCGTGCGTCGACAGGTGCCACAGCGATGAGGTGATGGCCGACCACGTGGTGTCGATGCCCGCGATCAGCGTCAGTAGCATCGTGCCAAAGACGTGCTCGAGCGGCAACTTCTGGCCGCCGATCTCGGCGTTCAGCAGGTACGTGGTCAGGTCGTCGCGGGGGTTCTCCTGATGCTCTTCGATCTGCTTGGTGAAGTACTCCTCGATGGGCGCGAACTCCTCGATCCGCTCCTCCTGGGGGTGATCGACGCCTTCGAGAGCGATGTGCACGAACTCACGGAACAGGTCCTCGTCGGCTTCGGGGAAACCCAGCATCTGGCGGATCACCGCGGTCGGGATGAACTGGGCGTACTGGGCGCCCCCGTTCACCTCGTCGCTGTCGCCGATCTTCTCGAGCAACCGTGCGCAGAGCGCGCGGATTTGCGGCTCAAGCGCGTTCACCGGCGCCGGCGCGAATGCCGGCAACACCAGTCGTCGGGCGATGGCGTGGAATGGCGGGTCCGACGAGATGGGTGGAACGAGTCCGATGGGTGCTGGCAAGTCCTCATCGGTGGGCCGGCCGTTGCCGACGACCACGGTGCGGCTGGTGAAGTGCTCGGTGTCCTTCGCCACAGCCGACACGCCGGCGTGCGTCGCGGGGAACCATCCGCCGCCGTAGCGTTCGGTGTGTGCAACCGGGCAGCGCTTGCGCAGGTCTTCCCAGATGGGGTACGGGTCAGTGACCCACTGGGGGTCGGTGTGGTCCCAGTCGGTGGCGAAGTCCTTGACGAGAGGTTTGTCGGTCATGGTCATTCCTCGATGAAGATGGCGTGCTCTGGGCAGTTGGACTGAGCCAGACGCGCGCTTTCGATAGTCTCATCCGCCAGATCTCCGTCACCGAGCACGACGCCGTTTCCCAGATCATCGAATCCAAAGATGTTGGGAGCTATCGAAAAACAACGTCCCTGTCCCTGACAGAGATCAGCGTCGATTCTTACTTTCACGACCCCTCCTTCGTGGTGTTATCGAGACCCTACTACCGAGTAACTACTTAAAACACCAACGTGTGGGCCCGCCAGCCGGTGCCCGTCGCGAAGTGGGCGCCGACCAGCCGAGCCGTCTCGTCGGCCATGGCGAGCTGGCCGACCGAGAGGGCGAAGTCGTGCCAGAAATCGGGAAATTCGCGCACCCGAATCTGCTCGAGACCGAGGACGTCGAGCCGCTTGAGGTCAGGGGCGAGTATATCGTCGCTGCCGCCGAGCACCAGAGTCGGTGGCATCTGGTCCCACGAAGCGAGCAGCGGCGACACCTCCGGGTTCGCCATATCGTCGCCGGCGTAGGCGTGCGCGCAGGCCGCGAGCCACTCCGGTGAGAGCAACGGGTCTCGCGCAACCAGATCGGCGTCGAGGCTGCGGTCGACGCTGAGGTCGAGCCACGGCGACAAGAGCGCCACGGATCGCACGTCGTGACGGTCGCGCTGCAGCGCGCTCGACAGGACCCCCGCGCCCGCGGAGTCGGCCAGGGCGACCACCGTTCGCCCGGCCAAGCTTCGCAGCACTGCCTCCACGTCCTCGAGGGCAGCCGGTGAGGGGTGCTCGGGCGCGAGCCGATAGTTGATCCCGATCACCTGCGCCTCCAGAGACGCCGCGAGATACGAGCACAGCGAGTAACCCATCGAGGCCGAGCCCACGCAGTAGCCGCCGCCGTGGACGTACACGATGACGCGGCTCCTCTGGTAGTTCGTCGGCGTCATGCGCACGCACGCGACACCGCCGATCGTCACGTTCTCGACGCCGACATCGAACAGCGGTCGATTGCCCATGGTCGCGGCGCGAAGGCGGGTCCTCTGTTTCGCCCATGGCACTTCGGGACGAAACACAAGCCGGCGAAGCGTGCGCAGTCCGAAGCGCTGTACGTGGGGAGGGATGCGAACGCCCATTGACCCGTTACTGCGTCTCGATCTCTTCACGGCTGATGCCGAGGAAGTACAGCACCGCGTCCAGGTACGGCACCGACAACGCGGCGTCGGCGTGCTCTTGCACGACGGGCTTGGCGTTGAAGGCGATCCCGAGCCCGGCGACCGAGATCATATCGATATCGTTCGCACCGTCGCCTACCGCCACGGTCTGCTCGAGCGGAACGCCGACCTCCTTCGCAAAGCGCTCGAGCGCCCGGGCCTTGCCCGCGCGGTCAACGATCGGCGCGGCGAGCCGGCCCGTCAGCTTTCCATCGATGATCTCGAGCCGATTCGCCTCGAGGTGGTCGACGTGGAGCTCGGCGAGCAGCGGCGCGAGGACCTCCACGAATCCTCCGGACACCACCGCCGGCACGTAGCCGAGTCGATGCAGCGTGTGCAGAAGCGTGCGTGCGCCGGGCGTGAGCTTCAGCTTGGCGCGAACGTCGTTGATCACGGACTCCGGAAGTCCCGCCAGCAGCGCCACGCGTCGGCGCAGTGATTCGGCGAAATCAATCTCCCCGGCCATGGCCGCCTCGGTGATCTTGGAGACCTCCTCGGCGCAGCCGCAGGCGTCGGCGAGCAGGTCGATGACCTCCTGCTGGAGCAGCGTCGAGTCCGCGTCCATGACGACCAGGTGCTTGGCCCGACGGTGAAGCCCCGCCCGCTGGACCGCGAGGTCGAGATTCGCGCTCTTCGCGACGGCCGCCAGCGCTTCGCGCAGGCCACTCTCCTCGGGCCCGCGAATCACCAGTTCGTAGCAGTCAACGGGGTAGCTCGCCAAGTGCACGATCCGCTCGCACGTGGAATCGCTCTTCGCGATGGCTCCGAAGATCTGCTCGAGCTGGAGCGCGCTGATGGACGGGGCGAGAAGGGTCACGAGGAGTCGCCCGCCGTGCACGACGTCGCTCGGGTTGACCAGCTGCACGGTGGCGCTGATTCCCTCGCCGACGATGTTGCGCGCATGGAGCGCCTCTTCAATCTCGCCGGGGCCGACCGAGCTGTCGACGACGATCTCGGCGCACAGCACCAGGGTCCCGCGGATGGTGATCTGGGCCACGTCGATCACGTGGGCGTTCCTCTCGCTCAACGACGAGAGGGCGGCGAACAGCTCAGCACCGACGCCGACCCGGTCCGGCCCACTCACGGTGACGAGATAGGTCGACTTTGCCATATGACGAGCGTAGAGGCTGCGACGAGTCCATCACTTCGAATAGTCGTCCCTCGCGCGAAGTTCACGAACGGCAGCGACATTGACATCGGTTCGAGCGTCGAAGGTCCACAGCCTCGGCAGCGCCGCGGTCACGATCCCCACCGAGCCGGTGCAGGCGAGGCCACCGAAGGTGAGCGAGAAGCGCAAGGTCGTCCACGCCGCCATGACGCCCGCCCGGAACTGACCAGCGGTGGGTCCGAGCGAGTAGGAGATCATCTCAATCCCGGCCATCCGCCCCCTCGTGTCGGGCGGAATCGACTCGTTCCACATCGTCGAGCGGAACACGCCGCTGATCGAGTCCGCACCGCCGGCGATGACGAGTCCGAGTAGGACCAGCCAAAGCATCGACGAGTAGCCAAAGACCGCGATGCCCAGTCCCCAGATGGACGCCGCCACAACTATTGCGCGCCCGTAGCGGTGGACCCTTCGGGTCCAACTCGACGTCAACGTCGCCACGAGCGCACCGAGCGGCAGCGCGCAGTAGAGCACCGCCAGCGCGTACGTCTCATGGAAACGGGCCGCCACGAACGGCAGCATGACGACTGGAAAGGCCAAGATCATGGCCAGAAGGTCGATCACGTACGTGCCGACTATGTCGGGCCGCGAGCGCGCGTAGCGAAGCCCGTCCTTCATCGCAGCGAAGTCCCCGCCTTCGAACGATGGAGCCGACGATGTCGCCCTCAGCGAGAACAGGAGAAGGAGCGAGAACGTGAACGTCACGAGGTTCGCCGCGTAGACCGACGCCGGTCCAATCGCGACGGCGGCGAGTCCTCCAAGGGCCGGACCGATGATCGAGGCGGTGGTGTAGCGGATATTGGACAGGATCGAAGCGGAACGCTGCAGGTCGTGGGGCACGAACATCTGATTCAGAGCATCAATGCTCGGGCTCTGCATGCTCGACGCCGCGGCGGCGAGCATGGCGTCGCAGTAGAGGATCCACACCTGGGGATGGCTCAGCAAGGCGTTCACGAAGAGCACCACCGTGGTCACCATCAAGAGTTGCTCCATCGAGATGATCAGCCGACGGCGATTGAGCCGGTCCGCGAGGACCCCTCCGTAGAGACCGAACACCACGAGCGGGACGAGCTCGACCAAACCCAGCGCCCCGACCTTCAACGGAGAATCCGTCAATTGCTTAAGTTGAAAGGGCACGACGACGTACGTGGCTTGGCTGCCCAGCGCGCTGATGAAGCCCGCGAAGTAGAGACGGCGGTACTGCTTGGAGACACGAAGTGGGGTGAGGTCGACGCCGAGTTTGCGTTTGTTCACGCCGGAGCCGCCCCGGGTTGCCAGCCGGTCGCGGGATCGTAGTGCCGTAGAACCTTCGCCGGCACTCCACCGAGCACCACGTGATCGGGGAACGTGCCCCTCACGACGGCCCCGGCCGCGACGACAGTGTTCCGACCGAGCACCGTGCCCGGCAGAATCACCACGTTCGCCCCGAGCCAGCTACCCGAGCCAATGCGCACCGCGGCTTCTTGAGGCGTCTGCCAGCCGACCGGAGCGTTGGGGTCGTCGTAAGAATGATTCTGATCGGTGATGTACACGTAAGGGCCCGTCTGTATCTCGTCGCCGAGCTCGATGGACCAATGGCCAATGATGTGCGATCCACGCCCGATGATGCACTTCCTACCAATGGCGACCGTCGGGCAAAGCAGCATCTCCTGGTCACCGCTTATCCCGGCGGTGAGACACACATTCGGACCGATAAGCGTTTCGTCGCCAATGGAGAGGTAGCGCTCGTTGTAGACGACGCCCTGGGGGGCCATGAGGGCCGCGCGGTCGCCGAAGTAGTGGAACTTCTTCGCGTACGGGTCGCTGGGGCCGACGGTCGCGACCTTGTTGAAGTAACGGCGCGCGCGACGAATCCGTTCACCCAGGAACTGATGGAAGCGGATACGCAGACTCACCCGGGCAACGCTACCTTCAACCGCACGGTGACGGCCTGCACGCGGTGCGACCTCGGGAAGAGGTCCCGAGTCTGTCGATCATTGACGCCGATCTTGACGCTCAGAGTTGCGCGATCCGATCCACATGGAACATGCCCGGCGCACGGGCACCGGGCATGTTCGCGTGAGTCGTCTCAGTCGAGCGAGATCGGAGAGTCGATATCGATCTCGTTGACGGCGCCTACCACATCCGGTGCGAGCGAATTCGCCAGATGCTCGCGCACGCGCCCGTCAATTTCGGCCATGGTCTGAGGATTCTCGCGCAGGAAATTCTTCACGTTCTCACGGCCCTGGCCCATTTGTTCGCCCTCGTAGGTGAACCACGCGCCGGCCTTCTTGACGAAGCCCAGCTCGACTGCGACGTCAAGCACCGAGCCTTCGCGGCTGATGCCCTGGCCGTACATGATGTCGAACTCGGCCTGCTTGAAAGGAGAGGCGCACTTGTTCTTCACGACCTTGACGCGAGTAGG
>PKWY01000060.1 GCA_003132205.1 Acidimicrobiaceae bacterium
GTTCATTTCGAGCGATCCGGCACGCTGACCGTCAACCACGATGTCGTACGTGCCACGTCGGACCTCGACTCCGATTGCTTTATGCGTCATCTTCAGCGTTGCGGGCATTGTTGATCTCCTCTTTTTTCAGGAAGATGCCTCCGTTGAGTACTTGACTTGGCTCAAGCTCCAAACTCTACCGCTGAACACCCGTGGCCCGTGGCCCGACGTGAACCCACACGCACCAACAATCGGCTCGGCTCAGTTGTTGCGCCCGAACTGGCGTGAAGCGCCATCGAGGGGATATTCGTTCCAAATTCTGGGGCTTGACGTTCCAGGTGGCTCCTAAAGCCCAATCGGAGAGCCATTTCTCCATCCGCCGCGACAGAGCCCAAGCTCACCCCAGTTTGTTCCTGGCTCAACCGGCTTCGAGAGCCAACTTGCCCGTGGAGCAAACCAGGCCCCTTCGGGTCCCGAGCTTGCCGAAGGGTCCAATTCGATGAGACTCAGCGAAGGGTGATGAGGTGAATGTCCTTGATCCCGTCGGTTCCGCGCAACTGATCGACAACCTCCGAGGGTGTTGGCGTGTCGGTCGAAAGGACCATAAGCGCCGTCTTCGAAGTTGGATCTGGGCCCACCGACATCGAACTGATTGAGATACCGGCCTCACCAAGGGCAATCCCGACGCGGCCGATCATCCCCGGACGGTCGTCGTTGTTCACAACGAGCATCGACGATGCTGGTGGAATCTCGACGCTGTGCAAGTCGACGCTGACGATGCGCGTCTCGAGGCGTGTACCGATCGTCATCAGCGTTCCCGACACCGTGTGATGTCCGGACTTGACCGTGATCAGGTTCACGTACTCGGGCGAGTCAACGATCGAAGACTCGCTGAAGGTGAGATTGTGCTCCGCGGCGAGTTGAGGCGCGTTCACGAACGAGACACCTTCGTGACCCGTCGCCACAAGCAGTCCCTTCAACGCGCACAGCGTAAGGATCTTCGTTCCCGAACCAGCGAGCTCGCCATGGTAGATGACCTCGAGGTCGGCCGGCTCGCCGTCGAGCAGACCACCGATGAACCGACCCAGCACTTCGGCGAGCCCCATGAAGGGACGAACAACATTGGAGACCTCGCCGGCCGAGACATTGACGGCGAAGGGCACGAAGTCGCCCGCGAGCGCCAACTGGACCTGCTCGGCAATGGTGACACCAGCCTTGTCCTGCGCTTCGACGGTGGACGCGCCCAGGTGGGGAACGACCACGACCGAGGGCAACTGGAACAGCGGCGACTCGGTGGTCGGCTCCTTCTCGAAGACGTCGAGCGCGGCGCCTTGCACCTGGCCGTCACGAATCGCTTCTGCGAGGTCGGCCTCGTTCACGATGCCACCCCGAGCGACGTTGATGATCCGCACGCCCCGCTTGGTCTTCTTCAACGAATCGGCGTTCAGGAGGTTGGTGGTCTCCTTGTTCTTCGGCAGGTGGATCGTGATGAAGTCGCTCCTCGCGAGCAGCGTGTCCAGGTCCACCAGTTCAATGCCCATGTGCCGCGCACGGTCTTCGCTGACGTAGGGGTCGTACGCGATGAGGTGCATGCCGAAGGCCATCGCGCGCTGGGCCACGAGGGCGCCGATCTTGCCGAGCCCGACGATGCCGATCGTCTTGCCGTACAACTCGACGCCCTCCCACTTGCTGCGCTCCCACTTGCCGTTCTTGAGCGCCGAGTGGGCTTGGGGAATATTGCGGGCCTGCGCGAGCAGCAGCGCCATGGTCTGCTCCGCTGCGGAGAGGATGTTCGACACCGGGGCGTTGACGACCATGACACCGAGCTCGGTGGCCTTGGCGACGTCGACGTTGTCGAGTCCAATGCCGGCCCGGCCCACGACGATGAGGTCCTTCGCGGCTTCCAGCGTGGCGGCGTCAACCTGCGTGGCGGAACGAATGATGAGGGCGTGCGCACCCTGGATGGCGTCGATCAGTTCGGCGGGCGAAAGCCCCAAGCGGATGTCGACCTCGTGTCCGGCATTGCGGAGCTCCTGGAGGCCGGAATCGGCAATCTCTTCTGATACAAGTACTCGCGCCACCGCAAAACCTTTCGTTAAGTCCACTAAGCCTAAAGCAATCCGAAGGGGTCTCAGCCCGCCGCAACGAGACTGGCGAAGCGCCCGAGACCCTCGACGAGGTCGTCATCACCCAGCGCGTAACTGAAACGGAAGAAACCCGGCGTGCCAAAGGCCTCGCCCGGCACGACGGCGATCTTGATCGTTTCGAGAAGCGTCTCGGCGAGTTCCGCTGACGAGTTCGCGATTCGCCCGCCGAGCGGACGCCCGAGCAGGCCGGTCACGTTCGGATAGCAGTAGAACGCGCCTTCGGGCTCGGCGCAACTGACGCCGTCGATCGCGTTGAGCATCGAGGTCATGGTCCGGCGCCGTCGATCGAAGGCCGTGCGCATCTCCTCGACGGCGCTGAGATCTCCCGTCAAGGCCGCCACCGCCGCACGTTGGGACACGTTCGAGATGTTGGAGGTGGTCTGGCTCTGGTAGTTGATGGCGGCGTTCATGACGTCGGGTGCCCCGATCATCCAGCCGATTCGCCATCCGGTCATCGCGTAGGTCTTCGCGACACCGTTGACTACGACCCATCGGTCGCCGAGCTCCGGCGCCACGACCGGCAGCGACACGTTCTTCGCGTCGCCGTAGACAAGGTGCTCGTAGATCTCATCGCAGAGGACCCACACGTCGTGCTCCGCGGCCCATCGACCGATCGCCGCGACGTCGTCGGGTTGCACCACCGCGCCCGTTGGGTTCGACGGCGAAACGAACACGAGCAACTTCGTCTTCGCAGTCCGAGCGCGCTCCAAATCGTCGACGGTGACCCGGAACCCGTTCGCCTCACTCGTGAGGACCGGAACCGCCTTCGCACGGGCGAGATAGACGGCCTCTGGGTACGTGGTCCAGTACGGGGCTGGAATCAGCACCTCGTCGCCGGGGTTGAGCATTGTCATGAACGACGTCGCGACCGCGTGCTTGCCGCCGTTGGTCACGAGGACCTGGTTGGCGCCAATGACGAGGCCGGTGTCGCGCTTGGTCTTGGCGACAATGGCTTCGCGCAGGTCCTGGAGGCCGGCGGTCGGCGTGTATTTGTGGTTGCTCGGGTCATAGCAGGCCTTGGCGGCGGCTTCGACGATGTGCGCCGGAGTCGGGAAGTCAGGTTCGCCGGCTCCGTAACCAATAACCGGTTCACCGGCTGCTCTTAAGGCCTTGGCCTTAGCGTCCACGGCAAGCGTTGCACTGGGGGCGAGGCCTCCAAGTAGGTCACTTACTCTCGAACTCATCCGCCGCTCCGTTCATTTTCCCTAGAATTAAGTCTATGAGTTCTCCTGACACCCTCCATATCCCATCCGAATTGTTACCGCGTGACGGACGCTTCGGCTCCGGTCCATCAAAAGTCCGAGCAGAGCAGCTGGCCGCATTGGTCGCGGACGGTACGACGTACATGGGTACGTCGCACCGCCAGGCGACGGTTCGCAACAAGGTCGGCGAAGTACGCGATGGTCTGACTTCGCTGTTCAATCTGCCCGATGGCTACGAGGTGCTCCTCGGCAACGGAGGCACCACCTGCTTCTGGGACGCGGCGACCTTCCACTTGGTGTCGAACCACTCTCAGCACCTGAGCTTCGGCGAGTTCTCCTCCAAGTTCGCGAGCGCCGTCAAGCAAGCGCCGCACCTGAGCGACCCGCAGATCATCAAGAGCGACGTTGGCACCCACCCGTACGCGGTCGCTGACGATTCAGTCGACCTCTACGCGCTCACGCACAACGAAACCTCGACCGGCGTCATGATGCCCATCGAGCGTCCCGCGGGCGCGACGGGCCTCGTGGCCGTTGACGCCACGTCCGGGGCCGGCGGGCTCGACGTCGATCCCTCGCAGTTCGACTGCTACTACTTCGCGCCCCAGAAGTCGTTC
Organism: Acidimicrobiaceae bacterium; assembly: GCA_003132205.1. Taxonomy (GTDB): domain Bacteria; phylum Actinomycetota; class Acidimicrobiia; order Acidimicrobiales; family RAAP-2; genus RAAP-2. The sequence goes on from PKWY01000060.1 coordinate 3,943, forward strand.
GCCAGCGACGGCGGGCTTTGGATAGCCCTCTGCTCGCCGGCTGCGGTGGAGCGTATCGAGACGCTCGCGGCGTCGGACCGCTGGACGCCCGCCTTCTTCGACCTCAAGATTGCGCTCGACAACTCACGTCTGAATCAGACGTACAACACCCCAGCGCTCGCGACGATCCATATGCTCGCGTCTCAGATCAAGTGGTTCAACGATAACGGGGGACTCAGCTTCTCCGCCGGCCGGTCACGAAAGTCCGCCGAGACCCTTTACACGTGGGCCGAGGCATCGGACTTCGCGACGCCGTTTGTCGACAACCCCGCTCAGCGAAGCAACGTGGTTGGGACGATCGACTTCAACGACGACGTAGACGCGAACCTCATTGCAAAGATCCTTCGCGCCAACGGGGTCGTTGACACCGACCCCTATCGCAAGTTGGGCCGCAATCAACTACGCATCGCGATGTTCCCGAGCGTTGACCCCGAAGATGTGGCGCTGCTCTGTGCCAGCATCAACTGGATTGTGGGCAATCTCTAAAGGCTCGCGCAGGGCGTAACTCGCTTCGATGTCGCACGCCGAGATGAATCAAGGGGCTCCCTCGAAGGCAATGGCCTGGCCGATTCCTCTCGCAAATCCTTAGGGAATGCGGATGTCGCGGTTTTCAGCCGCGGACTGCTTCTCCTCGTCGCTGAGATCGTCGTCCTTCACGGGCTTCACGATGGTCCAGTGCTTGCCCACCGGACAACGTTGAACCCGGGCCAAACCGAGTCGAATGGCCTTGAGAGAGACGCCGGGAACCCAAATCGTCGTGAAGACGTGTCCTTCGCGGCATCGAACGACGGTGTTGCCGCCGAACCCCGAGTAGCCCCGACGCCTCATGGCGAACGTGAAGGCGACGAGCGCCGCGACCACCGACCCGGTGACTATCAGGGAGCGACGAAGTGATCGCGATCGGTTACGAGGAGAACATGAGGACACGATTTCGGTCTATCACGTCTCGTCGGTCCGGTCCAGGTGACCATTCTCGAACACGGCGACGCAGCGGCTCGACGAACTGATGGCTGAAGGTCAGTGTTCGCTGGACGCTTCGTGAGGCGCCACGCCCGAAACGGTGCTGCCCGGTGAGACGTGGTTGGAATGGACCGTTGAACCGACACCCACCGGATCGACCATCAAGCAAAGTGCCCGCTCCAAGCCGCGGGGCCTGCTGGGACGCGTACTGGTACGCCGTCGCCCCGTTTCACACCCTGGACCTTCCCGGCCTGTTGCATGGCATCGTCGCCGAGGCCGAGGCAAATCAGTCGGTGTCGCCGCCGGAGATCTCGGAGACCTTCTGCTTGCCCGCTGAAACGAATGGCATCATGTGGCGAAGTTTCTTGCCGATGTCCTCGATCGGGTGCTTCTTGTCGGTGTCGCGCAGTTCGCGGTACCGGGGGCGACCGATCTCGTTCTCCAGGATCCACTCGGCGGCGAAGGTGCCGTCCTGGATCTCGGTGAGGACCTTCTTCATCTCGGCCTTGACCTGGTCGGTGATGATGCGCGGTCCGCGGGTCAGGTCGCCGTACTCGGCGGTGTCCGAGATGCTGAAGCGCATCCCGGTGATGCCTTCTTCGTACATGAGGTCGACGATGAGCTTGAGCTCGTGCAGGCACTCGAAGTAGGCGCTCTCGGGCTGGTANNCCGAAGAGATCCGTCTCGGTCTCCTCGGTGAACGTCGTCTCGAGCACCCCGGCGCGTGTGGCGCCGATGCCGTCGGCGTACGCGAGCGCGATGGCGTGGGCCTTGCCGGTGGCGTCCTGGTGCACCGCGATGAGCGCGGGCACGCCGCCGCCCTCGACGTAGGTGCGTCGAACAAGATGCCCGGGGCCCTTGGGAGCGACCATGGCGACATCGACGTCGGCGGGAGGATTGATGAGGTTGAAGCGGATGTTGAAGCCGTGCGCGAACAAGAGGCACTTGCCGGCGGTGAGGTGCGGAACGATGTCGGCGTCGTAGATGCGCTTCTGCTCGGTGTCGGGCAGCAGGACCATGATGACGTCAGCCTCGGCGCAGGCTTCGGCGATGGGCAGCACACGCAGTCCGGCTTCTTCGGCCTTGTGCACGGAGAACGACTCGGCGCGAAGTCCCACGCGCACGTCGTAGCCGCTGTCGTGCAGGTTGAGGGCGTGGGCGTGGCCCTGGGAGCCGTAGCCGAGAATCGCGATCTTCTTCGATTTCAGCAGTTCTTTGTCCGCGTCGGCTTCGTAGTACATGGTGGTCATGATCAGTATCTTTCCTTATTCATCCAGTATCAGGCCGAAGCCGTCTTGCCAAGTCTAGGTAATGCCACGCGACCGGTCCGATGGAGCTCAACCTCGGCGAAACTCTCGAGGGCGCGCTCCAGTTCGTCGCAGCCCCCCGGCGTCCCCGCCAGCATGACCGTGACCGATTTGGCGTCTACGTCCACGATCGCGGCGCCGGCGTTCGCGATGATGTCGAGCAACGACGTCCGATTGTCGACGTCGGTCTTGATGGTCGCGAGCAGGAGTTCGCGCTCGAGGGCGTCCTTCGGGGAGATGTCCGATATGGCGACGACGTTCACCAGCTTGTCCAGCTGGCCAACGATCTGCTCGAGCGGGGCGGACTCGGCGTCGACGACGATGGTCACCCGCGAGAACCGGGCGCCGCTCTCCGCAGGAGCCACGGCCAACGAGTAGATGTTGAAGCCGCGGCGCGCGAAGAGCCCGGCGATGCGCGCGAGCACACCGGCTTTGTTCTCCACGAGCACCGAGAGTATGTGGTGGCGAACCGGCGTGTGGTCGATGACGCCGAGGAACGGCTCTGGGGTGGCGCTCACTTCGAAGCTCCTCTCTGGAGTGGGTGAACCATGATGTCGTCATTGCTCGCTCCCGCGGCGACCATCGGAAAGACCTTCTCCGACGAGTCGGTGCGAAAATCGATCACGACGGGAACATCGTTGATCTTGTTGGCCTCTTCGATGACGTCGTGCATCTCCTTCAGGTTCGTGGCCCGAAGCCCCACGCACCCCATGGCTTCGGCCCACTTCACGTAGTCCGGCAGATCCGCCGACAGGTAGACCTCGGAGTAGCGCTCCTCGTAGAACATCTCCTGCCACTGGCGAACCATGCCGAGGTAGGCGTTGTTCAGGATCGCCACCTTGATGGGGATCCCTTCGGCGCGTGCGGTCACCAGTTCCTGGGCGGTCATCTGGAAGCAACCGTCACCGTCGATGCACCACACCGTGCGCTCCGGGCGGCCGACCTTGGCGCCAATGGCGGAAGGGACCCCGAAGCCCATTGTGCCGGCCCCACCCGAGTTGATCCACGTGCCGGGCTCCTCGAACTTCCAGAACTGCGAGGCCCACATCTGGTGCTGGCCGACCCCGGAGGCGATAATCGTCCCCGGTTCGGCCTTGGCGGCGATGGCCTGGATGACGTGCTGGGGCCGTAGCAACCCGTCGATCGACGGCTCTTCGTAGACGAGAGGATACCGCTCCTGCCAGTCGCGGATCTGCCTCCACCACGCGTCCAGATTCCGCGGCGTCGCCGACGCCGCGTCGAAGGCCAGCAGGGCGGCGGCAACGTTGCTCTGGACGGCGACGTCGGCGTGGCGAACCTTGTTGAACTCCGCTTTGTCGATGTCGACGTGGATCACCTTGGCGCCGGCGGCGAAGGCCGGGATCTTTCCGGTGACCCGGTCGTCGAACCTCGCGCCGAGAGAGATCAAGAGGTCGGACCTCTGGATGGCGGTGACCGCGGTGTACATACCGTGCATTCCGGGCATGCCCAGGTGCTGTTCGTGCGAATCAGGAAAGGCTCCTCGAGCCATCAAGGTCGTGACGACGGGCATCTTGGTGCGCTCGGCGAACGCCAGGAGCTCGGCCGAAGCTCGCGACTTCAGTGTTCCCCCGCCCACATAGAGCACCGGGCGCTCGGCCGCGTCGATCAGGGCGACGGCGCGGGCAATCGCGTCCTCGTCGAGCGGTACGTCGGGACGGTAGCCCGGCAGGTCGTACTCTTCGATCGTTGACGGGTACCACCAGTCCATCATCGACTGGGTCACGTCCTTGGGCACGTCGATCAACACCGGACCGGGGCGGCCGGTCGTGGCCAGGTGGAACGCCGCGGCGACCGCGCGCGGGATCTCCTGGGCGGACTTCACCAGGAAGTTGTGCTTGGTGATGCCCATGGTGATGCCCGTGATGTCGCACTCCTGGAACGCGTCGGTGCCGATCGAGCCCGACGCCACCTGTCCGGTGATGACGACCAGCGGCGTCGAGTCCATGTGGGCGTTGGCGATGGGGGTGACGATGTTGGTGGCGCCGGGGCCACTGGTGACCATCGCGACACCGGGGCGGCCGGTCGCGAGGGCGTAGCCCTCGGCCATGTGCCCCGCGCCCTGCTCATGGCGCACCAGGATATGGCGGATGCTCGAGTCGATGAGCGGGTCGTAGACCGGGAGTATGGCTCCGCCGGGCAGCCCGAAGACGACTTCGACCCCCTGCTGTTCCAGGCTCTTTATGAGTGCTTGCGCTCCTGTGAGTTGCACAATGTTCCTTTGTTCTGAGATATGAAAAAAGGCCTCCCTTTTCTGGGAGGCCTCCGGAGTACGACTGAACGTGACTACCGGCGCCAGGCGCCTACTACTACAGAGAGAATACTGAATCGAGTCATCACACTTCTATCTAAGCACAGGCTGACACCGGACACAAGCCGCTTAGGCCGACGTGACGGCGCCCTTCTCGGCCCCTTGCACCAGACGGGCGAACTTCTCCAGGACACCGGTCGTATAACGCGGCACGAACGGCTTGATGTGCTTGGCCCGCTCTTCGAGGACCGCGGCGTCCACCAACAGATCGATGGAGAGGCTGTCGACGTCGATCTCGATGGCGTCGCCATCTTCAATGAGGCCGATCGGTCCCCCGTCGAGGGCTTCGGGCGCCACGTGTCCTACGCAGAATCCGTGGGTGCCTCCGCTGAATCGGCCGTCGGTGATGAGCGCGCAGTCGCCGCCTCGCCCAACGCCCTTCATGGCCCCGGTGACCGCGAGCATCTCGCGCATTCCGGGTCCGGCCTTGGGCCCTTCGTAACGGATGACGACCACCGTCTGGGGCTTGATCTCGTCCGCCATGATGGCCGTCATCGCGGCGTCTTCGCCGTCGAAGACCCGGGCCGTGCCGATGAACTGGAGACTGTCGATGCCCGCGACCTTCACGACCGAGCCCTTGGGAGCGAGCGAACCCGTGAGAATGGCGATTCCACCGCGGTCGTTGATCGGGTGCTTCAGATCGTGCACGACATCGCCGTCGGGCTTGGGCGCGTTGAGCTCGGCCAGGTTCTCGGCCATGGTCTTGCCGCTCACGGTGAGAACGTCACCGTTCAGGAGCCCATTCTCCAAGAGGTGCTGCAACACGACCGGCACGCCGCCGATCTTGTCGAGATCGCTCATGTGGTACTTGCCATGGGGCTTGGTGTCGGCGATGTGGGGGACGCGCTTCGCGATCTTGTTGAAGTCGGCGAGTTCCAACGGCACGCGCGCCTCGTGGGCGATGGCCAGCAAGTGGAGCACCGCGTTCGTCGAACCGCCCAACGCCATCACCACCGCGATGGCGTTCTCGAACGCCGGCTTGGTCATGATCTTCCGAGCCGTAATCTCGTTGTCCAGAAGATTCAGCACCGCGATGCCCGATTCGTAGGCGAACTGGTCGCGACGATGGTCGATCGAGGGCACCGAAGCGCTGCCCAGCAGCGACATGCCCAGCGCTTCGCCGACGCTCGCCATGGTGTTCGCCGTGAACATCCCCGCGCAGCTTCCCTCGCCCGGGCAGGCGGCGCACTCGATGGCGCGAAGCTCTTCGTCGCTGATCGCTCCCACCGCGTTCGCTCCCACTGCCTCGAAGACCGAAGTGATGTCGAGCGCCTCGCCATTGAGCTCGCCCGGCAGGATCGTTCCACCGTAGAGGAAGACGCTCGGCACATCGAGGCGGGCCGCCGCCATGAGCATTCCCGGCAGCGACTTGTCGCAGCCCGCGAAGGTCACCATGGCGTCAAAACACTCCGCGTGCATGACCGTTTCCACGGAATCAGCGATGACCTCACGCGATACCAGCGAGGCGCGCATCCCCTCGTGACCCATCGATATCCCGTCCGAAACAGCGATGGTCACGAATTCAAACGGGACTCCTCCGGCGTTTCGGATGGCGACCTTCGCGCGCTTGGCCAAACGATCGAGAGGCAGGTTGCACGGGGTCACCTCGTTCCAACTCGACGCCACTCCGATCTGGGGCTTGACCATGTCAGCGTCCTGCAGCCCCATGGCGCGCAACATCGCACGAGCCGGTGCCCGACCCTTTCCCAGAGTGACGTCGGAGCTTCTCGGTGTGGGGTGATTTGCCATGATTCAAGTCTAAGAGATGCCGAAGAGCGTTTGAATCGAGTCGCGACCCATCCAACACGTGGGACGTACCGCCAGGCTTCGCAGAAGCCGTTGGGCGGGCCTACCTGGCTTTGCGACTACCGCGCACTCCGAAAGAGAGCATCGAGCGAGTGCCAAACACGCTGGCGAGTGAGGCGAATGAGCTAATCGAACCAATGGAGCACGCCGAGCCGACGGAACCAATAGAGCAGAAGGAACCAATGGAACCGATACTGAACGCGCTGCCGATCGAGCCAAGGGAGCAGAACGATCCGATCGAACCGATTGAGCTCGCGGATCCGATCGAGCCGGGCGAACGCCCGGAATCGTCGTAACGACTTTTTTCTCGCTGCGAATCTCCGCTGGCCCGCTCGAGAGGTTCTTCGGGTGTGGCGGGTCGATCGTTCCCACGGCGTCGCCTGAGAGCGGTGACCGCCACTCCGAGGATTGCAAGGCAAATGGTTACCACGAGTAATCGCTGAAGACCCGACCTGTCGTTCACGCATGTCAGCCTACAAAGCGGTCCGGCAAGCAGGTCGAGCCTCCGACGCAGAACTCCATTCGCGCGAGGACTGACTGCTTCGACCCGTCTGGGCGACGAATCGTCTCGAGTACGGTTCTGATCTTCGCCGAAGGAGCCGCCGTGAAGTGCTCTGACCGATGCACCGGTACCTGAGGCCTTGCCCGGTAACGCGCGTTCTCACGAAGGCCCCGTCACCTCTGGGCGAAACCACCCTGCTGAGAGGATGGCTGCTGACTGGCGTTGTGTACTAATTGTCTCAGTCTTGTTCGAACATAGAAAGTGCCCTGCTAAGTTTTGCTGTAAGCCAAAGTTCGGCATTTATCGTTGTCAACGATGGAATAAAACGGGCTCTGGTGAAAGGACAATCATGTCCATTCCTGCCCAACCCAGAAATCCTCTCTCGCCACGAGGCAACTTGAGGGAGATTCACGGAAATCACCGCCGCCCCAAGTACTACTCGGGACTGCGATTGGGAATCAGTGCCTTCGCGGTGACCGGGCTCGCGCTCGTCACGTTGACGGCCTTCGAAGGTCAACCAGCCTTCGCCGCTCCGACCGCCGTAAATCTCGGGACCGCGTCGAATTTCGCAATACTCGCCGGAACGACCATTACCAATACGGGTTCAACGGTCATATCCGGTGATATTGGACTGTCGCCTGGAACGGCGGTTATCGGCTTTCCGCCCGGTGTCCAGAACTCTGGAGCGACGCTCGTCGCCGACCCGCAGGCGCTGGCGGCCCAAAACGACCTCACGACCGCGTACCTGAATGCTGCCGCGAGCACGCCCGCCACCACGTCCCCGAGCGATCTTGGCGGCTCGACGCTGACGCCGGGAATCTACGCGTCCTCGACCAGCATGGCCCTCACTGGAACGCTGACCTTGAACGGTGGCGGTGACGCGAGCGCGGTCTTCATCTTCCAGGCAGGCTCCACGCTGACAACGGCCTCGAGCAGCAACGTGGTCTTGGAGAACGGCGCGCAAGCCTGCAATATCTTCTGGCAGGTTGGCAGCTCGGCGACGCTCGGAACGACGAGCGCCATGAGCGGGACGATCATGGCGCTTAGTTCGGCGACCCTCAACACCGGGGCCACAGTGAACGGGCGAGTCCTGGCGCGAAACGGCGCCGTCACCCTCGATGACAACGTCGTCAGGGTGTCCACGTGCGCGGCGAGCACCGCGACGACAACGACGACCGCGTCATCCACAACGAGCACAACGAGCAGAACGAGCACATCGAGCACATCGAGCACATCGACCACAACGAGCAGAACGAGTACATCGACCACCACCACACCCACGACGACGACCACAGCCACGGTGATTCCAGTAGGAGCACCCGCCACTGGTTACGGTGGCACCGCGGGTTCGGGTTCTTCACCCCTCGCACCAATCGGGTTCGGAGCGCTCGGCGTCGCCGTGGCAGCGGGGGCGGCAACTGTTCTGACCCGTCGTCGCCGCTCTCGCGTTTCGATTGGCGAAGTGAATGACGACAAACGCGGGTCCTAAGAGACCCTCGAAGTCTCGGAAGTGGGGATGGACCGCATGCGCCATCGCCGTTATCATTGCCCTGGGCTCTCTGGTGGGCGTCACCGCCTCAAGAAAGTCCGCGGTGGTGGTGCCGAACTCGACGCCGACGAGTGTTCCAGGAAGCGCCCACGTCAATGCAACGCCCGTGCGCCATTCGGTTCCGCGCCGTCTGTCGATCCCATCGATTGACGTCAACACCAGCGTCGGCGTCCTGGGCCTGCAGTCCGATGGCCAGGTCATGGTGCCACCCAACACACGCACGGTGGGTTGGTATCGCTACGGCCCGACGCCTGGCGGGTTGGGCTCGTCGGTCATCCTCGGCCACGTTGACTCCTACGCGGGACCTGGCGTGTTCTTCCTTCTTCGCGACCTCAAAGCGGGCGAATCGATCAAGGTGATCCTCGCGGACGGCGTCACCGCCACGTTCCGGGTGACCAAGGTCGTGCAGTACTCGAAGGCGAACTTTCCCGACAAGCTCGTCTACGGGCCCCACGGCGGGCGACTGCTGAATCTCGTCACCTGCGGCGGTGTCTTTAACCACGCTACCGGGCACTACGAGTCGAACATCGTGGTCTTCAGCCAGTTCGTAAGAGGCACGCCCGCGCGCAAGGTCTGATCTTTAGGCCGACCATCGAATGAAACGGAAAATCCGTTGCTGGACAACCGACCTCAATCGACCAGCGACGCCGTGCGTCAGATTGATCAGCGTCGAGCTTGAAGTTCGGCGATGACGGCCTTTCCGTTGGCCTGACCCTTGGTGATCTTCATCACCTGCCCGATGAAGAACTGGGCCAGCTTCTCGTCACCCTCGCGGTAACGCGTCCATTCGTCCGGGTTCTCCTCGATCAACCTCGCCACGGTCGCCCCCAGAGAATCCGAGGACAACTGCTCGAAGCCCATCGCCGCAGCGATGGCCTTGGGGTCTCCCCCGCTCGCCAAGAGTTCGCCCAGCACGGTCTTCGCCTGGGTCGCGGAGAGTTCGCCGCGTTGTTCCATCAGCAGGGTTGCGCTGAAGGCCTCAGCCGACAGATTCTTCAGATCCTCAATGCCCGCAGCGAGCTCGTTCGCGGCGCGCGCGACCGCGAGCGCGGGGTCAGCGCCCGCGTCGATGGCCGCGTTGGCGAACGACTCCAGCCCCAGATCGATCACGACCTCCACTGCGTCGAGCTGCGCCTGCGCGGGACTGACCAGGCGGGCCTTGAGCTTCGCGCGCCGTTCAGCGGGCATCGCGGGAAGCGACGCACGAATTCGGTCCTGCCACCGCTGATCCGGGTCGAGATCCACCAAGTCGGGCTCGCGGAAGTACCGGTAGTCCTCGGCCTCTTCCTTTATGCGCATCGTCGAGGTCTCGCCGAGGTTCTCGTCCCAGTGACGGGTCTCCTGGCGCACGGTGCCGCCGTCCTCGATGAGCTCGATCTGGCGCAGGGCCTCGTGGTCAATGGCCCGCTGCAGGCTGCGCAGCGAGTTCAGGTTCTTTATCTCGCAGCGCGTGCCGAAGGGCGCGTTGGGCTTGCGCACCGAGACGTTGGCGTCGATGCGCATCGAGCCCTCCTCCATGCGTCCGTCAGAAGCGCCCGTGGCGATCAAGATGCCACGCAGTTCCGAGGCGTAGGCGCGCGCCTGGGCTGACGAGCGGATATCGGGCCCCGAAACGATCTCAACCAGAGGAACGCCAGAGCGGTTGTAGTCGACGAGTGAGCGGTCGGCGCCGTGGATGCGACCCGTCCCCCCGAGGTGCGTTGACTTGCCGGTGTCCTCTTCGAGGTGGGCCCGTTCGATCGAGACGCGACTGCCGTCGGGCAGGTCGAGATAGCCGCCCGAGTTGATCGGCAGGTCGTACTGGCTGATCTGGAAGTCCTTGGGCATGTCGGGATAGAAGTAGTTCTTGCGGTGGAAGGTGGAAGAGGCGATCCGACTGTGCAGCGCGATCCCGATAGCCATCGCGAGGTCGACGGCGTGCTCGTTGAGGACCGGTAACGAGCCCGGCAACCCCAAGCAGACCGGGCAGATGTTGGTGTTGGGCTCTGACCCGAAGTGGTTCGCGCAGCCGCAGAACATCTTCGTCGCGGTCTTCAGTTCGGTGTGGACCTCGAGGCCGACCACCATCTCCCAATCGCCGGGCAACCTCATGATCGATCCTCCGCGATCTCCAGCACTCGGGCCGCGGCGAAGAGTTGGGCTTCGCTTCTCCCGGGTCCGAGCAGCTGCACTCCGACGGGCAGCCCGGCCTCGCCGGTGCCGAAGGGCACCGAGACCGCGGCCTCGCCGGCGAGGTTCGTGGGAATCGTGAAAACGTCCGACAGGTACATGGACATCGGGTCACTCGTCTTGGTCCCGAAGGCGAACGCCACCGACGGCGTCGTGGCGCCGATCAGAAGGTCCGCCTGCTGGTAGGCCCGCTTGAAGGCGTCGATCATCCGGGTGCGCACCTTCAGCGCCTGCCCGTAGTACGCGTCGAAGTATCCTGCCGACAGCGCGTAGGTGCCGAGCATGATCCGACGCTTCACTTCGGCGCCGAACCCGGCGGTGCGCGTCGCCTCGTTCATTGCGGCGACGTCCTCCGCATCCACGCGAAGGCCGTAGCGAACCCCGTCGTAGCGGGCCAGATTGCTCGACGCTTCGGCCGGGGCTATCAGGTAGTACGCGCTGAGACCTAGACGGAACTCGGGGATCGACAGCTCCACGATGGTCGCTCCGGCGTCCTTCAGGGCTTCGACAGCGCGGTTCACCGATATCACGACGTCCTCGTCGGCGCCCTCCACGAGCTCTCGAACGAGGGCGATCCGCTTTCCCGCAACCCCGTCGTTCACGTGCGCCACCAGCGAAGGCGACGGTTCGGGAAGCGACGTCGAGTCCAGGGGATCATGCCCCGCGATTGCCTCGAGGAGGATCGCCGCGTCCATGACGTTCTTCGAAAAGGGGCCGATCTGGTCGAGCGAGCTCGCGAACGCAATGAGTCCATAGCGAGAGACCAGCCCGTACGAGGGCTTCATGCCGATGAGACCGCAGAGCGCCGCGGGCTGGCGAATCGAGCCGCCGGTATCGCTGCCGAGCGCCAGCGGCGTCATGTTCGCCGCGACCGCCGCCGCGGATCCGCCCGACGAGCCGCCCGGCACGCGAGAGGGGTCGAGAGGGTTTCGCGTTGGACCAAACGCCGAGTTCTCGGTGGACGAGCCCATGGCGAACTCGTCGAGGTTCGTCTTTCCAACTGGCACCGCGCCGGCCGCAATCAGACGGTCGATGACCGTCGCGTTGTACGGGGGCCGCCAGCCTTCGAGGATCTTCGACGAGCACGTCGTCGGAATGCCGGTCTGGCACATGTTGTCCTTGATGGCGATGGGCACACCCGCGAGGGGCCCCACGTCTTCCCCGCGCGCGACGCGCTCGTCGATTGACGCCGCAGTCGCGCGCGCGCCTTCCTCGTCAACGTAGAGAAAGACGTTGAGCTCTTCGTCGCGCGCGCGGATCGCGCTCAGCGAGTTGTCGAGCTCAGCGCTCGCCGACGACTCGCCGCTCTGAACTTCGCGCGCGATGCTTTGGGCGGTCTTCATGGGGCTTCTCCCATGATCCGGGGAACGGCAAAGCGTCCCCCTTCGGTGTCCGGGGCCATGGCGAGCACCACGTCGCGATCGAGGCTCGGACGCACGACATCGTCGCGCACGACGTTGATCAGACCGAACGGGTGGGCGGTCGGGATGACGTCATCCAGATTCAGCGTGCTCATGTCGTTCGCGTGCTCAAGGATCTGGCCGAGCTGAGTGGTGAACAGGTCGAGCTCCTCGTCGGTCAGGGACAAGCGGGCAAGTTTGGCGACCTTGGCCACGTCTTCTCGACGCAGGGGCGACGTCATGATTTCAAGACGGAATCGAGGAAGGTCACTGTGGCCGACTCGACGAGTTCCTGGTCGTTGTCCATCGTGGCGACGTGGTACGACTCCTCGAGCCAGATTCGCTCCACCGGACCAGCGACCTTCGCGACGATGTCATCGCCGTTGTCGGACGTGACGACGTGGTCGTCGCGACTCGAGAGCAACAGCGACGGCGTCTGGATCTTCGACAGGTCGGCGTTGACGCCCTTCACTGCCTCGAAGAGGCTCTGCGCGCAGGCGAGCGGGGTCGCGTCGTAGGAGGCCTCCACCGAACCCTCCTTCTTGATGTCCGAACCAATCGAATCGATGGTCTCGAGGCCGGCTTCGAGGAGCGCAACCAGACCGTCGACCATCTCTTGAACGGGCGGCTTTACCAGGGGATTGATGAACACGCAGCCGGCGACGTCAGGTCGAACCTCGGCGACATGGGCGGTGAGCCCGCCGCCCATCGAAAGTCCGACGACAGCGACCGATGCACAGCGCGAGCGAAGGTCGTCGTAGGCGGCTTCGGCCGCGCCCGACCAGTCGGTCCAGGTCGTGGTCATCATGTCCTCGATGGTCGTGCCGTGCCCCGGCAGGCGCGGAAGCTCCACGCTGTAGCCGGCCTCGGCGATTCGCTCGGCGAGCGAACGCATGGAAGCGGGATTGCCGGTGAACCCGTGCAAGACCAGAACGCCCAGCGGGCCATTCTCGGCGGAATACGACTCGCAACCGGGCATAATCTCAGTAGTCATAGGGTTAAAGACTACCGGCAGAACTAACGCGCCCGTTGCGCGCGTTCGCGAGGGACCGATCGGATGAAGAACGCCGCGATCACCCCCACGGCCCCGACGCAGGCCCCGATCAAGAACGGCAGGCGGAAGGTCTCGAGCAGTGCGGGCCCGGGTTTCGCGTTCACGAGACCGTGGCGTCGAACGAGCGCCTGCTGCACGGTCTCCAGTATTTGAATGCCGGCGACCTCGCCCACCTGGGTCGCGAGCATCTGCGCAGCGGACATGACGCCGAACTCGCTGGCGAGAACCTCGTTGGCCATCACCGAACTCGTCGACGGCATGGCGGTGCCCATGCCGAGCCCCGAAAGACCCAGCGCAATGGCGATGAACCACGCACCCGAGTTCGGATGGAGCATCGCGAAGAACGCGAGCGAGGTCGTGAGAAAGGCCGCCCCCGCGAAGGCGCTCACGCGCTCCCCGATTCGAATCGCGACGTAACCGGCGATCGGCGAACAGAGCGAGAACGTGATGGGACGGGCTATCGCGAGGGCTCCGACCCGGGGAATCGAATAGCCGTATCCCTGCTCCATCAGGAGGGGAAAGAGGAAGAACGCGCCGAAGTAGGCGAAGTTCGCCGACCCGCGAAGGATCATCGGCATGACGAAGTTGCGCCGGGCGAAGTAGCGCGCCGGAATGAGCGGGTTCTCGGCGTGGCGAATCCGGTATACGAAGAGGGTGGTCATCGCGGCCGAGACGGCGAAGCAGCCGATCAACCAGTAGCTGCTCCACCCGGCCGATGGCCCGATCGAAAGGCCGAGCATCAGGGCGCCCACGGCGAACGAGAGCGACCAGCTTCCTATCCAGTCCATCTTCTTGAACTGGAGCCGGGCCTCGGCCTTCTTCTGGACCTCCTCATCGTCGAAGCCGCGCCGGCGAGGCAGGAGGATGACGACCACGATGAACGCCAGCGCGATGAGCACCAGCTGGAACCAGAACAGCGCCCGCCACCCAAAGGCCGCGATGATGGGCGAACCCAGCGAGACGCCGATGACCGGACCGCCCGCACCGATCAGCGACCACCACCCCATGGCCTTCACGCGTTCTTGGGGGCTGAAGACCATGTTTATCAGCGCGCCGGACGCGGTCCCGGTCGCCGCGCCCTGCACGCCGTCGAGGGTTCTGGCGAAGAGCAGCATGTCCACGTTGTGCGACAAGGCGGTCAGGATCGCCGAGACCATCGCCCCGACGAGACCAAACAGGTAGAGCCGGCGGTGCCCGTAGATGTCGCCGGTCTTGCCGAGGATGGGGGCGGCGAGCCCGTACGCCAGGAGCGGCCCGACCATCGTCCAGGTGAGCACCGTCACGCTCGTGTGGAACTGCGTCGCCACCGTTGGCAGGGCGACGATGAAGACCGTGAACGTGAAGTTGAGCGCGAACAGGCCCGCGAGCAGCGACCACAGCACCCACCACTGGTACCGGCTCGACCCCTCGGCCCTCGCCTGCACCCGCGCGCGCAGGAGCATGATCCAGTTGAGGTCGCTTCCCGCCTCGGTGCCCATGGTGCCAAAGGCAGCGCTGCCCGGGTCGGTTCGGGCGTTGAGAAGACCCTCGGGATCCTCGCGGTCGAGATGCGTCCGCGGACGCGGTTCGCTCACGTGAGCAGTGTGGGCAGCTGCCGGGCGAGCTCGGCGACCTCCCAGCGGTCATTCTTCTCGAGGGTCTCGGTCATGGTCCAGTTCTGGAACTTTCGAACCGTGCCGCCCTGCACGAAGAACACCTGACCGGTGGACTCGCAGTCCTCCATGGCGAGGGTCGCGACCAGTGGCGAGATGTTCGCCGGATCCCAGACGTCGAAGACCGCGGCGTCGGCGGGCTTGACGACGTGGTCGGAAAGTCCGGGGGTTGATTCGGTCATTCGAGTCCGCGCCGCCGGGGCAATGGCGTTGGCCCGCACACCGTAGCGTCCGAGCTCTTCGGCGATGATCACGGTGAATGCCGCGATGCCCGCTTTCGCCGCCCCGTAGTTCGATTGGCCGACATTGCCAATGAGCCCGGATGTCGACGACGTGTTGATGATCGAAGCCTTGACGGTCTTGCCAGCCTTGGCCTGCTCGCGCCAGTAGTTGGCGGCGTGGCGGGTGGGCACGAAGTGTCCCTTCAAATGCACGTGGATGACCGAATCCCAGTCATCTTCGCTCAGATTCACGAGTACGCGGTCGCGCAGGATTCCCGCGTTGTTCACCAGCACGTGCAGGTCGCCGAAGGCGTCGAGCGCACTTTGGACCAGGCGTGCGCCGCCGTCCCACTGCGCCACGTCGTCGTGGTTCGCCACCGCGTCGCCGCCCATGGCCTTGATCTCGGCGACGACCTCTTCGGCCGGTGAGGCAGACATCACGGATCCGTCGAGGGCCCCGCCCAGGTCATTCACGACAACCTTCGCTCCTTCAGCGGCGAAGAGCAGCGCGTGTTCCCGGCCAATGCCTCGTCCCGCGCCGGTGACAATGGCCACACGACCCTCAAGTGCGCCCACGGTGATCCCCCCAAGAAAGAATGTCGTGCCTTGATTGTAACGACGATTGGAAGAGCTACGAGGGCCTAGCCGCGACTCCGGAAGTAGGGGCGGCGCGCGTGAGCGTGATAGTGATCGGGGATGTTGCGCATGTGATCGTCGAGGGACCAGTTGCCCTCACCAAGCACTCGATCGGCCACGCGGCCCAGACTCTCTTGAAGCGTCTGCTTCACATCCTCAGGAGGCGCCGGGCTGTGAACGCGCCACACCACCATCGGCACGAGGCAGATCTCGCAGTCGGCTATCCAGCAGGTTTCGTCCTCGAAGTAACGCGTGCTGATGATCGCCGCTTCACAGAGGTCGCAGTCCGCGCTCATTCTCTGACGTTCAAGATCACCGTCGAGTGCCACTTCACCATGGTGCCCGCGGCCGGAATCGTTGAAACGACCGACTTCCACGCTGTCGTACCCGCCCCCGGTCCCTTGGTGGAGAAGTAGAGCTGCGCCTTGCGCATGGCGGCGTAGACCTGAGCCTGGTCCATTCCGACGAGGTTGGGCAACGCACGCGGGCCCTCTCCCGCGAGGGTCGTGGTTGTCGTCGAAGTCGAAGTCGTGGTCGTGGTCGGCGTGGTGGTTGTGGTCGGTGTCGTGGTGGTTGTCGTCCCCGAAGAGGGTCCGGGTCCGGTGCTGATCACGAGGCTCAACTTCGAGCCCGCCGGCACCGCCAACGGATTCACCGTCTTGCCGAAGAGGACCTCGGCGATGACTCCCGATGCGACGCGCGTGCTCGCCATGGAAGCCGCGCACGTCGCGCTGATCTGCAGCGTCTTCAATTTGGCGGTGGCCGCGGCGCAGGTTTCACCGATCAACGACGTGGGCAGCGTCTCCGATGCGGGACCCTTTGACATGTTGACCGTAATGGCGAGTCCAGATTTCGCGCTCGTCCCTTGCGCGGGCGACTGGGAGACGATCTGGCCCTTGGGCACCGTAGTCGAATTGACCTGCTTCACGGTGAGCACGAACCCGTCGCCCTTCAGTTTCGCCGATGCCTGAGTAAGGGTCGAGCCGACGAGTTGCGGAACGGTGTGCTTCTGGCTGAAGACGCCGAACTTCCACGCGGCGCCGCCGCCGACTCCGGCGAGAACGATGAGGATCGCCGCGGCGACGAAGGCGATGCGTTGCTTGCGGGGCGGGCGCGACGGGGGAAGCGCGTCAAAGCCTCTTGGCGCCGATGGACGCGTTGACGCGAAACTCCGCGCAACCGCGGCCGGCTCGGTCCCGGGCCGCGGGACCTGGGGCCTGGGGAACTGCGGCGTCGCCGCCTGCACGGACCGCGTTCCGACGATCTGGTCCGGCGAAGGCGGTCGAAAGCCGATTGACGTCCGTGGCTCAGCAAGCGGGAACTGCGCCAAGAGCGGCATGTCGCCTTGACGGGTGCGCACGACGAGCGGAGCCGAGTCACTGACGACCGCGCTGAGCCGGCTCGAGAACTGCTCCGCGCTGAGTCGCAGCCGCGAATCCGAGACCGCCGCCTGGGCGAGAAGCATGTCAAGGGTGCCGAGTTCAATGCGCACGGGAAGCGGCGCGTTGATCCGCGCTCGCAGCATCGCCTCGGGAGTCGCACCGTCAAACGCGGAAGTGCCCGTCGCCGCCTCAAAGAGGATGAGCGCCAGCGCGTAGACGTCCGATTCCGGTCCAGCTTTCTCGCCCACCGCCTGTTCGGGGCTCATGTAGCGCGTGTCATCGAGAGTCAGTTGCTCACGATAGGGATCTCCGAGACCCGCGAGGGCGATGTCGCTCACGCGCACCCGGCCCTCGGCGTCGAAGAGCAGCTTGCTCGGCGAAAGCTCGCCATGCACGAAAGCGTTGGCGTGGACGTAACTGAGCGCGCCCGCGACGTCGCGGCCGAGGCGCGCCACGTCGTCGATATCGAGCGTTCGTCCGGCGCGCAGCACATCTTCCAGCGAGCCGCCAGAGAGATACTCGGTGATCATGAAGATGGCACCCGACTCCTGGCCGCCGTCAAAGACCCGGGCCAGGTGCGGATGGCTGAGGGTGGCGGCGCGAACGATGCGATCGCGAAACGCTCGACGGACATCCTCGTGAGCCGCCAGAGAGGGCAGGAGGACCTTCACCGCGACCGTTCGGCTCAGCGAGAGGTCCTCGGCGCTGTAGACCTCCGCGGTCTGGCCGACGCCCAGCAACTCGATGATGCGATAACGACCCGCGAGGTCGTGTCCGGAGGCAAAAGTTGAAGGAAGCATTGGCGCTACTAACCCTAGTAAGGACTGGCTACGAGGGGGTGGTTGACCACGTTCCGGTCTCCAGGAGATCCCTGAATGCGGCTCCGGAAACCATGGGAATCCCCAGCTCCTGCGCCTTGGAGACCTTCGAAGCCCCCGGCGCCTCGCCAACGACGACGCAGTAGGTCTTCTTCGAGACCGACCCCGGCGAGGTGCCCCCGCGAGCGGCGATCGCCAGTTCAGCTTCTTCGCGCGAGAAGCCTTCGACGGCTCCGGTGACCACCACGGCCCGACCCGCCAGGGTCGCGGCGAGCGAGGTCACCTCGGGCTCGGTGAGATCAAGCCCCGCGGCCCTCAGGCGAACCATGCGTTCGACATTCTCAGGGTCGCGACAGTAGCGAAACGCCGACGCGGCAATCACCGGACCAACGCCGTCCAGCGCGTCGAGCTCCTCGAGGGGAGCCTTGGCCAAGGCGTCGTAGGAGCGAAACGCAGAACTCAGTGCGCGGGCGGCGACCGGGCCGACGTGGCGGATGCCGAGTCCTATCAGCACGCGACTGAGCGGCGCCGTCTTGGAACCTCCTATTGCCTCGACCAATGAGGTCGCCGAGAGCTCGCCGAACCCCTCGAGTGACGAGAGGTCCTCGACACGCAGCGAGAACAGGTCGGCCACGTCGCTGACCAGGCCTTCACCGAGCAGCTGGGCCACCCGCTGCTCGCCCAATCCTTCGATATCGAGAGCCGGGCGCGATGCGAAGTGCAGGATCTGCTGGAGTAGTTGCGCGGGACACGCGGGGTTGATGCAGTAGGTGTCGCTCTCCTCGCCCGCGCGTTCGAGTCGACCCCCGCAGTCCGGACACTTCTTCGGAAAATGCCAGGCGGGGCCCCGCTTTCGCCCCGGCTCATCGACGGCGCCGACGACCTCGGGGATGACCTCACCGGCCTTTCGCACGATCACGAGGTCGCCGGGTCGCACGTCCTTGCGGGCCACCTGATCCTGATTGTGCAGTGTCGCCAATGAGACCGTGGAGCCCGCCACCACTACCGGCTCGAGCACCGCGTAGGGAGTCGCGCGGCCGGTGCGCCCGATGGAGACCTCGATCGAGACGAGCCGGGTGGTCCGCTCTTCGGGCGGAAACTTCCTCGCAATCGCCCAGCGTGGAGCCCGGCTGGTGAATCCGAGCACCTCTCGCCGGGCGAGGTCGTCGACCTTGATGACGACGCCGTCGATCTCGTACTGCAGGTCGTGGCGATGCTCTTCGAACCACGTGCTCGTCGCGACCATCGCCTCGCCGCCGTGCACCAACCTGGTCTCCGGCGCCGTGAAGAAACCCCATTCGGACATCTGATGGATCGTGTCGATGTAGTTGACGAATCGCATACTCTGATCGAGATCGACCAACTGGTAGGCGAGGAACGAGAGGGGCCGCTCGGCGCTGACGGCCGAGTCCTTCTGGCGAAGGCTCCCCGCCGCGGCGTTGCGCGGATTGGCGAACTCCTTGCCTTCGAGGTCGCGTTGGCGTTGGTTCAGCGAGACGAAGTCGCGCTTGGCGATGAATACCTCGCCGCGGACCTCCATACGTCCGCGCACCGTTCCCTTCAGCCTCGTTGGCAGATTGCGGATTGTGCGCACGTTGTCCGTCACGTCCTCGCCGACTCGCCCGTCGCCTCTCGTGGCGCCTTGGGTCAGGACGCCCTCGACGTACGTGATCGAGAGCGCCAGACCGTCGATCTTGGGCTCCACGGCGAACGTCAGGTTCGAGATGTCCTCGTCAAGGCCCCTCGCCACTCGATCGCGCCACGCGCGAAGCTCATCCTCGTCAAAGGCGTTGTCCAGGCTGAGCATGGGTTCGGCGTGCGTGACCTCGCTGAACACCGTTGACGTGGGCGCCCCCACCTTGGTCGTCACCGACGACTCGCTTCGCACTTCGGGGTGCTCAGCTTCGAGTGTCCTCAGCTCTCGAATCAGGGCGTCGTAGTCGGCGTCAGGGATGATCGGGGCATCGTGGACGAAATAGGCATCATTGTGACGCGTGATCTCCGCGCGCAGGAACTCCGCGCGCTCCGACTCCTTGCTCATCACGGCGAAACGATCGCCGCGCCCTCGACGATCGCCGGCTCATCAGCCCGGTAGAAGACGACGGACTGGCCCGCGGCGACCGGCCGCGCGGGCGCGTGAAGCTCGAGCCACCAGTCGCCCTCGAAGCGAACGGTCGCCGGCTGCGCCGTACCGTGCGCGCTCCACTGCGCCAGCACCACCGAGCCGTCCTTCAGGGGTTCGTGAGCGAAGCTCAGCGAAGACGCGTCGAGGCGGATGACGGTGATGAGCACGTCATCGAGTCGCCCCACCTCGATGCGGCCCGCGCCGATATCGACCTTCGCGACGTATCGCTTCTCACCGTCGCGTCCGGGAAGCACCCCGCGGCGCTGGCCAACGGTCATGAGCTCGGCGGCCTCCGTCTCGCCCACGACCTCGCCGGTCGCACGGTCGACGATCTTGGCCGTCGTGAAGGCAATGCGCTGGCGTAGAAAGACCTCGCGGCCCTTGGACGCTTCGATGAAGCAGACGTCCTGGCTGTCGGGCTTGTCCCACGTTCGAAGCCCGAGGCGCTCGGCGTGCGATCGCACCTCGCTCTTGTTCATGTTCCCGATGGGCAGCACGAGAACGGCAAGCTGGTCCTCACGCAGATAACCAAGGACGTAGCTCTGATCCTTCTGGTCGTCGGCGCCTCGCACCAGGTAGTGGGCGCCGTCGCGCGAAAGCACCTGGGCGTGATGACCAGTCGCCACTGCATCAAAACCAAGGCGCTGCGCACGTTCAAATAACAGATCGAACTTGATGTGGCGATTGCATTCGATGCACGGATTCGGCGACTGGCCCGCGACGTGGGCGCGCACGAAGGGTTCCACCACGTGGCGTTCGAACTCCTCGGTGTAGTTGAAGACGTGGTGATCGATACCGAGCATCTGCGCCACGCGCCGAGCGTCGTCGACGTCAGCGACCGAGCAGCACCCCGAGTCCGATACGCCGCCCCACAGTTTCAAGGTGGCGCCGACGACCTCGTGCCCCTCCTCGATGAGCAGGCCGGCCGCCACCGACGAGTCAACGCCACCGCTCATCGCTACAAGGACTTTCATCAGACCAGTCTGCCAGCCCGATGCGACTTCTATGCCCCGGTCGTCAAGCGGTAGACGACGGACGACAAAATGCCAACCAGGGCATCGACTTCCTCTGAGGTGGTCTCTGGACCCATACTGAGTCGAAGCGAACCCCTGGCCCGCTCGGGCGACATCCCCATGGCCGCGAGGACGTGGCTCGAAACCCCGGCTCCGCTCGAGCAGCTCGACGCCGCCGACACGCAGACACCCTCTTGATCCAGCAGGAACAGCAGTTCGTCGCTGGCGATGCCCTCGAAGGTGACGTGCACGGTGCCCGGCACCTTGCCCACTCCCGGGGCCGTGATCTCGCACCCGGGCAGAAAGCTCAAGGCGGCGCACAGCCGGAGTTGGAAGTCGATGACCCGATCGTTCACGTCGGCGAGCTCCTCGGCGGTGATCCGCACCGCTTCGGCGAGCCCCACGCACGCCGCGACATCGACGGTGCCGCCACGATGGCCGCGCTCCTGACCGCCGCCCGGCACCATCGCGTCGAGCGCGATGTCGCTTCGAAGAATCAGGGCGCCACTGTTGACCGGCCCACCGATCTTGTGAGCGCAGAGCGAGATCATGTCGGTCGTCGCCGTGAGCATCGGCAGGTAGAGCCACGGGGCGGCGGCGACGGCGTCCGTGTGGGTCAGCACACCGTTCGGCACCGCGTTCGCCAAGGCGCTCACGCCATCGAGCGGCTGACAGATGCCGGTCTCGTTGTTGACGCTCATGACGCTCACGACCGCCACGTCGGTGTCGAGCACCTGCCGGAGCGATTCGAAGTCGAGGACTCCCTCGTGGTCGACGTCCACGTAGCGCACCGAGACGTTCTCGAAGTCGCGCGCCATCATCTCGGCGGCGTCGATCACGGCGTGGTGCTCGATACGCGAAATCACGATCGCGCTCTTCTCGTGGGTGCGACGGTGGTGGTGCGTGACGCCCGCGATCGCCAGGTGGCACGATTCGGTGCCACCCGCGGTGAAAATGACGCCGCCGGGCTTGGCTCCGACGAATTCGGCGACCTGATCCCGAGCCTCTTCAACCGCCCGGCGAGCCTCGCGGGCGGCGCGGTGACTGCCCGAGGGGTTGCCCACGACGCCGTGCATCCAGGGATCCATCGCCGCCGCCACTTCATCGCGGCGAGGCGCGGAAGCGGCGTGGTCGAAGTAGTACTGAGCGCTCATGCGACGTAGAAGGACTTGGCGTTGGTGAACTCGCGAACGCCGCTCACTGAAAGCTCGCGGCCGATTCCGCTGTTCTTGGTGCCGCCAAAAGGCAGCTCGGGCATTGAGACCACGACGGCGTTGGCGAAGACCATGCCCACCTCCAGCCTCGAGAGCGCCGCTTCGATCTCTTCATCGTCCGTAGCCCAGATGGAACCGCCCAGCCCCCACGGCGTGGCGTTGGCGAGGCCAATCGCCTCGTCGAGATCCTCGACCACGCTCACGACGGCGACCGGGCCGAAGAGCTCCTCGCAGCCCGCCCGCGAGTCGGCGGGCACGTTGGTCAGCACCGTCGCCGGGTAGTAGTAGCCAACGCCCTCGAGGGGCGCCCCGCCGGTCCGGGCCACCGCGCCCTTGGCGACCGATGACGAGACCTGCGCCGCGAGAAGATCGAATTGTGACTTGCTCACGAGCGGCCCGAGCACGGTCGAGGGGGCCATGGGATTGCCAATGGGCACCTCGGACATCGCCTCGACGAACTTCTCGGTGAACTCCTCGGCACGGTCACGGACAACGATGTAGCGCTTCGAGGCGATGCACGCTTGGCCGTTGTTCTGAACCCGCGCCGTCACCGCCATGGCGACCGTCCTCTCCATGTCCGCCGACGAAGCGACGATGAACGGATCGGAGCCACCGAGTTCGAGCACGCACTTCTTGAGGTGGGCGCCGGCGAGCGCGCCGACGGACCGTCCGGCCTGCTCGGATCCGGTGAGCGTGACGCCGGCGATCCTGCGGTCGGCGATGATGCCGGCGATCTGGTCCACCTCGACGAACAGGTTGGTGAAGACGCCGTTCGCAAATCCGGCGCGTGTGAAGAGGTTCTCGATGTACAACGCGCATCCGGGCACGTTGGGCGCGTGCTTCAAGACGGTAACGTTGCCCGCCATGATGATTGGAGCAGCGCAGCGGATGATCTGCCACAGGGGAAAGTTCCACGGCATGATCGCAAAGATCGGGCCGATCGGCTCGTAGCGCACGCCGCTTCGCGAACCGCTCGTCGTTATGTCTTCGCTCTCGAGCATCGCGGCGGCGTGCTCGGCGTAGTAGCGCATGGTCATCGCGCACTTGGCGGCTTCGCCCTTCGCGGCGCCGAAGGTCTTGCCCATTTCGCTCGTCATCAGTTCCGCGATGACGGGAATCTCGCTCTCGAGGAGTTCGGCGGCACGGTTCATCAGCGTCGCCCGGTCCTCGATCGCGACGTCGCGCCACGCGTGGTACGCCGCGTCGGCGGCGCCCAGCGCTGCATCAACCTCGAGGGGCGTGTGGCTCGGGTACTCGGCGATCACTTCTTCGGTAGCGGGGTTCACGGCGATAAAAGGCATTCATCTAGTCTGCCAGTAAATTCACCTGCTCCGACGGGGGCGGTCCGATCTCGGTCCAGAATTCGGGCATGAAGATGCTCACCGCCAGGAGAACGAGACCCATGATCGCCGCGGCTCCGAGCGTCACCGCCCTCACACCCCACACCGTCGCGATCGCCGACTGGATCGTCGCTCCGATGGGATAGAGGATCGACAGCGAAAGGGTGTATAGGGCCAGGATCCGGGAGCGCTCGCCCACCGGGGCGTGCAGCTGCACCGACGTGTTGAGCCCGCTCAGCGTCCCGACGTACGCTCCACCGAGCAGTGCCAGCGCGAGAATCGAGAGCTGCAGCGTCGGAGCGAGCGCGTAGAGGGCCTCGGCGAGCGCGAGCGCCCAGATCGAACCGCGCAGCACCGCCAACCGCGACGTTCGCTTCGCCACCTCCGGAAGCGTCACCGCGCCGATGACGGCGCCCACGCCCTGGGCGCCGACCAGCCACGCCGTGCCGACCTTCCCGGCGTGCAAGGTGTGGACGGCCATCGCCGGGACGAGGGTGATGAATGGACTCGCTATGAGCGCCACGGTGCCCACACCGATGATCGGGTTGCGACAACCCTTCACCGACCAGGCCACCCGGGCGCCCACGACGGTCTCGGCCCAAACGCGGACCTTGGTCAGCACCCTCTCACGGGCGGGGCTCTTCACGAACGAGAAGATGACCACCACGAAGATGAACGACGCGGCATTGAGCGCGAAGCACCAGCCCGTCGAGCCGACTCCGATCGCGACGCCGGCGAGCGCCGGACCGATGATCCGTCCGAGGTTGAACTGCGCCGACGAGAGCGAGACCGCGGCCAGCACCTCGTCCTTGTCCACCATGTCGCGCAGCAATGACTGCCACGCGGCCCACGACATCGAGCTGCACAGCCCCTCAATGATGGCCAGATAACACGCGAGCTGCAAGCTCAGATGATGGGTCAATTCGGCCGTCGCCAAGAGGCTCGCGGTGACCGCCATGACGAAGTTGTTCGCCTGGATCCACCGCTGGCGGCTGAAGCGATCGGCCATCACGCCGCCGAGGGGCGAACCGACAATCGCCGGCATCCACGCCGCGAGCGTCAACAGCCCCAGCCAGATGTCGTTGTGCGTCTTCTCGGCGATGTACACGCCGAGCGCCACCGACTGCATCCACGTTCCTGTCGAAGAGATGAAGGATGAACTAAGCGCGAGGGCGAAGCTTCGGTGTCGGAGGGGAGCAAACGAAGCGGAAGCCATCAATCAACGCTAACGCCAGCGCCCGGCGAGCGCGCGAGACCACGTACGAACTTCGCGGAACTACTCTTCGCGCTTCTTCTTGCGCGGACGCAGCGCAAACCACCACACGGAAATGATCGTGGCGAGCGCGCCCACGACCCCGATGGTTGACTTGACGCCCTTACCCTTCGAATCCTCTGCCATACCTCCATCGTAACGAGCAAAACGCCGGGGGCCAAAGCCCCCGGCGTCTCGAATGCCCGATGAAATGCTTAGTTGGTTGCCAGGACCTTCTGGTGGGCCTCAACGGCGAGCTCGAGGACGATCTTGTTGCCGACAACGAGGCTGCCGTTCTCAAGGGTTCCTTCGAAGTTGACGCCGAATTCACGGCGGTCAATCTCAGCGCGGGCTTCAAAACCGGTGACCGAAGCGCCAGGAGTCATGCTTGGGCCAGTACCGAGGTACTCGAGGTCGAAGTCGACCGACTTGGTGATGCCCTTGATGGTGAGATCAGCGGTCAACACGTAGTTGTCGCCACCCTTAGGGGTGATCTTGGTTGACTTCAGGGTCAACGTGGGGTAGGTCTCCTCTTCGAGGAAGTCGCCACTCTTCAGGTGGCCGTCACGCATTTCGTTGTTCGTCGTGATGCTCGCGGTTTGCACCGTTGCCTCGACTGACGAATTCTCGAAGCTGTCGCCAATGGTGATCACACCGGAGAAGTCGGTGAAGTTACCGCGGACCTTGGCGGCCACGAGGTGACGCGCAACGAAACCGGCGGTTGAGTGGACTGCGTCGACGTCGTAAACGCCGGGAGCGGGAAGGTTGCTCATGTTGAATCTCCTATTTTCTAGACACTTGCTGTGTGCCTACGAGTATAGTTGCATTTACAACTATTTGTCAAGCAGTAATTGCAACATAAGATTTCTGTTAGAATTAGATTATGGTTATTCAACCCAGTGCCTGCCCATCGGGCGACGAGCGAGTCGTTCTTTTCGGTCTCTTGCTAGAGACCAACGCCCGCCTGTCGAAAAGCCTGGGTCTGGAACTCGAATCGACGTGCAATCTTCCCCTCGCCTGGTTCGAGGTTCTCCTTCAGTTGAGAAAGTCCAGTGACGGACGCCTCAAGATGAACGAGGTCGCCGACGCCATTGTCCACTCGACCGGGGGGACGACCCGCCTTATTGACCGCCTCGAGGAGGCCGGGTTGGTAGAGCGTCAGGACTGCACGAACGACCGCCGGGCCATCTACGTGGGGATCACCGAGCTCGGCAACCGGAAACTCGATGAGGCGTTGAGCATTCACCTCGACTACCTGCAGGACAATATGGCGTCGCGGCTCAGCGACGACGAGCGTCACACGCTCGCGGCGCTGCTCACCAAACTGAACACACCGCGCTAGACCTTCAGGGCCCACGCCTTCGCGTCGCGGCCATCATCGAGCTCCAGCGCGGTCCCCTCGCCCAACCCCTCGCCGACCAGTACTTGCGTGGCGAGCACCTCGCTCGCGAGCGTGGGGAATCCGTCGCTCAGGTCATCGATGCCGGTCACGTGCAGAACAATGCGATCGGACACGTCAAAGCCGGAATTCTTTCGCAGGTCCTGCACCTGGCGCACGACGTCGCGCAGATAGCCCCGGCGTCGAAGTTCATCGTTCAACGCGAGGTCGAGGGCGATCACCTCGCCGCCTTCGCGTGACACCGCGAAACCGCCCTGGCTCTTCACGCGCAGCTCGAGGTCTTCGCTGCCCAGTTCGAACGTTCCGGTCGACAGCACGACCTCGACCAGTCCCCCCGCTTCGAGCGTCTCGGCGGCGCTCACCGAGTCGAGCTTCAAGAGCGCGGGCTTGAGTTCCTTTACGGCCTCGCCCAGACGCGGCCCAACGTTGCGGAAATTGGGGACCAGTTCGAACGTCAGAACCTCGGCGAGTTCGGACCCGTATTCGAGCTCGTCGACATTGAGCTCGTCCTCGACGATCCCCGCAGGCGGCATTGGTGATCCGGACGGCAAGAACACCAGTGCGCGCGCGAGCGGTTGGCGGACCTTGACACCCGCCTCGGCACGAGCGGCGCGCCCGAGGGACGTGAGGCGCCGGGCCACGTCCATGGACTCCTCGAGCTCGACGTTGCGCCGCGTGGGACTGCCCACTGGCCAGTTCGCGAGGTGCACCGACGCGGCGTCATCGACGTCGAAGAGTTCGCTGTAGAGGCGCTCGGATACGAAGGGGCAGAACGGGGCAATGAGCAGGGTCACTCGCTGAAGGACCTCGAGCAACGTCGCCTGGGCCGCGAGCGAATCAGAGCGAGGCGCGCTCGGATCGGTGCGCCAGAACCGTCGGCGGCTGCGGCGCACGTACCAGTTGGAGAGATCGTCGATCAACTCGGTCAGCGCATCGGTCCCCCCAAGCGGCTCGTAGCCGTCGAGGGCCGTCGTCACCGCGGCCGTGACGCTCTCGAGCCTGGACAGGATCCACTGATCGATCGCGGCGCGGTTCGCGGGCACGGGGATCTCCGGATCACCCGGATCGAACTGGTTGAGCGACGCGTAGGTCGTGAAGAAGCTGAAGGTGTTCCACAACGTCGCGAGGGTCTCGCGCAGCGAGGCGTCGATCGCGTTCAGCCCGGCACGGGTCGACGTCCACGGCGAACCCTGGGAGAACATCCACCAACGAAGAGGGTCGGCGCCACGGGTGTTGAGAACCTCCCACGGGTCGATGACGTTGCCCACGGACTTGCTCATCTTCTTGCCGTTTTCGTCGACGATGTGGCCGAGGCACAGCACGTGCTCGTACGGCTTCTCCCCGAACACCAGCGTGTTGACAGCGAGCAGCGAATAGAACCATCCGCGGGTCTGGTCAATCGCCTCGACCACCAGCTGCGCGGGGAACTGCATCGCTTCCCTGCTGCCCTCGACGTGGGGGAAGCCCACTTGGGCGGCGGGCATGGCCCCCGAATCGAACCACGCGTCGATCACGGGCTCGACCCGGCGCGCGGGCTCCGCGCACGTGCGACACGGCACGATCACTTCGTCGATCGCGGGACGGTGGGGATCGATCTCGCTGAGGTCCTCGCCCGTCAACTGCGATAGCTCGGCCCTCGAACCCACGCAGGTGTAGTGGCCCTCTTCGCAGCGCCAGATCGGCAGCGGCGTGCCCCAGAAGCGGTCGCGGCTGAGCGCCCAGTCCACGTTGTTTGCCAACCACTCACCGAAGCGGCCGTCGCGGATGTGCGCGGGGTGCCAGTCGATGGTGGCGTTCTCGGAGAGCATCTTGTCCTTGAACTGGCTCGTCGCCACGTACCAGCTCGGCTTTCCCCAATAGATCAGGGCCGTCCCGCATCGCCAGCAGTGGGGCAGCGAGTGGACGTAGTCGAAGCGACGCAGCAAGATACCGCGGCGTTCGAGCTCGTCGTTGATGGCGTGGTTGGCGCTGCGCACGCCCTGTCCCTCCAGCCAGGGAATCTCCGAGGTGAAGGAGCCATCGGGGCCGACGGGATTCACCGTCGGAAGCGAGTTGTCACGCGCGACCTGGCGGTCGATCTCACCGAAAGCGGGCGCCTGGTGGACGAGACCGGTTCCGTCATCGGTCGTCACGTAGTCGGCGGCGACGACGTAGCAGACATCGACGCCCGCGGGAAGCTCGACGTCATCAAAGGGGCGCTCGTAGTGGACGCCCACGAGCTCGCTGCCGGGGAACGTTGCGCTCGCTTTCGCGCCTTCGCCGAAGACCGATTCGACCAGCGCCTCCGCTACCACGAGGCCGTTGACGACGGCGTACGTGACCTCGGGGTTCACCGCGATGGCGACGTTGGAGAGCAGCGTCCAGGGCGTCGTCGTCCACACCGTGAGGTGGGTCGCCCCGTGAAGGCCGGGGTGCAGCTGCACGTCGGTGATGCGCAGCTGCACGTAGCAGCTCTCGTCGCTTTCGTCGGTGTAGACGCCGGGTTGGCCGAGTTCGTGGCTCGAGAGGGCGGTGCCGCAGCGCGGGCAGTACGGGACGACCTTGAGGTCCTCGTACAGAAGCCCGCGGTCGAAGAGTTGCTGGAGCTGCCACCACACCGATTCAACGTACGAGGGATGGTAGGTGTAATACGCGTGCTCCATGTCGGTCCAGTAGCCAATGCGCTCGGTGAGCCGCTCGAACTCCCCGACGTACGTCAGCACCGATTCGCGACAGAGACGCGTGAACTCCTTGATGCCGATCTGCCCTTCGATGGCCTTCTTCCCCGAGATGCCGAGCTGCTTTTCGACCTGGACCTCGACCGGAAGCCCGTGGGTGTCCCACCCGGCCCGGCGGGCGACGAAGTGGCCCTGCATGGTCTGGTAGCGGCAGAAGAGGTCCTTGTAGACGCGCGCCCACACGTGATGAAGGCCGGGCATCCCGTTCGCGGTGGGAGGGCCTTCGTAGAAGATCCAAGGTTCGGCGCCCTCGCGCTCCTTCATCGAACGGGCGAAGACGTCGTTGGCCTTCCAGCGCGCGAGTTCGGCCTCTTCGATGGCCACAAAATCCAGTTCAGCGCTGACGGGGCGAAACACGGTTCTCCTTCGATGAATCATTCCATCGTACTTAACAAGTGACGATGTTCGTCCCGCCCCTACTCTGGTTGGGTGCTTTCACTAACCATCACCGACGAACCATTCGATTCGAGCGGTGCGCTGAGCGTGCTGAACGCGGCGACCGATGAATTGAATCGACGCTACGGCTCGGTCGAAGACGACATGGCCACTCGCCTCGACCAGTTGGGACCCCCACGAGGGGCCTTTCTCGTTGCGCGCAGCAACGGGCACCTCGCCGGAGGCGTGGGCGTGCGCGCGATCAGCGATCCGCAGCTGCTCCTCGGAGAGGTGAAGCGTCTCTGGGTCCGCCCCGACCTTCGCCGCAGCGGCGTCGCGGCGTTGCTGATGGGGGCGATCGAGGAGAGGGCCCGCGAACTCGGCTATCGCCAGCTCTACCTGGAAACGGGTCCCGCCCAACCTGAAGCGTTGGCCTTCTACCCCAAGCACGGTTGGACCCAAGTGGCGGACTTTCCGGCGGATGCCTTTACGCACCCCATCGCGTCGCGCTTCACCAAGATCCTCTAGATCACAAACCTCTCGTCGAGCCACTCGGGGCGAAGCTCTTCGAGCGAGCCCAGGACGAGTTCGGCCAAGGAGAACGCGGGCTGCCAGCGATCCTCGCTCGTGGGCACCGCCACCACGCACATCTGGCCGGCCTTCGCCGCCAAGACGCCGGCGGCGGAATCCTCGAAGACGAGGCAACTGCGCGGATCGACCCCCAGCGACTCGGCCGCCGTGAGAAACACGCCGGGGTGGGGCTTGCCGTAGACCTCGAACTCCGCCGAGTGTACCGAGGCGAACCGGGAGCGGAGCCCGAAATGATCGAGGCAACGAAAGATCAGCTGCAGGGGCGTGGAGCTGGCGAGGGCGATGGGTCCGCGATCGCTGGTGAGGTCGAGTGCCCGTAGCGCCCCAGGGAGAATCCGTCCTTCCTGCTCCACGAGCTCACCCACCCGATTCAGGAGTTGATCCACCACCTCGTCGGCGCTCGGTCCGCTCCAGGGAAAGCGCGAGTTCCAGTAGTCGACCACTTCGGCGACGAACATGCCCTTCGTGGAGCGGTCCTCGGCTTCCGAGATCGGCACGCCGAGCCCGCCGAAGATTTCGACCTCGGCCTTGTGCCAAAGGATCTCCGAATCTATGAGTAGCCCATCCATGTCGAACAACGTCGCGCGCAATGTCACCCCGCAACTCTGGCACATCACACCCGCTACGGTTGGCCCGTGACGCCAGTACGAGAGCTCCACGACGGTGACGCCGACCAGGTGGTGGCGCGCGTCGAGGAGCAACTGGGACACGACGCGTCGCTCAATCCCCTAGTGAATTCCGAACTCGACCGCGCGCTGCTTCGCGACTCATTTCGCCACATCGCCGACCCCGCATGGGTCTACGACGCGACGGGCCGCATCGCCGGACATCTCTACGGAGCGCTGCTCGCCGACAGCACCCGCATGTCGGTTTGGACGGGACCTGATGGTGCTTCGTTCGACGACGCCGAGGTTCTTTCAGA
Source organism: Acidimicrobiaceae bacterium (assembly GCA_003132205.1). GTDB lineage: Bacteria > Actinomycetota > Acidimicrobiia > Acidimicrobiales > RAAP-2 > RAAP-2. The sequence continues at coordinate 34,715 of PKWY01000060.1, forward strand.
GCTGGTTGAAGAGGCGACCGCGATATGGCGAGTGAGAGGCGCCAAGGCGCACTACGTGTGGTGCCTGGGCGAACCAGCCCGCATCAAGCACTGGACCGACCTGGGCTACGCCAGGGTCTCGGTGCGCGGCGCGATGACGCTCGACCGAGGACACCCGCGGGCCTTGCCCGGCGGCTACTCCATTCGACGCGGCACCTTCGCTGACCTCGATCGGGCCATTGAACTGGACGCGGTGCTCGACGCGGCCCAGGGAGTCGAGGCGAGATCGATGACGCGAGTTGAGCGAGAGGCGAATCGCGAGGAACTCATGGATACGCTCGATGACCCAGAGACGCATCACTACGTCGTCGAGTGCAACAAACGGGTCATCGCGCAGTGCGTCACGTTCCCCGCCCCGCCCCGACGGGGTTCCTTCGACGCCACCCTGCACCTCAGCGAAGTCGTGGTTGATCCGCGCCACCAACGCCGTGGCGTCGCGAACGCCATGCTCGACACCGCGTTCGCGGACGGCCTCGCGCACGGCTTCCGGTTCGCCGAGACCCAGTGGCGAGTTTCCAACCTGGGCGCGACGTTGTTCTGGACGTCCTACGGCTTCCAGCCCACCTACGTGCGACTTCAACGCACGCTCTAGCGGCTTAGCTGAGCGACGCCTCGATGGCGCTCACGATCGCGGGGTCCTCGGGAGTGACCATGGGAGCGAAGCGCGTCACCGTACCGTCGGGCCTCACGAGGAACTTCTCGAAGTTCCACCGGATGTCGCCGGTGTAGCCCTCGGCGTCGACCGACTTCGTGAGTTCGGCGTAGATGGGGTTCTGACTTTCACCATTCACGTCGATCTTCTCGAAGAGCGGGAAGGTCACGCCGTAGGTGGCGGAGCAGAACGTCTGAATCTCCTCGGCGGTGCCGGGCTCTTGACCCATGAACTGGTTGCACGGGAAGCCGACGACGCTGAAGCCGCGATCGCCGTAGGTCTCCTGCAACTTCTCGAGTCCCTCGTACTGGGGCGTGAGGCCGCACTTCGAGGCGACGTTGACGATGAGCACTGACTTTCCAGCAAAGGGAGCGAGTGAACTCTCTTCGCCGTCAAGGGTGCGGACCGGAATATCGAAAATTGTCATTCCCGCACCCTATCGGCGCGTCGGCGCGCGGTGTCGCCCGTAGGCTCCTGGGCATGCAAGCAGTCGTGATTACCGACGGAAATCTGGAGATTCAGGAACGTCCGACGCCCGAGCCCGGTCCCTACGACGTGGTGGTGAACGTGCACGCGGCGGGTATCAACGCCGCCGACCTTCTCCAGCGTCAGGGGTTCTACCCCGCCCCGGCGGGATGGCCCGCCGATATTCCGGGACTTGAAATGGCCGGCGTCGTTGGCGCGGTTGGCGATCGGGTCGGCGAACCGCTGCTGGGTCGAAGGGTCTGCGCGATCGTTGGCGGTGGTGGACAAGCCACCCACTGCCTGGTGCCGGCCGAACATCTCATCTTCATCCCCGACGACGTGAGCTGGGCCGAGGCGGGCGGTTTCGCCGAGGCGTTCACCACGGCGCACGACGCGCTCGTCACCCAGGGTCATCTCGAAACTGGCCAGCGCGTCCTCATCTCGGGGGCGAACGGCGGGGTTGGAACTGCCGCGGTGCAGATAGCGCACGCCCTGGGCGCCCACGTGACAGCGGTGACGCGCACCAACGAACATCACGGACAGCTTCGCCTGCTCGGCGCGGACGAGACCATCACCACGGGCGAGGTGGCCTCCATCGATCGAGTGAATCTGGTGCTCGAACTGGTCGGAGCCGCGAACCTGAGCCAGGCTCAGAACATCTTGGCCCCCCGCGCTCGCATCGTCGTGATCGGCGTCGGCGGGGGAAGTCGGGTCGAGATCGATCTGCGATTCATCATGGCCCTTCGAGCAACGCTCACCGGATCGACGCTGCGGGCGAGGTCCCGTGAAGAGAAGGCCGACGTCGTTGCGCGCGTGAATCAGTCGTTGGTTCCAAGGTGGACCGACCGCGAACTGCGCGTCACGGTCGCGAGGTCGTTCGATCTCGAAGATGCGACGAAGGCCTACGAGTGCTTCGCCGAGTCCGGAAAGTTCGGCAAGGTCGTGCTGCACGTGGATCAGTAGCGGCAGTTAGGTTGAATCGATGAGTTCACCCCATCTTCGACCGCATCCATCGCGGTGCGACCCGGCGCGGTCGGACTACGGGGAGATTCTGAAGGCCCACGAAGACGCGGTGGCCGAAGGCGAATCCTGGTACCGCGACCCGTCATCGGGGCTCCTCGTCCTCACCGCGGTGGCCCACATCACGCGCGGAGCGTGCTGCGACAGCGGATGCCGCCACTGCCCGTACCTCACCGACTAGGCCGCGAGGACGACCTCGTCGTGTTGACCCAGATGGTGACGGTCGATGTTCACCAGCAGGTAGAAGTGCAGCGCGGCGAGCAGGAGCATGAGCGAGCCGAAGCGAAACGCCAAGTCAAAGCCATGGACGTGCGCGGCACTTACGAGCGCCGCCTGGCCCGAAGCCGTGGCGGGGCGGTGCACGACCGCGGCCATGAACGCGCCCGCGCTTGAGACGAAGATGGTGTTCTGTATTGCCGTGCCGAAGGAACTGCCAATCTGCTGAGCGGTGTTAAGTACCGCTGACGCCGCGCCCGTGTCCTCTGGATGCACGTTGAACAACGCCGACGAGGCGACCGACACGAACGACATTCCCAGTCCCAGGCTTGTGAGGATCATCGCGGGCATGACGTGGGCGACGTAGCTGCTGTCGGGCTTGATGAGCGACAGGAACAAGAGTCCGAGCGCGCCCATTGTGCAGCCCACCGTTGCCAAGATTCGCGGCCCGATCCTGGGCAGCAACTGACTCGTGGCTCCGGCGGACAGGATGATGCCAACCGAGAACGGCATGAAGAGCAGACCGGTCTTCACGGCGGAAAAACCGTGGACATCTTGGAAGTAGAACGTCATGAAGAGGAACATCCCAAAAAGGCCAAGACCAATGAATATCTGCGCAAGGAAGGCTCCCGCTCTGACTCGATCGGTGATCAGACGAAGCGGAAGCAGCGGCGACTTCACGCGAGTCTCAATAAGGAAGAAGACAACCAGCAGCGCGGCGCCCAAGGCCATGTAGGGCCACGCGCTCGTCGAGCCCCAGCCGCTGGTTGAAGCCTGTGAGACGCCGTAGACCACGCTGACCATTCCGGCGGTTGCGCTCAATGCTCCCGGGACGTCGTAGTGCGGATGTCCTTCGACTTTGGACTCGTGAATGTTTGGAATGGCCAGCGAGAAAGCGAGCATCGCCATGGGGGTATTCACGAAGAGGCACCAACGCCAAGAGAAGTACTGCGTCAAGAGACCTCCCGCGATAAGGCCAATGGCGCCGCCCACGCCTGAAAGCGCTCCGTAGACACCGAACGCCTTGGCGCGCTCCTTCGAATCAGTGAAGGTGACCGAGATCAACGACAGCGCCGCAGGCGCCAGCAACGCGCCAAAGACGCCCTGGAGGGCCCGGGCGCCAAAGAGCATCTGTTGGTTCTGGGCGAATCCGCCCAGCAGCGAAGCGCCCGCAAATCCGACAAGGCCCGTGAGAAAGGCCCTCTTTCGACCCATGTAGTCCCCAACGCGTCCACCGAGCAGCAAGAAACCGCCAAACGTGAGCGTGTAGGCGGTGACCGCCCACTGGTAGTTCTTGGGAGAGATGGCCAGTCCACCGAGCGCCTTGGAGAGCGAAGCGTGAGGCAGGGCGATGTTGACGATCGAGGCGTCGAGCACCACCATCAACTGGGCAATGCCGATGACAACCAGGGCAAACCAACGGCGTGGATCAGGCTTCTCGGCGTGAACGACGTTGCTTATCGAAGAATTTGACATGTGAATCCCTTACTTGGTGATGCACAACGTCGACAATCCACGGTGCAGTGGTGCACCTTCGTCGTGGACCAGTCTTCGATACTCTACAGAAAGCTCCGAAGCGGCGTGTACTGGAGACCCAGCGAGTCCGCGACCGGTCCGTAGGTGACCGACCCGTCAACGACATTCACTCCCTCGGCGAGCGAGTCGTCCGCGAGCACCGCCTCGCGCCAACCGTGGCGAGCGAGCTCCATCACGTATGGCAAGGTGGCGTTCGAGAGCGCGTAGGTGGAGGTGTGAGGAACCGCGCCCGGCATGTTCGCCACGCAGTAGAACACCGAGCCGTGCACGACGAAAGTGGGATCGGAGTGCGTGGTCGGGCGGGTGTCTTCGAAGCACCCACCTTGGTCCACCGATATGTCAACGAGCACCGAGCCCGGTCGCATGCGAGAAACCAGATCGTTCGACACCAGTTTCGGCGCCTTGGCGCCGACAACCAGTACGGCGCCGATCACGATATCGGCGTCCAGGCAGGCCTCTTCGAGGGTGAGCGTCGAAGAGGCGATCGTCTGCACCCGCCCATCAAAGTGGATGTCGACTTGACGCAGGCGATCGAGGTTCCGATCGAGGATCTTCACGTTGGCGTGCAGGCCAGCCGCCATCGAGGCGGCGGCCAGACCCGCGACTCCAGCACCGATGACGACGACATTCGCCGGATGAACACCGGGAACCCCGCCGATCAACGTGCCCCGTCCGCCGCCGGGACGCATCAGGTGGTGCGCGCCCATCAGTGGGGCCATGCGGCCCGCGACTTCGCTCATCGGCGTCAACAGCGGCAGCGAGTTGTCACGGAGCCGAACGGTCTCGTAGGCGATGGCGACGTTCTTCGCCGCTACGAGCGCGTCGGTGCACTCCTTCGACGCGGCGAGGTGAAGGTAGGTGAAGAGGACCTGATTCTTGCGCGCCGAGAGGCGCTGATACTCGTCGGCGATCGGCTCTTTGACCTTGAGCACCAGTTCGCTCTCGGCCCACACGTCATCGACGGCGTCGACGATGGTTGCCCCGTTCGTCACGTAGACCGCGTCACTAATTGAAGACCCGACACCAGCGCCGCGCTCGATGAGCACCTTGTGCCCGGCGCCGGTCAACTCACGAGCTCCAGCCGGCGTCAGCGCGACGCGGTTCTCGTCCTTCTTGATTTCCTTGGGAACCCCGATGATCATCGATGATCATCCTTTCAATTAGTCGGTCTCTCACTACGGTACTCATTCGACTGGTCGCCCGGCGGGCCTCACGGTGAAGGCAGAACCCGCCGGCGCCGGTCGAAAATCTAGAATTCGATGTTGTGCATGACGTGCTTGATGCGGGTGTAATCCTCGAAGCCGTAGACCGAAAGGTCCTTGCCGTAGCCCGAGTGCTTGAAGCCGCCGTGGGGCATCTCGGCGACGATGGGGATGTGGGTATTCACCCACACGCAGCCGAAGTCGAGATCACGCGTGAAGCGCATGGCCCGACCGTGATCGCTCGTCCATACCGATGAAGCGAGGCCGTACTCGACGCCGTTGGCCCATTCGAGGGCTTCGGCATCATCGCTGAACTTCTGCACGGTGATAACGGGACCGAAGATCTCGTTCTGGATCATCTCGTCACTCTGGTGGAGATCGGCGACGACGGTCGGCGAGATGAAGTAGCCGGTGTCGCCCACTCGCTCGCCGCCCGCGGCGAATGTTGCGTGGCTGGGCTTACGGCCAAGGATTCCGGTGACCCGCTCGAACTGATTGACGTTGTTCACGGGGCCAAAGAGCGCGTCGTCGTTGTCGGGCAGGCCAATGACGGTGTTCCGGGCCTGCTCGGAGAGGGCGTCGACGAAGTCCCCGTAGGCCTTGGGACCCACGAGGACACGGGTCGCCGCGGTGCAGTCCTGGCCGGCATTGAAGAAACCGCCGATGGCGATGCCCTCGGCGGCGGCGGCGATGTCCACGTCGTCAAAGACAACGACCGGAGCCTTTCCGCCGAGCTCGAGGTGCACCCGCTTCAGCGTCTTTGACGCGCTCGACGCCACTTCCATGCCCGCGCGCACCGATCCGGTCACTGACACCATTGCGGGAATCGGGTGCTCGACGAGCGCGCGGCCGGTGTCGCGGTCACCGCAGACAACGTTGAAGACTCCAGCGGGAAGAACCTCCGCCATCAACTGCGCCATGAGAAGAGTCGAAGCGGGCGTTGAATCACCCGGCTTCAACACCATCGTATTTCCGGCGGCGATCGCGGGTGCCCACTTCCACACCGCCATCATCATGGGGTAGTTCCATGGGGTGACCGCGCCGCAGACCCCGACGGGCTCGCGCCGAATGTAACTCGTCATGCCTTCCATGTACTCGGTCGCCCCACGGCCCTCGAGCAAGCGGGCGGCACCCGCGAAGAACCGAATCTGATCAAGCATCGGAGGGATCTCCTCACTCATGGTCACCGAGATGATCTTCCCGCAGTTCTCGGCCTCCACGGCCACGAGCTCTTGCGCGTGCGCTTCGAGAATGTCGGCGATCTTCAAGAGCGCCGAACTGCGCTGCGAGGGCGTCGTCCTCTTCCACGTCTGGAACGCTCTCGCGGCGGCTTTCACCGCATCATCGATATCCACTTCATTGGAAACGGGCATCTCGGCCATTGGTTGGCCAGTGCCTGGATTGATTAACTCGACGTACTTTGCGCTCTTGGGCGCAACTGACTCACCATCGATGAGATTGGATAAACGTCGCATAATTCCCCTCCAAGGCACGGCGACGTGACGCCTGTGCTCTCAGCCACTCTGCCAGAGTTTTCATGGCCATTGCAACCCAAAAATAAGAAAACGCGCATGAATTCAGAAGAATACGCCTCATATCGTCACGAATTGACCCTATAATGTCTCTATCCGCAGCCTCGGGGCCTCTGGCATCCGAGCGGGGAGCGACCAATGCCAGCAGCCAAACCACAACGACAGAGTTCAAAGAGCGCCGAGCGTTCGAACCTGGAATCTGTGTCGGCTTCGAACGGACTCGACAAGATCGACCGTCAGATAATCGGACTCTTGCAACGTGATGGTCGACGACCATACGGCGCGATAGCCGAGGAAGTTGGTCTCTCCGAAGCTGGCGTGCGTCGTCGCGTCCAGCGTCTCCGGGATTCCGGTGTGATGCAGATTGTTGCGATCACCGATCCGCTGCAGTTGGGCTACGGCCGCGAGGCGCTCATTGGAATTCGAGTGCACGGGGACGTTCGTCTGGTGGCCGACAAGATCGCCGCCATCGAGGAGGCCAACTACGTGGTTATGACCGCGGGGAGCTTTGACATCATCGCCGAGTTAATCGCGGTGGACGACAACGCATTAGTGCACCTCTTGAATGACTCCATCCGGAGTATTCCTGGGGTGACTGAAGTTGAAACATTTCTGTATTTGAAACTTTCAAAACAGACATACGCATGGGGGACCAAATGACGCTTCACGAGATCTACACAGACGGAGTCACCGTCGGAGATGAAGCAACACCAAGTCACAATTACTCCGAGCGAGCACGGCGCCATTTGTGGCTCCAGATGTCGCGCATGGGGGCATACGACGAACACAACGAAATTCCAATCATGGTGCGCGGGGAGGGAACTCGAGTCTTTGACGCCAACGGCAAGGAGTACTTCGACGGGCTCTCGGGGCTCTTCACGAACATGCTTGGCCACGGCCGAACTGAAATCGCCGAAGCCGCCGCCGAGCAGATGAACACCATGGCGTTCTTCCCTCTGTGGACCTACGCCCATCCCAAAGCCATCGAGCTCGCCGAGAAGATCGCGAGCCTGGCGCCAGGTGACCTCAATCGTGTCTTTTTCACCACCGGTGGAGCGGAGGCGAACGAGAGCGCCTGGAAGTTGGCGCGCCAGTACCACAAGATGCGCGGCGACATGGACCGTTACAAGGTCATCAGCCGCGACGTCGCCTACCACGGCACGACGCTCGGCGCATTGACGATCACCTCGCTCGAAGCGTACCGCAAGCCGTTCGAGCCACTCGTACCGGGCGCCGTCAAGGTTCCAGCAACGAATTTCTACCGGGCCGAAAAGTTCGCGGACGACTTCGAGTCCTTCGGCCTTTGGTCGGCGCGACAGATCGAGGAGGCGATCCTTCGCGAGGGACCTGAGACGGTGGCCGCGGTCTTCCTCGAGCCGGTTCAAAATGCCGGAGGGTGCTTCACTCCCCCGCCGGGCTACTGGCAAGAGGTCCGTGCGATCTGCGACCGCTACGGCGTGCTGCTCGTCTCGGACGACGTCATCTGCGCGTTTGGCCGTCTCGGCACTTGGTTCGGTGGCCAGAAGTTCGATTACGTCCCCGACATCATCTGCTGCGCCAAGGGAATCACCGCGGGCTACGCGCCGCTAGGCGCGATGATCGTCTCGGACCGGATCGCCGAACCCTTCCAGCATGGCGACAATTCGTTCATTCACGGCTTCACCTGGTCCGGTCACCCGGTCTCGTGCGCAGTGGCGCTCGCGAGCATCAAGATCATCGAGGACGAGCACGTTCTCGAGAATGTCCTGAATAACCAGGATTACTTCCGCCAGGAACTGCTGGGCCTGAAGGACCTGCCAATCGTTGGTGACGTTCGAGGTACCGGCTACTTCTGGGGCATCGAGCTCGTCAAGGATCAGGAGACCAAGGAAACGTGGGCCGGGGTGGACGCCGAACGCCTGCTGCGTGGCTACGTCTCTCCAGAGATCTTCCGTCGGGGACTCATCTGTCGTTCCGACGACCGAGGCGACCCCGTTGTGCAGTTGGCTCCGCCGCTGATTTCCACGCGCGCTGACATCGACCTGATGGTCGGTATCCTACGCGAGGTCTTCGCCGGAGCCACCAAGTTCCTCGACGAGTGAAGCCGCCGCACTCGCTGTGGTGGACGACGCTCGACGAGCCCGTGACGCCTCGCGCGTCGTTGCGACACGACCTCGACGTCGACGTCGCCATCGTCGGCGGTGGCTTCACGGGACTCTGGACCGCTCGGGAGCTCAAGAGGCGTGATCCCCAGCTTCGGATCGCAGTGCTCGAGAAATCGGTGTGCGGTTTTGGCGCCTCGGGGCGAAACGGCGGGTGGGCGTCAGCCCTCTTTCCGATCAAGAACGACGCCATCGTCTCGCGCTACGGGATCGACGCCTTCACCCAACAGCGCCACGTACTGGAAGGAGCGGTGCGGGACCTTGGCGAGGCCATCAGCGACGACGGCATCGACGCCCACTTCGTCCAGGGCGGCACGCTCACCTTCGCGCGCAGCGAACTCCAGGCGGCAAGACTGCGAGACGAAGTACGTGCCTCGCGTGAGCTCGGCCTCAGCGAGGACGACGTCAGGTGGCTCGAAGTGAGCGATCTCTACGACTTCGGCTACGTGCGCGGAGCCCACGGCGCGATGTACTCGCCGCACTGCGCGAGAATCAATCCCGCGCGGCTAGTTCGAGGCCTTTGCGATGTCGACGAGAAACTGGGCGTCGCCATCTTCGAAGATACGACCGTGACCAGAATCGTTCGCGGACGCCGCGGTCATCGCCCGCGGGTGCTGACCATCGGCGGCACCGTGAGCGCGGACTACGTCGTGCGCGCGACGGAGGCCTTCACCCCGACCTTCACCGGCGAACGTCGCACGTTGGCGCCGATCTACTCCATGATGATTGCGACCGAACCGCTCTCGGCTTCGTTCTGGGACGAGGCGGGATTCCGCGACTACGCGACGTTCACCGATGACCGCCACCTCACGATCTACGGGCAGCGAACAAGCGACAATCGAATCGCCTTCGGAGGACGCGGCGCGCCCTATCACTTTGGATCCACCGTCGAGGAGCAGTTCGACCACAACTCGAAGGTCTTAAGTCTGCTCGAGGCCACCCTTCGCGAACTGTTCCCAACTCTCGAAGGATCGATCACCCACCGGTGGGGCGGACCGGTAGGAATGACCCGGGACCTCTCTCCTTCGGTGATGGTCGATTACGAGACCGGGCTCGCGAGCGCCGGCGGCTACACGGGCGACGGCGTGGTGCTCAGCCGGGTCTGCGCGACCGCCATCGCCGATCTCCTGACGGCGCCGTCAACCGAGACCTCGCACACGAGCCTCCCGTTCGTCCAGCACCAGGGCAAGCGTTGGGAGCTTGAGCCATTTCGCTGGCTGGGCATCAACGTGGGCATTGGACTCGCGACGTGGGCGGACCACAGCGAGCGGCGCCATAACCGCGAGAGCCGGGCCAGCCAGTGGCTCCATCGACTCCGCGGATAGGGCCGACGGCTATTTCAAGATATTGACCGCACGCGCCGCGACCACGGCGATCGTGATGAGCGACACTATTGATTCCGAGGCGAAGAGGGTCTTGGCCTTCAGGGTGAGGGGCATGGCATCGGCAGGGGCGAAGCTCGTCCCGTTGGCGAAGGATGTGTAGAGATAGTCGGTGAAGCGTGGTCGCCACTCCTTCGGCGCCAACTGCGGATTCTCCATCTGCGGGAACTGGATATCGGGGAAGCCCGTCTCACCACCCGCGCGCAGATGGGGGCCACCCCGATCCACCTCCCAGAGCCAGAGTCCGTAGACGATCACGTTGGTGAGCCACACCGACACGGCCGAGTAGATCAGATTGCGGCCCTGCGAGACGTTGGCCACGAGGAGGTGGTGGACCAAGAGCGCCATCGACGCGATGTTCGCGAGCGTAATGATCCCGATCAGGGTGAGGGTCAGTCTACGCACCCAAGGCGCCTCGTTGGGATGACGGTGCCTGGTCGCCGACAGGGGTATGAGCGGCAGCGCGATCAGCACGGGCAAGAGCCACTTGGGCCCCACGACAAGCCGGTTCGGCAGGACAATGTAGAGCCCGACGCATACCACGAGCGCCAGCGAGGCCGGCCAGCGTGGTTCCGGGCGGGGCGTCATGTCACTCAAGCTAGCTGAGCGTCGTGCTTCCCAATGACGTCAGGTTCTGGGGCACGAGCAACGACGACATGGGTGTCGAGCCGAGTAGTTTCTCCAGGAATTTGGCATCCTCGGGTTTGACCTGGCTCGCCGGTGGCGCCTTGATGCGCGCGGGCTGGTTGTACGAGAGCACCGTCGCCGTGATCTCGGTCACGGACTTCTTGCTCGAGATGACGAGCGAGCTCGCGGTGACCTCGCCCTGTCTTCCGGTCGTGACACTCCATTGGAGCGAGCCGACGCCCGGGAGTTCCCCCTTCACGGCGCCTAGCCTGGTGACCGCCACGTTGTCGCGCGAGAAGCCGTAGGTCGTGTAGTAGCCGTTCTTCGTGACGGTCTTGTGGCTGAAGCCGCTGATGAGCGGAATGTCCGGTTTCACGAATTCGAGCGAGTACCCAAAGAGCGAAGGTAGCGACATCTTGGTGCTGAGCCACTTCGTTCCTATCACCGACGAAAGGTTTGGGGTCGAGGCGTAGAGATGGTGGTTCACCAGGCGAAGATCGAAGTCAACGCTCGAAAAGACCAGGGGGATTTGAAGCCTCGCTTCAATACGGTTGGTCTGGAAGTTGATATTCACGTTTGCTTGCACGCTGTAGGCCCGCCCCGTCGAGACCACGACCTCGAGGTCCGCGGACCTTGGTGGAAAGCCATTCAGCGCGAAAGGGTCCTTCAAAAAGCCTGACGGATTCGGGTCCGTGGCGGCCAGCACCACGCCGGTGATTGTGAGTGCGCTGGCGACCACCGCGAGGACCGCGGCCCCGGTGCGCTTGGAGACTGCCATGGAGCAACCCTACCGCCCGGGGTGGACGGCGAGCCCCGGCGACTAGGCCAACGGCTCTTGCAAGAGCGCCAGGAATAGTTCGTGCGAGATATTGCGCCCGCACGCGATGAATCCGATGCGCGAGGTGACGTCGTCCACCAGATTGGCGGTGATTGCGGCGTACGAGGCGGCGGCCGACCCTTCGAGAACCAGCCCGTTGCTCTCGGCGACCTCTCGAACAGCGCGGCGAATCTCGATCTCCTCGACGAGCACCAGGGGGACTTCGTTGCGCGCGATCAGCTCGTTCGTCACCGCCCCGTCATCGCCGCCGCCCGCGAGACCGTCAGCGATGGTCGGACGATGGACGATTTCGGCCATGTTGGCGCCACGAAGCACGTGGTACATCGCCGAACTCTCCTCGGGCTGCACGCCGGTGACCCTGATATCGGAACGCCCGTGGTCCTCGCGCGACATCAGCACGCCCGAGATCAACCCGCCGCCGCCCACCGAGACGACGATGTGCTCGAGATCGGGAGCCTGGATGAGCATCTCATCGAAGACCGTGGCCTGGCCGGCGATGACGTTGGTGTCGTTGAAGGGCGAGATGTAGCGGATGTCCCGGCTCTCGGCGAGTTCGAGGGCGCGGCGCTGGGCATCGTCATAGGAGGATCCGAACTGGATCAGTTCGATGTCGTACTGGCGGAGTTTCTTCACCTTCGCCGCGGACGCGTTGGCGGGCACCACCACGGTCGCGGGCACGCCCAGGAGCGTCGCGGCGTGGGCAATACCGAGGCCGTGGTTTCCCGCCGACGAGGTGATGACCGCGCCCCGCGGGTCTTCACGGCGTGCCGCATCGATAGCGCTCAACGCTCCACGTACTTTGAAGGCACCGGTGATCTGAAGGCTTTCCAGTTTGGCGAGCACGGGGCGCCCGCGAAGCGACAAGGTGACGGTCGGCGTGGGAACCAGGTAGTCGGCGATTACTCGTCGCGCAGCTTCAAGCTGCTCGGACGTCGGGGGTGAGACGTGGCGAATCATGGAAGGCAATCCTACTCGGCGCCTTTTCAGCGATTCTCGTACTGCCAAGTAAGGTCGGCCACGTGCATTCGCTCTACGCGGTCATCGTTGTCGCCACTTTGGCATTCGTCGGCACCATGCTCGACAACTTCTTCGCGTTCGCGGCGCAGCTCGCTCTCACCCGACGCGACCGCTTCAAGAGAGTGAGCGCCGCACAGGCGTTGGGCGTCGCGACACTGGTGGTGCTCGCTGCAGGCGTCGGGACGCTGCTTGAGCAGGTTCCCACGCGGTGGATCGGACTTCTCTGTATCGCGCCATGGGCGCTCGCCATTCACGGATGGCGTAGTCGTGCGGCACCGGTTCACGAGCAGTATCGCCGCGGCGCCCTCACCACTCTCACGCTCTGCCTAGCCCTTGGAGGCGACAATCTGGCGGTCTGGATTCCTCTGCTTCGCGCCAACGGATCGCTCCACGAGGTCTTGACAATTGCGGTCTTCGCGCTGTGGGAAGCGGTATTCATCTTCGCCGCCCAGTCGATCGCGAGCCATCCCCGCGTCATCTCCTGGGGCACCCGCTACGGACGAACACTCATACCTTGGATCTACCTCGGACTGGGTGTTCTGATCTTGATCGAATGCGGGACTTTCTCCTAGGCCGCTAGACCCCGACCAGGTCGGCCACTAGCGTGGTCATCGTGCAAAATTCCACCCCCCAGCAAACGCTTCGCCGCCTCACCATCATCGTGGCGATCCAGTGGATGGGGGCAACGTTGGGCCTTCCCCTGCTTCCGCTCTTCCTCGAACACCGCGGGGGGACACCGAGCATCATTGGCTTGATTATGGCGGCGTTCTTCATCGCCGGTGTCGTCACGCAGTTCTTCCTCGGCCACCTGGCCGACAAGTTCGGCCGGCGCCCGGTGCTGATCCTCAGCCTGATCGCCTACGGACTCGCCTCGATGACGTACCTCTTGCCGGTCGCGGCGCCCTGGTTCGCGCTGACGCGCGTCGTGCAGGGAGCGTCGGCTGGAGCGATCGAGGTGGCGTCGATGTCCGCGGTCGCCTCGCTCTTCTCCGAAGCCCAACGCGGGCGCGCCGTGTCGCAGATCCTCGCGGCGCAGCTGTTCGGGATCGCGATCGGACCGGTGGTCGGGGTCGTCGCTTCGGTGCGCGAGCTGGGCCTCGCCTTCTTCGCGACCGGCCTCGTGAGCCTCTGCGCGGCCCTGGTCACCTTCAACACGAATCTCGGGGATAAGGCCTACGACCGTACTCCCCTCCCCAAACTGCAATGGAACTCCCAACTGACTGGAGCACTCTTCGCCGCGAGCGCGAGCGGGCTCACGATCGGGGTCTACGAGGCGTGCTGGAGCCTTCTCATGCACTCCCACCACGCCAGCACCCTCGAGATCAGGCTGAGTTGGACGATGTTCTCGGTCCCGTGGGTGGCCCTGAGCCGCGTGGGCGGCTGGCTAGCCGACCACGCGAACCGCCGGCTCATCGGCCTCGCGGGCCTCTTGAACGGGGCAATCTTCCTCTCGCTCTATCCCCACATCCACAACAACGTCGTGATGCTCTTCGTGGGATCGCTCGAGTCAGTGGGCGCGTCGCTCTCGGTCCCTTCAATCTCGTCGCTCATGAGCCAGGGGGCGGTCAACCGCGAGTTGAGCCGGCGCCAGGGACTCTACGCCACGTCCAATACGGCATCGCTCGCGATCGCCGCGGGCATCTCGGGATTTCTCTTCACGATCAATTCCGCCTTGCCCTTCACGCTGATAGCCGTCGTGGCATCGCTGCTCGCGATAACGACCCTCTGGTGGTGGCGAAACGTGAACGGCAACATCAGCCAGGCCGCGTAGGCCTCCAATTCAAGAGAGCGGCGCCGAAGCGCCGCTCTCTTGAATGTTCAAGACGTCCGGCTAGTGCTTCCAGACCTGGTCCCAACGCGACGAGCCTCCGTCGAAGGTGAGGGAACGAGTCCTGCCGTCGGCTGCCGTGCTGACCGCCCAGTTCTGCACGTTGGTGCGCGCCGCGAAGGCGGTGACCAGCGTGTCGAGGAACAGGTACGGAATATCCTTCGCAAACTGCGCATTGATTGCCGACCATCCAGCCTTCTGGGCAGCCGAACCAGGTCGAGAGGCCAAAGCAGCCAGCATCGACGATTCAACCACGGGGTCCCCCAGATGGGAGAAGTTCACTGCGCCGGCGATGAAGGTTCCAGCTGGCAACGCGGGCATGCCCAGTCCGCCGGCGGCCGGCGACGTCGTCGCAGGCAGGGAGAGGAACCATACGTAGTTGAGTGATGGGTCAACACCACCGAACTGGTTCCAGGTCGCGCAGTCGTACTCCCCGTAGATCACGTTGTTGATCAGCGTGCTCTGGACAACTGGACGCGGCGTCACCGTGATGCCCACTGCGGACAGCTGCTGCTGGAAGAACGCAAACTGCTTCTGCGCCGACGAGTCGCCCGACACGATGTCGATGACGAAACCGACCGAGGAGACGTTGTTCGCGGCCTTGTAGGCGTTGACCAATGCCTTGGCCTTGCTCGGGTTGTACGCCGGGTAGCCAGGGTTCTTGTAGAACGGCGAGTTCTTGCGGTAGATGCCATCGGCAATCGCTCCCACCCCGCCGTCGATGTCCTTAAAGAACGTTGTGCGGTTGATGGCCATGGCGCACGCCGTGCGGATGGTCACGTCGTTCACCACGGGCTTCAACTTGGTGTTCCACGTCAAGGTCGAAGGGTCAACTGCCCCCAACGTGCCCTCGTAGTCGGCCAACTGGACCTGCGCGGGCGGAGCCTGGCCTTTCAGGATGTAGCTCAGAGCGCCAGGAATACCCAGGGCCGAAGCGAATTGGCCCGCCCAGAGGAAGTACTGGTTCAAAGTGGCCGTGGTGTTCATGATCAGGCAGTTGACCGAGGGGTCGCGCGGGTCGTTGACGTCCGTGCGGTAGTTGATGCCCTTGATCTTCTTCAACGCCGCGATGCTCGCGCCGTCCTGCTGCAGGATCATGTCCACGCTGCCCGACTGCAGGGCCGAGTTACGGGTCGGGTTGTCCGGGATCGTCTTGAAACTGATGCCCGAGAGGTACGGCAACTTGCGTCCGGACGAGTCCTTGCGCCAGTAGTGGCTGTTCTTCGTGAACTGGGACTCAACGCCGACCTGCCAGGACTTCACCTTGAAAGGTCCGGTGCCGATCGGGTTGCCGGTGTAGCCGGCGACCATCGAAGACGGGTGGGCCATGTAGGCGGTCTGCTGCTCGGCCAGGTTCGTCGGGTACGTCGAGAACGGGATCACCATGTTGTAGTCCACGGTGTACTGGTCGACTTTCGTGACTGACTTGATGATGGGTTGAATCGCCAGTCCCACTGTGGGGTCAGCGGCGGCGGCGGTGTAGTTGGCCACCACGACGTCCGCGTTGAACGGGTCACCGTTGGTGAAACTGACACCATGGCGCAACTTGACCGTCCAGACGGTGTAGTTCGAGTTCGGCGTCGCCGACAACGCCAGCATGGGCAGCCACGACGTGCCGTTGTAGGCCATGACGAAGAGTGGATCGTAGAGCGCATTGGCAACGCAGAATCCCGAGGCGTCCATCTTGCCCTGCGATCCGTTGAAGATGTGGTAGTTCGGTACATCAGAAATCAACCCAACGGTAAGAGTTCCGCCAAGCTTTGGCTTGCCCTTGCCTATACCGGTGGTCGCCCCCGCGACATTTGCGAGTAAACCATCTACGACGGTGCCCGCCATTGCAACGCCACCAATGGTCGCAGCTGAATGCGTTAGGAACGATCGACGATCGAACGTGGATGACATCTTGATCCTGCTTTCCCCCGAAGAAACCACCTTGTGTGGAATCTCCTCTGGGGGAAACATAGCAAGAAGTCGGGGGAACGCAAGAGCTACTTGATTACTTCTTCTTGACATTCAACAAACGACGAAATCACTGCCTCTTCAGGGCCCAGGCGCAAGGGGAGGACGCCTGGACCCTGAAGAAGAAACGACGCCCTATCTACTTGACGTGGTCAAAATGAGGGGCCGGGCCGAAACCGCCACCCTGGGGACCAGGTCCTTCGTGGTGGCCGTCGCCGGGTTTCCCCTGATGAAGGGGTACGCCGATGCCGACGCTCGTGGCGTCAAGGGTCGTGGTGCTGCCCGAGGCGAAGGTGCCCTGAGCAAATATTGAAGCGCCCACCGTTACGTCGGCCAGTGTGGCACTCGCACTACTCTTCGTGTAAGTGGTGGAACCACTTGCGACGACTGTCTCACTCGTGCCGTTCGGACCAGCGACCGAGATGGTGTCACCGCTCACTGCCGTGACCTTTCCCATGACGCTCGGCTGCTCGATATCGATACTCTGGGCAGTCGTTGAACCCGCCGCGGTCGGGATGATCCGAACCTGATCACCAACGACGAGATCCGAAATCGAGGCGCTCGCGCGATCCTTGGTGACGGTCGTGGTTGCAGTGATGGCGAATGTGGTCGCCGTGCCGCTTCGATCCGTGACGGTTATGGACGAGCTGCTGACGGCGCTTACGACCCCGCCCGCTCCCCATGCGCACCGGGCGCCGTTCGTCGCCGACGCGCGCGCGCTCTTGTTGGGCGCGACCGCGGATGACGTGCCCTTCACGTGGGACGCGGAGGCGCTCGCCACGCCGGCGCCGGTGGCGAGCGTGCCGAGGACAACTGCGGCTGAGATGCCTGCTCGTCTCACGAGCCTCTTCTTCGTTGTGCGGTACATAGGGGAAGCCTTTCTGCCAACACCTCGAGGTGTTTCGAGACATGTCCATCTTGACGACCTACCTTTTGAACGCTCTAGGGAGACGCTAAGAACCCGCTAAATAAGGAAATTGTCACGATGCGGACACATGGGGGCCAATTTCGCCAACTATTTCCGACATACTGGGCGCGTACGACTAGCACCTCACGGGGTCGTATCAGGTGAACACCATCTATTAGGGAGGACCACTCAAGTGGCATCAACATTGGATTCATACGACGGATCATCTGGCGACCAGGTATTCCGCGTGGAAACGCACGGCATCGACTTCATTCCCGAGACCGAGCGATGGGCCACCCCTCGCAATATTGGTGCCATGTGGGCGGGCACGTCAATCAACGTGGAGTACTTCATCTACGGCGCCTTGCTGATCAACTTTGGTTTCAGCTTCTACACGACCCTCAGCATCATCATCATCGGAAATCTCTCGTACTTGTTGCTGGGCGTCGCGTCACTTCAGGGTCCCGAGGCGGGCACGACTGCGTTCACGATCAGTCGGGCACCATTTGGCTCTCACGGAGCCAGGATTCTCAGCTTCTTCAACTGGATCACGCAGTTGGGTTTCGAGACCGAGGGTCTTATCCTCATCGTCGGCGCCGTGACCGTGATCATCGAGATTTCCGGAGGGCACGTCAACTCGGCCACGAAGATCATTCTGGTCATCCTCGCGGCGGCCATTCAGGCAGTCATGCCGTACCTAGGTCACGCAACCATGGTGAAGGTTCTACGCGCGCTGATCCTCCCTTTCATCGCGATCTTCGTCCTACTCGCGGTCTACGCGATTCAGCACGGCACGGCAGTCCCCGCACAGTCGTGGGGACACGGCTGGGAGATCTACACCGCCGGACTTGCGTTCACCTTCGCGCTCTCGGGTCTGGGATGGACTGAGTGCGGCAACGACTACACGAGATACCTCCCTCGCGACGCCAAGAAATCCTCGATCGTTGGCTGGCTCTTCCTGGCGACCGCAGTCCCCGAGATCTTCATGATGACCCTCGGTGCGACAATCTTTACCTTCATTCCGAAATTGGGTACGAGTTCAAACCCTTTTGAGGCAATGCGCGGCCAGCACTTCATCCCCACGTGGGCGGTCATGATCTTCCTGTTCTTCGCTATTGTCCAACTCTTCGGAATCAACTCCCTCGACCTGTATTCGTCGGGCGTGTCACTCCAATCGTTGGGTTTCCGATTGAAGAGGTACCAGGCCGTCGTCATGGACTCAATCATCGCGGGGCTGCTCACGCTGTGGGCAGTGTTCCAGTCAACCTTCAATCTCTACATGGGAGAATTCGTAGCCGTCATCATCGTGTGGATTGCGCCTTGGTTTGGCATCCTCATCGCCGACTGGATTATGCGAAAGTTCCGCTACAACGCCGGTGAACTGCAGAAGACGGACTCTTCGAGCATCTACTACACGGGTCGCCTAGGCATAAGTTGGAGTTCCATTATCGCCTTCGTGGTGGGCTTGGTTTGTTCCATGATGTGCTTCTCGAAGGCGCCCAATTACAACTTTCCGCTGCACTGGATGACGCCGATCTCGAATCACTACAGCGGAGCGGACTTCTCGGTGCCGGCGGGGATCATCGTGGCGGCGCTCGTGTACTTCTTGTTAGAGAAGGCGACCGGCCACGTCGCCAGCCAAGTCAAGCGCCAGAAGGGACTCGAGCCGAACCTCTAATTCCACTGTGGAATCAACGCAGAAGCCCGGGCGGTCTCGCCCGGGCTTCTGCGTTGATGGCCGGCGAGCAGCGTCACAACAAATGGAGACTTCATGCAGATCTTCAATATCTTCCGAGTACCTGGCGTTCAACGGACCCCAGAACAACTCCGAAACGATCAGTCGCTCTCGGAGATGAACGTCGACAGGATTGACGCCGCCGAAGACGCCCACTACGACGCCATGACCGAAACCCAGCGTGACGCGTACTACGTCAATCCAAACTTGAAGACCCGCGTCAGAAGGTTCTTTCGGGGCAGTTGACGCCCCGTTGCGAGCGGGTTCTCGAAAACGATCCGTTCTAGGGTGTCTAGCCGACCCAGTCCTCGATGAGGCCGCCCGATCCATCGGGACGAAAGACGGGGATCGAGCCAAGAGCTCGCACCATCAGGGCGTCCTCGCCGAGCGCCTCGCGCCAGAGCGACGCCTCAGTGACCAACGTGCCGATGGCGACGATGTTCGCGCCTACTCCTCGCAGCAGGCGCAGGGCGGCGCCCGTGGAAGCGCCCGTCGAGATTACGTCGTCGACGATGGCGACGCGCCAACCCTCCACGTCCTTGATGCGCGCGCGGTCGAACAGCAGACGCTGGTCGGCGTTAGTCGTTATCGAGCGCACCGGTTCGGCGACGGCGTCCGCCAGGTGAATCTTGGGCGTCTTGTGAAGGATGACGTATTGATCGAGTCCGAGGTGCCTCGTGACTTCCACCGCAACAGGGATGCCCATGGTGGCGACCGTCGCGACGATGTCGACGTCGTAGGGACGAAGGACGTCCGCCAACTCCTCGCCGGCCTTGGACATGAACTTGACGCCCATGTCGACCGTTATGAGCAACGCGAGGGCCAGCTGGTCGCTGAGCGACACCACCGGCAGATCCACTCGCTGCGTGCCGATTTCAACTGAGTATGTCCGTTCGTCCACGATGTTGGAGCATACTTATCCCATGAGTTCGCCTCGGACACCACTCGACATCCAACTCGCCCGGAGCATGCTGGGCACGGCCTACGACGAAGCCGTGAAGGGCCTCGACGAGGGCGGGATTCCCATCGGTGCAGCGCTGTTCTCGCGCGGCGGAACCCTCCTCGGTTCAGGTCACAACCGCCGGGTCCAGGAGCACGACGCCTCGGTGCACGCAGAGACCGACGCGTTTCGCCGTGCGGGTCGACGACGCGACTACGCCGACACCGTGATGGTGACCACGCTCTCGCCGTGCTGGTATTGCTCGGGTCTCGTTCGCCAATTCAACATCGGCGCGGTCGTCATCGGTGAAACCGAGAATTTTCACGGGGGCCACGACTGGCTCGGCGAACTCGGCGTGGAGATCGTCATCCTCGACGACTCCGCGTGCACGAAACTCCTGTCGACGTTCATCGAACAACACCCCGAGTTGTGGCACGAGGACATCGGGCTCTAACGAACCGGCGGTCCAAACAGGCGGTCCCCGGCGTCACCCAGACCCGGCGTGATGTATCCAATAGCGGTGAGCTCGGCGTCGAGGGCGGCAGCGACGATCTGGACATCGGGGTGATGCTCCTCAACGAAATCGATGCCCGGCTGCGCGACAATGAGGCACAGCACCGTTATCTCTCCCGCTCCGCGGGCGCGCAGCATGTCGAGCACGCAGACGAGCGATCCACCCGTTGCGAGCATCGGATCACACAGCACGACCGGAGCTCCGTCAAGCTCGTCCGGCAAGCCGTCCAGGTAGACGTCGGGCTTCAAGGTCTCCTCGTTACGGCGAAGCCCCACGAGGCAGACTCGATGACGAGGAAGGACCTCCTGCACCGCAGGCGTCATGCCGAGGCCGGCGCGAAGGATGGGCACGATCACGAACTGCTTCTCGATTCGAACCGCCGGAGCGCCCTTCAGTACGGGCGTGTCCACCGTCGTCGCGGTGACCGGCATGTCGCGAAACGCCTCGTAGGCGACGAACCTGGAGATCTCACCGGCCAGGCGGAGAAAGTCCGCGTTCGACGTGGTTACATCTCGGAGTTGACGAACCTTGTCCGCCACAATCGGGTGATTGACGATGAGAGGTGAAGGCACGAGGTCAGACTACGCCGTCTCGCGTTTCAACGTCGATAACCAGACGATGACACCCGAAACGCGATTTCAGTTGACCGGTACGATTCATCAATGGCTACTTCGCTCGATACCGGTGGTACACACGGTCAAGAGCAGGTTCCGGCCAACCCCCTGGGCGGCATCCGCTCGAATTACCCGGGGCCGCGCGCCGAGATATCGCGCGACCGGAATCTCGCCTGGTGGCGACGGATCCTCCCGATCATCGCGTCGCACCGCCTGACCTTCGTCACCTCGATTGTCCTCTCGTTCGTGAGCCTCGTCTTCCAGACGCTGGTCCCCAACATGTTGAACGGGGCCATTGACAACGCTCTCATCAGGCATTCGGGCGCCCTGAACACCGACGTAGCGCATATCTTGATCGTCGGCGTGATAGCAGGGGTCACCGGCATCATCTCGCGCCAGTACGTCTATTACACGGCCTACAACGTGGAGGCAGATCTGCGCTCGCTGATCTACGAGCACCTCACCTGGCTCTCGTTCAGCTTCTACGACCGGGTGCAGTCCGGCCAGCTGATAAGCCGCGCGAACAGCGACATCCGCAGCGTGCAGATGTACTCGACCTTCGCGCCGCTCATCATCGTCCAGTGCTCCATCGGCGTCCTGGCCTTCGGCTTCATGCTCCACATCAACGCCCTGCTGGCCTGCATCGCGATGACCATCATGCCGATCCTCTACTTCGTCGGCATCCGCATGCGTCGCGTGCTCTTCCCGATCTCGTGGATCACCCAGGCCCGCCTCGCCGACGTCGCGACGATCGTCGACGAGAACATCAACGGCGTGCGCGTGGTGAAGTCCTTCGCCCAGGAAGAGGCCGAGGTGAACCGGCTCGCCGACGCCGCCGAACGTGTGGCGTGGGCCTACATCAAGGACGCTCAGATCCGCGGCTTGTGGTCGCCCTGGGTCCAGAACCTCCCCCAGGTCGGGCTCGCCCTCGTGCTCTTCTTCGGCGGGTGGATGGTGCTCGACGGACACCTCGGCATCGGTGCCATTCTCAGCTTCAACATCTATCTCTTGATGCTCCAAGCCCCCTTCATGATGCTGGGTCAACTCGTCATGATGGGACAACGCGCGAAGGCGAGCGCCGAGCGCATCTTCGAGGTCCTCGACGAGAGCCCCGACATCATCGATCGTCCCGGTGCCTTCGACCTCGTCGACGTCAACGGCTCGATCGACTTCAACCACGTGCGCTTCGAGTACGCCAACGGCGCCGAGATACTGACCGACTTCGACGCCCACGTCCAGGCCGGCGAGACGGTCGCGATCGTCGGGCGAACCGGCTCGGGCAAGTCAACCGTGGCGCGACTGGTGACACGCTTCTACGACGTCGCGGACGGATCGGTCTGCATCGACGGCCACGACGTGCGCGACGTCACGCTGCCCTCGCTTCGGGCCAACGTCGGCGTCGTGCTCGACGAACCCTTCTTGTTCTCGATCTCGATCCGCGACAACATCGCCTACGGACAGCCCGACGCGTCGATCGACGACGTCGAGGCGGCGGCGAAGGCGGCGAACGCCCACGAGTTCATCGTGCGCCTGCCCCAGGGCTACGACACGGTCGTCGGCGAGCGCGGCTACACCCTCTCGGGCGGGCAGCGCCAGCGCATCGCCATCGCCCGGACGCTCCTCGTGAACCCCCCGATCCTGATCCTCGACGACGCCACGAGCGCTATCGACGTGCACGTCGAGGCGGGCATCTACGAGGCGCTCGGGCAACTGCTTCGCCAACGCACCACCATCGTCATCGCGCACCGCATCTCCACCATCGCGCTCGCGAGCCGGGTGATCCTGCTCGACGGAGGCCGCGTGGTCGCCTCCGGCACCCACGAGGAGCTCCTCGCCAACACGCCGCTTTACGCCGAAGTGCTCGCCCAGACAACGTCAGGGGACGAGTAATGGCGTGGGGCGGATGGGGCGGGGGCGGCGCGATGTTCGGGTCCTCGACGAACACCGGGCTTCCCTTCGGGGGCATCCCCAGCGAGCTGATGGAGGAGGCGACCAAGCTGCTCGCCACCGAACCCCACCACGAACCCTCCGCGATCAAGTTCCAGCAGCGTCCGAGCGAGAAGGAGCGCCAGCGGCTCACGCTGCCCCGGATGCTTCGCGCCTACCCGGGCTACGTGGGCGTCGGTTCACTGCTCGTGATCGTCATCAGCTTCGTGATGCAGGCGGGTCCGAAGCTCACCGAGTACGCGATCAACAACGGCATGAGCGTGGGTCATCGTTCGCTGACGGTCGTGACGGTCTGCGGACTGCTCTATCTCGTGATCGCCCTCGCGAGCTCCCTGCTGCAGCGCGCCCAGGTCGACGTGACGGGAAAGCTCGCCTCGAGGGTGATGCACGACCTTCGCATCCGCGTCTTCGTCCACTTCCAGCGGCTCAGCCTCGACTTCTTCACCGAGGAGAAGGCCGGCGTACTGATGAGTCGCATGACGAGCGACATCGAGAACCTCCAGCAGCTGATCCAGGACGGCATCAGCTCGTTCGCGCTGCAGGGCCTCACGATGATCGTGATCACCGTCGTGCTCTTCACGACGAACGTCGCGCTCGCGACCTGGACCATCGTGCTCATCGTGCCGCTGCTCTTCGCGTTCTCCATCTGGTTCCACCACGCGTCGGAGAAGGGCTACCTGCTGAGCCGCGACCGGATCGCCAATGTACTCGCCGACCTCTCCGAGTCGCTCTACGGCATTCGCGTCGTGACCGCCAACAACCGCCAGAGGCGCAACATCCGCAACCACCGCCACGTGGTGGGCGCCTACCGCGACGCGAACCACTACACCGGGCGGGTGAACGCCGTCTACGGCCCGTCAACCAACATGATCGGGATCCTCGGCACGGGTCTCCTGCTCGGCATCGGCGGGCACATGGTGATCGAGCACAAGTTGAGCGTCGGGGCGCTCATCGCGTTCTTCTTGTACCTCAACCGCTTCTTCGCGCCGATCCAGCTGCTCGTCCAGCAGTACAACTCGCTTCAGCAGGGACGGTCCTCGGTGATCCGGCTTCGAGAACTGCTCCAGACACCGCCGAGCGTCGACGAGGATGGGCACGCGACCACGCTGCCGACCATTGGAGGCCGGATCACCTTTGAGAACGTCAGCTTCGGGTACAACGAGGACAACCTCGTGCTGCACGACGTGAACCTCGAGATCGCCCCGGGCGAGTCGGTTGCGTTCGTCGGACCCACCGGCGCCGGCAAGTCAACCATGGCCAAACTGGCGAACCGTTTCTACGACCCGACGTCGGGTCGAGTGCTGCTCGACGGCATCGACATCCGAACGGTCACCCTGCATTCGCTGCGATCCCAGTTGGGGGTCGTGCCCCAGGAAGCCTTCCTCTTCGCGGGTTCGATCCGGACCAACCTGAGTTTTGGCCGCACCAGCATCACGGACGAGGAAATCGAGGAGGCGATCGACGTCGTGGGGCTTCGCGACCTCGTCGAACGCCTGCCCGACGGTCTTGACACAATCGTCCATGAGCGAGGCCAGACCTTGTCCGCCGGCGAACGCCAACTGCTGGCGCTCGCCCGGGCATTCCTCGCCCGTCCGCGCGTGTTGATCCTGGACGAGGCGACTTCGTCGCTCGACCTCCAGAGCGAGACCGTCATCGAACGGGCCCTCGACCGTCTCCTCGAAGGTCGTTCGGCCATACTCATCGCCCACCGATTGACGACAGCCCAACGGGCCAACCGCATCGTCGTCATCGACAAGGGCGGCATCGTCGAGGTAGGTACCCCTCGCGAGCTTCTCGCGAGGGGCGGGGCGTACGCCGCGATGTACGAGGCGTGGCTGGCTTCTGGCGGGCGCGACTCGACGCGTGACGATGAGTAGTCCCGAGACTGCGGATCGAGAGCCGGGGAGCCCTTGATCGGTGGAGTACTCAAGGGCACTTCCGCCCGACCATTCAAAGCAGATCCCACCCCGCTCGGGGAGAACGAGATTCTGAAATCCGCGGCCCTCCAGCGGCTTCGTTGGTGGAGGCACTGCTCAGTCTTCGCTGTCGGCGGTGTCCATTGACGCGAAGAACGCGTCCTCCATGCTCGGTGGCTGCCACGTGAGCGATCGCGCCTCCAGCCCCTCGAGGACTTGACGAATGCTCTGCTCTTCGACGCCTCGGACCACGGGTCCGCGTCGACGTTGACAACGGTGAGACGGCTTCGGCTGATCAACCCCTCGGGCGTGCCCGACGCCACGAGTCGGCGGTCGCCGAGCAGGGCCGGTCGGTCCCAGCGCAGGATCTCGACTTGCGCCAAAGTGACTTCGAGGGTTCTAGATAAGTTCCTTCACCGTCGCAATGAGCGACGCCGCGCTCTGGCCGGCCTGGGGCATCGGGTGAACCTGGAGGTGCGTCACACCCGCCTCTTTGAAGGCGGCGATGCGCTCCTTGACGTAGCTCTCGGGTCCGCAGAGCGTGGTGAGCTCAAGGAACTCCGCCGGGACTGCAGCCTCGGCCTCCTTCTTCTTGCCCGAGAGGTAGAGGTCCTGAATGACCTCGGCTTCCTTCTCGTAGCCGTAGCGGATAGCCAGTTCGTTGTAGAAGTTCTTGCCCTTGGCTCCCATTCCGCCGACATAGAGCGCCACCATCGAACGCTGCATCTCGCGCAGCGCAACGACGTCCTCCCCGTCGCCAATCGCGAGCAACCCGCCCGCCGTGATCATCATCTCGCCGAGGCTCGAGTCACGCTTGGCCTTGCCCGCGCTGAGCGGAGCACCCCACACGTCACTGGCACGCTCGGGGATGAAGAGAATCGGGATCCAGCCGTCGGCGATCTCGGCCGTGAGCTCCACGTTCTTCTCGCCGAGCGACGCGATCCAGATCGGAATCTCGCTGCGTACGGGGTGCGCGATGATCTTGAGCGGCTTGCCAAGACCGGTCCCCTGCTCAGGCGGCAAGGGAAGCGTGAAGTTCTTGCCCGAATGCACGAGGGGCGCCTCGCGCTTCCACACGTCGCGACAGATTTCGACGATCTCGCGGGTGCGCCCGAGTGGATTCGTGTAGGGGACGCCGTGGAAGCCCTCGATCACCTGGGGGCCAGACGCGCCGAGTCCCAGGTTGAAGCGGCCGTCTGAGAGCGCGTCGATGCCGGCGGAGGTCATGGCTATGAGCGTCGGAGTTCGCGTGTAGATCGGCAGGATCGCCGCGCCGATCTCCACCTTCTGCGTCAGCGCCGCGAGGTAACCCATCAGCGAAGGGCTATCGAAGCCGTACGCCTCGGCGACCCAGACCAGATCAAGGCCGGCTTTTTCCATTTCAACCACTTGATCAGCGGCTTGTTTGAAGCCTCCGGAGTAGCTGAGCATCGTAGAGATCTTCATGGGAACCTTTCGAGGTGGTGTGTCTCAAAAACAGTATCTGAAGCGTCCGGGACTGGCGCGTGATCTGGTCGATACTGTCGTACGCTGGTCTATGGGAGCAACGATGCCCCCACCTAGTTCAAAGGCTGGTGACAACGTGGTCACGCGTCCGAACGAGGCTCCGAGCGGCGATTTCAACCCGTGGCTGCGAGTGACCTCTTTAATTGAAAACGCCGGAAAGATCCTCGGCCTCAACGAGGGGACGATCAAGCGCATCGTCACCCCCGAGCGAGTGCTCGAAGTCGCGGTGCCGGTGCGATTGGACTCCGGCCAGGTTGAGATGTACACCGGTTGGCGGATCCAGCACGACACATCACGCGGCCCCGGCAAGGGCGGCATCAGGTTCCACCAGAGCGTGAACGCCGACGAGATCGCCGCCCTGAGCGCGGACATGTCGATCAAGTGTGCCGTCGTCAACATCCCGTACGGCGGAGCGAAGGGTGGCGTAAAGGTCGACCCCTCGACGTTGTCGCGCGGCGAGCTCGAGCGACTCACGCGACGCTACGCATTCTCGATCGCGCCAATGATCGGACCCGACCGCGACATACCCGCCCCCGACATCAACACCGACACCCAGGTGATGAGTTGGATCATGGACACGGTCTCGATGCTTCGCGGGCAAAACACGCCCGGCGTCGTGACCGGCAAGCCTCTCGCCATCGGCGGCACGCTCGGCCACGCCGGTGCGACATCGCTCGGCGTCACCATCTGCACCGCCGCGCTGCTCCAGCGCCTCGGCCGTCCGTCGAACGAGCAACGCGTGGTCGTCCAGGGCTACGGCAAGGTCGGCGCGCCGCTCGTGAAGCTCTTGAGCGACCGCGGCATGAAAGTGGTCGGCATCGCCGACGTGAAGGGCGCCATCCACGTGCCCGAGGGCATCAACCACCTGGCTCTCGCCAAGCACTTCGCCGAAGCCGGCACAGTCGTTGGCTACCCCGGAAGCGACATCGTCCCCGCTGACCTCTTGTTCACCATCCCTTGCGACATCGCCATTCCCGCCGCGTTGGGCGGCGTCATCACCGAGAAGGTCGCGACTGAAATGGCCGCGTCGATCATGGTCGAAGCGGCCAACGGTCCGACGACCGGCGAAGGGGCCGCCGTGCTCGCCAGCCGCAATATTCCCGTCATCCCGGACGTCCTCGCGAACGCGGGCGGCGTCGTGGCGTCGTATTTCGAATGGGCCCAGGACATGCAGGGATTCATGTGGGAGACCGAACTCTTCCAGCAGCGTCTCGAGAAGTTCATGCACGAAGCCTTCAACCACATCTGGAGCAGGCACAAGGAGTTGGACCTTACGCTGCGCGACACGGCGATCGTCGCCGGAGTCGAGAGGATCGCGGAAGCCACCGAGCTGCGCGGACTGTTCCCCTGATTATTCCAGACTGAAACCGACGGGCCATCACACCTTGCAACACCGTGAAGGCCCGTCGGTCAAACGGGCCGGCCGGCGACGGCCGTGACGACCGCGATGTCCGTTGATCGTCGTGGGGTCGACGCTCAACGGACTGTTCTTCCGGGTCGTGAAGTTCGCTTACTTGCCGACCTCGATGGAGCCCAGCTCGTCGTCGCGCTTGATCAGATACGTCGAGCCCATCGTCATCGTGTTCAACGCCTACAAGGGGCGGCCTCGATAAAGCCCGGCACGATGACGCTGTTGGCGTAGCGATCGTTCGTCGTGAACATCTGATCGCGCAGCGCCTCGACCGCCTCGCCGTAGGTGCCCACGTGAAGGATCCGCTCGTCGAGCACCGCGACCACCTCGGCACTCGGGCAGTTGCTGTCCAAAGTGACAATCTCACGAGCCCAGTAGGCGGTGATGGGCACGAAATTCCCCTTTTTAATTCTGATGCCAAATGTAGCCATTTCCAATGACCGGTCCCGGGGGTCGCGGTCAGGGAATACTAGTGAGATGACCAACGTCTCCTCAGAGCGGCGCGGTGAACTCAAGAGGCCGTCACAGGCGCGCTCGATCGCAACCTTCACGAGCATTCTGGATGCTGCGACCGACATAATCGTCGAGCGCGGGGTGCAGGGTCTCAACACCAACGTCGTCGCCGAGCGCGCCGGGGTCAATATCGGAACCGTGTACCACTACTTCCCCGACAAGACGGCGATTCTGGTCGAGCTCTTTCGAATCGACCAGGCGCGGCGCACGGCCCATCTCATAGAGAAGCTTCGCGAGGTCTCGGATACACCGGACTTGGACGCGTGGGCGCAGGACGTGTTCAATCTCGCCATCGAACTGAGGACTGAGCACCCCGCGACCGCGCATCTGCGCCGGGCTTTTCGAGCGGTACCAGAGCTCGTGGAACTGGACCGCAAGGAGACCGAGGAGTACCTCGGGTTCTTCGCGAGGCAGTTGAAGATCCGGTTCCCGAGCATCTCGGCGAATCGAGCCCGGGCGGCCGCGCTGATCCTCATCGAGATGACCGCCATGATCCTTGACATCAGCGAAGAGTCTGAACGAAACTCCGAGGAGTTCCTCTCCGAGGGCTTCACCGCCCTCAAGAGCTACATCCGTACCCTCGAGCTCTCATAAAGCAATGGCCACGATGACGACCATGACGAGCAAGGTCACCCAGCCGTGGTTGAACAGCCAGAGCAACAGTTGCACTGCCCCACCAATGGCAACCGGCACGCCCCGCTTTCCCAGTCTGAACGATCCACCGGGCGTCCAGCCCCGGGCGTAGGCGATCAGCGTGGCGAGGCGATCATCGTCGTTGGTCTCCAGATGACTGGTAGCCGCACTCCCCGCTGCCAGCACCACTATGGACCGGCAATGCGTCCGAATAATGAAGAGCGCCCGATACCGCCTGGATGTGGCCCAAAGCGTTCATAAGGTTCATCTCCCTCTTCTTTGGCGACAACCACAAGAGTTGTGCGAACCTGAGTGCGTGAGCACTCCACAGCCAACGCGGTCAGAACTCGAAGAGCTGATCGCCGCCCTGCGCGAGGAGGTGGCGCGGCTCAAAGAAGAGATCCGCCGCCTCCGCCGCGATAACCACGAGGTCCCGCCCCACTATCTGTAGGAGGCCTTCGCCCGCGGCGAACTGGTGGAAAACTTGGCTATTACGATGGACGGTGTTCGCAACGTTGAGGTGAGAAACCGATGCCACAGTTAATGCCGGCCGCCTTCTTTGGCCACGGAAACCCGATGAATGCCCTCGAGCACAATCGCTACACCGACGCCTGGAACGCCTTTGGCGCGTCGATGCCCAAGCCCAAGGCCGTGCTCGTGGTGTCGGCCCACTGGTACGTGAACATCACCGCCGTCACCGCCATGCGCATGCCACGGACCATCCACGACTTCTACGGCTTCCCGCAGCAGCTCTTCGACGTGGAGTACCCCGCGCCGGGAGACCCGGAGACTGCGCAGCGGATCGTCGACGTCGTGAGGCCGACGTACGTCGGCCTCGACGAGGACAGTTGGGGCCTCGACCACGGGACGTGGTCTGTGCTGGTGCACATGTTCCCGAAGGCCGACGTTCCGGTCCTGCAGCTCTCGATCAACGCGGAGCTCCCTTTCGACTACCACTTCAACCTCGGCACCCAGCTGCACGCCCTTCGCGAAGAGGGCGTGCTGATCATCGGCAGCGGCAACGTCGTGCACAACCTTCGCCTCATTGACTGGAACCAGCCGGGTGAGGGCACCGACTGGGCCCACCGGTTCGACGACGACGTTCGATCGATCATGACGAGCGATGCGTCCCAGCTCGGCGTGGCGGGCGCGCACGCGGACTACCGACTCGCGGTACCCACGCCGGACCATTTCTTGCCCCTCGCCTATATCGCGGGCCTCTCGGCGCAAGCCGACGCGCCGACGCGAACGCTCCTCGACGGCTACGAGATGGGATCACTCTCCATGACCTCCTACGAGGTTCCCGCGGCCTGAGTTACTTTCGCGCCGCCCGCTGAGCCCGGTGAACCGATACGCCCAGGGCAACGATCGCCAGGAGCGGCAGCGCCGCCACGGCAATCGCGTTCAGTTGCCACACGATCCGAAGCACCGTCACCGCTGCGATGATGACGAGGGCAGCCACGAAGAGCTCCGGCGTGTCTCCCACGAGAAAGTCCCACCAGAACATCGCGAAGCCCTTCAGCAGTCGAAGGGCGAACGGCGGCTGGTTCTTCTCCATCACGCGACATTCGCCGGGTCGCCGACGCCTTCGCGGCGCAGCATCAGGACCAGCGTCCAGGTGGCGAGCGCGTACAACGCGACAAACACCAGCAGCGTGGCGTCGGCCCCGGGCCATGAAACCTTCAGCCCCTCACCGGTCCAGAAGGTTCCGTAGCTCACGAGCAGGACTCCGACGCCCATCTTCATCGCGTTCTCGGGAACCTTCGAGAGCTGCTTGGCCACAATCGCGCCGACAACACCAACGATCACCACAGCGCTCGCCGCGGACACCGAGGCGAGACCGAGGCGATGGTCCGACGTGCCCAGCGTGATGACCAGGATCACCACCTCGAGCCCCTCCAGGAAGACGCCCTTGTACGCCACGACGAAGGAGATGCGATCGCGCTTGGGGCCCGTCGCGAGCTCGGAGAGCTCCTCGACCGTCTCATGGTAGATCGCGTCCTCATCGTGCATGGCCTTCAAGCCGCTCGAGCGCAGGATGGCCTTTCGAAGCCACTGCATCCCGAAGATCATGAGAATCGCGCCGATGACGAGGTGCAGGGCATCGGTCGGCACGCGCACCAACGCCGGCCCGAAGCCCGCGACCAGGACGACGAGTGTCACCAAGGCCGCGCCCACGCCCTCGAGCGCAGAGCGCCATCCCCTCGTATGCCCGACCGCCAAGACAATGGTGAGCGCCTCGACCATCTCGACTGCCGAAGCCAGGAAGACCGCGACGACGAGCACGAGCGCTCCCGATGAGACTGTGGTGGCGATCACGTTCCCTCGCAACTCCTCACGATGACCCGAACCCGGTGGTCCGGGTCATCCCTCAACCTGCACTCTAAGGGTTGGGAAGTGGCTCAACGATCTCGACGGCGCAGCTCGTCCTCCACCGCGGCCGGGTCGAGACCGCGACTGCGCAGCAGCAGCAGCGTGTGGAACCACAGGTCCGCCGCTTCGCTGACGACCCGCTCGTCGTCCTCGCTCAAGGCCGCCACCACCACCTCCACCGCTTCTTCACCAACTTTTCGTGAGATGAGTGGCGTGCCCTCGCGCAGCATCGTCGCGACGTAAGACTTCTCGTCGCCCTGCTCCTGTCGCTGGAGGATCCGGCGCCAGAGCCACGGGGTGAAGCACGAGGTCGCGCCGTCGTGGCACGTTGGCCCGTCGGCGTTGGCGCGAACGAGGACCGCGTCCTCGTCGCAGTCGAGGATCACCTCGACGACGCGCAGCGTGTTGCCCGAGCTTTCGCCCTTTCGCCAGAGCTTCTGGCGCGACCGCGAGAAGAAGTGCACGAAACCAGTGGAGCGGGTGAGGCTGAGCGCCTCCTCATCCATCCAGCCGAGCATGAGGACGCGTCCGGTCGCGTCGTCTTGGACAATGGCGGCACGGAGTTCCTCGCTCATGCTCGCTCCTTTATTGGTCGTAGTTCTATCCCCAAGCTTTCGATCTCACGGCGAAGTCCGGGCAGTCCCGTCGGATTCTCGTGAACAATCGATGCGATCAGCGCGGCGTCCGTGACCCGCAGGGCCTCGGCGATGTGGTGGGCCGAACCCGCGCCCCCCGATGCGATCACCGGGATGGAGACCGCGTTTCGAACCGCCGTCGTCAGCTCCAGATCGAAGCCCGTGCGTTTGCCGTCCTGGCGAATGGAGGTCAGCAGGATCTCTCCCGCTCCCCGCTCGCACGCTTCGACGGCCCAAACCAGCGTCGGAGTGGTCGTCGCCACCCGTCCGCCGTGCGTGTGGACCACCCCTTCGCCGGCGTCGATCGCCACGACCACCGCTTGGCTGCCGTACCGATCGGCGATGGCGGTGATGAGCCAAGGATTGGCGAGCGCGGCGGAGTTGAGCGAAACCCGGTCCGCGCCCGACTCGATGATTCGCGTGGCGTCGGCGACACTGCGGACCCCGCCGCCGACGGTGAAGGGGATCTCGAGGACGTCGGCGACCTGGGCGACGACGGAGGTCATGGTCTCGGTGTCGCCGGGGGTCGCGTTGATATCGAGGAACACCAGCTCGTCAGCGCCGCCATCGCTGTAGAACGTCGCGAGCTCGACCGGGTCGCCGACGTCGCGCAGCCCCACGAAGCTCACGCCCTTCACCACTCGTCCGTTCGCCACGTCGAGACAGGGGATCAAACGAGGGAAAGGCATTTTTCCAAGAAATCAAGCCCGGCGTCGCCGCTCTTTTCCGGGTGGAACTGAACACCGAGGAACGAGCCGCGCTGCACGGCGACGGTGATGCCCTCCGAGGTGGCGATTGCGTCGGGCGACTGGGCGGCGAACGAGTGGGCGAAGTAATAGGCGTCGCCCCACGGCTCGACCATGGCCCATCCCAGTCGCGGGACCCTTCCCGACGCGAGACGCACCACTTCACCGCTCAAGAGCCCTAGACCTTCCACTCCCCCGTCCTCTTCGCTCGCCTCCAACGCCAGCTGCATTCCGAGGCAGATTCCGAGAGTCGGGCCGTCGGCGTCGAAGCGGTCGCGAAGCGCGGCTGCGGCACTGGTCTCGTTGAGGTGGGCCATGGCGCTCCTCGCGGAGCCAACGCCCGGGAGCACGACGTAAGACGCACGGGCGATCTTGGCGGGATCGGCGCTGACTTCACTGGTCCTGCCCAGGTGCGTCAGCGCCGCCCGCACCGAACGGGTGTTGCCCGCGCCGTAGTCGACGACGATCACGTCGGTCATAGTGAACCCTTGGTGGAACGCACGAGCGAACCATCACGGGTCATCGCCTGGGCGAGGGCGCGACCGACCGCTTTGAAAGAAGCCTCGGCGACGTGGTGGGCGTTCTTACCCGTGGCGGTCACGTGCAGCGTGATCCGCGCCGTCTGGGCGAGTGATTCGAACGCGTGGGCGGCCATGCCTGGATCGGGCGAGATCGAGATATTCGCCGTGGCGCGACCCGACAGGTCCACCACCGCGTGCGCAAGCGCCTCGTCCATGGGAACTCGCGCCTCGCCGTAGCGCGTGAGGCCGCGGCGGTCGCCGAGCGCCATGTCGAGCGCCTCGCCGAAGGTGCGCATCATGTCCTCGACGGTGTGGTGGTCCCCGGTCTCGAGGTCTCCGACACCTTCGAGTCGAAGGTCCATGCCTCCGTGAAAGGCCAACTGGGTGAGCATGTGGTCGTAGAAGCCCTCGCCGGTGTGGACGTAGACGCGCCCCTCGCCGGGAACCCGCAGTCGAACGGTGAGAAGGGTTTCGGCGGTGGCGCGACGGTGGCGCAGCGACGGCGCCGGCATGGCTTCGCCCTTCAGCTCGGCACGCAGAGCGTCGAGCAACACGTCGTCGTCCAACTCGTCTCGGACGCTGATGCGCAGACCGCCCGAAAACGCCCGCACGATCACTCCGTAGGGCATCAACCGGTCGACGATGTCCTGGGGGTTGTCCATCGGAATGTAGAGGAAGTTCGTGTACGAGCGAAGCGGCACCAGCCCCAGCGCGCTGAGCTCGGACGACAGGCGCTCGCGCTCGGCGATCTGGCCCGAGACGTCGACCGGCGTGGCGATCGCGGCGAGCGCGAGTGACGCCGAAAGCGACGACACTGAGAGCGGGGCCTGGCGCGACGTGATGACCGCCGTCAGCTCGGGCGTGGTGATGGCGTAGCCGACGCGCGCCCCGGCCAGGCCGTAGGCCTTGGAGAACGTGCGCAGCACGATCGCCCCGTCGACCACCCGGTCGAGCGCGTCGACGCCCGCGTACTGGGCGTAGGCCTCATCGATGATGAGCTGTCCCGGCACGTCGGGAATATCGGGCAATTCGCCGGTGGGGTTGTTCGGCCGGCACACGAACACGAGGTCCGCCTTCTCAGGATCGTCGATGACGGTCGCCCCAGCCATCAGGGCCGCGTAGCGGTACATCGAATACGACGTCGTCGGCACCGTCGCGACCGTGCCGCCCTCGGCGAAGATGCGAGCGAGCAGCACGATGAACTCGTCGCTGCCGGCCCCGAGTGAGATCTGGTCGAGTCCGACGCCGTGGTGGGCGGCGATGGCTCGGCGAAGGGGCTCGTAGCGACCGCGATCGTATTCGTTGATGTCCGCGAGCGCTCTCGCGAGTGCGGCTGGCCGGGCGCTCGCGGGCGGCGTCGGCGGGACGTTGCCGTCGAATCGGATGATGGAACGAGGATCGATTCCGACCTGCGCGGCGATGGCTTCGTTCGAGGGCGGCCACTGGTAGGCGTCGAGGGCGACTGGCTTGTTCATCGGCGGGCCGTCGCCTTGTGCGCGGGCATTCCCTCGAGTTCGGCCAAGGCCTCGATGACCGGAGCCAGTCTCTCGAGGCCCTCCTTCGTCACGCGCTGCACGGTGACCGTCTTCATGAACGCCTCGAGTCCGAGACCTCCCGTCGACTTCGACCATCCTCCTGTCGGCAGCACGTGATTGGCGCCGGTCGCGTAGTCGCCGGCAGGAACGGGCGAATAGGGACCGACGAATACGGCGCCGGCGTTGCGGATGCGCCCAGCGAGCGACTCCGCGCGAACTCCGAGCAGCGCCACGTGCTCGGCGGCGTAGCCCTCGATCTCGGCGAGCGCCGCATCGAGGTCCTCGCCCACGCGCACGACGAACGCGCGCGAGTCGGGTCCGTGCTCCATCTGGGCGGCCAGTTCCTGCTGAATGATCTCCTCGTCGAATCCCTCATCGGCGACCACGACGATCTCGCTGGGACCAGCGGGCAAGTCAATGGCGACGTCACGACTCACCAGCAGCTTCGCAGTGTTCACGGCTCCTCCTCCGGGGCCGAAGATCTTGTCAACGCGCGCGATTGACTCGGTGCCGTAGGCCATCGCGGCGATGGCCTGCGCCCCGCCAATGGCCCACACCTCGTCAATGCCGAGCAGCGCCGCCGCGGCGGCGACCGCCGGCGCTCCGCTCGGCGGCGTGCAGACGACGATTCGCTCGACGCCGGCGACCTGGGCCGGAACGGCGCCCATGATGAGCGACGAGACGAGGCCCTTCGGCACGTAAATGCCCACCGATCGAAGCGGGGTCCAGCGCCGCTCGAGCGTGACGCCGGGCGAGACTTCGAGCATCAGGTCGCTCGGACGCTGGGCGGCGTGCCAAATGCGCACCGACTCCGCCGCGGCGAGTATCGCCGCCGTCGGAATGTCCCCGTACGCCACGGCCCTCTCGGGCTTGGTGGCGGTGGTCCCGTCAAAGAGCTGGGACCACTTGACCAGGGCGGCGTCGCCACGATCACGGACGTCCTGGACGACCTCTTCAATGGAGATCTTCCGGTCGGTCTGCACTGGCTTGCTCATGACACCATCCGTTCAACGGGCAGCGTGAGAATCGATCTCGCGCCGCAAGCTTTCAGTTTCGGCAACAGCGACCAGATATCGGCCGATGGAACGAGCGCGTGCACCGCCACCAGGCCCGACGTCGCGAGGTCCATCACGGTAGGCGAGCCCGAGGTCGGCAGCAGTGCGAGAACGTCGCCGAGGCGATCCTTCGCCACGTTACAGAGTAGGTAACGATTCGCGCGCGCGTTGATGACTGACCCGAGGACTGTGGTGAGCGTGCTTCGAGCCTCCAAGTCTGTGGAACCCATCTTTCCGACGAGCACCGCCTCTGATTCGAAGAGAACGCCGAGCGAGCGAAGGCCATTCGTTCGAAGCGTCGAACCCGTCGACACGAGGTCGATGATCGCATCGGCGAGTCCCAGGCGTGGGGAAATCTCCACGGAGCCCGCAACCCGCACGAGCTCCGCCTTTATCCCGCGCGCAGCGAGCATCTTGGCTGCGGTGCGCGGGTGCGAGGTCGCGATGCGTCGCCCCTCGAGGTCTTCGATGCTCGTCGCGCTGTCCTCCATGGACACCGCCGCCTGCAGCGAACAGGTTCCAAAGCCGAGGCGAAGGAGGACCTCAACGTCGCTCTCGCGCTCGGAGACCAGGTCCAGCCCCGTGATGCCGCAGTCGACGACTCCATCCTCCACGTACTCGGGCACGTCGTCGGCGCGCACGAAGAGCAGATCGATATCCGCGTTGCGACAGTGCGCCTGAAGGACCCGCTCGCCGGGTTCCTGGGGGGCGACCCCACTCGCTTCGAGCAGCAGCCACGACGGCTCGCGCAGGCGACCCTTCGACGGCAGTGCCATGGTTAGACGACGACTCATTTGCGACCTCGCTTCAGAACGACTTTGTAGCCACCTTCGCCGTAGCGAAGCCAGTGGGCGACGCGCGTCACTGTGGCGGTTGACGCGCCGGTACGCCGGGAAATCTCCTGGTACGGGACCGCCTCATCGACGAGTCGCGCGACCTGGAGCCGCTGGCCCATGGCGTCGAGCTCGGTCGTCGTGCACAGGTCGCGTAGGAACGCAGCGACTATCTTAGGATCACGTAGGTGCACGAAGGCGTCGACGAGCTCGTCGAACCGCTCGGAAGTTTCGGGTCGCGCTTGCGCTTCTTGTACTTTGCCACTGGTCATGCTCTCATGCTAACGTGCTACTACGCTGCTATGCAAATCATCCCCGCCCTCGACCTCCTCGGCGACTACGCCGTCCGCCTGGAGCAAGGCGACTACGACCGCGTTCTCTTTCGCCGGCCCATCGAGGAGTTCATGGAACGGATTGTCGCCACCCGCCCTGAGCTGATTCACATCGTGGACCTCGAGGGCGCGCGCAGTGGCGCGCTGCGCAGCGAGGTGGTTCGACGTTGCGTTACGCTCGCGGATTCGATCCCCCTGCAGGTGTCGGGAGGAATCCGCTCGATCGAGAGCGCCCGGCTCGCACTCGGCGCCGGAGCGTCGAGGGTCATCGTCGGCACGGCGGTGTGGAGCGAGCCAACGGCGCTCGCCGACTACGTCAAGGCGCTCGGTGAGCAGCTCGTCGTCGCTTTCGATGTCCGTGACGGGCAGCTTGCCGTACGTGGCTGGTTGTCCTCGACCGGTCTCAGCGTGGACGAGGCGCTCAAACGATGCGTGGTCAACGGGGTCACTCGCCTTCACGTCACCGCGATCGAACGCGACGGGACCATGAAGGGTCCGGACCTCGCCCTCTACGAGAGGGTGTGCGCGAGCGGGCTCGCAGTCGTCGCCGCGGGCGGGGTTCGCGATGACCGCGACGTGCTCGCACTCGAGCGGGTCGGCTGCGAGGCGGCGGTGATGGGGCTCGGGTACCTGTCCAGATTGGGCCTCTCGCTCGACACGTAATTCAAGTGATTATTTCCTAATTAAAGGGACCTTTTCCTCTACGATCCTTGGCTGACGCTGCGCAAGAATGGACGAGTGGCAATTGAAAGGAACTACGCATGAGGCGTAAGACATTGGACCTATTACTCAACTGGGTTGGGCTGTTATTGACGGTGATGCTTCTCGTCGCCGGAACTGGGTTGGTGGTGGGTTACTCCTTTACGAGTTCCCAAGTGAAGTCACAGCTTCTTGAACAGAAGGTCTTTTTCCCCACGTCGACCCAGTCCGACTACCAGGACCTCGTGAAGGCCAACCAGACCAAGTTGGCGGGCGAGCAAGTCCTCACCGGATCACAGGCTCAGATCTTCGCCAACGACATCATTGGTGTTGACACCACTGCAATAGCCGGCGGAAAGACCTACGCTCAGCTCAGCGCAGCTTCGTTGGCCGACCCCTCGAACACCGCTTTGGCCAACCAGGTGAACCTCGTCTTCCGCGGCGACACCCTGCGTGGTCTGCTCTTGAACGCCTACGCCTTCGGGTTCATCGGCGTCATTGCTCTCTACGCGTCCATTGCTTCGTTCGCGCTCGCGTTACTGATGCTCATTCTGACTCTCCTCGGAGTGCGTCACTACCGTCAAGGCGATCCGTCAGACGTTATTTAACATCGTCTGGCTTTCCCCAAAAAAGCCCGGGCCCCCCCGCCCGGGCTTTTTTGCCGTCCTCGGACGATTGCCTGCGCCCTGACAAGGCCTTGGCAATGAGCTTCATCTGGGAAATGCTCTTGGACCAAAGGCGGGGACATTTGGCTAGCCTCGCTTCATGACCCGGCTCGAAGTCACCTCCAGTCGTGCGGCCACGGTTGGCGCCATGTCCGTTCGCCGGGCGCTCCCTCGAAAGGGGCACCGCACGGTGGGCGCGTGGTGCTTCGCCGACCACATGGGTCCGGCGCATGTGACCAAGGAACACGGTCTCGACATCGGACCCCACCCCCACATGGGGCTGCAGACCGTGACCTACCTGATCAATGGCGAAGCCCTTCACCACGACAGCTTGGGCACCGAGCAGCTGATTACTCCCGGCCAGTTGAACCTCATGACCGCCGGCGAGGGCGTCTCGCACTCCGAGGAGGCGACGAGACAGTACGAGGGAACCCTGCAGGGCATCCAACTCTGGATTGCCCAGCCCGACGCGACTCGTCATCTCGCTCCCGCTTTCGAGCACCATGGCGACCTGCCCCGCATCGAGTTGAATGACACGAGCGCCACCGTCCTGGTGGGCGAGTTCTGCGGGGTTACGAGCCCCGCCCGCCACGACTCCGAACTGATGGGTACGGAACTCAAGGTCAGCAGGCGTGCGAACTTCCCGCTTCGAACCGACTTCGAGTACGCGGCTATCGTTCTCGAAGGATCGCTGATGCTGAACGGGATCTTCCTCGAGCCTGGACGCCTCGGCTACCTCGCTCCCGGGAGTGATCAGATCGAATTCGACGCTCTGGAGCCCTCGAGGGTGATGCTTCTCGGGGGCGTTCCCTTTGAGA
This sequence comes from Acidimicrobiaceae bacterium, assembly GCA_003132205.1. Lineage (GTDB taxonomy): Bacteria > Actinomycetota > Acidimicrobiia > Acidimicrobiales > RAAP-2 > RAAP-2. The sequence goes on from PKWY01000060.1 coordinate 74,017, forward strand.
GCGAGATTCAGATGTGGTGGAACTTCGTCGCGCGAAGCCGCGACGAGATCGACCAGGCATTCAATTCGTGGCGCGACGACGATGGCCACTTCGGCACGGTTGCGAGCAGCTTGGACCGGATCAACACTCCCGCTCCGTTTTGGCGAGCACCCGAGTAGATCAGAATCTCCGGTCGCCTCAACGAAGGTGTCGTCGAGATTTCCCTGGAAGGCTCAATCAGCCTCTGGCAGATTCATTGTCGCCCACTCGCTCAGTTCAAACATCGCGGGCATCAAAGCCTGGCCGGACTCTGACAGTGCGTAGGAGACCGAAACCGGGGGGCCCGACTCGACCGACCGCACTATCAGGCCGGCCCCTTGCAGTTCAGCGAGCCGATCGCTCAGCACCGAGTCGCTGATTCCCTCGACGCGTCTCTTCAGGTCGGCGAATCCCGACTCTCCGTTCGCCAGCGTTCCAAGGATTACCCCACTCCAACGCTTGCCCAAGAATCCGAAGGCCCGGACCAATGCCGCGTCGCAGTGGCGCAGCGACTCCTCGCACCCGGCCGGACCGGACAGCGTCCTGGTCCCGACTGCGGTCTTCGGCGGCGAATTCACGTTCTTAACAGTAGTTGTGTGTCGAGAGACCAAGTAACTCTGTTTTTAGAAGTTACATATATAATAGAAGTATTAGCCGATCAACCCTTAGGAGTCCCGATGTCCCTTTTCCGCCTCGATGCCAGTATTCGCCCAGAAGGCTCGGCGAGCCGCGCCATTGGCGACATTGTCGAGAACACGTGGCGCGAAGCCCAGCCTGACGCAACCATCACCCGACGACACATCGGACTGAACCCCCTGCCGTCAACCGCATGGGCCAACGCCGTGTTCGCCAGCCAAACCCCCGAGAGCGACCGCACACCCGACCAGCGCGAAGCCGTGGCGCTCGCCGCGACCATCGTCGACGAGCTCCTCGACGCCGAAGTGATTCTCATCGCCGCTCCGCTCTACAACTTCGGCATCTCCCATCACCTGAAGGCGTGGGTTGACCTCGCGCTCACCGACCCTCGCCTGGCGAACGGCGCCGGTCAGCCCCTGGCCGGAAAGCCCGCCGTGCTCGTTGTGGTTCGCGGCGGCGCCTACGGACCCGGCACCCCTCGAGAGGGCTGGGATCACTCGACCGGTTGGATCCGGCGCATCCTCGAAGACGTGTGGGGACTTGACCTGCGCATCGTCGAGCGCGAGTTCACGCTGGTGGGCCAGAATCCAGCATTGGACGAATTCACCGAGCTCGCCGCGGTCATGCGTCGTGACGCTGAGCACCTCGCCACGCACCACGGGCGCCACCTCGCCTCGGCCGGAACGAAGTAGAGGGCCCCAACCCCGAAAGGACAGCGAATGAACGACGTGGCGAATCCAACGGCGAAGTGGAGCGGGCCCAACGATCCAGCGGCACCCCTCGTGGTGCTGCTGCACGGGCGGGCCTCCAACGAAGAGGAGACCTCTTCGCTGTTCGGATACCTGCCGGGCCGGTGTACGCGGCCGTTCGCGCACCCATCAGCGAGGGCGACGGGTACGCGTGGTTCGCCAACCGCGGGATTGGACGCCCCGTCGCCGAGTCCCTGGAAGAGACCATGTCGTGGTTCAGGTCCTGGCTCGACTCGGTCGCGGACGTCGAGCGCCCCGTCATCGTGATTGGCTTCAGCGGCGGCGCAGCGTTCGCCGGGGCTGCTGCTCCAAACCCCCGAGCGATTCACGGGCGGGGCGATCCTCTACGGCACGCTCCCCTTCGACGCCGGAGTGCCCGTAACCGCCGGCCGGCTCGCGGACGTTAACGTCTTCGTCGCTCAAGGCAACGACGACCCCGTCATTCCGCGTGAACTGCTCGATCGCTCGTGGGAGTACATCACCGGCGACTCCGGTGCCAAGGCCGTGGCGCTGCGCCATCCCGGCGGCCACGACATCAGCCAAGAGGCACTTGATCGGCTCGTCACCTGGATCCGGGACTTGACCGAATCGCGCAGCGAGTCGTGACGGCTGACCTCGAAACCCCAGTCGCCGCAGTTCCGACCAGGGCCGGAATGGAAATAGGCATCTTCACCTTCGGTGAGTTGACCGTCGACCCGGCCACCGGTCGGTCAATCGATCCGGCGGTTCGCATGCGTGAGTTCATCGACCTGGTGAAACTGGCCGACGAGGCCGGACTCGACGTCCTCGGCGTCGGCGAGCATCATCGCCCCGACTTCGCCATCGCATCACCTGCGGTGGTGCTGGCGGCGGTCAGCCAAGCCACTTCTCGAATCCGGCTGACGAGCACGGTGACCGTACTCTCGACCGCCGATCCGGTGAGGGTCTTCGAGGACTTCACCGCCCTCGACCTCGTGTCCAACGGGCGCGGCGCCTACACCGAATCCTTTCCGCTGTTGGGCAACGATCTGAACGACTACGACGAACTGTTCGAGGAGAAGCTCGGACTTCTGCTTCAACTCAACTCGTCAGAGCGGGTCACCTGGTCGGGTAAGCATCGCCCGGCGCTGAGCAACGCGGGCGTCTACCCGCGTCCCGTGCAGGCGCAGTTGCCGGTATGGATCGCCGTCGGGGGAACCCCCTCGAGCGTGGAACGCGCCGGACGGCTGGGCCTTCCCTTGTATCTGGCGATCCTCGGTCACCCAGAACGGTTTGTCGACCCTCGCCGCTCTCTATCGCCACGGTGGTGACATCGCGCGACAGACGCGGGGTCGCTGCGCGTGGGAATCACGAGCCACTTCTTCACAGGGCCAACGAGCCAAGGAGCGCGAGAAACCTTCTACCCCTATTACTCGCGCTACATCGCGAACAACATGCCGAGCGTCCGCGGTCAGTTGATGAGCCGCGAAACGTTCGATGCCTGGTCCTCGCCGCGCGGCGCGCTCTTCGCGGGAAGTCCCCAGAAGATCGTCGAGAAGATCCTCTGGGAGCGCGAGATAATCGGACACGACAGGTTCCTCGCCCAAATAGGACTGGCGGACTTCCATTCGCCGACGCCGCCCGATCGATAGAGCTTCTCGCCACCGAGATCGCATCCGCAGTGCGAAGGGCCACCTCCTCACGCAGCTAGGCGTCGGGACAGGTGACGCGGCGAAGTTCTCTCCATGCGGATGATCATCAATCGAAAAGTGACACGTTCGTAACCGGTGGCGTAACCACGCGTAAGTGGGCTCTGGGAGATTGGGCGACGCATACCCAATGCCCAAGGTCGACCTTCCCCATGCGACGTATTCCTCGCTCCAGCCGAATTCCAACCATGTCGAGCGCCCTTGCCATCCTCGGGACAACCCTGTTCATCGCACCTTCCCTTTCCGCGACGTCGAGCAGCCCCAAGATATTCGACGGTCCGAGCGCGAATCGCCGTGAGCGACTCGAACGCGTGTATGGCCAACTAGCTCGGAAACTCAATCGCCGAATTCGAGACCAAGGACGGCAAGTTGGTCCAGGTGATCAGCGCCAAGGCCGACGCGATCAAAGGGCCCGAGGACATCGCGGTGAACAGGTCGCACGTGTGGGTGCAAAACTACGGCGTTAACTCGGTCACCGAGTTGAACGCCGGCGACCGTTCGCTGGTGCGCGTCATCGAGTAGCGCCGCGCTGGTTCGGCGACGGCGCGACGGTGTCAGATCCTCTCCGGCACCATTTCGATAGCGCCGCACGGGCATTCCTTCACGCAGATGCCGCAGCCCTTGCAGAAGTCGTAATCGAATTGGTAACGCTGCGACGGTCCGAGCTTTATCACTGCGTTGTCGGGACAGACGCCGAAGCAGTTGTCGCATTCGAAGCAGTTCCCGCACGAGAGGCAGCGGCGGGCCTCGAAGAGCGCATTGTCCTCGTTGAGCCCCCCGATCACCTCTTCAAAGTTGGTCTGGCGGCGTATCTTCTCGAGTTCTGGCCGCTTCGTCCGTGGAGCGTCCGCGTAGTACCAGGTGTTCAGTCGATCGAACGTGGCGAGTTCGTGGCGCTCTTTTGGCACGGGCGTGCGGCCCATGACGAAGTCGTCGATTCCGTGCGCTGCCTTCTTGCCGTGTCCGACCGCGACGGTCGCCGTGCGATCAGCCGGCACCGCGTCGCCACCGGCAAAGATTCCACTCGCCCCGGCCATCATCGACTCCATCACCTCGACGACGCCATCCTCGACCTTCACGTCGCTGGCCTGATCGAGCAGCGCGAGGTCCGTGTCCTGACCCAGAGCCAGCACCAGCGAATCGGCGTCGAGCTCCTCGAATTCGCCCGTGGGCTCGGGGAAGCCCTCGTCGTTGAGCCGCATCATCTCGAGCACCATGCGGTCGCCTTCGAACTTGTTGACCGTCGAGAGCCAGCGCACCGTGACCCCCTCGCCCAGGGCCTGCTCGAGCTCCTCGCCGCTCGCGCCCATGCGCTCGCGATTTCGCCGGTAGACAACGACCGCGTCGGTCGCCCCGAGGCGCCGCGCGGTGCGCGCCGCGTCGAAAGCGGTGTCGCCGCCGCCGTAGATCACCACGCGCCGTCCGAGCAGCGGTGGATCCTCGTCGGCGACCTGGTGGAGGAAGGAGACGGCGTCGATGACGCGAGACGAGTCACCGGCGGGAATGTTGACCCGCTTGCCGAGCTGCGCCCCCACGGCGAGGAACACAGCATCGAAGCCGCCTTCGCTGCGTTCTTGTTCGATGTCGTGCACGACGTGGCCGAGTTCGACGTCCACGCCCATCGCGACGATGCGCGCGATCTCCGCGTCGAGCACGTCGCGTGGCAGGCGATACGCGGGGATGCCGTAACGCATCATGCCGCCGAGCCGCTGAGCCGAATCCACCAGTCGAACGTGGTGGCCCAGTCGGCGCAAGTGGTACGTGGCACTGAGCCCGGCGGGACCGGCGCCGACGACGAGGATCCGCTTTCCGGTGTCCGGGCCCGCATCGGGCAGCACCCAACCCTTCTCGATGGCCAGGTCCCCGAGGAACCTCTCGACGGCGTTTATACCGACGGCCTCGTCGACCTGGACGCGGTTGCACGCCGTCTCGCAAGGATGGAAGCAGACCCTGCCCATGATGGCGGGAATGGGATTCTCCTCGACCAACTTGCGCCACGCCCCTTCGTAGTTGCCCGACTCCGCCTCGTAGAGCCAGCCCTGGATGTTCTCTCCCGCGGGGCACGCGTTGTTGCACGGCGGCATGCGGTCCACGTAGACCGGCCGCTCCACCCGCCACGAGCCCGTGTGGTTGGCGCGGCTGGTCCCGACGTCCAGGGTGATTGCAAAGGGAATCTCCATTACTCCGCCATCTCCTTCGAATCGGCTTCCTCGTCAACGAGCCCGTAGCGGGCGATATTCCGATCAGCCATCGCCTGAATGCGCGCCACGACGTCGGGGCGCGGGTGCTTTCCGAAGAGATGCGCGTAGCGCCGCTGTATCGACAGGTAGTCCTCGACGGGAACCTGGCGGCGAATCTTCGACACCGAGGTCACGGTGCCACCCTCCGCCTCGAAGACGGGGAAGAGGCCGGACTCCTTCGCGAGGCGCGCGACATGAATTGTCTCGTTCGACGCCGATCCCCAGCCCAGGGGGCACGGGACGAGCACGTGGAGATAGCGCGCCCCGTGGATCTCCATGGCGCGCTCGACCTTGCGTTCCAGGTCGTGCAGGTCGGCGACCGTCGCCGTCGCGACGTACGGAATGTCGTGCGCTATGGCGATTCGAGGAAGGTCTTTCCCCTGACCGAAGATGTTCCCGGGTTCGGGGCCGACGACCTCGGTGGTGGCGGTGCGCGCGGCGGGTGGAGTCGCCGCTGAGCGTTGTACGCCAGTGTTCATGTAACCCTCGTTGTCGTAACAGATGAAGAGGACGTCGTCGTTTCGCTCGAACATCCCCGAAAGGCATCCGAACCCGATGTCAACCGTCCCGCCATCGCCCGCCTGGGCGACGACGCGGACATCCTTCTTGCCCTTCACGCGAAGAGCCGCGGCGACGCCGGTCGCGACCGCGGGAGCGTTTCCGAAGAGCGAATGCAGCCATGGGATCCGCCACGAGGTCTCGGGGTAAGGAGTCGAGAACACTTCGAGGCATCCGGTCGCGTTCACCGCGACGATCTGTCCGTTCGTTGCCCGCATGGCGGCGTCGAGCGCGTAGCGCGCACCGAGCGCCTCGCCGCAGCCCTGACAGGCCCGGTGCCCGGAGTCGATCGAGTTGGTCCGGTCCAGGTTCGACTGAACCGTGCGTTCGCCATCGCTGAGAAGCCGGTTTCCGACCGCGAAGCTTCCGATTTGGTAGAAGTGGACGGGTTGGGTGGTCATGCCTGCTCCTTCACGGGCGCAGTAGCCGCGGTGCCGCGGTCGCGCAGGAGGTTCTCCGCCGAGGGGCCAGAACGCCTCGTCTCGCCCATTCGCGCCCGCTCGCGTTCCACCGCGCCGTGATCGAGGTCAAGGAACGTCAAGGTCTCAAGCTCGTCTCGTCCAGCCGTTTCGATCAGCTCTTCCAAGGAACGGCGCGTGATCGACCTTCCCCCGAGCCCGGCGACGACCGTGCGAAGGTTGGTCTCCACGCCTTGCATCGCCATGGCGACGTCGGTTGACAGCACGCCGCCGAATCCGATGCTGAAGGCCTTCTCCACGACCACGACCTGGCGGGCCTGGCAGAGTGCCTCACGCACGGCTTCTGCCGGGAACGGCCGAAATGACGTGATGCCGACGACGCCCACGCGCTCGCCCGCCTCCCTTCGAATGTCCACAGCATCCTTGATGGTTCCAAGCACCGATCCGAGGGCCACGATGAGGATGTCGGCGTCCTCAGTGCGATACGAGCGGACAAGTCCCCCGCTGTCGCGTCCCGTCGCGTCCGCGAACTCCTTCGCGATCGCCGGGATCCTCACCAGGGCGTCGAGTTGACGCAGATGGGCGAGGTACTTCACCTCCTCGAAGGCCTCCGGACCGACCATGGCCCCGATGGAGACCGGGTCATTGGTGTCGAGCACCTGGCGGGGCTCGTAAGGAGGGAGGAACGAGTCGACGAAGGACTGGTCGAGGATGTCGACGCCCTCGACCGCGTGGGTGAGGATGAAGCCGTCCATGCAGACCATGACCGGGACGGAGAGTTCCTCCGCCAGGCGAAAGGCCTGGACGTGAAGGTCGGCCGCTTCCTGGTTGCTCTCGGCGAAGAGTTGAATCCAGCCCGCGTCACGAACGGCCATCGCGTCGCTGTGGTCGTTCCAGATGTTGATCGGCGCACCGATGGCCCGATTGGCGAGCGTCATGACAATGGGCAGCCCCAGCCCGGCGGCGTTGTGGACGGCCTCCATCATGAAGAGAAGTCCCTGACTCGAGGTCGCGGTATAGGCGCGTGCGCCGGTCGCCGACGCCCCAATCGCCACCGACATCGCGGCGAACTCGGATTCGACGTTGATGAACTCGCACGGTGCGAGTTCGCCCGCCTTCACCATCACGCCGACCGCCTCAATGATGTGCGTCTGAGGTGAGATGGGATATGCGCACACGACCTCAGGCCGACAGAGGGCGACCGTTTCCGCGACGGCCCGGGAGCCTTCAATTTGTCGAAGCACGAGTCAACTCCTCTTCCTTCGATGTCACGTAGCTGAACGCGGCGGCCGCGGCGGCGACGTTGCGCTCGCCCACCAGACCAGCGAAACGCTCCCGCACGGCCTTGTCAATAGCCTCCATGGTGATCTGTCCCGTCAGGGCGGCGAATCCGCCAAGCAGCGCCGCGTTGGGCAGTGGCCGACCCACGTGTTCAAGGGCGAACTCCGTCGCAGGACACGTCATCAGGCGCTCCGGCCGGAACTTGTCGAAGAAGTCCCCGAATCCCAGTTCGTCAAAAGCCCGCGACGTATTCACGAGGACGTAGCCGTCCTTCGAGAGCCCCGAGAACAGGTCCACCTGGTGGATCAAGGTCACGTCTTGAATGATCACGGCGTCGGGTTCCATGACGGGCTCGCGGGTTCGAATCTCACGGTCATCAATCCGACAAAACGAAACCACGGGAGCGCCGGTGCGCTCGGACCCGAAGCTCGGAAAGGCTTGTGCGCGTCGGCCCTCGTCGAACGCGGCGACCGAGAGGATTTCGGCGGCGGTAACCACGCCTTGTCCGCCTCTTCCGTGAATACGAATCTGAAACATTCTCTTTCCAATCCCTAGCTCTTGATTGGTGGCGCCAACACACGGCATGGACCGAAGCAATACCTCAACTCGCCGCCTCTTGAGTAGTCTTGGTCAATACGGGTGATAAAACGACGGTATCGCAACGAGAAGCCTGCCGTTTAAGGCCTTTGGTCACGAAAAGAAGGACGCGAATCATCTTTGCGCAGCCCTCGAGATGACGGTCGTGCCGTACGCCCCAAGGTCCGCGAGTCGAGCGATCAGAACCTCGCCCAGTTCGTCCACCAACTCGAACAGCTCGATCTCGTCACCTCCAGTCAGCTCATCCGGGCCTTCGTCACGCGCTGAGGACCGGTCCGCCTTCGCCTGGATTCCCTCCCCGGTCACCTCCGAAGGACGGTCACTGCAGATAGTGCTCGACCGTGTCCGCATCACGCACGGTGGCGTCATTGGAGTCTTGGCCAAACTCCCGCAGCGCTCGACGGCGTCGCAGCAGATCCCAGCATTGATCCAGGGTCTTCTCGACGTGGACAAGTCGCTCGGCGTTTTCGGGCGTCTCATTATCCCGCAGGCTCTTCTCTTCTTCAACAAGCCCTTCGATTTTCGAATAGATCGCTTCGTCAACCACTTCATTCCCCTCTCCTGGGTGGTGTATGGACCTCACGCACCGCCCGCCTCGGCTACGACTTCATGTTCGTTGGCGCCCGCATGATTTCCAGCTCTTGCTCGAATCATAGGTGCGGGCCGATCAATAGCGGTTCCCAGGAATTCACCGACTGGGCGGTCTCGTGGCCAGCCGCATGAGCTCGAATCTGCGCCTCGCGCAACGCAACTGGTGCTGCCAGTCACGCAGCCCGGCTCACGCTGGCGACCAAGAGAGAAGGGACCGAGTCGTCCGCTCACGAGTGTCAGATTCCCGTGTGCTCGGCTCGAATCGGGTCTGGATCAGGAGCGTGGGGCATAAGCGCATTCGCCGGAATCTCGCCGAAGAGGCCCGCCTCAAAATCCTCGAGCGCCTGCATGATCTCGTCGCGGCTGTTCATCACGAAAGGACCGTAGTGCTCAACCGGCTCGCGAATGGGCTGGCCCCCGAGAATCAGCAACTCGAGATGGACGGTGCGCGAATCCTGACGATCGCTGGCGCGCACGCTTATCCAGTCGCCGGGGCCGAACGCCACCAACTGACCGGCGTCAACCGGCCGCGTCTCGCTGCCCGCCCAGCCCGACCCGGCAAGCACGTACACCAGGGCGTTGAAGTTGGGATTCCATGGCAGCTCCATCATCGCTCCGGGCGAAACCGACGCGTGGACCAGTGTCATTGGCGTGTGGGTCGAACCCGGGCCTTGATGTCCGCCGACTGCGCCGGCGATGACCCGCATCAGGGATCCGCCATCGCCCGAGGACAGCAGGACGACCTCGTCGGCGGCGAGCCCCTGGTACTTCGGCGCGATCATCTTGTCCTTGGCCGGCAGATTCACCCAGAGCTGAACGCCGTGGAACAGCCCGCCCGAAACCACCAACTCCTCCGGGGGCGTTTCGATATGCAAGATGCCCGCCCCGGCGGTCATCCATTGGGTGTCGCCATCGGTGATGAGCCCGCCGCCGCCGTGGGAGTCCTGGTGGGCGAACGTGCCGTCGATCATGTAGGTCACCGTTTCGAATCCGCGATGGGGATGCCATGGGGTTCCCTTCGGCTCGCCGGCGGCGTACTCGACTTCACCCATCTGATCCATGTGGACAA